>NZ_CM147868.1:882500-885000 GCF_055808395.1 Oceaniglobus sp. K40-3 | reverse complement strand
TTTCGCTGAGTCGATGTTGGAGACAGCGGGGAAGTCGTTACGCCATTCGTGCAGGTCGGAACTTACCCGACAAGGAATTTCGCTACCTTAGGACCGTTATAGTTACGGCCGCCGTTTACCTGGGCTTCAATTCAAGGCTTGCACCTCTCCTTTTAACCTTCAGGCACCGGGCAGGCGTCAGACCCTATACGTCGTCTTGCGACTTCGCAGAGCCCTGTGTTTTTAGTAAACAGTCGCCACCCCCTGGTTTGTGCCCCCGGCCACCACTTGCGTGATAACCGGGCCTCCTTCTCGCGAACTTACGGAGGTATTTTGCCGAGTTCCTTCAACATCGTTCTCTCAAGCGCCTTGGTATTCTCTACCAGTCCACCTGTGTCGGTTTAGGGTACGATCTAGCGGAAGAGCTATTTCCAGGAACCTCTAAGCAGCCCATTCAATCCGATAAGGATGAACTACCCTCGAGATCCGTCACTTCTTCCTGGCCCAGGAATATTAACCTGGTTCCCATCGACTACGCCTTTCGGCCTCGCCTTAGGGGTCGGCTTACCCTGCTCAGATTAGCTTTAAGCAGGAACCCTTGGACTTTCGGCGACAGGGTCTCTCACCCTGTTTGTCGCTACTCATGTCATCATTCTCACTAGTGATCTCTCCACCGGATCGCTCACGCGCCGGCTTCACAGAAAAGACTTTGTCTTCTTTATTTTGCGCTACCGCCTTCGGCTACTTGAGCGCGTTTGCGCCCCTGCAACCAACGATCCGCTTAAACAAAAAAGACGAAGTCTTATGTCACACTACGCTCCGCTACCATGCACTATGTGCATCCTAAGCTTCGGCTCATGGCTTGAGCCCCGTTACATCTTCGCCGCAAGACAACTTATCTAGACCAGTGAGCTGTTACGCTATCTTTAAAGGATGGCTGCTTCTAAGCCAACCTCCTGGTTGTTTTGGTCGTCTCACATGCTTTCCCACTTAGCCATGAATTAGGGGCCTTAGCTGTAGGTCAGGGTTGTTTCCCTCTTCACGACGGACGTTAGCACCCGCCGTGTGTCTGCCATCTAGTACTCCTCGGTATTCGGAGTTTGGTTAGGATCAGTAAGCCTGTGGGGCCCCATTACCCATCCAGTGCTCTACCCCCGAGGGTATTCGGATGACGCTCTACCTAAATAGATTTCGCGGAGAACCAGCTATCTCCGAGTTTGATTGGCCTTTCACCCCTAGGCACAACTCATCCCGACCTTTTTCAACAGGTGTGGGTTCGGACCTCCAGTTAGTGTTACCTAACCTTCATCCTGGTCATGCCTAGATCACTCGGTTTCGGGTCTGATCCATCTAACTCATGCGCCCTATTAAGACTCGCTTTCGCTGCGCCTACACCTATCGGCTTAAGCTTGCTAGATAGACCAAGTCGATGACCCATTATACAAAAGGTACGCCGTCAGGGCTCATGGCCCCTCCGACTGCTTGTAGGCGTCCGGTTTCAGAAACTGTTTCACTCCCCTCGTCGGGGTGCTTTTCACCTTTCCCTCACGGTACTGGTTCACTATCGGTCAGTAAGGAGTACTTAGCCTTAGAGGGTGGTCCCCCCATGTTCAGACAGGATTTCACGTGTCCCGCCCTACTTAATACGTCCTGTCATGCTTCATATACGGGGCTGTCACCCACTATGGCCGATCTTTCCAGATCGTTCTATTCACACTCAAGGCTCGGCTGGTCCCCGTTCGCTCGCCGCTACTAGGGGAGTATCTGTTGATTTCCTTTCCTCCGGGTACTTAGATGTTTCAGTTCCCCGGGTTTGCCTTTTTAACCCTATATATTCAGGTCAAAAATACCTGGTTTACCTCATTATTAACAGCCACGCTCAAATCCGACCCCGTTCACAACCCTTCCGAAGAAGGCCAGTGCCGATCCAAAGGATCGGTGTACCGGTCAAACGACCGGCGCGGAGCGCATCATTGCGAAGCAATAATAACAAAGTATCAGGTGGGTTGCCCCATTCGGAAATTCATGGATCAAAGCATATTCTCGGCTCCCCATGACTTATCGCAGAGTATCACGTCCTTCATCGCCTCTTACTGCCAAGGCATTCACCAAACGCCCTTTTCGCGCTTGATTTGATCCAGAAGAAGTCAGACTTCTTCCATGGTACGCCGCCTTTTGTGCAGGCGCACCGATCAAAAGTATACTTTTCCCGTCCCTTCACCTGGTTCAAAGTATGAAGGGATTTGGTTTGATGATCTTGCGATCACCATGGTTCGGTTGTCCGTGCGGGCAAACCGAACCGGGTTAGTGTTACTTGACTTGGATAGTTACATACTGTGCAGAACCCGCGTGATCCCCTCCCATCCACCAACTCAGGAACTTGCGTTCCGTCGCTGCCTTCAGATTAAGGCGCAGATACCGCGTGATCACAGGCGCACTGCCCGGATCAGTATGATAACTGATGTTAATCTCTCTATACGATGTCAATCCTGATGCACCTCGAAGAGGTGCGTCAAACAGG
>NZ_CM147868.1:0-872500 GCF_055808395.1 Oceaniglobus sp. K40-3 | reverse complement strand
GATTCCGGTGAAATTGCGCAGGGGCGTCACACACAGAGATGCGATCAAAACCTGCAATCCCATCTCACCCAACCGGTGTTCCAACTCCTTGATCGGTTCGACCCCCAGCCCCCCGGTCAACCCAAGATAAAGCCACCAAAGCGGGATCAGGGCAAACACCACGTAAAAGGGCCAGGTCGGCACCTTACGTTGAAACTGATTGATCCTGGTGGCGATTGTCATGGCGTCTCCTCCCTCTCATGGGGCGGTCAGTAAAATTTATGCAGGTCCATCCCGTCATAAAGCGAGGCGACCTCATCTCCGTATCCGTTGAACTTGATCGTGGGCTCTCGTTTGGAAAACAATCCACCGCCCAGTTTCCGTTCAGTTGCCTGGCTCCAGCGGGGATGATCCACCTCGGGGTTCACGTTGCTGTAAAAACCATACTCACGCGCGTTGGCCATATTCCAACTGGTCGGCGGCTCTTTATCCACTGCGGAAATGCGCACGATGCTCTTGATCGACTTGAAACCATATTTCCATGGCACGATCAGCCGCAAAGGTGCACCATTCTGATTCGGAAGAGGTTCGTCATAAAGACCGGTCGCCATGATCGTCAGCGGGTGCATCGCCTCATCCATCCGCAGCCCTTCGCGGTAGGGCCAGTCAAGATAACCGCGCGCGATGCCCGGCATTTCATCCGGGCGCACCACAGTTTCAAAAGCAATGTATTTCGCCCCCGGTTGCACTCCGGCCCGGGTCAGAAGATCGGCAAGCTCGAACCCGACCCAGGGCACGACCATCGACCACGCCTCGACACAGCGGAACCGATAGATCCGTTCTTCCAGATCGACGTTCTTCATGATGTCGTCAAAGGCGTAATCCCCCGGCTTGTCGACCATCCCGTCAATCTTGACCGACCACGGCTCGGTGGTCAGCGCGCCAGCGTTGCGCGCCGGGTCATCCTTGCCCGTACCGAATTCGTAATAATTGTTGTACGAACTGATCTCTTCCAGAGTGTTTGGTGTGGCATCCGTCGAATATTTCGACGGCTTGGCGTTCAGCTTGGCCAGGGCAGGCCCGCCAATCGCCCCCAGCGCCAGCGCCCCGGCCCCCGTCATAAGGTGTCGGCGGTTCATGAACGTCGCCTTGGGGGTTACGTCCGACCAGTTCAGATCGCTTTTGAATCGTCCTGCCATATCTAATTCCTCACTCTTCCAACCCTTGGGGTGTCATTGCATCTAGCCCCCATATACCCTGAGACCAAACTTTCAGGTGTAACGATGCCGTTGGGCGCTTGTAACAAAGTCACCCAAAGCCACGTGGGAAAGCGGGAAAAAGTTTCACCTGCCTGCTGTGCTACAGGCGGTTTCGGCAGTTCAACGAAAAAGGGCGCCCCTCTCAGGGCGCCCCTCGCATTCAGTGAACCACGGCATCTTCCGGTGGCCTTCGGTTGCTGGCCGACACCCGATCGCCCACCATCAAACCGTCGGCGCCCGCACTGACATGCACGATATCACCGTCATGCACATCACCCGCCAGAATCATCTCGGCCAGTTGATCCTGCAATGCCCGCTGCATCACCCGCTTGAGCGGCCGCGCCCCGAACACCGGATCATAGCCTTCGTCGGCCAGCCATTTCAGCGCGCCATCGTCCAGATCAAGCGTGATCTTGCGCCCGGCCAGCCGCTTTTGCAGCAACCCAAGCTGGATTTGCACAATCCCGCCCATATCCTCGCGGCCCAGCCGATCAAAGATGATCGTTTCATCCAGCCGGTTCAGGAATTCGGGGCGGAAATGGGCGCGTACCGCGTCCATCACATCGCGCTTGGCCACACTTGCATCGGCGCCTTCGGGAAGCTGGCTCAGGGCCTGCGCCCCAAGGTTACTGGTCAGGATAATCAGCGTTTGCTTGAAATCCACCCTCCGGCCCTGACCATCGGTCAGAACACCATCATCCAGCACCTGCAACAACACGTTGAACACGTCGGGGTGGGCCTTTTCCACCTCGTCAAACAACACCACCTGATAAGGGCGCCTGCGCACGGCCTCGGTCAGCACGCCGCCCTCGTCATACCCGACATACCCCGGAGGGGCGCCGATCAGACGGGACACCGCGTGTTTTTCCATGAATTCGGACATGTCGATCCGCACCATGGCCCCGTCATCGTCGAACAGGTATTCGGCCAGCGCCTTGGTCAGCTCGGTCTTGCCCACGCCGGTTGGGCCAAGGAACAGGAAACTGCCCAAAGGCCGCGCCTCGTCGTTCAGGCCGGCCCGCGCCCGGCGCACGGCATTGGCCACAGCCTTTACCGCCGTGCGCTGGCCGATCACCCGCTTGCCGATCTCGTCTTCCATGCGCAGCAGCTTGTCCCGCTCGCCTTCCAGCATCTTCGATGTCGGAATCCCGGTCCAGCGTTCAACCACTGCGGCAATCTGCTCGGGGCGCACGGCCTCTTCGACCATCACATCGCTTTCGGCCTCTTCCGCCGCGCCCAGTTGCTTTTCCAACTGCGGGATCACGCCGTAAGAAAGCTCTCCAGCCTTGGCCAGATTGCCCTCACGCTTGGCAATGTCCAATTCGGCCCGGGCCCGGTCCAGCTTTTCCTTAAGCTCCCGCGCGCCTTCCAGCTTGTCACGTTCGGCCTGCCATTTGGCGGTCATCTCGGATGAACGTTCCTGCAACTCGGCCAGATCTTTTTCAAGCGCCTCCAGCCGATCCCGCGATGCCTGATCATCCTCTTTCTTCAACGCCTCGGCCTCGATCTGCTTTTGCAGAATATCGCGATCCAAAGCGTCCAGTGCCTCGGGCTTGGAATCCACCTCCATCCGCAGACGGCTGGCCGCCTCGTCCATCAGGTCAATCGCCTTGTCCGGCAGAAACCGGTCCGTGATATAGCGGTGCGAAAGGGTTGCCGCCGCCACCAGGGCATTGTCGGAAATCCGCACCCCATGGTGCAGCTCATACTTTTCCTTGATGCCCCGCAGGATCGAAACCGTATCCTCAACCGTCGGCTCCTCGACCATCACCGGCTGAAACCGCCGGGCAAGGGCTGCGTCTTTCTCCACATACTTGCGGTATTCATTCAGGGTCGTGGCACCCACACAGTGCAATTCGCCCCGCGCAAGGGATGGTTTGATCAGGTTCGCCGCGTCCATGGCGCCATCGCTTTTGCCCGCACCAACCAGCGTGTGCATCTCGTCGATGAACAGGATGATTTCACCTGCGGCGTCCGTGACTTCGTTCAGCACCGCCTTCAACCGTTCTTCAAACTCACCACGATACTTTGCGCCGGCAATCAGCGCGCCCATATCCAGCGCCAGCAATTTCTTGTTGCGCAGGGATTCAGGCACGTCCCCATTGACGATGCGCAGGGCCAACCCTTCGGCAATCGCGGTCTTCCCCACGCCCGGCTCACCAATCAGAACCGGGTTGTTCTTGGTCCGGCGGCTCAACACCTGCATCGCGCGGCGAATTTCCTCATCACGCCCGATGATAGGGTCGATTTTCCCCTCCTCGGCCCTTTGCGTCAAATCCAACGCATATTTTTTCAGCGCGTCATAGCTGTCTTCGGCACTGGCGGAATCCGCCGTGCGCCCCTTGCGAATGTCATTGATCGCGCCGTTCAGCCCCTGCGCCGAAACGCCACCAGCGTCCAGCGCATCCTTTGCCTTGGACTTCACCATGGCCAGCGCCATCAGAATTCTTTCAACCGGAACAAAGGCATCGCCCGATTTCTTGGCCAGATTTTCCGCCTCGGCCAACACTTTGCCGGTAGTCGCATCCAGATAGGTCTGGCCCGCATCGCCGGAAACCTTGGGCATCTTCGCCACGGCCATCTCAACCGCCTCGACCACCCGCGCCGGGGCACCGCCCGCGCTGGAAATCAGGTTCGTCGCTAATCCCTGTTCATCATCAAGCAACGCTTTCAGCAGATGCTCGGGCGCAAGCCGCTGATGGCTTTCGCGCATTGCGATCGTCTGGGCGGCCTGAATGAAACCGCGCGACCGCTCGGTGAACTTGTCCAAGTTCATGAGTCTCTCCTTTGGTTAAGCGCCCGTATCGGACTGCCCGCTTTGGCGGCACATCCCCGGCCGGGCCTTGCCAACATGAAATGGGAGCGGACCGCGCCTGTGTCAAGATCGCAACACGCCCCCAATGGGGCACCTGAAAGGGGGCTTTCAGCCATGGCAAAACCGCCGCACGAAATTCAGATCATCGGGATCAGCATCGATGACTGGCGCTTTGATCCCGCGCCCGCCCGACATCGGGCGCGGGTACAGTTTCGATACGATCTCACCGGGGGCAATCGAACCGGCACCACCGATTGTCTTTGCCACATCGACCTGCCCGCCGATGCCCCTGCCCCCGCGATCCGCGATGCCCTGATTGCAAACGCCATGGGCCAGTTGCGCCGTATGCCCGAAGTCTGGCTGGGTGAGGCAGACCTTACCTTGTGTACGTCGACGGAAATGGTCAGACTCAACGTATAAATACGACCGGAACATCACATTTTCGTTCCTCCTGTGCAACTTATCCACAGGTTCACTACTTATAATCCCAAGGCGCCATCAAACGCGCATGACAGGAGCAATGCAATGAAGGCTCAAGGCACACAGATAAGGTCAGTAACCTACGACGCGCGCACGCGCCGGTTTGAGGCCGATGTATCCTACCTCGATATTCGCGGAATGCAGCGCCGGTATCACGTCTCGGCACCTGGCACGCCGGATCAGGAACATGAACGCATCCTGTCTTCGCTGATCAACGCCGCCCGCACCCCCAACCGCTTTGCAAAAGGATCGAACAAATGATCGTACTCGAAGCACAAATTTCCAACGTCCACCGCAACCGCGATTTCGGCATGGTCGAGGCGCGCGTCACCCTCATCGCCAAAACCCAAAGCGGCCAACCGCCCCATCCCATTTCTGTACACACCCATGTGCCGGCCCGCGGCCAGGGTCCGCTGCGCGACCGCCTGATTGCCGATGGCACCATGATTGCAACGCATCTGGCGCAACTGCCAACGCCCATTCACGGCATCATCGCCGCCTGACCCCTTGCATCATGGCCCGGCTTTTTCCATGAACGGGGCGGGCGTCGCCGGTGCCGCCCCCTGCCCCCGGAGAAACCTGATGCAAGATACCAAACCCGACGACCGCCTGATCGTGGCCCTCGATGTCCCCAATGCCGTCGCCGCCATGGAAATGGTGCAAAGGATCGGCCCTGCCGTTGAATTCTACAAGATCGGCCTCGGAATGCTTACCGGGGGCGGTATGGGCCTTGCGATCGAGTTGAAGCAACAGCACGCCAAACGCATCTTTCTGGATATGAAACTGTTCGACATTGGCGCCACCATTGAAAATGCCGTGCGCGGGATCGCACAGTTCGATCTCGATTTCCTGACTGTCCACGGCGATCCCCATGTGGTGCGCTCCGCAAGGATCGGGGCGGAAAACTCCAACCTCAACATCCTCGCCGTCACCATCCTCACGTCGCTCGAACGCGCTGATCTCGATGCTTGCCTGCTGCGCGACGGCACAGTGTCGCAACTGGTGATTGATCGCGCCGCCGCCGCATTCGAAGCTGGCGCCCACGGCGTCATCGCATCGCCACAAGAGGCGGCAGCAATCCGCGCCCTCCCCGAAGCGGCCGGCAAACTGATCGTCACCCCCGGCATTCGTCCCGCCAGCAGCAGCACGGACGATCAGAAACGCATCGCCACACCGGCGCAGGCCATACGCGACGGTGCCGATCACATCGTTGTCGGCCGCCCGGTCTGGCGGGCCACCGATCCCCGAAAAGCCGCCGATGCCATCTTGCAAGAAATGGTATCTCCTCAGGCACAACACCCGAACAGATAACCGCATCCCGACTTTTTACTGATCCAAAAACTCCCGCCGGAGGCTCCGCCGCCTGCGGCCCCCTAATCGTTGATGTCTTTGTCGAAAAGTTTCACCTGGTCATCGCGCAGCCCGACAAACCGGCGCAGCGCGATCCAGGCCACAAGGGACAACACCGCAAACACCGCAAGGGTTAACGGCAAGGTTGCCGTCAGCCACAGCGCCAACGGCCCACCCACCAACAACAACAGCGCCACACTCCCGGCCCCGACAGCAAACCCAAGCAGGATAAACCCCGGCAACAGCATCTCAAGACAGGCCAGGATCAGCGCCGCAACACCCCAGACCCACCAATCGGCCCAACTCATGGCTTGCGTCCGAACATCATCTTGAACGCATCACCAAAAGCATCCACCGCATCCGACGGCAGAACCACGGTCTGCGATCCCGGCTTTTCCGAAATCCGCCCCAGCGCCTCAACCTGTTTCAGCGCGACGTTATACTGGGCCGCCTCCACGCCATTTTCACGAATCGCCTTGGCGACAACTTCGGTGGCATAGGCTTCGGCATCGGCGGAAATCCGACGCGCCTTGGCGACCTGCTCGGCAGCATACAGTTCAGCATCCGCCGCCAGTTCCACGGCACGCCTCTTGCCTTCGGCCTCGGTCACATGGGCGCGGCGCGCACGTTCGGCGTTCAGCTGCTGCAACATCGCCTCGCGGGTTGATTGATCCAGATTCACATCCAGCAACTCGGCCCGTGTCACCTCAATTCCCCAATCGTCCACGGCACTTTCCACCTGCACCTTGATTTTTCCGATCAACTCAGAACGGTTGCTCTGCACCTCATCCAGTTCCATCATCCCGATCTCGGCGCGCACGATCCCGGCCACAACCGTGGCAATGGCGGCATCCACATCGCGAATCCGGTAAACCGTCTTTTCCGGTTCGACAATGCGGTAAAACACGCTGGTTTCCACCCGCACCAACACGTTGTCACGGGTGATTGCATCCTGCTCGGCGTTGGGCAACTGGCGTTCAAGAACCGAAACCTTGTGCGCCACCTTGTCCAGAAACGGCACAATAAAATTAACACCCGGCCCCAGAACCGCACGCAGCCGCCCGAACCTCTCAACCACGAACTTGTCCGACTGGCGCACAATCCGCACCCCCAGAAGGATGCAAAGCACCACAAAAACCGCCAACGCGATCAGAACGAAATTTCCGCCAATCAGGTCAATCAGCACAGTTTCAACATCCATAACCACCCCTTCCGCCTGCCATCCGACAGCCCATAATTAACCACCCCAACCCCGTGCGCCAGCACAAAGCCCGCTCAGCCGTCCGGCGCCACATCGTCAAGATAATACCGCAACCGTCGCTGAAGATATGGAACCGCATCCGACAACCGCAGGAATTGCGCTACTCCCATTTGCCGCCAGCGCTGGCCCTCATTTCCCAAGCGAATGCGCCCCACCTGCTCCGGGGTGATATGCGCGGCAAAAAACCACCCGGCAAATTCGGGATCATTGGTCGAAACAAACGCCCGGCGCCAGATCAGGGCGTCTTCGTCCAGGACCAGCCCCAGTTCCTCACGGGTTTCGCGCAGAACGCAGGCCACCGGGGTTTCATCGCCATCACGCCCGCCCCCGGGCAGATCCCAAAAGGCCGGATACTCAATGTCGGGCTTGTCATCGCGCAGAATCGAAATCACCTTGTCGCCGGTCAACAACGCCAGCTTGGCGCCGGTAAACCGATCCTGATCGTCACCCTGAAAAACCTCTGTGGTCAACCTGCCGCTCCCTGCCGTATCATATCCCATCCACTCCAGCATCCGAGCCACCCATGCCCGCCCTTTGTCGCGAATGCCTGACCCGGTTCGAAACCGGACGCCGCTGCCCCGCCTGCGCAAGCCCGCGCATCGTGGCCCATCCCGAACTTTGGAACCTTACCATAGCGCATATGGATTGCGACGCATTCTATGCAAGCGTCGAAAAACGCGACAACCCCGAACTGCGCGACAAACCGGTGATCATCGGCGGTGGTCGGCGCGGCGTCGTCTCCACCGCCTGCTATATCGCGCGGATCAGGGGTGTGCGGTCTGCCATGCCAATGTTTCAGGCTCTCAAACTCTGCCCCGAGGCCGTGGTGGTGCGGGGCCGGATGGATGTCTATGTTCAGGTCAGTCGCCGGATCCGCGCCCTGATGAACGAACTGACGCCTGTGGTCGAACCCTTGTCACTGGACGAGGCGTTCATGGATCTGTCCGGCACCGAACGGCTGCACGGCGCCCCACCTGCGGTCATGCTTGCGCAATTGACCAAACGGATACAGGCCGAAATCGGCATCACCGGCTCCATCGGACTGTCACACAATAAATTTCTGGCCAAGGTGGCCTCCGATCTCGATAAACCCCGTGGATTTTCGGTGATTGGCGCGGCCGAAACCATGGAGTTCCTGCACAACAAACCGATCCGCATGATTTGGGGAATCGGTGCCGTTTCGCAGATCGCGCTGGAAAAGGTCGGCATCCGCACCTTTGCCGACTTGCTGCGCTGGGACAAACGTGACCTGAACGCACGATTCGGCACCATGGGCGAACGGCTCTGGCACCTCGCACGCGGACAGGATGCACGCCGGGTGTCCGCCCACGCTCCGCTCAAGGGCATAAGCAACGAAACCACCTTCCACGACGACACCGCCGACGGCGACATTCTGGATGGCCATATGTGGCGACTGGCCGAAAAGGTGTCTGGCCGCGCCAAAGCCAAGGATATCGTTGGCCGGATCGTCACATTGAAACTCAAGCGCGCCAACCACACGTTGCTGACCCGCCGCACCACCCTGCACGATCCCACCCAGATCGCTGACCGGATCTATCGCACCGCCCGCGCACTGTACGAGCCCGTGTCAGGCGAAGGCCCGTTCCGCCTGATCGGCGTCGGACTTTCCGACCTCGGCCCGGCGGCCAATGCCCCCGCCTCTGGCGATCTGCTCGACCCACAGGCGGAACAGCGTGAAAAGGCCGAACGCGCCGCTGATCAAATCCGCGCGCGGTTTGGTGACAAGGCCATCCTCAAGGGACGCGCCCTGCGGTGATCGTGGAAATTTGAGTATTTGGATCAGTAAAAAGCGGATCACCCGGGCTTTTTACTGATCCAAATACTCCCGCCGGAGGCATCCGGTGGCCTCGTTCTATTCCGCCGCAACCGAATGTTCGCGTCGTCCGATTTCAACGATCTCTGCAACTATACCATCAATCAGGTGTTTGAACGCTGCAAAGCCGCCATGGGGCGTCACCGCCGCCTCATCCATATAGAGCGCACGGTCGATTTCAACCTGCACCACGTGCTGGTGGCGGGCGGGGCGGCCGTAGGTCTGGGCGATATAGGCCCCGGCGAAAGGGGCGTTGCGTGCGACACGCAGGCCGGCACCGGTAAAGGCGGCCTCGATCCGCTCTACGATATCGCCGGCCGCCGCCGCGCCAAACCGGTCGCCCAGCACGACATCGGGGTGCCCACCCCGGCTGTGGCACACGGTTTCAATGGCTTCGTGCGGCATGGAATGGCAATCAATCAAAATGGCTTCGCCGAAATCGGAGAGGCTTTGCCGCAACAACCGGTGCAGCTCATCGTGATAAGGGCGCCAGACATCACGTATGCGCCCCCGCGCTTCGTCAAGGCTCAGCTTGCCCCGATAGATCGCGCGCCCCCCGCCACGACCCGTGGCACCACCCCAAGCCCCGAGGCGACGCGGGGGCTATGCGCGCCCCGCCGCACCCCTTCGATGAGGGCCGGGTCGAGTTCATCACTGGCCCTGTTCAAGTCGACATAGGCACGCGGCGCGGTGGCCACCAGAAGCGGCGCCCCCATGACCGGCGCCAGATCGAACAGGTGATCGACGAAGGCATCCTCGGACGAACGCAGGCTGATTGCATCCAGAGAGGTACGGCGCATCATGTCGGCGGGATATTCGGCCCCAGAGTGAGGCGAGGCGAAAACCACGCTGGTATTGCGCTGTCGGGGCATGAAAACCTGAAACGGATCCTGATCCTGCATCGCTGCCCGCCTTCTTTTCTGTCACAAATACTATAGGACAAAAATTCTCGTGACCAAAAGCCCTTGAACCCTCCCCCGACTCCTTTTATAGACCGCGCACCGGTGCGGGTCTCTCGCGCCTCTGTTCCGTTGGAACGGGCCGGAAACGGGGCCATATGGGTGATTAGCTCAGCGGTAGAGCACTTCGTTGACATCGAAGGGGTCACTGGTTCGATCCCAGTATCGCCCACCATGAATTCGTACCGGGAAACCGGCAAATGCAACTGGCGCGCCAGCGCCGCGATATGAGGAGAAGGGCCATGAAAGTCCGCAACTCGCTCCGCTCGCTGAAGAACCGCCACCGCGATTGCCGCGTGGTTCGTCGTAAGGGTCGCGTTTACGTGATCAACAAGACGCAGCGCCGGTTCAAGGCCCGTCAGGGCTGATCAGCCAAGCTGAGACATGATTGAAGGGCCGCGCGTGAATGTCACGCGCGGCCCTTTTTCTTTCCGCACAAGTCAGCGCAGCAGATTGCGCACAGAATCCTGCAACAGCTTTACCACCATCGGTTCGCTCAGATATCCCGTAGGCGGCAATTCGTTGGCCTGCTGATATTTTACAATGGCCTGACGCGTGGCGCGGTCGAATGTGCCATCGACCTTCCCGACGTCAAATCCCTGAGCGGACAGCCGGTTTTCAACGGCCAGTCGCAGCGCTTGATTGAGACCCAGGGCATCCTCTCCCTGGCGGGCCGATTCATTCGCACCGCCGTTCCCGTTCGTCCACACGTTGGCCTTTGCAAGCTGCGCAAGCCGCGCATTGGCGTCGCCCGCCCAACGGCCGTTGGGATAAGCGCCGAGATACTTGCGATATCCGTCCGCCGTATCAGCCGCCTTTGCCTGTTCGCGATCGGCTTGTTCTTTGCCAGAGTTCTTGCCGCCCGAATTCCGCGATATTTGGTTCAATGCACTGCGGGCTTCTTTCGCGTGAACACCATCGGGATACTGCGCAAGATATGCCCGCAGCCCGTCTTCGGTGCCCCGGGCGCCGGTTTGCTGCCAATACCGGTTATCTTCGCCTCGGCGTGATGCCTGTTCGCGATCGGCTTGTTCTTCACGACGGGCCTTTTCCCTGCGGGCCTCTTCGACACGGCGCGCTTTTTCGCGGCGCGATTCGGCGGCACGGTCCTGTTCGATCCGTCCCAGCCGGTTGCGCGCCTCCTGCGCCCAGCGCCCACGGGCATAGCGCTCCAGATACCGGCGCAGTCCGTCCTCGCTCTGACCCGCGCCGGATTGGCGCCAGAACGCATCATCGCGCCGCTGCGCCTCGGCCTGACGGGCCTGTTCCTCGGCCCGGGCCTGCGCCTGTCGCTGTTGCACGTCCCGGGAAATGGCATTGATCTGTGTCTGGTCCAGATAGCCTGATTGTTCACGTCCCGCCTGCCCCTGCCAAGCACCAATCGCCTGGCGTGTTCCGGCACCGAAAATCCCGTCGACCCCACGGGTGTTGAACCCCAGATCCGTCAGGTCGCGCTGCACTGCACGGCGTTGATCCCTGCTCAGGGAAAGCGCCTCTTCGGTCAAACGGGCATTGCGAAACGGTTCGTCCCGGATGTCGCTGATCAGGCGGTTTGCCTCGGCGGCGTGATTGCCATCGGGAAACACACTCACATAGTCGCCATAGCCGCTGGCCGAATCCTTGTCCTGCGCAACGCCCCACATGGCCTCATCCGCGCGGGCAACCAAAAGCCGGGCCTGGCGCGCGGCACTGCGCGCCGCACTGGCATCGCGTTCGGCCTGTTCGGCGCGGGTACGCTGACGGTCGGCCTCGCGCCGGGCCGCGGTCAGATCCGCAGCCATGCCGCCCCCATCGGAGGCGGGATCATGCAGAAAACTGTAACCATCCGGCAGAAACCCCGACAGGCTTAGCGCGCTATCGCCGCCCTGCCTCAGCGGCGCCCCCGGCACCGCCAGAACGTCACGCAGCAGATCGGCCACCGGGCGCGGCGCCCCCTGCACCACGGTCACCCCTTGGGGCACGTCGATCTCTCCGACACCCTCGCGCAGGAACGGCCCCTGATCACCGTCGCGCCCATCCTCAGCCAGAACCAGCACCGCCTCTCCGGGTGCAGTCGAAAGGATCTGAAGCACCGACGACAAGGGCAACGATTGCGCAGGCAGGCCGGTCAACCCGGCACGGTCCTCATCCACCGGCAGAAAGAACGTATCGTTTCCGCCCTGAATGAACCGCCCCGCCAGCACCACCAGCAAAGCATCAGCCGAGGGTGCCATCTGTTCAAATTGCCCGACCAAGGCGCGCAAATCGGTAAGGGTTGCATCGCGCGCCGCCATGACGGTCACGCCGCTGTCATGCAGGGCGGCGGCGGCATTCACCACGTCGTCGGCCCCCACCACCCGGGCGGCATCGCGATAATCGCGGTTGCCGATCACCAAAGCGATATCCTCGGCCATGGCCGGGGCACCAATAGCCCCGCTCAGCAGGGCCAGAACCGCCCCTTTCGTCCACATCGCTGCACCCATCACCCGATCCTTCCTTTGCATTCAGTCGTATGTACGCCGATCCTCGATCACCAACCCGTCATTGGGCAGGGATCCGGGCGCGACAATCTTGATCGTGCCGCGCAATTTCAGCACATCGACCACACTGGCCGACAGCGCCGTTGCATCCCCTGTGCTGGTTTCAAAACACACGGTAAGGCGATCCTGTTCCCCTTCGCGATCAACAATCACCCGGGCGCGGCACACATCAGGCTGGCGCGCCACCAGTTGCGCCACCTGTTCAGGGCGCACAAACATACCCTTGATTTTCGCCGTCTGATCGGCTCGTCCCATCCATCCCTTGATCCGCATATTGGTACGCCCGCAGGGGGAAACGCCGGGCAGAACCGCGCTCAGGTCGCCAGTGGCAAAGCGGATCAACGGATAATCCGGGTTCAGGGTGGTGACGACAACTTCGCCAACCTCCCCCTCGGCCACGGGGGTGCCGGTGCCGGGGGTGACGATTTCAACGATCACGCCCTCGTCCACGATCATCCCCTCCTTCGCGGGGGTTTCATAGGCAATCAACCCGAGGTCAGCAGTGGCATAACATTGCAAACAGACAATGCCCCGCTCTTCGTAATATGTCCGCAGCGACGGAAACAGCGCCCCCGCACTGACCGCCGCACACCTGATGCCCAAAGAAACGCCGGCCGCATCGGCTGCCTCCAGAATCACCTTCAGATAATCAGGCGTTCCCGCATAGCAGGTCACCCCCAGATCATGGGCCGCCCGCACCTGAAGCTCGGTTTGTCCGGTTCCCGCAGGCAGCACCGTCGCGCCCACAGCCCGCGCCCCGGATTCAAAAATCATGCCCGCCGGCGTCAGATGATAGGAAAAACAATTCTGCACGATATCTCTGGCGCCAATCCCGCAGGCGTGCAGAAAACGCCCCAACCGCCACCAGTCGGCATCCAGCTTCCCCGGCTCGTAAATTGGCCCGGGCGACTGAAACACGTGATCGAACCCGCTTACCGGCCCACCATACCCCCCAAGGGCGCCCCCGGCCCCTGTGCCGCCACAAGATCACTTTTGCGCAGCACCGGCAGCGCAGCCAGATCATCCAGACTGCGCACCAGCGTGGCATCCACCCCGGCCAAAGCCAGGTTTCCCGGTAACGCCTGCGCCCGCGCCACCTGCGCCGGCAACGCATCTGCCAGGGCCTCGGCCCGCGCGGTCGCACTGCGCCGCTCGTCAGGATCGTAATGTTTGCTCATGGCCTCACCCTCTCTTTTGCCCTGCCGTCATGCAAAAACAACGGGTCGTTATCCAATAACAACCCGCCCCATTCTCACTCATTTCATAAATGCCCCTTGTGCGGCTTCACCTCAGGCAAGCCACCGCTTGCGCCGTCGATAACTGCGCACATCGCGAAAGGATTTGCGTCCTTCGTCGGACATGCCCAGATAGAATTCCTTCACATCCGGATTTTCCCGCAGATCCGCCGCCGTTCCATCCATGACCACGCGCCCCGATTCGAGGATATAGCCGTAGTGTGCAAACCGCAGCGCCACATTGGTGTTCTGCTCGGCCAACAAAAACGCCACGCCCTCGCGCTCGTTCAGATCCTTCACGATGCCGAAAATCTCTTCCACCAATTGCGGTGCCAGGCCCATGCTCGGCTCATCCAGCAGGATCGTCTCGGGCCGACTCATCAAGGCGCGACCGATGGCGCACATCTGCTGTTCTCCGCCGCTGGTATAGCCTGCCTGCGATTTCCGCCGTTCCCGCAAACGTGGAAAATAGGTGTAAACCATCTCCAGATCGGCGGCGACCGCCCCCGCCCCGTCACGCCTGGTATAGGCACCGGTCAACAGGTTTTCCTCGATCGTCAGATGCTCAAAGCAATGACGCCCCTCCATCACCTGAATAACCCCCCGCTGCACCAGATCGGCAGGCGAAAGATCCTGCACCCGCTCCCCATGGTACAGGATCGACCCCTTGGTCACCTCGCCCCGCTCGCTGTGCAGCAAGTTGGAAATCGCCTTCAACGTGGTTGTCTTGCCCGCACCGTTGCCACCCAGCAACGCCGTGATCCCGCCCTTCGGCACGCTCAGCGACACGCCCTTCAGCACCAGGATCACATGGTTATAGATCACCTCGATGTTATTGACATCCAACAGTGTTTCTTCGCCATCCCGCATTTCACCACCTGCCTGCAACCCATTTCAATCCGGCCCTGTTCCGCTCGCCAAAAATCACCGGCCCACACTTTTTACTGAAAAAAATACTCACATCCCCCGACCGCCGAACAATCGGCGGCCGGAAGACTGCACATCACTTGCAGCTCGGTGTGATCCCGTTCTCGGCAGCATAGGCCGCTGCGTCCTCGGCAATCAGCGGATCAATCACACTGCGGTCACTTTCAATGTAACCGGTGATTGCATTCCATTTTTTCGCCTCCGCATCCCATTGCTGAATAAGCGCCTTGCCCGGACCGGAGTGGTTTTCGCAGGTTACGTGAATTTCCGGCGCAAATCCGGCCATCCCGTTCGCCTCATAGGTCGCTTCAGTGATGTCCAGCGCCTCCATCCCATCACGCATCATTGCGGCAGTGATGTCCTTGGTGCCATGGATTTCCTGCGCCTTCTTCGCCGCCTCAACCGCCAGCATTGCGGCAAACAGGCCGCGGTTGTACTGAACCGCCCCCATATTGCGCCCATCGCCCGCCGCCTTGCCCGCATCACCGACATATTTTTTCAGATCGGTAAACACCGGCAAGTCCGTGCCGACATAGGTGAAATTGGTCGATTTATACCCATTCGCGCCAGCTCCCGCAGGCAGCACGTCATTCTCGGCACCCGACCACCAGACACCAATGAAATGGTCCATGGGATAACGCACGTTGACGGCTTCCTGAATGGCCACCTGGTTCATCACGCCCCAACCCCAGAAAAACACGAAATCAGGCCGCTCGCGCCGAATTTGCAACCATTGTGATTTCTGCTCCTGCCCCGGCGCGTCGATCGGCAGCAGGGTCAGTTCAAAACCATGCTTCTTGCCCAACTCCTCAAGGGTGCGGATCGGCTCCTTGCCATAGGCGCTGTTGTGATACAGCAGCGCAATGGTCTTGCCCTCAAGGCTGCCGCCGCTCATGTCCATGGCGTGCTTGACCATGATCGACGCAGAATCCCAATAGGTGCCCGGATAGTTGAACACCCAGGGAAAGGTTGCGCCATCCGCCGCACTGGTACGCCCATAGCCCATAGAGTGAATCGGAATCCCGTCCGCCGTCGCCTTCGGGATCAACTGATAGGTGATGCCGGTGGACAAAGGCTGATAGACCAGGGCACCCTCGCCCTTGGTCGCCTCGTAACATTCGACACCCTTTTCGGTGTTATACCCGGTTTCACATTCCACGATCCGCGCTTTCACGCCGCCGATCCCGCCATCGCGTTCATTCACCAGGGTGAAATAATCCTGATACCCGTCGGAAAACGGAATCCCGTTCGCGGCATAAGGCCCTGTGCGATAACTCAGATCAGGGAACACCAGATCCGCCAGCGCCGGCCCCGCAGCCAGCGCCGCGCCCAGAACCAGAGTTGCAAGTTTCAACGTCATGTCTTTCCTCCCATGTCGCACCCCGATTTGCCGGGATGTCCTTTGTTCGGCCCGTCGGGCCATCTGCCCCCCTAGTGCGGGAAAGGCCACAATCGCAATTTCTCCTTGGTCAGTCGCCAGAGTTGCGCCATGCCGTGGGGCTCCAGGATCAGGAAGGTGATAATCAACCCCCCGACCACAATCAGTTCCAGATGCGCCACCATCTCTGTGGGCCATCCCAGCCCCCCGGCAACAAAGCTGCGCACAATCACCACAATCACCGTCAGCCCCAGCAAGGCAACAATCAACGCCCCATCCACCTGCCGCCGGATCAGGCCCAGCACCAGCATCACCACCGCACCCACCACCGCAAGTCCGGCAATCAGGGCCAGGGCCCCGGCAACAACACCCCCGAGCGGCCCGACATCTGCCGCGCCCCCGGCCAGAACATTCTTAAGCAGTACCGGTAACAAAACCATGAACGCCGCCCCTGCGAATGACCCAAAGATCGACCCAAGCCCGCCAACGATCACCATAAACAGCACCAGAAAACTCTTTTGAATGCCAAAGGCCTCACCCACTTCGACCGCCCCCAGATAGACCGAAAAAAACAGCGCCCCGGCAATCCCGACAAAAAACGATGACACGGCAAAGGCGGTCAGCTTGGCCCGCAACGGGTTCACCCCGATGATTTCGGCGGCAATATCCATATCACGAATCGCCATCCAACGGCGTCCCATCGCCCCCCGGGTCAGGTTGCGCGCGATCCATGCACTCCCGATCAGAAACGCCAGACAAAACAGATAGGTCGCCCAGGGCGCGGTACTCGGCCCGGTAATATTCACCCCGAACAGCGTGCGTTCGGGCGCCGAAATCTGCCCCGAGGCGGAATAATTGTAAAACCACGCCACCCGGTTGAACAACCAGACCAGAAAAAACTGTGCCGCCAGGGTCGCCACCGCCAGATAAAACCCCTTGATCCGAAGCGACGGCAAGCCGAACACCACCCCCACCGCTGCCGTGATCAGCCCCGCAACGACAATGTGAAACGCAATGTTGATATCGGGAAATGCGGTCATCAGCTTGTAACAGGCATAGGCCCCCACCGCCATAAACCCGCCGGTGCCAAGGCTGACCTGCCCGCAATAGCCCACCAGAATATTCAGCCCGATCGCCGCGATGGCATAAATCAGGAACGGCAGAAACACCGCATTCACCCAATAATCATTGATCACGAACGGCACGACACAGACCGCCACAAACAAGATCACATAATATCCGATCCGGTCCATCCGGATGGGAAAGGTCTGATTGTCCTCAACATAGGATGTCTTGAAATCCCCTGCCTCGCGATAAAACATCAATCATCCCTCTTTCTGCGTGGTTCCGGGTGGGCGGGTCTCGTGGCGCGCAGCGACACGGGGTCGCTCATCCGGTCATCCATTAACCACCTGTTAACCAATGGATATTTTGACAACACGCCGCCCCGATTCTGCCGTGATTTGACTTCAGCATAACCCGTATTCAACCCGAAAGGTCGCATTATGCCCCTCGTCAAGGAAATCGAAACACTCTCACGGCTCCATGCCGACGGCATCCTCACCACGGCAGAATTCACCGCCGCCAAACAGGCCATCCTCGATGAGATCCCCGAGGCCAACGAACCCGACAAAAAGCGCCACAACTGCGAGGCTCTGTCCCTGCTTTTCGCCTGCGTCCTTCCTCCGGTTCTCGCCGCCACGCTGGTCTTCGCGCTCGGAATTCCAGCCATGTTGTCGCTCACGCTCGGGGTCACGATCCTCGCCGCGATCCTCATCGCACGATTTCGCGAAACCGAAGGATAGCCCCTCTCACACGCGCTCAATAATCCGCTCCCCGAACAATCCCTGAGGCCGGAACACCAGAAACAACAGTGCCAGAACATAGGCAAACCAGTTCTCGGTCGCCCCGCCCAATGCCGACCCCACCAAAAATTCAAACAACTTTTCGCCCACGCCGATAATCAACCCGCCCACGATGGCCCCGGGAATCGACGTGAACCCGCCCAGCATCAGCACCGGCAACGCTTTCAACGCGATCAGACTCAGGGAAAACTGCACCCCCGATTTCGCGCCCCACATGATACCCGCAACCAAAGCCACAAATCCGGCAATCGACCAGACCAGAACCCAGATGAAATTCAGCGACACCCCGACCGACAGCGCCGCCTGATGATCATCGGCCACGGCCCGCAACGCCCGCCCCTGTTTGGTGTATTGCGAAAACACCACCAACCCGGCCACCAAAAGCGCGGCAATCGCCGTCGCCACCAGATCAAGGTTGTCGATGAAAAACCCATACCCGAAGGCATCAAAGGTGGTCTGGTCGATCCAGTCGTTGATCCCCTGCGGCAGCCCCACATCCAGTGTCTTGATGTCAGACCCCCACATCATATCGCCCAGCCCTTCCAGGAAATAGGCCAGTCCGATGGTCGCCATGAACAGGATGATCGGCTCCTGATTCACCAAATGCCGCAGCACCAGCCAATTCACCAGCCAAGCGAACCCCACCATCACCACCATGGTCAACACAATCGCCAGAACCGCAGGCACCTGCCAGCCGAATCCGTGAATCTCGGTTCCGAACACCACGTTGATCAGATGCTCGAACGGCACCTGCCCCTCCATGATCCCCACCAGGGTCAGCGCCGCGAACAGCGCCATCACCCCCTGGGCATAATTGAAAATCCCGCTCGCCTTGAAAATCAGAACAAACCCCAGGGCCACCAGCGCATAAAGCACCCCGGCCATCAGCCCGTTCAACGTCACTTCAATGGCGAAAAGCACTTGATCAGGCATGTGGCGCCCCCTTCGTTCCACCGTTCACGCTCACAGCAATCATATGCAACACCAATGAATGTTCCGCGCACATCTGGCGCATCTGCCGCGCATCGCGATGTTCAATCATGGGACACCCCAAGATAGGCGTCGATTACATCCTGATTGTTGCGCACTTCGTCGGGCGTGCCGTCGCCAATCTTTTTACCATAATCCATCACCACCACCCGATCACTCAGATCCATGACCACCCCCATGTCATGTTCGATCAAGGCAATCGTGGTGCCGAATTCATCATTCACATCAAGGATAAAGCGGCTCATGTCCTCTTTCTCCTCCACGTTCATCCCCGCCATCGGCTCATCCAAAAGCAGCAATTTCGGCTCCGCCGCCAAGGCCCGCGCCAGCTCCACCCGTTTTTTCAACCCATAAGGAAGTCGCCCCACAGGCGTATGGCGAATATGCTGGATCTCCAGAAAATCAATAACCTTTTCAACACGCTCCCGGTTTGCCACTTCCTCCCGCTGGGCCTTCCCCCACCAGATCGCCTGGCTCAACATCCCCGCTGTCATCTCGGTCAACCGTCCGGTCATCACATTGTCCAACACGGACATTCCCTCAAACAGGGCGATATTCTGGAACGTCCGCGCAATCCCCTGACGCGCCACCTGAAACGGCTTCATTACCGGCCGCTTCGCTCCACGAAACCAAACCTCGCCTTCCTGTGGCACATAAAACCCGCTGATAACATTCAACATACTTGATTTTCCGGCACCATTCGGGCCGATAATCGCGCGAATTTCACCCTCGCGAATGTCGAACGATATATTCTTGATCGCCTCGACCCCACCGAACCGCAGGGTAATATTACGCATATCCATCAAGGTGTTGCCGATGGTCCGCCCATCTGCCGTAACGAAAGACCCGTCCATCACGCGACACCCCTATGGGACGGTGGGCGGGGCGTCGCCCGAAGGGCCAGCGCCGCCCCCGTCATTCCGCCGCCATCCGTTCA
This sequence comes from Oceaniglobus sp. K40-3, assembly GCF_055808395.1. Lineage (NCBI taxonomy): Bacteria > Pseudomonadati > Pseudomonadota > Alphaproteobacteria > Rhodobacterales > Paracoccaceae > Oceaniglobus > Oceaniglobus sp. K40-3. The sequence goes on along the minus strand of NZ_CM147868.1, from coordinate 852,712 downwards.
GCCCCAACAACCGCCGCATCCTCAATCTGCAATGTCGCGCGGATCTTACCCTTGCGACCATCCTCATAAGTCACTTCTGTTTCCGTATAAATCTCTGATTTCCCTGTATAAAGCGCCTCGATCAGGTCATTGAATTTCTCGGCGATCACGCCGCGCCGCACTTTGCGGGTGCGGGTCATTTCGCCATCATCGGCGTCCAGTTCCTTGTGCAGCACCAGAAACCGATGCACCTGACACCCCGACAGCATCTCATCTTCGGCAACACTGCGGTTCACCTCGCCAACATGCTCCCGGATCGTGGCAAGCACCTGAGGGTGCTGGGATAATTCCTGATAACTGCCATAGGCGATGTTGTTGCGTTCGGCCCAGTTTCCCACCGCCGTCAGGTCAATATTGATGAACGCGCAACACATCTCGCGCCCGGCGCCAAACACCACGGCCTCCAGAATATTGGGAAAGAATTTCAGCTTGTTTTCGACATATTTCGGCGCGAACAACCGCCCGTCCGCCATCTTGCCCACATCCTTGGCGCGGTCGATGATCCGCAAATGGCCGCTGCTTTCTTCGATGAATCCCGCATCTCCGGTGGCCACCCAGCCGTCACCATCTTTTGTTCCGGCCGTGCTTTCGTCGTTCTTGAAATACCGCACGAACACTCCGGGCGAGCGGTAAAACACCTCGCCATTTTCGGCGATCCGCAGTTCCACCCCCGGCGATGGCACGCCCACGGTATCGCTGCGCACTTCGCCGTCAGGCTGCTGGGTGATGAACACGCTGGCCTCTGTCTGGCCGTAAAGCTGTTTCAGGTTGATCCCCAATGACCGATAGAAATCAAAGATTTCCGGCCCGATCGCCTCACCCGCCGTATAGCCGACCCGCACCCGGGAAAACCCCAATGTATTCTTCAGCGGCCCGTAAACCATCACTTCGCCCAACCGATACAGCGCCCGGTCCAGCCCACCCACCGGCTTGCCGTCCAAAAGGTCAGGCCCGACGCGCCGGGCGACGCCCATAAACCTGTCAAACAACCACTTTTTGACCCGGCCCGCGTCTTCCATGCGGATCATCACGCTGGTCAGTTGCGTTTCAAACACCCGGGGCGGTGCGAAATAATAGGTCGGTCCGATCTCGCGCAGGTCCGTCATCATCGTTTCGGTGGATTCGGGGCAGTTTACACAAAACCCGCTCCAATAAGCCTGCCCGATGGAAAAGATGAAATCCCCGACCCATGCAATGGGAAGATAGGCCAGAATCTCATCGCCCGGGCGCAGGTGATCGAAATCACAGGTGTTCTTGCTGGTTTCGATGATGTTTCGGTTACTCAGAACCACGCCCTTGGGCCGCCCGGTGGTGCCACTGGTATAAAGCATCACGCAGGTATCATCATAGCCAAGTGCCGCGCCCCGCGCCTGCAATTCGCTGCCCAATTCGGCGCGCCGCTCGCGCCCTTTCGCCTGCACATCGGCGTAAGAACTCAGGGTTGCATGGTCATATTTCCGCAATCCCCGTGCATCAAGATAGATCAACCGGCGCAGATCGGGCGATTGCGCCTGCACCTCCTGCACCTTGTCCACCTGCTCCTGATCGCCGCAAATCGCGAACACAGCCCCGCAATGATCCAGCGCAAAGGCGATCTCATCGGCTGCCGCGTCCTGATACAGCGGTACGGGAACGCCCCCCGCCCATTGCACCGCAACAAACGACCAATACAGGGCGGGGCGGTTGCGCCCGACAATCGCCACATGTTCGCCCGGCGCCAACCCCATATCCAGCAGCCCCAGCGCCAGAGATTCAATCTCTTCGGCAACCTCGCTCCAGGTCCAGCTTTGCCAGATTCCGAATTCCTTTTCGCGATACGCGGATTTTTCCCCAAATTGCGCGGCATTGCGTGCCAAAAGCGCAGGCATGGAAACCAGAGCACCGGGTGCTTGGGTCACAGATTTTCCTCCCAGATGGTGTTTGAACACCGGCCCTCTCCGGGGCGTGCCGCCATCGTTGCACGAAAATGGCGCAGGTCAAACTGTTCCGTGAAAAATCTCTGATTATGCTATTCTGGTCCGGCCAAACAGAATGGAGCATTGCGCCTATGGACCCGGTTTCTCTCACCTTTTACGCTGCTGTCTGTGGTTGCCTCAGCGTGGCCGCGCCCAATCTGGGCGGCGTCCCGCAACGTCTGGCCATTGGCGCGGTGGTCGGCGTCGTCGCCGCCGCGCTGCTGCCGGTGCTGCGGGGGTTGTTCAGCGGATATTAAACCAGATCCCGCGCCGCGCGCGTCAGAACCTTCAGGCCGGTGACCAGATCGGCCTCGTCGGTATCCTCGTCAAAGGTGTGGCTGATTCCCCCGATTGACGGAACAAACAGCATTGCCACCGGCAGCACCCGCGACACATTGCTGGCGTCATGCAACGCCCCCGACGGCATTCGCCGCCAGCGCCCCGGCACCACCGCCTCAGCCGCACCAGCCAAAGCATCGGCCAGCCGCCCGTCCATCGCGACCGGATCAAGGCCCAGCATCTCGCCAAAGCTGCACTCCAGGCCATGCTGTTGTGCGACCTGCCCTGCAACATCGCGGATCACCCGCTCCATCCGCGCGAGCCTGTCATTGTCGCCATCCCGCCATTGCATCGAAAACGTTACCCTGCCCGGCACAATGGAGCTGGCGTTGGGGTGCAGCGACACATGCCCAATGGTCCAAACCGTTTCAGGGGTCACGATGTTGCGCAGGGCATCGTTCAGGGCTGTGCTGAACGCCGCCATTCCCTGAAACGCATCCCGGCGCAGGGCCATGGGCGTGGTGCCGGCATGGTTTTGTTGCCCCGACAGGGTGATCAGCATATCGCGGATTCCGACAATATCAGTGACCACACCAACCACATCGTCACAGGAATCCATGACCGGCCCCTGTTCGATGTGCATCTCGACATAGCCGGTGAATCGGTCGGGCAGCACCACGTCGCCCGCCCGTTCTGCAAGTTCGCGCCGCGCAGCACCCAGCGTGATTCCATCGTCATCGACCAATTTGTCGGCCTCTGCCAAAGTCATGCCGCCAGACCAGATCTCGCTGCCGGTACAGACACCGAACCGGCCCTCTTCATCCTGAAAGCTGACGACTGACACCCCCGGCACACAGCGCGCAACCTCAAGCGCCGCAATCACGCCCAGCGCCCCGTCCAGCCAACCACCCTCGGGCTGGCTGTCACTGTGGCTGCCCAACAGGGGGCCGGGGCGGTCGGACAGGCCAAACAGGTTGCCCATGGCATCAAACACAGGCGTCAACCCCGCCTCGGCCATCCGGCCCGCCAACCAATCGCGCGACGCGACATCAGCCGCGCTATAGGCCGGGCGCCGCACACCCTTGGCCACCCCTGCCGCGCCGAAACCGCGCAGGGTGTGAAGATCGGCAAGGAAACGGTCGGCATCTGGCTGTGTCATCTGTGGTCCTTCAAAATTTTCGTCAGACCATTTCTAGGGCCAAAGGCGCCGCCCGTCTATTCCGCCGCCAGTGTTTCGCCGGGGTTCTCGACCCGCACCGCCGAATATTTGAACTCGGGGATCTTTCCGAACGGGTCCAGCGCCGAATTGGTCAGGATATTCGCCGCCGCTTCGACATAGGCGAAGGGCAGGAATACCATGTCTTCGGCCACGGCGCGATCAGCCCGGGCCATGACATCGACCGTGCCACGCCGGGTGGTCAGGCGCACGTGTTCACCGGGTGCCACACCCAGTTTGCGCAGGGTTTTTGGATGAAGCGAACAATTCGCCTCGGGTTCGATCCCGTCCAGAACGCTGGCGCGCCGGGTCATCGAACCGGTGTGCCAATGCTCCAACTGCCGGCCCGTGGTCAGGATCATCGGGTATTCATCGTTCGGCACCTCGGCGGGCGGCGTCACCCGGGCCGGAGTGAATTTTGCCCGTCCGGCACGGCGCGGAAAGCCATCGCCAAACACCACCGGTTGCCCCGGATCGCTGGGCGACAGGCAGGGATAGGTAACGGCGCCCTCATTTTCCAACCGGTTCCAGGTGATGTGATGCAGCGAACGCATGGACATCTTCATTTCATCGAACACAGAACGCGGGCCGTCATAATCCCAATCCAGCCCCACGCGCCGGGCCAGATCGACAATCACTGCCCAATCCTCGCGCGCCTCGCCGGGGGGCGGCACCGCCTGTCGGCCCATCTGCACCTGACGGTTGGTGTTGGTGACGGTGCCGCGCTTTTCGGGAAATGCGCTGGCGGGCAGAATCACATCGGCATAATTCGCGGTTTCGGTCAGGAAAATATCCTGCACCACCAGAACATCCAGCTTGGCCAGGGCATCGCGGGCGTGTTCCACGTCAGGGTCGGACATGGCCGGGTTTTCGCCCAGAATATACATGCCCTTGATTTCACCACGGTAAATCGCATCGATAATTTCCACCACGGTCAGGCCCGGCTGCTCCTGAATTGCCGTGCCTTTCCAGATGTGGCGAAACAACTCGCGCACCTCGGGGTCGCCCACCGATTGATAATCGGGCATAAGTTGCGGGATCAGGCCAGCGTCACTGGCCCCCTGCACGTTGTTCTGCCCCCGCAGGGGGTGCAGGCCCGTGCCCGGACGCCCGATCTGGCCGCAGAGCAGCGCAAGCGCGATAAGGCAGCGCGCATTGTCGGTGCCGTGAATGTGTTGCGAAACCCCCATGCCCCAGAAAATCATCGCCCGCTGCGCGCCCGCATAGGTGCGGGCCACGTCGCGGATCATCTCGGCGCTGATGCCGCACAGCTCGGACATGCGTTCCGGGGTAAAGGCGCGGATATGGTCGCGGAATTCAAAGAACCCTTCGGTAAAACCTTCGATATACTGACGGTCATACAGCTTTTCCTCAACGATCACGTTCATGATCGCATTCAGCAGCGCCACATCGGTGCCGGGGCGGAATTGCAGCATATGCGAGGCATGGCGTTTCAACGCCTGCCCGCGCGGGTCCATCACCATCAATTTGCCGCCGCGCTTGCAGAATTGTTTGAAAAAGGTCGCGGCGACCGGGTGATTTTCGGTCGGGTTGGCGCCAATCACGATGGCCACGTCGGCGTTTTCGATTTCGTTAAATGTGGCGGTCACGGCGCCACTGCCGACATTTTCCATCAATGCCGCCACGGATGAGGCATGACACAGCCGCGTGCAGTGATCCACGTTGTTGTGGCCAAACCCCTGCCGGATCAGTTTCTGGAACAGATAGGCCTCTTCGTTGGTGCATTTCGCGCTGCCAAACCCGGCCACGGATTTGCCGCCGTAATAGCTGCGCAGATCGACAAAGCCGGCCCCGGCCTTGTCCAGCGCCTCGTCCCATGTTGCTTCGCGGAAATGGGTCCAGGGGTTGTTGGGATCAACGTTCAGCCCCTTTTCCGGCGCATCGTCGCGGCGGATCAGGGGTTTGGTCAACCGGTGCGGGTGGTGGATGTAATCGAACCCGAACCGCCCCTTGACGCACAACCGCCCCTCGTTCGCCGGGCCGTTGATGCCCTCGACATATTTCACCTTGCCATCCTTGACCTTGACCGACACCTGACACCCAACCCCGCAAAACGGGCAGATGCTTTTGGTTTCACTGTCAAAATCAGCGCGGTCGCCCACCTGCGCCGCGTTCACCACAGACGATGGCATCAGCGCCCCTGTCGGGCAGGCCTGCACGCATTCGCCGCAAGCCACACAGGTGGAATCGCCCATGGGATCGGCCAGATCGAAAGTCGGGTAACTGTCATGCCCGCGCCCCGACATGCCGATCACATCATTCACCTGCACCTCGCGGCAGGCGCGCACGCACAGCCCGCATTGAATGCAGGCATCAAGGTTGACCGACATCGCCACATGGGAATCGTCCAACAGCGGAATGCGCTGTGGTTCCAGCTTGGGAAAGCGGCTCTCGCGCACGCCCTGCTGCGCGGCCATTTCCCACAGAGGGGCCGATTTGTCGTGGGCCACGTCCTGGGTTGGCTGATCGGCCACCAGCATTTCCATGACCATCCTGCGCGCCCTGGTTTCCCGCGCGCCTTGCGATGAAACAACCATGCCATCGGTGACTTCGCGAATGCACGAGGCGGCCAGATTGCGTTCCCCATCAATGGCCACCATGCAGGCGCGGCAGTTGCCATCGGCGCGGTATCCCGGTTCATCCCGGTGGCACAGGTGGGGAATATCCGTGCCAACCCGTTTGGCCACATTCCAGATGGTTTCGCCCGGTTGGGCCTCGACCTCTTGACCATCAAGGGTGAAACGCAGGGTATCGGTCATGACAAGGCCTCCGGGCAATTATTGCGCACAGCCTAACGCCTATCACAGGCGGTGGCGATCCTCACGCGCGACGCCCCGCCCGCCATTTGCGCCACCCCCGGTGCGGATCGGAAACCTTTGTTGCACATCCGGCGTCCATGGGCCAAATCAGGGCCAACGAAGGAGTGCAGCCATGGTCGAAATCACACTGGTGCGCCACGGGCAGGCAAACTCTGCCGCGACCGATGAGGCAGAGTATGACCGGCTGTCCGATCTGGGCCGGCAACAGGCGGCATGGCTGGGCGAACATTTGCGCGACACGGATCAGACCTTTGATCATGTGATCAGCGGCACCCTGAACCGGCAACGCGATACCGCAGCGGCGATTTCAGATTGCCTGAACCTCGGGTTTCGTCAGGATGCCCGGCTGAATGAACTGGATTACTACGGCCTGGCCACGTCGCTGCGCGACAATCACGCCATCCCGATGCCGCAGGATCGCGACGATTTTTTGCGCCACATGCCGCAACTGATGACCGCATGGGAGGCAGGCCAGTTGCACAGCGATCTGGAAACCTTCGCCGCCTTCGAGGGACGCGTGCGCGCGATCATCGCCGACGCCGAATCCCTTGGCGGGCGGGTGATGCTGGTCACCTCGGGCGGATTGATCGGCATGGCCATGCGGGTGCTGTTGCGCCTTGAAGTGGCCAGTTATGCCAATGTTTTGTTGCAGATCAACAACACTTCGGTCCACCGCTATGTCAAAGGCGGCGATACACTGTTGCTGGACACCTTCAACGCCCTACCCCATCTTGAGCGGGCCGACCGGGTCCATGCGCGCACCCACATCTAGGGGCGGGCCGGTGACAAGGCAGATCGGAACAGGCACAACATGAAAAAGCTGAAACCTCGCAATTTCGCGGTGATCGGGCTGGGGTCTTTTGGGGCGACAATCGCAAAGGAACTGGCGCGGTTCGGGAATTACGTTCTGGGCATCGACCGCGATCCGGCGGCGGTGAACCGCCTGGCCGAGGAGCTTTCTCAATGCGTGATCGCAGACGGCAGCAACGAAGCCGCGCTGCGCGAAATGGGGCTTGATGGCTATGACGTGGCGGTGATCGCCATGGGCGAGGATCTGGAGGCCAGCATCGTATCCGCCATCACCGTCAAGATGGTCGGCGTCCCCGAGGTTTGGGCCAAGGCCACCAGCCGGATGCACCACCGTATCCTGTCAAAGGTCGGGGTTGATCGGATCATCCACCCCGAAGAGGAAATGGGCCGCCACATCGCACAGATGTTGCACAACCCCTTGGTGCGCGACTATGTCAGTCTTGGAAACGGCTATCACGTGGTGAATATCGTCGTTCCCGAACGGATGGCCGGAACATCCCTGGGCGATCTGAACCTGCTGGACCGGTTCGATCTGCGCTGTGTCGGGGTGATGCAGGGCAGCGAATACAAGGGCAGCGATCTGGTCAGTTGCGTATTGGAACAGAATGACCGCCTGATGTTGCTGGGCCAACGCAGCAACCTGCGCCGGTTCGCCGACACGGTCTGATGGCGCCCCGCTCGTGAACAAACTGCGCAACCTTCCGGCGCCTGCCCTTTTGGCGGCCATGTATCTGTCGCTCATCCTGATTGGCACCGTGGCTTTGCGCCTGCCCGTGTCCCACGACGGCAGCCTCAAATGGATGGACGCGCTGTTCACCTCGACCTCGGCTGTTACAGTGACCGGGCTTTCGGTGGTTGAAACCGGCAGCGCGCTGACCGGGTTCGGGCAGGTGGTACTTGCGATTCTGATCCAGATGGGCGGCGTGGGGCTTATGACATTTGCCGTGCTGTTGCTGTCGGTTCTGGGCATTCCCATCGGCCTGCCCTCACGGATGGTCCTGCGCGAGGATCTGAACCAGACCACCCTGGCAAACCTGCGAAAGCTGGCGCTTCAGGTGCTGGAACTTGCGATGATCATAGAGATAACCGGCGCGCTGGTTCTGGCGCTGGTGTTTGTCCCCGATTTCGGCTGGGGGGCGGGCCTGTGGTACGCGGTCTTTCACGCAATTTCGGCGTTCAACAACGCGGGATTTTCGCTGTTTCATGGCAATCTGACAGCCTTTGCAACCGACCCCATCGTCAACACCGCCATTCCGCTCATGTTTATTCTCAGCGGGCTGGGGTTTGTGGTCATCAGCGACATTCTCCGGGCGCGCAACTGGCACCGGCTGACCCTGCATACCAAACTCATGGTTGTGGGCACGGCCGGTCTGATCGTTTGGGGCAGTCTCAGCTTTGCCGCGCTGGAATGGAACAACCCCGACACCCTTGGCGCCTTTGATCACGCCTGGCAAAAGGCGATGATTTCCTGGTTTCAGGGGGTGACGCCGCGCACTGCGGGGTTCAACACCATTGATACCTCCGGCATGCACGACGAAACCGTACTGCTGACCATTTCGCTCATGCTGATCGGCGGCGGCAGCGCCTCGACCGCCGGGGGCATCAAGGTGACCACCTTTATCGTGCTGATTCTGGCCACGGTTGCCTTTTTCCGGCGCCATTCGGAATTGCGCGTGTTCGGGCGCAGCATCGGCGCGACGGAAATCATGAAGGTTCTGGCCCTCACCACCATGAGCCTGCTGCTGCTGATGGTGTCACTGTTCCTGCTGATGGTGGTGCAGGATGGCGATTTCCTGCGGCTCAGCTTTGAAATCGCGTCGGCCTTTGGCACTGTGGGCCTTTCCATGGGGGAAACCCCGGAACTGAATACCGCCGGTCGGCTGATCATCATCGTCGTGATGTTCCTCGGGCGGGTGGGGCCGCTGACGCTGGGCTTTTTCCTCGCCACACGCTCGCAACCCCGGGTCCGCTATCCCGAGGGGCAGGTTTATCTTGGCTAAATCGTTTCGACCTTACATTGAAACATGACAGATCGCTTTTCGCGTTCGACCGAAGGGAGAGGCAGCGAACAAGCGATGCAAGGTCAAGTCGAAACGCTATAGCACATGGCCGAATGCCTGATCGATTCAACCTCAGCCAACGCGTTGAAATCTTTGATGTCAGACAGGGTCAGGTGATTCAGGTTTTCCCAAAGGCCTTAGAAAAACAGCCGGTAATACAGCCAGTCCGGCAAGAAATTGGCCAGACGCAACATGCCCGCATACCCCAGAGGAAAGCTTTTCTTGAAGCTGTCACCCTGCATGTGTTCGAACACCTCTTGCGCCGCCGCGTCCGGCTCCATGATAAAGGGCATCTTGAAATCGTTCTTGTCGGTCAGGCGGGTTCGGATAAACCCCGGGTTCACCAGTTGCACATCCACGCCCGTCCTGCGCAATTCGCCATAAAGCGACTCGGCCAGGTACATGACACCGGCCTTCGACGCCCCATAGGCCATGCCCCCCGGCAAACCGCGATGCGCCAGGGCCGCGCCGGTCAAAACGATATGCCCCGATCCCCGGGCCGCCATCATCGGCACGACCCGGCCCAGAACCCGCGCACAGCCGGTGAAATTCACGTCACACATGGTGGCCACCTGTTCGGTGTCCCACGCGTCAACCTTTTGCGGCCAATAGGCCCCGGCCAGAAACACCAGTCCGTCGATTTCGCCCACATCCCGGGCCGCATTCGCGACACTCTGTTCGTCGGCGACATCACAGGCGACGACGCGCGCCTTGCCCGGCAGGCTGTCGGCCAGCTCTTGCAAACGGTCGGTATGGCGCGCACTCAGGATCAGATCGGCACCGCCCCTGCTCAGCCGGTCGGCCAGCGCCCGGCCCAGCCCTTCGGACGCGCCCACCAGCCAATATCGTTTGCCTTGCCATTCCCTCATGTCTTGTCCTTTGGTCGTATTGTGGCAACCAGTTCGGCCACCTTGATTCCGAATTTCCGAAACTGGCTGCGATTCATGATGGTCGATTCATCCACCAGATACATCCAATCCACAACGCTCAACACATAACCGCCCGATTCGACGGGCAGGCGGATCTTGTATTTCATTTGCACCGCCGGCCCGCATTGCCGCCCCGTACCGGCACCGATCACATCCTCGGCCAAGGCCCGAACCTCGCCATTTTCAGCCAGTTCAAGATGCCAGGCGCGGTCTTGCCGTTCTCCTCCGTCAAAATAAAACCTCTGGGTCAATGTGCCTTTGTTGCCCTCCCAGCGTCCTATCATGTCGGCAGTAAAGCGCGATGTCACCTGTCCATTAGGGCCATAAACCACCCCGTCACACAGAAGATCACCGCTCAGATGATGGCGCAGGTCAAATTCAGGGACAAGATGCGCATAATCGTCAGGCGCCTGACCGCTGAACGAGGCAAAACGATGGCGCAGCATGACCACCGCAATGGCCAGACACAGGCCAAGCAGGAAAAAAGAATCGCTTCCATCGATCAGCCTCTTTCGATGGGCAATGTCGCCAACATGGCGAATGCACAAAGTTCCGGGGTGCAGGGCACTAAAACACATAACCCTGTCAGTGTAAAAAGCCCGCTCAGGCGGATCGGGTTCCCCCTGCGGCATCGGAAAATTCCCGGCGCTCCGGTAATCTTCGGTGTTAAGAGGCGCGAGGGTGACAAGACCCCGCCTCAGTCCCTGTTGTTCAGGGCCGTTCACCCTGCTGCCCGACAAGGGCCGCTGGCCCGGCCTCCTCGGGCGGGATCTCTTCGAAATCAAAGTTATCCAGCCGCGCCGCCCGTTTTCCGGCGCGCTCTGCCGCAGTGCCGATGCCATCAAGATCGGCGCGGGCCTGATTGAAATGGGTGTTCAGCTTGTCCACCCGCTCGACCACGATCTCAACATCCCGGTGCAATTGCTTGAGCGTCTTGCGAATCGCCCCCGCCTGTTCGCGCATGCGGGCATCTTTCAGAATCGCGCGCATGGTGTTCAGGGTGGCCATGCAGGTGGTGGGCGATACGATCCAGACCCGGGCATCGAACCCATCGCGCACCAGTTCGGGGAAATTTGCGTGCAGCTCGGCATAGACCGCCTCGGACGGCAGAAACATCAGCGCGCCGTCGGCGGTTTCACCCTCAAGGATGTATTTCTCGGAAATCGCCCGGATGTGGGCGCGCACCGCCGTGCGCATCCCCGCCACCGCCGTGCGTTTTTCATGGTCCGTTTCGGCCCGGCGCAGCGCCTCGTACGCCTCCAGCGGGAATTTGCTGTCTATCACAATGGGGCCGGGCGGATTGGGCAGATGAATCAGGCAATCGGCCCGCCTGCCGTTGGACAGGGTCGCCTGCCAGGTAAAACTGTCAGACGGCAGCGCCTTGCCCACAATATCGTGCAACTGGATTTCGCCAAAGGCACCACGGGTTTGCTTGTTGCTCAGAATATCCTGCAACGACAACACATTGCCCGACAGTTTTTCGATATTCGCCTGCGCCTTGTCGATGGTCAAAAGGCGCTGCTGCAATTCACCCAACGACTGCGCGGTGCGGGTCGCGGAACCGGTCAGGTTCTGATTCATCTTTTCGGTCACTTCGGTCATGGATTGCGCCGTGCGCGCTGCCGATTCCCGCAGGTTGGTTTCCATCCGCCCGCTGACTTCGGCCAGCCGCGCCTCCATCAGTTGCAGGGTGCGCGCCTGCGCCGCCGCCTGCGCCTCGGCCACACCGCTCAGCCCGCCCGAAAGCTGCTGCTGCCCGTCGCTCAGGCTTTGCACCCGGTGGTTCATGTGCTGCAACTGCTGCCCAAGCGGCGCCAGCATGTCAGCGGTGCGCCCCGACCGGCGCAGAGCAACGATCATCAGGATCAGGAACAACAGCGCCAGCCCCAGCGCCACAGTGGCAGCGAGGGTCAGCGGATCGCTGAAATCCAGGGTGGTCTTGCCGATGGTAATCATGTGCGCCCGAACAGCCGTTCAATATCGGTCAACTTCAGCTCCACATAGGTGGGGCGGCCATGGTTGCACTGGCCCGAATGGGGCGTCGCCTCCATCTCGCGCAGCAGGGCGTTCATCTCTTCATTGCGCATCCAGCGGCCCGAGCGGATAGAGCCGTGACAGGCAACCCGGCTCAACACCGCCTCGATCCGGGTTTGCACATTGGTGCTGTCGCCCAGATCGTCCAATTCATCCAGAATATCGCGCAACATGGCCTCGGCGTTGACCGTGCCAAGAATCGCGGGGGTTTCGCGTACGGCAACAGCGCCACCGCCGAAAGGTTCAATCCCCAGACCAAGGCGCGCCAGTTCAGGGGCAAGCTCCATCAACTGGGCCGCGGCACTGTCTGACAGTTCCACGATTTCGGGAATCAGCAACGCCTGCGCCGCAACGCCGCTCTCGGCCATCTGTCGTTTCAATTTCTCATAGACCAACCGTTCATGGGCTGCGTGCTGATCGACAATGACCATACCGTCGGCGGTCTGGGCGATGATGTAATTCTCATGCACCTGCCCCCGCGCGGCGCCCAGGGAAAGCTCTCATCGCTCCCTGACGGTCGCTCTTCAAGCACGCCCCCTCCGAAGAGCGACCGTCAGGGAGCGATGAGGCGCGCGCCATCACCGGCAGCACCTCACCAAACCCCGGCGCCTGCGCCGCATGCGCCTGTCGCAACGCCCCCCGCCCGGGCGGTCCATCTGATACACGCGCCGCGCAACAGGTTCCGGGCGCATCGCCCCCAGGGTTGCCCCCGCCACAGTGCTCGAAGCGCGATGCCCCGCCTCGGCCAGCGCATGGCGCAAGGCCGATACGATCAACCCGCGCGCCAACCCGGGATCACGAAACCGCACCTCGGATTTTGCGGGGTGCACGTTCACATCCACCAGATGCGGGTCACACTCCAGAAACAGCACCGCCGCCGGGTGCCGGTCGCGGCTCAGGAAATCCTGATAGGCCCCGCGCAACGCGCCATAAAGCAGCTTGTCGCGCACCGGGCGGCCATTGACGAACAGGAATTGCGTTGTGGCCGAACCGCGCGAATAGGTGGGCAGGGCGGCATAACCGGTCAGCGAAATCCCCTCGCGCTCGGCCTCGATCCGCAGCGCGTTTTCGGCAAAATCGGCGCCGATGATCCGCGCCAGCCGCCCGTGCAAAGCATCAAACAGATCGCCACTTCCGGCATCGGCGCGCAGCACCACACGCCCTTCCCCACCCCCGACACATCGCGCAGGGTGAAGCTGACGAAAGGTTCCGCCATGGCCAGACGTTTGACAATATCGCCGATGGCCTGCGCCTCGGCCCGGTCACTGCGCATGAATTTCAGCCGCGCGGGCGTGGCGTGAAACAGATCGCGCAGCTCGGCCACCGTGCCGCCGCTGATCGCTGCCGGGCGCACGGGGGCCGCAACACCCCCACTGACCGACAGGCAGGCACCCGCGCCCCCCGCCACCCGTGACGTCAGGTTCAGCCGCCCGACCGCCCCCAGAGATGGCAAAGCCTCGCCACGAAAGCCGAATGTATGAATGTTGAGCAGGTCCGACCCGTCGATCTTTGACGTGGCGTGACGCGCCAGGGCCAGCGGCAGCGCATCGGCGTCGATCCCACAGCCATCATCCGTCACCCGGATCAGGCTTTTGCCCCCATCCGCATAGGCAATCTCGATCCGCCGCGCGCCCGCATCCAGGGCGTTTTCCACCAACTCCTTGACCGCCGAGGCCGGGCGTTCCACCACCTCGCCTGCCGCGATCCGGTTGATCGCGGCCTCATCAAGCTGTCGGATGACGGGGCGGTTGCCGCCTATGTTGGGTTGTGCTGTGGCCATGCCACAAGCCCTAGCATGGGTGCATTTGATTCGACCATGGGCAAATCCGCCTAGTCGGTCGCTGTCACGCCTTCGGGATGGCCGACGACGACAAAGTGCAGATCCTCGGGGCGGTACACCCGTTTCGCCACCCGGTTGGCATCCTCCAGGGTCACCGCGTTCACCTTGTCGTTGCGGGTCAGCATATAGTCGATCGGCAAATCCTGAGCCTGCATGCCCACCAATTGCCCGGCGATCCGCCCGTTGCCATCGAATCGCAAGGGATAGGCCCCCGTCAGATAGGTCTTGGCGGCGTCCAATTCTTCCTGCGTGACACCATCCTTGGCAAGTTTCGCCCATTCATCACGCACCACCTGCACCGTTTCACCGGCCCGGGCATTGGCGGTCGAGGCCTGCCCGATCACCGCCTGCCCGTTGTCATAGGTCGCCAGATAACTGCCGATACCATAGGTCAGCCCGCGTTTTTCGCGCACCTCGTTCATCAGGCGCGACGAAAAGTTTCCGCCGCCAAAGATCTGATTCACCACAAAGGCCGCAAAGAAGTCGGGATCGTGGCGCGCGATTCCATCCTGTTCGAACACGATCACCGATTGCGGCGTGTCAAACGGCACAACGGTCACGCCGGGTTGCAGTTGATAGGTGGCCGGCCCGGGCAAATGCGCACCCGATTGCGGCAAATCCCCCAGCAGATCATCCAGCATCTTGCCCAATGCCTCGGGTGTGATGTCACCCACCGCCCCCACAAACACCCGGTCGCGGACCATTACATCCTTGTGCGCCTGCACGATATCATCGCGATTCAGCGCAGTGACCGTTTCAATCGTGCCGCTGGAATCCGAACCATAGGGCTGATCCCCCCAGGCCAGACGCGCCGCCGTTTTCGAGGCGACAACGCTTGGGTCCGTGGCATCCGACCGCAGGCCCGACAGCACCTGATCGCGCACCCGGTCAATGGCATCCTGATCAAAGCTGGGCGCCGTGATTGCACCGTGCAACAGATCAACAGCCGCATCCCGGTTTTCGGTCAGGAATTGCGCCGACACCGACACGTCATCATTCCAGGCGTCAAACCCATAACTGGCCGCCAAAGATTCACGGGCGGCGGCAAACCCCTGGGCGTCCAGATCGCCGGTGCCTTCCTCCAGCAGCGCCATCATCAGGTTGACTGACCCGCGCTTGCCCGGGCGGTCCAGTGCAGCGCCGCCTTTGAACTGGATTTCAAGGGCGGTGAACGGCAGGGAATGTTCCTCGACCAGCCAGGCGGTGATGCCACCGGGCGATGTGACCTTTTCAATGTTCACCTCGGCGCGCAGGGGCAGCGCCGCCAGCATCGACAGGGCAAAGATGAATGTAAAACGGATCATTGGGTCACCTCCGGTGCCGCAGGGGTGGGCGCGGTCAGCCATCCGGTGACGGCATTGTTGCGGTTGAACACCTCACGTCCGGCGGCGATGATATCCTCTGCCGTCACCGCCTGAAGAAGATCGGGCCAGTCGGCCACATCCTTGAGCGTCAGGCCGCTTGTCAATGCCGCGCCATACGTCTGCGCCCGCGATTGCACCGAATCCTGCCCATAAATCAGCGAGGCACGCAGTTGCATCTTGATCCTGTCCAACTGGTCAGCGTCCACGCCACGGTCAAGAAATGCGGCGATTTCCGCATCCATCGCATCTTCGGCCTCTTGCAGGCTGACGCCCGGGGCCGGCACGATCACCAGACCAAACGTTGTGTCATCCAAAGATATGCCATCATAGAACGCCGAGGTATAAAGCGCGGTCTTTTCGTCAAACTGCAACCGCCGCCCCAGAACCGAGGTTTGCGACGATCCGCCCAGAACCGCCGCCAGCATGGTCAGCGCCGCCGCCTTTTCCTGATGTCCGGCGTCCCGTTCGGGGGCCAGATAGGTGCGGATCACATAGGGCTGTGCCACGCGCGCATCTTCAAACCGCAACCGCCGTTCCGCCCGCTGCGGTGGTTCCTGCGGGCGGGCGCGGACCGGCAGGTTTTCCGTGGGGGCCAACACCCCGTAATAGGTTTGCGCCAGGGATTTCACCTCGGCCGGGTCCACATCGCCGGCCACGACCAGAACCGCATTATTGGGCGCATAATAGGTGCGATAGAACGACAGGGCATCATCCAGCGTGAGCGATTCAATCTCGTGCTTCCAGCCAATGACCGGAATGCCATAGGGGCTGTTCTGATATTGCGCCGCCATCCGCTGTTCGGTGAACAGCGCGCCCGGGTCGCTGTCGGTGCGCTGGTTGCGTTCCTCCAGAATGACCTTGCGTTCGGTCAGAATATCGGTGCCATCCAGTTTCAGATCGCGCATCCGGTCGGCTTCCATTTTCATCATCAGTTCCAGCCGGTTTGCGGCAACCCGTTGATGATAAGCGGTCTGATCCTGCGTGGTGAACGCATTGTCCGACCCGCCATTGGCCGCAACAACCTCTGAGAATTCACCCGGCGCCAGATCGTCGGTGCCCTTGAACATCAGGTGTTCCAGATAATGGGCAATGCCCGACACGCCGGGCGGCTCATCGGCGGCGCCCACCTTGTACCAGACCATCTGCACCACAACGGGGGCGCGATGATCCTCCAACACAACAACATCAAGCCCGTTGTCTAGGGTGAAGGTTGTCAATTCATCTGCCGCCGACGCCGCAAGCGGCGTGATGGACAGGGCAAGAATGGTGAGAGTGCGGGACAGGCGGCGCATGAAGGCTCCTTCGGGCGGAATGTCTGCGAACATATGTGCCCAGAACCGGCCCGCCCGCAACCCCGCCCACGGGGACGTGAAGCGCGCCGGGGTTACTGTGCGGGGTCGGGTGGCACGGCGGGGGTGCGCACCCCGGCGCGGCGGAACCGCTCAAGTTCGCGGTACTGGTCCAGTTCGAACTTGCGATAGGCCTTGAAATAGACGTTCACGTTGAACAGCCGCTCCAACAGCCGGCCATCGTTGTCGCGCCGATATTGCAGATCAATCCCGGCCAGTTCCTGACGGATACCGGGTTTCACCCCGAACCGTGATGTATGGGCCACCAGCGCGGCATCCCGGATGCCGCCCCCCGACAGGCGCCCCGGATCGCCACCCAAGGCCGCCACGGCATCGGCCTCGGGGGTTGGGTCGGTCAGGTTCGCGCCCCCGGGGGTGGGGGCGGGCAAGGCGGCATAATCTTCGGGCGCTTGCAGAGTCTTGGTGGGCAGAATGGTAAATTCGTCAGGCCCACTGCCCGTTTTTTTCAGGTTCAGCAGATTTGGTTCACCGGGGTCGCCACAGCCCATCAGCAGGCCAAGGGCCATGATCCCCGCTCCGATCCTGAACAGCGTCGCGCCCGTGGTCATCCGCGCCTCCCTCACTCTTTGGCCGTTGGTGTAACCCATCCCCGCCAGCCCGTCACGGGCGTTTTTTCCGGGGCCGTTTCGCGCCCCCCGATTTGCCGGTGAATATCACCAACCCCAGCGCGCCGGCAAAGATCGCAATATCGGCCACGTTGAACGCATAGGGGTTTTCGATGCCACAGCACGACATGTTCAGAAAATCGGCCACCGCGCCGTAAAACACGCGGTCAACGACATTTCCCAGCGCGCCACCGACCAGAAACCCCGCCGCAATCATCGCCCAGCGTCCGGGCTGTTCGCGGCGCATCCAGACGATCACCCAGGCGACAATTACCATGGCAACCGCCACCAGAACCCAGCGCATGATGTCCTGATTGCTGGCGAACAACCCGAAATTCACCCCCCGGTTCCACGCCATGCGCAGGTTCAGAAAAGGCGGCAGCACATCGATCGAGCCGACCGAGGCCAGATTCATCATATGCACCACCAGATATTTACTGATCTGGTCGATCACAAAGACATAGGCAGCGGTTTTGAACAGCACCCCCATATCAGTGCCGGAAATGCCGCATACCGGTGAACACCATGGCAAGGCCCGCCTCATCCGCGGCGGCGATCACCGCGTCGTCGCGCATCGACCCGCCCGGTTGGATCACCGCCGTCGCGCCCGCCTCGGCCACGGTCAGCAAACCATCGGGAAAGGGAAAGAACGCATCGGACGCGGCCACCGACCCACGGGTCAGGGGGGCGGGCAGGCCCATCGCCTGCGCCATGTCCTCGGCCTTGCGGGCGGCGATCCGGGTGCTGTCGACCCGGCTCATCTGGCCCGCACCAACGCCCACGGTCGCGCCGCCATTGGCATAAACCACAGCGTTGGATTTCACATGCTTGGCCACGGTCCAGGCAAACAGCAGATCGGCCATTTCGGCCTCGCTTGGCTGGCGTTTGGTTACAACCCTCAGATCGCCCGCCGCCACATGGCCGGTGTCCTTGTCCTGCACCAGATACCCGCCAGACACCTGTTTGATCATCCGCCCCACCAGCGCCGGATCGCCAAGGCCCGCTGTGGTCAGCAACCGCAGGTTTTTCTTTTTGGCGAAAACCTCCATGGCGCTGTCGTCAGCCCCCGGCGCAATCACCACTTCGGTGAAAATTCCGGCAATCAACTCGGCCGTTTCGCCGTCCAGCGGGCGGTTCAGGGCGATGATGCCGCCAAAGGCGCTGGTGCGGTCACAATCGAACGCCTTGCGGTATGCCTCGGCCATGGTCGCGCCCTGCGCCACACCGCAGGGATTGGCGTGTTTGATGATCGCACAGGCCGGGCCGGCATCGGCGAATTCGGAAATCAGCTCAAACGCCGCATCCGTATCGTTGATGTTGTTATAGGACAGCGCCTTGCCCTGATGCTGCACCGCCGTCGCCACGCCGGGACCGTTGGACCCATCGGCATAAAACGCGGCCCCCTGATGGGGGTTTTCACCGTAACGCATGGTCTGCACCAACGTACCTGCCACGGCACGACGGCGCGGCGCCGGATCGTTCAGGGCATCCGCCATCCAAGTGCTGACCGCCGCGTCATAGGCGGCGGTGCGGCCATAGGCGATCTGCGCCATTTTCTGGCGGAACGCATATGTCGTGCCACCGCCATTTTCGGCCATTTCACCCAGCAGGGTGTCGTAATCCTGCACATCCACCACCGTCGTCACAAACCCGTGGTTCTTGGCCGCCGCGCGGATCATCGCAGGGCCGCCAATGTCGATATTTTCAACGCAGGTGGCGTAATCGGCGCCCTTGGCCACGGTTTCCTCGAACGGGTACAGGTTCACCACCAACAGATCGATCGCGCCGATCCCATGGTCCTTCATCGCCGCGACATGCCCGTCATCATCGCGCAGGGCCAACAACCCACCATGCACCATGGGGTGCAGGGTTTTCACCCGCCCGTCCATCATTTCGGGGAAACCCGTCACATCGGCCACATCGCGCACGGCCAACCCGGCCCCGCGCAGGGCCGCCGCCGACCCGCCGGTTGACAACAGCTCAACCCCCTGTTCGGCCAAGGCGCGGGCCAGATCAACCAGACCACTCTTGTCAGACACGGAAAGAAGAGCGCGGCGAATGGGGGGGCTTTGGGTCATCACAGGTCCTTTACGTCAGAAATCACGCCTCAAGCGCCAGATCGTCACGTTCGAGGTCGCGGATCGTATCGGGGGTATCCTGCGCCTTGGCAAGCGTCCAACTGACCCGGGTGGCCAAATCAAGCGCAATTGCCGATAAAACGATCTGTTTTGTCGCCCGGGGCGCCAGCCGTCCGCGCTCCAGATACACCGAAGGCTCCAGCGACATGCGCGCATCGCCGCTGTGCCGGAACACCCAGATTTCGCCGCTTTTCAATGCCATGGACACGGCCGCGCCGCCCATATCCAGTTCGGCGTCCACATCGGGATGCAGATGAAACCGCACCTTGAACGGAATTCCCTTCAATTCGGACCGGTCCAGCGCCCGGTTGAATTGTTTTTCATCGGATTTCTCGACCGTGGCCAGAACATCCTCGCCGCGCACCCCGCGCCCGTCAAAGCTCAGGTAAAGCTGGCGCACATGGGTCAACCCATGGGTGGAAAGATACCCGTCATGCCCCGCAATCAGCCCCGAGGACAGATCGCTGTCGCGCATTTCGATCCGCACATCGCGCGGGGCATCCACCAACAGTTCGGCGTTCTGCCCGGTGATCAGCCCGGTCACCCCAAGGCGCGATGATGAATACCCCTCAAGCGCCAGGGTGGAATGCGAGGGCGTGGCCCGCCCGGCCCGGCGCCACTTTTCGCCAAAGGTGCGCCCCGATCCGCAATTCACGATCAACGGGCGCCGCCCCGAGGTCAGCTCGAACGCCAACGTGCTGGCATGGCCCTGGGCGCTGGCATCGCGCACTGGCGGCGAAGCGGCATCCATGATCAACGAGGTGCGCCCATGGCTGAGCCGGGCAAACCCCATGGCAAGGCCCGCCCGCTTGGCGCCCTTCACCTCGGATGCGGCCAGGGCGTGATCCAGCCGCCCTTCGGCCCCGCGCCCGCCCCCGTGAAACCGCGCCAGCCCGCCATCATTGTGGCGCAGGGCGCGCAATGATGGCGCGATCCGTTCCATCGCGGCCAGATGCGCCGCTCCGGGCGCACGCCCCGTTTCGCGCAGGGCAGCGGCGGCCCATGACAACAGGGTGAACACCGCCATCAGTTCTTCGGGGTTGCGGGTGGGGATGCCGCCCTGTTCGTCAATCTGGCTGGCGCATTCCCGGCCCAATGCCTTGACCGCCGGGGCGATGTGGCGCTCCATTCCCGTCAACGCGATCCCGGCATAGATCAGCCCGGTCAGCGCCTCGAACCGGGGCAATCCGGGCGATGCCGCCGCCCAGCGATGGCCAAGGAAATTGGTCTGCTGCGCGAGCCGAGTCGAAAAAAGCCTCGCTGGTTTTTTTATCCTGACCATTCAACAAGACCACCGCATGATGCACCCAGCGGATCAGCCGCCGCCCGGTCAGATCAGGCGTCCAGCCCGGGCCGGTGCCTTTGCCAAAGCGGGCGATCCAGGCGTGGGTCCATGTCCGTTGGCGCAGGTTGGCCGCGCCATCCCCCACCGCCGCCAGATCGTCGATCCAGGTGAACCCGTGCAATTCCTGTTCAAACGCATGATCGGGCATCGGCAAATCCCAGATCGCGGTATCCGGTGCCTCGACCAGAAACCCGGCAAACAGGAAATTGCCGCCCGAAATCTGGCGGCCACGGGCGAAACTGCCGATGGTGCGCGGTTCAGGCTGCGAGACAAAGCCGGTCGCCGGCGCGCTCAGGGTGCTGAGGCGCGCACGCAGTCGGTTCATCAAGCGCGTTTTGCGCACTTTCCAGGGTTCAGATCGGGACACGTGCCTGTATTGCCTCGCCGGTCACATTGTGGTGCGGGGTCTGATTGTGGCCAACCATACCCCGCGCAACCCGCCCTGTCATTTCAAAACAGCCGCGCCTACAGCGGTCGGCGCAGGGCTGTGATGAAAAAGCCGTCAAGATGGCCGGTATCTGGCCAGTCGTCCGGCGTCAGGCGCAGGCCTTCGGGGCTGCGCCACTGCGCCTCGATCGCCGGGTTTTCCAGCGCCTCGACGGAAACATCCGGGTTGCGCAGCAGGGCATCGCGCACCTGTTCCTCGCCCTCGTCGATCAGCAGGGAACAGGTGCAATACACCACCCGCCCCCCCGGTTTGACCAGACGCAGGGCCGCGTCGATCATCTGTTCCTGAAGTTTGAACAGAGCGGGAAATTCGCCTCCGTCCTTAGCCTGGGGCAGGTCAGGGTGGCGGCGAATGGTGCCGGTAGCCGAACAGGGTGCATCCAGCAACACGGCATCAAAAAGCGTATCCGTGGTAAAGGTCAGCGCATCGCCCACCACAGTTTCAGCATTCAGCCCGGTCCGGGCCAGATTTTCCCGCAGCCGCGCCATGCGCGGTTCGGAACTGTCCAGCGCGCTCACCTCGGCACCGGTCGCCGCCAGTTGCATCGTCTTGCCCCCCGGTGCGGCGCACAGATCAAGCACCCGTTCACCCGGTTGCGCGTTCAACAGGCGGGCTGGCAGGGCCGCGGCGGCATCCTGCACCCACCAATCGCCACTGTCATATCCGGGCAGGGCCGAAACCTGCCCCGGAGTGGTCAGGCGCACCGACCCCGTGGGCAGGGCCACCCCCAAGGCGCGCGGCCAGTCCAGCGGCATCGCCATCCTTTGGCGTCAGATCCAGCGGCGCACCCTTGGCAAAGGCCGCTTCCATCGCCGCAACGCGCGCCTTGCCGAAATCAGCCAGCAGCGGTTTGCGCAACCATTTGGGCAGGCGTGGCAGGGGCAAATCCTCCCACGCGCCCTTGCGCAACACATTGCGCAGCACGGCATTGGTCAGCCCCGCCTGTGGTGCCGTATCGGGAACCGAACGCACCAGCTCAACAGCGGCATTCACCGCCCCGTGATGCGCGGCACCCTCAACGAATATCTCATACAGCGCCATGCGCAGGGCGTTATGGGTGCGCGGCCAGGGCTTCATCCGCAGGAACGGGCCAAGGGCGCGGTCAGCCCGGTCCATCCAACGCAGGGTGCCGGTGGCCAGCCTTTGGGCGCGGGCACGGTCGGCAGGGGCAAGGGGCGCCATCACCTTGGGCAGCATTTCCGCCAACAGGCGCTGTTCCTCGGTCACGCCCATCAACAGGGCCAAAGCCGCCCGGCGGGGCGCGTCAACGGTATCGGCCATCACTTGATCCTTGCGCGGGTTGAGAAAACCTCTGGGCGGCGTATATCAGGAACAGCGCCGGAACAAGCGCCTGCCAGCAAGGAACCCACCATGGACGAACCGACATCCGATCTTCCCCCTGCCGCCCTGCGCGCCCTGCGCGAGGCCGAAGAACGCCGCGCCAAGGCCAATGCAACGCCGCTTCCGCTGGAACTGGGCGGGCGCGATGGCCCTGAACCCGTGCGGTATGGCGATTGGGAGAAAAAGGGAATCGCGGTGGATTTCTAGCCCGCGATCACTTCAGCCCCAGAACATCCAGCATATCGTAATGCCCCGGTGCGCGCCCCTGCCCCCAAAGTGCAGCTTTCAGCGCGCCGCGCGCAAACAATGACCGGTCGGTGGCGCGGTGGCGCAGCACGATCTGTTCACCCTCGGCGGCGAACATCACATCATGTTCGCCAATGATGTCGCCGCCCCGGATCGCGCTGAACCCGATGTCGCCCTTGCGGCGCGCCCCGGTCATGCCATCACGGCCCCGGTCCGCCACATCGTTCAGGGCAACGCCCCGCCCCTCTGCCGCCGCCTGCCCCAGCATCAGCGCCGTGCCAGAGGGCGCGTCGACCTTGTGGCGATGGTGCGCCTCGATCACCTCAATATCGTAACTGTCGTCCAAGGCCGCGGCAACCTGTTTCACCAGTTGCGTCAACAGGTTGACCCCAAGGCTCATGTTGCCCGCCCGCACGATCACGGCCTGTTCGGCTGTGCGGTCTATGGCGGCAATGTCATCCTCAGACAGGCCCGTGGTGCCGATCACATGCACAATTCCCGCCTGCGCGGCCAGTTCGGCAAACCCAACAGTCGCGGCAGGGGCGGTGAAATCAATCACCGCCTGCGCGCCCGCAATCACGGCGCTGGCATCATCGCTGACCATCACGCCGCTTGCCGCACCGCCCATGACGACGCCCAGATCCTGCCCGATCCATGGATGGCCCGCGCGTTCCAGCGCGCCACACAGGTGCATCGCATCGCTTTCGGCAACCATGCTGGCCAGCATCCGGCCCATACGGCCCGACACCCCTGTGATCGCGATTCCCGGTGTCTGTGCCATGACGCACCCCCTGATTGACGTTGTGCCATGGTCTAGCCGAGCGGCGCATGGGCGAAAACCCCCAGTTGCATGGCGGGCCGATCACGCCTAAATCACCCCCATGGCAAAGAACCGATATTCCAGTGGCACCGGCCCCTCGCAACGTCAGCTTCGCGTTGGCGAGTTGATCCGACGCGCCCTTTCCGATCTGTTGAACCGGGGCGACATTCACGACCCGGACCTGAACCGCAGGTCAATCACCATCTCCGAGGTGCGCACCTCGCCTGATCTGCGGGTGGCGACGATTTTCGTCCTGCCCCTTGGCGGCAAGGAAAAGGAAGAGGCGATAGCAGCCCTCAAGCGCAACAAATACGAAATCCGCCGCGCCCTGATTCGCGAAATCACCTTGAAAAACGCACCCGAGCTGCGGTTCCTGATCGACGACACGTTTGATCGGATGGATCACACCCGCGACCTGCTGAACCGGGCCGAGGTGCGCCGCGATCTTGAGGCGCCGGACGACGCGGACGAGGTCTGATGCTGCGCCTGCTGGCATGGATTACCCTCATGGCCCTGCCCGCAGCGGCGCAGGCCACCCCCCACTGCGCCAAGGTGAAATTCGACGGCACCCCTTTCAGCTATTGCCGGATCAAACTGGCCGATGATCCCATGCGCCTGTGGCTGAACGATAAATCCGGTGCGCCCTATGGCAGCTTTCGCAATGTAAACCGGGCGCTGAACGCCGGGGGCGAACAATTGGGCGTGGCGATGAACGGCGGCATGTACCACCCCAGCCGCGCCCCCGTGGGCCTGTATATCGAAAACAAACACGAAGAAATGCGCGTCATCACGTCCGAAGGTCCGGGCAATTTCGGCCTGCTGCCCAACGGCGTGTTCTGCATCACCGGCGACACGGCGGCGGTGTTGGAAAGCCGCGCCTTTGCCAAAACCCCGCTGGATTGCGATTTTGCCACCCAATCCGGCCCGATGCTGGTGATTGACGGCAAACTGCACCCCCGGTTTCTGGAGGATGGCACGTCGCGCTATATCCGCAACGGCGTGGGTGTGTCGGCAGACGGCAGCGAGGTGGTGATCGCCATTTCCGACCGCCCGGTGAATTTTCACCATTTTGCGCGGTTCTTCCGCGATGACCTGAAAACCCCCAACGCGCTGTTCCTTGATGGCAACATCTCGCGCTTTTATGCGCCTGCCATCGGGCGCGATGATGCCGGGTTTCCCATGGGGCCGATTCTGGGCACCGTGCAGCCAATGAATTGACCTTGTGCGCGGCGGGCGTTACGCCCCCGGCTTTGACAATCAAGGAGCGACAGATGGGCCGACGCAAGAACGGGCGCGACATTTCAGGCTGGGTGATTATCGACAAGCCGGCAGGGCTGACATCAACCGCCGTGGTCAACAAGGTGCGCTGGGCGTTCGACGCGAAAAAGGCCGGTCACGCCGGCACTCTCGACCCCGAGGCAACCGGCGTTCTGGCCGTGGCCCTGGGCGAGGCGACGAAAACCGTCCCCTATATCACCGACGCGATGAAGGCTTACCGCTTTACCGTGAAACTGGGCGAGGCCACGAACACCGACGACGCCGAGGGCGAAGTCACCGACACCTCTGATCTGCGCCCCACCGATGACGGCATCCGTCAGGCCCTGCTGCCCCTGACCGGCAACATCATGCAGGTGCCACCGCAATTTTCAGCGGTCAAGATTGACGGCGAACGCGCCTATAAACGCGCCCGCGATGGTGAAACCATGGAAATCGCCGCCCGCCCCTTGTTTGTCGAAGAACTGGCCATGGTATCACGCCCCGACCCCGACCATGCCGAAATCGAAATGATCTGCGGCAAGGGCGGTTATGTCCGCTCGATCGCCCGCGATCTGGGGCAGGCTCTGGGCTGTTTTGGCCATGTGCTGTCCCTGCGCCGGGTCTGGTCAGGGCCGTTCGAGGCCGATGAGGGCCTCTCGCTGGAATTGCTCGATCAACTGGCCCGCACCCCCGCGCTCGATGCATGGTTGCGCCCGCTGGAACAGGGGCTTGATGATCTCCCCGAGGTGCGCTGCACCCCCGAAGGCGCCGCGAAACTGCGCAACGGCAACCCCGGTATGGTGATTGCATCCGATGCCGAATACGGCGACGAGGCATGGGCCAGCTTTGAAGGCCGCGCCGTGGCCGTGGGCGTGTACCGCAGCGGCGAATTGCACCCCTCGCGCGTGTTCGTGGCGTGATTACCCGCGAACACCTCAAGGGCGACGCCCACAGCGTCGCCACCTATTCCGATTGCGAACGGTATCGCTATGATCTGACCCGGGTTTGGGATGGCGCGGGGCGCAAAATCGCTTTTGTCATGCTCAACCCCTCCACCGCCACCGAGGTGCAGAACGACCCCACGGTCGAACGCTGCGAACGCCGTGCGCGGGCCTTGGGCTATGGCGGGTTTCGCGTGACGAATATCTTTGCCTGGCGCGACACGGACCCGAAAAAGATGCGCGCCGCCGCCGATCCGGTCGGCCCCGGCAATGACGCCGCGATCCGCGCCGCCGCCCAATGGGCCGATACCCTGCTGTGTGCCTGGGGCACCCACGGCGCGCACCTGAACCGCGGGCCCGAAGTGACGGCCCTGCTGCGCGAAACGGCGCGCCCCCTGTTCCACCTTGGTCTGTCCAAAGCAGGCCATCCGAAACACCCGCTTTACATCGGATACGCCGAACAGCCCCGCCTTTGGGTTTAAACGCCGGCGTCGATAATCGCCTGCGCCAAGATCGGAATCGTCCTGGCGTTCAGCCCGGCAATATTGATCCGGCTGTCCCCGACCATATAAATCCCGTTGTCGATGCGCATCTTTTCCACCTGTTCAGGCGTCGCCCCAAGGCGTGAAAACATCCCGCGATGATCGGCGATGAAATCGAACCGGTCAGAATTGCTCCGCTGACGCAATTCATCGGCCAGTTGCTTGCGCAGGGCCAACATACCGACGCGCACCTCTTCCAACTCGGCCATCCAATCGGCCTTCAGCTCCGGGTCGTTCAGAATCGTCGTCACCACCCGCGCCCCATGATCGGGCGGAAAGCTGTAATTCTGCCGGTTGAGAAAGGCCAGCGTGCCCTGGGTCACCGGCTTCATCCCCGCCTCCGGCGCAATCGCCATGACAAGGCCGGTGCGCTCGCGGTAAATCCCGAAATTCTTGGAACAGGCTCGCCGCGATCAACATCTGCGGCGCATTTGCCGCCATCAGCCGCGTTCCCGCCGCATCGGCATCCAACCCGTCGCCAAACCCCTGATAGGCAATGTCGATAAACGGAACCGCCCCCTTGGCGTTCAACAGGTCCGACACCTGCTGCCACTGCTCAAGGGTCAGGTTCGCACCGGTCGGATTGTGGCAACAGCCATGCAGCAGAACCACATCGCCCTCGGAAATCTTGTCCAGATCGGCCATCATCCCGGCAAAATCAACGTTTCGGGTGGCATCGTCGAAATACCGGTACTCGGCCATCTTGATGCCCAGATAACGAATGATCGACGGATGGTTCGGCCATGTCGGCGCGCTCAGCCAAACGGTGGCCTCGGGCGCGGCCATCTTGATCAGCTCCAGCGCCTGACGGATGGCCCCGGTTCCCCCGGGTGTGGCCGCCGCCGAAACACGCTCAACCGGTACAGCATCGCCCAGAATCATCTGGCGCATGGCGTCGGTATAGGCCGGATCGCCCAACAGCCCCACATAGGCCTTGGTGTCCTGCTCGGCCACCAACCGCCGCTCGGCCTCTTTCACCGCGCGCATGACAGGCGTGTGGCCCTCGGCGTTCTTGTAGACCCCGACGCCCAGATCGATCTTGGTCTCGCTCGGATCTTCGCGAAAGGCCTGCATCAGGGCCAGAATCTTGTCAGCGGGTAGTGGTTTCAGCGCTTCAAACATCGTCATTCTCCGGTGGCGACCTTCAGGTCGTTATACATGCCCCATTCGGCCCAAGAGCCGTCGTAAAGTCCGTGATCGCGGTGGCCCAGCACCTCAAGCGCAAGCGACAGGATCGCCGCCGTCACCCCCGACCCGCAAGAGGTGATAACCGGACGGTCCAGATCAACGCCCGCAGCCACAAAAGCGGCGCGCAGCGCGTCGGGCGCCTTCATCGTGCCGTCATCGTTCAGCAATGTCTTGTAGGGCAGATTGCGCGCCCCCGGGATATGCCCCGCCCGCAGCCCCTCGCGCGGCTCGGGCGCCGCCCCCGCAAACCGGGCGGCGGCCCGGGCATCGACAATCTGATGATCGCCCAGCTTGGTCGCCGCCGCCACCTGTGTGACATCACGCACCAGATGGTTCTGGCGCGTCACGGTGATATGGCGGTCGCGCACCACGGGCGGCATGTCCTCCGCGGGGCGCCCCTCGGCCTGCCACTTGGTAAACCCACCGTCCAGAACGGCCACATTCACCTTGCCCATCAACCGGAACAACCACCACAGACGCGCCGCAGAAAACAATCCCGGCCCGTCATAGATCACCACCTGATGGCCATCCCCCACGCCCAACGCCCGCATCCGGCTGATAAATTTTTCGGGGGGCGGCGCCATATGCGGCAGGTCCGAACGGCTGTCCGACACATCATCCAGCGCCACAAACCGGGCACCGGGAATATGCGCCGCATCATATTCCGCCTTTGGGTCGCGCCCCATATCAGGCAGATACCAGCTCCCGTCCAGCACCCGCAGGTCGGGGTCTTTCAGATGCGCGCCCAGCCATGCGGTGGACACCAGCGTTGTCGGATCGTCATAGGCCATGGCAGACACCCCGGGCGTTGAAAACCACCGACTGCCTACCCCCACAACCGCCCCATGACAAGGGCACCAGACAGGCAAGCCCCGCCATAGACTTTTCTCTGATAAAAATACTCTCGCCGAAGGCCCGCTCACAACCCGGCGCAATGATCGAACCAAAAGCGCAAACACCCACCACGGGCGCCAGACAAAAAATGGAATGGCGCGTCAGCGCCGCCTTTGGATCACCGCTAACCGTTGTGGCGCAGCAGCCGCGCCTTTTGGCGCTGCCAGTCGGCCTTGGCGGCATCGGCGCGCTTGTCATGGTTCTGTTTGCCCTTGGCCACGCCGACCTTCATCTTCACCAGACCCTTGTGATTGAAATACATCACCAGCGGCACGATGGTCATGCCCTTGCGCTGGGTGTCGTTCCACATCCGGCTCAGCTCTTTGTTTTTCGCCAACAACTTGCGTCGCCGCCGGTCCTCATGGCCCCAGGTCTTGGCCGGCAGATATGGCGCGACATAGGAATTCACCAGCCACAATTCGCCCTCCTTCACCTCGGCATAGCTTTCGGCGATGTTGGCGCTGTTCACCCGCAGGCTCTTTACCTCGGACCCCAAAAGAATGATCCCCACCTCAAGATCATACTCGATCGCATAATCATGCCGCGCCCGCCGGTTCTCGGCGATCACCTTGTAGTTTGAATTTTCTTTTGCCTTTGCCATCCGCCCCAGATAGCGATCAATGCGCCCCGCTTCAACTGCGCAAACGAAAAGGGCCACCGGATGACGGTGGCCCTTCGAATGGATTGGAGAGGGTCCGGTTAGAGTGGATACCCAATCATGGATGTTCTGCCCTCAGGATTGCCTTTGGGCGACGGCCCCCATGACTGTTCCGACCTTGATCTCCTGGATCATTCTTGACACTGGACCACCTCCTTTCA
The DNA here is from genome assembly GCF_055808395.1 of Oceaniglobus sp. K40-3. Taxonomy (NCBI): domain Bacteria; kingdom Pseudomonadati; phylum Pseudomonadota; class Alphaproteobacteria; order Rhodobacterales; family Paracoccaceae; genus Oceaniglobus; species Oceaniglobus sp. K40-3. The sequence continues at coordinate 823,392 of NZ_CM147868.1, read as the reverse complement.
ATGATTGCCGATAGGGCGAAGGTGGCACAGATGTGCGGTATGTCAAACCTTTTTACGCCCCCTGAGGCATCAACCGCCGCACGATGAGGCGGAAAGGTATCAGCGCAATCAGCGCCAGCCCCAGCTTGACGCACCAATCCGCCACCCCCAGCGACACCCAAAGCGGCACCACAGGGCCAAATCCCAACAGTGGCAGCGCCGCATTCGCCCATGACACATCGTTGCCCGGTTCGATGAATGTCAGCGCGGTGGAAAACGCGATGGTAAAGAACAACGCCGTGTCCAGCGCCGATCCAACCAGCGTTGACACCAGCGGCGCGCGCCACCATGCGCCGCCACGCAGCCGGTCAAACACCGCGATGTCCGACAATTGCGCCGCCAGAAACGCCGCGCCCGATGCCAGCGCGATGCGCCAGGTCACCAGGGGGCCGAATTCGCCGCTGATCTGGGTGCCGATCAGCGAACAGGCCAATCCGGTCACGAACCCGGCCAGAACCACCTTGCGCGCGGTTGCCGCACCATACACCCGGTTCATCACATCCGTCACCAGAAACGCCAGCGGATAGGTGAACGCCCCAAGGGTCAGCCAGTCGCCCCACAGGAATTGCACAAGGATGTTTGAGGCCAGCACGACGGCGGCCATGGCAAGGATGCCGGGAAGGATTCGGGTCATTCGGTGTTCCGTTTTGACAAGGGGTTCGGAGACTTGGCCCCACACCACGCGGGACGCGCGCTGTTACCGCCACAGCGCGCCGGAATCAAGTTATTCTGTCACCCGGTATTCCACAAACTGTGTGCGCTGAAAGATGCTGAAATTATCGTCTTCCACCATGGTCAGCCGGATCGCCCCCGCCCCGTCACGCCAGACCGACAGCCCCTCAAGGTTGCCGTGGCGCAGGTTGGGGGTGGTCAGCAGGGTTTCCTCGGCCACCGCGCCCTTTGCCCCAAGGGTGAACCGGCGCACCCGTGACGAAAACCCCAAAAAGCCGCTGAACTGCCGCTCCAGCAGGTATAATTTACCGTCCGGCCCGAAATCAGCCCCCACCGGCAAATATTCCCCCCGCCGCGACAGATGATAAGGAACGCTCCACCGTGTGCCATCAAACCGGTACAGCGGAAAAGGGCGGCTCAGGTGGCCCGACCGCTCGGGCAGGGTGAACAACGCACCTGCCTTGTCAATCGCCAGTGCCTCAAGGGATGAATTCGCCTGCATTCGGGCGAAATCAGGGTGCAATGGCAAGGCTTCGGCCACTGCACCAAACCGCGCATACCGCCAGACACGGCTTGCCCCTTCGAATGAAATGAACAGGGCGCCACCCGGGGCCATGGCCACCCCTTCGGAATCCGCGATCCGGGGCGGAATATCGCGGCCCTGTGTGTCGCGCAGCCGCTCGAACCGCAGATCGGCAACGCCGCTGATCGCGCCATCCTTGCGCAACAGCCGCCCCTGCGCGATGCGCCCCCGGTCGGAAATGGCAACAAAGGCGCTGCCATCGGGGCCCAGTTCCAGCGCTGAAAATCCGCCGTGGTGAGGATCATCGCGTTCCCACACAAAGCGCGCCAGAAACTCGGCCCCGGCGGCCTGTGCCATCGGGGCCGCCAGCGCAGCAAGCAAGGCGAAAATCAGCGCGACAGAACGGATTGGCATTGCCCCGGCAGATCGGCCACACGAATTTCACGCTTGGGTTTGGGTTTGTAATTCGGGTTCGGGGGCGGTGGGTTGAGGATATCATTCACCCAGGATTGCGCATCCGCACAGCCATCACCGGGCGGCGGTGGCGCCTGATCAACACAACCGGTCGCCCCCTTGGGGCATTTCAGACGGACGTGAAAGTGATAATGGTGGCCATACCACGGGCGGATCTTGTTCAGCCAGGCGCGATTGCCCTTTTCATCGTTGCACATCTTCACCTTGGCGCCGGGAAAAATGAAAATCCGCGCGATCCGCGGGTCACTTGCCGCGGCCTTTAACAGCGCCTGATGGGCCGGGGTCCAGTTGTCGTTGGTATAGGCCCCCTTGGCCCGGCGCAGGGAAATCGACGAAATACTCTCGCGCTCGCTCGCGCTCAGGTTCAACCGATCCGCCGGGCGCAGCCAGATATCGGCGTCCAGCCCGATCTGATGGCTGGCATGGCCGGTCAGCATCGGCCCGCCGCGCGGCTGGCTGATGTCCCCCACATACAGCCCGTTCCACCCCGGAAGTGTCGCCGCCTTGCGCGACAGGTCTTCGATGAAATCAATGGTTTCGGGATACCCCCAGTTGCGGTTCCGGCTCAGGCGCATGGCCTGCCAGGTGGGGCCGGTTTCGGGCAATTGCGCCCCCCGGCAAGGCACCCCTTGGCGTAGGAACCAAACGGCGCCGCCACCTGCCGCGACGGGCCGGTTTCGGCCCCGAACAGCTGTTTTGCAATTGCGTTGCGCGTGGCCACATCCCCGGCAAAGGCCGGAGTTGGCAGGGCGGCACCGGGGGGTTCGCGCCCACCACAAGCGGCGAGGGCGCACAGGAATATAAGGGCGTAAACGGGTTTCATGCTGCTCGATCTCCGTCGGGTTTTACCCACAGTAACAGAATCAACCCCAATGCGAAAAGACCAATCAATGGCGAAACCCCGATCTGTTGCGACCCGCTGAAATAGGTCGCCGCCCCGATCAGCAGCGGCGCGATGAACGATGTTGCCTTGCCCGCCAGCGCATAAAGACCGAACGCCTCGGTCATCCGCGCCGGATTTGCCTGCCGCACCAGCATCGTGCGGCTGGCCGATTGCAACGCGCCGCCCGCCGCCCCGATCGTGGCCCCCAATACCAGAAAGGCAAGGTCAGGTGCGCCCGAACCTGCGGGAACCATAACCCCGAACAGGCTGGTGGGCGACACGGTAACCACCCCGATGGCCGCAAGATTGAGCACCAGAATGCACGTCACGATCACCGGTTTAGGGCCAAAGGCACTGTCAGCGCGCCCGCCGATCCAGGCAAACAGGGCGCCCGCAATGATGGCGATGATCCCGAACACGCCGGTGTCCACCACGCTCCAGCCCAGAACGCCCGCAGCATAGATGCCGCCAAACACATACATCCCGTTCAGCGCATCGCGATACAACATCGACGATATGAGATAGGCGAAAAGGCTGGGCCGCCTGGGCAGGTTCTTCAACGTGCCCGCCAACCCCCGCAGGGCCAGACGCGCCGCACCCGGCGGTGCAGCAACACCGCGCGGATCGCGCACGTAAAGGAAAAACGGGATCATGAACACCACATACCAAAGCGCCGTCAGCGGCCCGACAAAACGGGTGCCTTCCCGCGCCATGGGATCAAGCCCGAAAGGCGGCACAAGCCCCACAAAGGTTTTGCCGGTCGCCCCGCTTTCGGCAAAAAACGCCAGCATGATCACCAGTGAAATCAACCCCCCGACATAGCCAAACGCCCAGCCATTGCCGGAAATACGACCGATTTCCTGGCGTGTCCCAAGTTCGGGCAGCATCGAATTGGTAAAGATCGTGGCGAATTCCATCCCGATCAGCCCGACCGCGAAACAGGCCATGATCGCGACCAGATTGAAATCATCCGGCGCCGCAAACCACAGGCCGGCCGAACCGATCACATAAAGCGCCGAAAATCCCCAGATCCAGCGCACCCGCCGCCCCGACGTATCGGCCAGCGCGCCAAGAACCGGTGCGAGCAAGGCAATAATCATCCCCGCCGCCCCGATTCCGAACCCCCAGGCCGATTGCGCCGCCGTGCCATCGCCCAGAATTTCGTTGATGTAGGGGCCGAAAATGAAGGTCAGCAGCAGGGTGTTATAGGGTTGACTGGCCCAGTCGAAAAAGAACCAGCCCCAGATGCGTTTTCGTTTGGAAATCCCGGCCATGTTGCCCCCTTGCCTTGGGGTTGATCAAACCCGCTTGGCCCCGGGGGTGCAACGTAAATCCGCCCTGCGCCGCAACTTACGGGCAAGGCTGACGGATTTTGGTCGCGCGTTCGCTCAGGTCAGCGGTGGCCAGGGGCGTTCGGATTCAGCCGCGCTCCAGGCCTGCACCCAATCGGGCAGGGGCGGGCTAAGCGGATCAAGGCCCATGGCCTGTGCCGTTTGCGCCATGGGCACCAGCCCGCCAGCACCGGTTACCGCATTGCGGAACAGGGCGTTGCTGGTGCATTCTCCGTGGCGCCACATGGATTGCTCCATATAAAGGAACCGCGCATCCCACCCCAATATCCGGGTGCGCATTTCTATCCGGTGAAACATCCGCACCCGGCGGCGATACCGCACCGAACTGCCTGCCACGGTGCCGGCCCAGCCATTGCGCCGCATCACGCCGATGATGCCCGTGCGCTGAAACAGCACCATCCGCCCCAGATCATACAGGGTCAGCGTGCGCCCGTTGTTCAGCTCCATCCACACGTCAATGTCCTGGGGCCAGCAAACATGGTGTGACACATGGGTATCGAATGCCCCCAGGCGGGGCGCCTTGCGATGGATCAACAGTTCCTTGGCAAGTCGGATCACGGGGTACATGGGCGGCTCCTTTTGGCTTTGACCTGCCGGGCGGCGCGCGCCGCGTCAAAGGCTACGTTGCGGCACAAGCTTGCCTCCGGGGCCCCGGATGATTAGCTGTGCGCCAACCGAATTGCAAAACAGGCGATCCATGACCTCAATCTTTCAAATCCTGATGCTGATCCTCAATGTTGTGTGGTTCATCATGATCGCCCATATCATCATGTCCTGGCTGATTAATTTCCAGGTCCTGAACCTGCGTCAGCCGGTCGTGGCCCAGATCTGGTTCGGGCTGAACCGCCTGCTAGAGCCGATCTATGGCCCGATCCGGCGTGTGCTGCCCGATATGGGCGGGATCGATCTTGCCCCGCTGGTCGCGCTGATCGGAGTCTATGCCGTGCGGATCATTCTGGTGAACAACGCGATGGCGTTTTACTGACAGGTGCGTGGGGGCCAGCCCCCACACCCCGGAGTATTTCGATCAGTAAAAAACACACGTATGGGGCGCGGACCTTGTTCACCGGAACCCGGTGTGGGAGAGTCGGGCCAAACGAGCGGTTGAATAAAAACGAGGCGGGTCATGACCCAGGCGAGCGATCTGTTGTCATCGGTCTTTGGGTTTCCCGAATTCCGGCCCGGTCAGGCCGAGATTGTCGCTGCCGTAACAGCAGGCAAGAACACCCTTGCCATCATGCCCACCGGGGGCGGGAAATCGCTCTGTTTCCAGCTGCCTGCCCTGTGTCGCGAGGGGGTGACGGTGGTGATTTCACCGCTGATCGCCCTGATGCGCGATCAGGTGCGCGGGTTGCGCGAAGCCGGGGTGATGGCCGGCGCGCTGACCAGTGGCAACACCGAGGACGAAACCGACGAGGTGTTCGCAGCCCTGAACGACGGCACGATGAAGCTGCTTTACATGGCGCCCGAGCGCCTTGGATCGGGCGGGACCGAGCGGCTTTTGCGCCGGGCCGGAGTGAGCATGATCGCGGTGGACGAAGCCCATTGTGTCTCACAATGGGGGCATGATTTCCGGCCTGATTACCTGCGGATCGGCGATTTGCGCCGGACGCTGGATGTGCCTTTGGCCGCGTTCACCGCCACGGCGGATGAGGAAACCCGGCAGGAAATCGTGCAACGGCTGTTTGATGGCGAACCGCCCCGCCTGTTCATGGGCGGATTTGACCGGCCCAACATCCATCTGGCGTTTGCGCCCAAGAACGGTCCGCGCAAACAGATCTTGACCTATGCCGACGCGCGCCGGGGGCAATCGGGGATCGTTTATTGTTCGTCCCGCGCGAAAACCGCGGATCTGGCTGCCGCGCTGCGGTCGGAACGGCACAACGCCTGTCATTATCACGGGGCCATGGACCCGGCTGAACGGCGCGAGGTCGAGCGGCGGTTTTCCCAGGAAGACGGGTTGATCGTCACCGCCACGGTCGCCTTTGGTATGGGGGTGGACAAGCCGGATATCCGCTGGGTTGCCCATGCCGATCTGCCCAAAAGCATCGAGAGCTATTATCAGGAAATCGGGCGCGCCGGGCGTGACGGGGCGCCCGCCGAGACGCTTACGCTGTATGGCCCTGACGATATTCGCCTGCGCCGCACCCAGATTGACGAAGGCCTGGCGCCCCATGAACGCAAATCCGCCGATCATGGCCGATTGAATGCGCTGCTGGGGCTGGCCGAGGCTCTGGGCTGTCGGCGCCAGCAACTGTTGGCGTATTTCGGTGAAGAAAGCGGTGCCTGTGGCAACTGCGATCTGTGCGACAAGGCGCCCGAGATTTTCGATGGCACCACCGCCGTGCGGATCGGCCTTTCGGCCATCCTGCGCACCGGGGAATATTTTGGCGCCGGGCATCTGATTGATGTCGTCATGGGCAACCGCACCGACAAGGTCAGCGCCCGGGGCCATGACAAGCTGCCCACGTTCGGCGTTGGCACCGGTTATTCCAAGGGTCAGTGGCAGGCGATTTTCCGCCAGATGATGGGGCGCGATCTGGTGCGCCCCGATCCCGAACGCCACGGTGCCCTGCGCATGACCGAGGCGGCGCGGCCGATCCTGCGGGGCGATGCGAAGATTGATTTGCGCCGCGATGTCATCAAGGCGGCGCAATCGGCCCGCTCGGCCGTGAAAACCATGGTCAGCGATGAAGATGCGCCGCTGCTCTCGGCGCTCAAGGCCAAACGTCGCGCGCTGGCCGAGGCACAGCGCGTGCCGGCCTATGTGATCTTTGCCGACCGCACCTTGATTGAAATGGCCGAACAGCGGCCTGAAACCCGGGACGCGATGGCAAGCATTACCGGTGTCGGCGCAAAAAAGCTGGAGCGATATGGCGCTGTGTTTCTGGAGGTGATTACCGGCGATGCGCCGCCCCCGATGCACCCGGCGCGGCGCAAACTGGCGGGGCGCGATGCCGGTGCGCTGTTTGACGCCTTGCAGCAGGTGCAACTGGAATTGACCCGGGGACCAGACGGAATTGACAAGCCGTTAAGCTGTGCCGCCGGCACCCTGCGCTGGATCGCCGAGCGGCGGCCCGATACCTTGAACGCGCTGGAGCAGGCGCCGGGCATGGGTGCGCAAAAGGCGGAACGGTTCGGGCCTGCGTTTCTCGAAGTGCTGCAAACCGCTTGAGCCTGCGCGCCTGCCTGATATCTGATGCCCTGGACAGAGGGAGATAGGGATGCTTGTCGTAATTTCGCCGGCCAAGCGGCTGAACTGGGACGTGGCGCGCGGCGCGGTGACCACACCCGATTTTCATGCCGAGGCAAACCGGCTTGCCGCCCATGCCCGGCAGCTGACACTGACCCAACTCAAGGGGTTGATGGATCTGTCTGACGATCTGGCGCGGCTGAATCGTGACCGGTTTCGCGCCTTTGAAACCGAACCGACAGCCGACAACAGCAAACCCGCCGCGCTGGCCTTTGCCGGTGACACCTATATGGGGCTGGAGGCCGGGAGCCTTGAGCCGGACGAAATGGATTGGGCGCAGGACCATCTGCGCATCCTGTCGGGGCTTTACGGGGTGTTGCGCCCGCGCGATGCGATTCAGGCTTATCGCCTTGAGATGGGCAGCCGGTTGAAAACCCGCCGGGGCAGGACGCTTTATGATTTCTGGGGAACCACCATTTCCAAGGCACTGAATGCTCAGGCCACGGCGGTGGGGGCCGACACCCTGATCAATTGTGCGAGCCAGGAATATTTTGGCGCGGTGGATCGCAAGGCGCTGAACCTGCGGGTGGTCACACCGCAGTTCATGGAGCTGAAGGACGGCAAGGCAAAGATAGTCAGCTTTTTCGCCAAAAAGGCCCGGGGCGCCATGGCGCGCCATATCGTGCAGAACCGGATAACCGATCCACAAGGGATTCTGGAGTTCGAGACTGGCGGCTATGCCCATGCGCCGGAATTGTCGGCCCCGGACAGCCCTGTGTTCCTGCGCGATTATCCCGAGGGCCGACGCGCCGCGCGCACCCTTTCGATATGTTCAAGCAGGCCCTGTTGATTGAGCGGCTTGCTCAGGTGATGGTCGATCCCGGCGCTGGCGATCTCGGCCCTGTCGCTGTCCATGGCGTGGGCCGTCATGGCAACGATAGGGGTGCCGGGCAGATCATTTTCGACCTCAAAGGTGCGGATCAGTTGCGCCGCCTCGCGTCCATCCATGCCGGGCATGGAGATATCCATGAACACCAGATCGGGCCGTTCTGCCTGAAACGCGGCGACGGCTTCGGCACCGTTAGAAACGAGGTTCAGGTCAATATCCGCATCCTTCAGCATCTTGCGCAACACCAGTTGGTTGGTCTTGTTATCCTCGGCTGCCAGAACCCGGAGTCTGCCTGCCCCGTCCCTGTCGGGGGCACGGGTGATGGGGCTGTCAACGTCGACCGGATGATCGGGCGCCGCAGCCAACGGCAAAGTCACCACAAAACGGCTGCCGGCGCCCAGCGTTGATGTCAGCACGATTTCACCGCCCATCTGCGTGACCAACTGACGGCAGATCGCAAGGCCCAGACCGGTGCCATCATAGCGGCGGTTGCGATCATCCTCGACCTGATTGAATTCACCGAACACATGATCAAACTTGTCTTCGGGAATGCCGATCCCGGTATCGCGCACCTCGATCCGGGTTTGGCCATCGTCGGTGGGGGAAACCAGAATATCAACGCGCCCGGATTCAGTGAATTTCAGGGCATTGCCCACCAGATTAATCAGAATTTGCCGGATACGCCCGGCATCCCCGACCAGCGTTGGGGGCTGATCCACGGCAAAATCGACACCCATGACGATGTCGCGGTCTGTGATCGTTGGCTGCAACAGGCGCACCACCCCGTTCACGCAATCCTCAAGATCGAAAGGATTGGGCGTCAGCGGCATCTTGCGCGCCTCGTTGCGCGAAAAATCGAGAATGTCATTCAGGATCGCCAGCAATGCTTCGCCAGAGGATTTGATCGTGCTGACACAGATTTCCTGTTCCGCCGTCAGGGCGCTGGATTGCAACAGATCCGCCATGCCCACAACACCGTTCATCGGCGTTCGGATTTCATGGCTCATGTTGGCCAGGAACGCTGATTTCGCACGGCTGGCGGCCTCGGCCCGTTCACGCTCGGCCTCAAGCGCGGCCTGCTGCGCCTTGATCGAGGTGATATCGACACGCAGCCCGACACGGCCCCCGTCCGGCGTTGCCTTTTCCATGATGCGCAGCCACCGGCCATCATCCAACCGCTGCTCAATGATGCTGTCAGCGCGGCGATGTTGGTTCAACCGATCCTCCAACCATTGTTCTTCGCATCCAATGGCACCGGTGATCTGGCCGCGTTTCAGACTGAGGCGCAGGATTTCTTCAAAGGTGGTGCCATAAGGCACTTCGGCTTCGGGCATGCGGTAAAGATCACGGTATTGATCATTGCACATGATCAGGCGATCCTCTTGATCGAACAGGACAAACCCGTCGGGAATTGCGGCGACGGCGGCCCACATGCGCAACTGATCGGTCTGGTTCACCCCAAGAGAAACCCGGCCCCCGTCAGGGGTGCTCCGGTCAACCAACTGCACGAACTGACCGTTCCACAGGCGCAAGACCAAAGCTGCCGGCTTGGGACTGTGCCAGCGTTCGATCATCTGCTCAACCCACGGGCCGGGCGCCCCCTGGGTATCGACGATCCCTTCCTCCACCAGTATTTGCACGATTTCGGCATATGTGATGCCCGGGCGCACACATTCCAGCCCTTCAAACACCGCGAGATACGGGTCGTTTGCCACCACCAGCCGGTGATCGGAGTCAAACAGGGCAAATCCGTCGCGCACCGATTGCAGGGCCATCCACAGCCGCGTTTCCGCGCGCTCCGTCGCCGAATTCGCCCGCGCCAGATCGTCGCGGGTCTGGACATATTCATCACGCAGACTGTCGGTCTGGGTCTGGATCGTTTCCATCTCGCCGCGTTTTTCGATCACCTGTTGTGACAGCCCGCGCGCGTGATCGGCCAACTTGCGATTGGCGGTTTTCAGCTCGCGCTGGCGCATGTCAAGCAACCGTTCGGCGGCCAGACGGGCGCGGCGTTCATTGGCAAGAAGCGAGGCTAGGTCCATATTTATACGCCCTGACGGCAATTTCCGCATGTCTTTCAACCGACCATCAGCGATTCACGTAAACATTGTCTTAAACGAGACATGCCACGACTCCTTGTCAGACTTGGCGCGCATGTGTCAGCATGGGCCATTGTATTTCATCGAGGTTTCCCATGGCCCGCCTGCTTTTTCTCGTCCTGTCGTTTCTGATGGCCTCTCTGCCCGCGCTGGCCGACCCGGCGATTCCCGAACGGCGGCTGTCGGTCAGCCGCGACACCGATTTTTTCGGCGGTGATCTGCAATCGATTTTCGACACCACCTATCAGGTTTGCCGCACCGCCTGCCTGTCCGATGGGCAGTGCCGCGCCTTCACCTTCAACACCCGTTCAAACGCCTGTTTCACCAAATCCTCGGTCACTGACCGGCAACCCTATCAGGGGGCATTTTCCGCCGAAGTGATCGAACAAACCCCCGAAATGCTGACCAGAGCCGAACAGCGCCGAGGCGAGCTTTCGTTTCTGGAACCACAGGATTTTACCGCCGCCCTGACCGAATCCGTCGCCCTGCCCGGGCGCCACACCAACACCGGCCTGACAGCGGTGGAATTGCTGCAATCCGCCCGCGATGCCCGCGCCAATGGCAACACCCTGGGCGCGTTGCGTTTTACCGGTATGGCGCTGGGTCAGACCGACGCCGCCGATCTGTGGGTTGAATATGCCCGCCTTGGCCTGAGTGTCGAAACCAGCGATCTCGCGCAAGCGGCGCACGTACCGCGAACACGCCCTGAGCGATGCGATCAACGGCTATCTGCGGGCCGGAACGGTGCCGCTGCGGGTGTCGGCCCTGTCGGTGATGGCCGACGCGCTGGAGCGCAACAACCGGGGGCGCGCGATGATACCCGCCCTGCGTCTGGCCCAGAGCCTGTCGCCCCGCGATGATCTGGCCACGGCACTGGACGATGCCATCGGAAAATTCGGTTTCCGCATTGCCGAACATGAGGTGGAAAGCGATCTGGCCAGCCCGCGCATCTGTGCCGAATTCAACGAACCGCTGGTGCAGGCCGGGGTCGATTACGCGCCGTTCGTGCAGACCGAAGTGTCCGGGCTGGCCGTCGATGTCGAAGACACCAAGCTGTGCCTTGAAGGCGTCGAACATGGCGGGCGCTATCGCGTGACCTTCCGCGAGGGGCTGCCTGCCGCCTCGGGCGAGGTTCTGGCCAAATCCGTGGTGCTTAACCTTTATGTGCGTGATCGTTCGCCCGTGGCGCGGTTTGCCGGGCGCGGCTATGTGTTGCCTGCGGGGGGCGATGTGGCCTTGCCCATCGTCACGGTCAACCTCACCGAGGTCGATCTGGTGCTGCGCAAGATTTCCGATCGCAACGTGATCCGCGCCATTCAGGACCGGATGTTCGGCGCGCCGGTGCCCGATTATCGGCAAGACGAATTCGCCAATGAGCTGAGCCAAGAAATCTGGCGCGGCAAGGGCGAAGTGCAGATGGAACTGAACCGCGACATGACCACCCGCCTGCCTTTGGGTGAGGTGGCCGGTGATCTGTCCACCGGGATTTATGCGGTGCAGGCCTCGATTCCCGGCGCCGATCCTTACGATAATCCGCCCGCCACCCAGTGGTTTGTCGTGTCCGATCTGGGCATGACCACCCTGTCGGGCAACGACGGGTTGCACGCCTTTGTCCGCTCACTGGCCAGTGCCGATCCCGTGGCGGGGGTCAAGCTGACCCTGTTGTCACGCGCCAACGCCGTGCTGGGCACCGCCATGGCCGATGACAAGGGGCATGCCCTGTTCCCCGTGGGCCTGACCCGTGGCACCGGCGGCGCGGCGCCTGCCCTGTTGCTGGCGGAAAACGGTGATGCGGATATGGCGTTCCTGCCGCTCACCGACCCCGAATTCGACCTGTCTGATCGCGGTGTCGCCGGGCGCGCGCCCGCCGGGCCGATGGATCTTTTCCTGACCACCGACCGGGGCGCATACCGGGCCGGAAACACCATTGTCGCCACTGCCCTGCTGCGCGATGCCTCGGCCCATGCCATTTCCGATGTGCCGCTGACCGCGATCCTGCACCGCCCGGACGGGGTGGAATATTCTCGCACGCTTTCGGCCACCGGCCATGCGGGGGGCATATGTTTCGCCTGCCCACCGGGGGCGATGTGGCGCGCGGCACATGGCGGCTGGATGTCCACGCCGACCCGGACGCTCCGCCCCTGGCCAGCCAGCAAGTGCTGATCGAGGATTTCCTGCCCGAACGGATCGACGCCGATCTGACCCTGCCCGACGGGCCGCTGTCACTGGCCGCACCCGCCGCGCTGACGGTGGATGCCCGGTATCTGTTCGGTGCCCCCGGTGCCGATCTGGCGGTCGCGGCGAATGTGCGCCTTGCCCCGACCGAAACCCTTGACGGTTTTCCCGGCTATCACTTTGGCCAGTATGATCAACCTCTGCGCCCTGAAACCCGGTATCTGAACGGTGCGACAACCGACGCGCAGGGGCGCGCCATCCTGCCCCTGCTGTTCCCCGAAATCGACGCCACCGCCCGCCCCCTTGAGGCGCGCATCACCGCACAGATCAAAGAGGGGTCGGGCCGCCCGATTGAGCGCAGCATCACCCGCGCCATCGCCCCCGCCGCGCCAATGATCGGAATCAGGCCCGCCTTTGACGGCACCCTGCCCGAAAACACCGACGCCGGGTTCAGCCTGATCGCCGCCAATGCCACAGCGCCAATTCCCGTCCGTTGGACCGTCAACCGGGTTGAGCGGCACTATCAATGGTATTCGCTCAATGGCCGCTGGGAGTGGGAGCCGATCACCCACCGCACCCGCATCGCCAGCGGCGAGGCGACGCTGGGGGCTGACCCGGTCAATGTCTCCACCCCCGTCGAATGGGGCCGCTATGAGGTAAAGGTCGAACGGCTGGGCGAAACCTATGCCGTCAGCTCGATGGAATTCTATGCCGGATGGTACACCGCCGCCTCGGCTGTCGATACCCCAGATACGCTTGAGGTGTCACTGGACAAGCCCGCCTATAATGTGGGCGATACCGCCACCCTGCGCCTTGTGCCGCGCTACGCAGGCAAGGCGTTGGTCACGGTCATGTCGGACCGGCTGATTGATATGGTCGCGGTCGATGTGGCCAAGGGCGAAAACACCGTCGAAATCCCCGTAACCGAAGATTGGGGGCCGGGTGCCTATGTGGCGGCCACGGTTCTGCGCCCCTCGGACAAGGCCAGCGAAACCGCGCCGGGCCGCGCGCTGGGGCTGTCCTATGCGCCCGTCGATCCGGGCGCGGCGCAATTGCGCGCCAGTTTCGATGTCCCCCCCGAGGCGCAACCGCGCCAACCGTTTGAGGTGGCGCTAAAGGTCGACAATATCGCGCCGGGCGAAACGGCATGGGTCAGCATCGCGGCCATTGATCTGGGCATCCTGAACCTGACCGGGTTTCAATCGCCCGATCCGTCTGGCTATTACTTTGGCCAGCGCAAACTGGGCGTGGCGATCCGCGATATGTATGGCCGGTTGATTGATGGCAACACCGGCGCCATGGGCCGGGTGCGTTCGGGGGGCGATGCGGCAGGCGGAATGCAGATGCAATCGCCACCGCCCACGGAAAAGCTGCTCGCCCTTGTCAGTGGCCCGCTTGAGGTGGGAACCGACGGCATGGTGCGCACCACGTTTGATCTGCCCGCCTTCAACGGCACCATGCGCCTGATGGCCGTGGCCTGGTCCGACAGTGGCGTCGGGCAGGCGCAAACGGATGTTCTGGTGCGCGACCCGGTCGTCGTCACCGCCACCCTGCCCCGGTTTCTGGCCCCCGGTGATCAGTCGCGCCTGTTGCTTGAGGTGGTCCATGCCACCGGCCCCACCGGTATGACCGCGCTCAGCGTGGGGGGCCGGGGTAACATTGGACACTGCCGCCCTGCCCGCGCAATTCCCCCTGGGCGATGGGGAAAAGCAGGTGTTCAGCGTGCCGGTGACGGCGGGCGAGGTGGGCGATTACACCATCGAGGTTGCCCTGACGACGCCCGAGGGCAAACACCTGACCAAGCAGCTCACGCTGCCGGTGCGCCTGAACGATCCCGAAACCCACCGCACCAGCCGGTTCACCCTTGCTGCCGGTGACACGTTCACGTTTGATTCAGATGTGTTTTCCGGCTTTCGCCCCGGATCGGGCAGTGCCACCCTGACAGCCGGGCCATTGGCGCGGTTCGACAGTCCCGGCCTTTTGACGGCGCTCGATCGTTACCCCTATGGCTGCACCGAACAGGTGACCAGCCGCGCATTGCCGCTGCTGTATCTTGATGATGTGGCGCGGGCCATGGGCCTTGGCACCCGCGACCATATCCGCGAACGGATCGAACAGGCGGTCAGCCGGGTGCTGGATAACCAAAGTTCGGGTGGCAGCTTTGGTTTGTGGGGGCCGTCGTCGGGGGATTTCTGGCTTGATGCCTATGTCACCGATTTCCTGTCGCGCGCCCGGGCCAAGGGAATCGCGGTGCCCGACATCGCGTTCCGTCAGGCATTGGACAACCTGCGCAACCGGGTGAACTACGCCCCTGATTTCGATGATGGGGGCGAAGACATCGCCTATGCCCTCTATGTGCTGGCCCGCGAAGGGGCAGCGGCCATTGGCGATCTGCGGTACTATGCTGATGTCAAGGCGGGCGATCTGGCCACGCCCCTTGCCGTGGCGCAACTGGGCGCGGCCTTGGCCAGCTATGGTGACCCGACCCGCGCCGATGCCCTGTTTGCGCAAGCGGGGCGGATGCTGACCCAACCGGTAAGCGACCCGCGCCGCTGGCGCGCCGATTACGGCACCCGGCTGCGCGACAATGCCGCGGTGCTGACCCTCGCGGTCGAGGCCGGCAGCACCGCGATCAACCGCGACCGGTTGGTCGATGCCATCGCCCCGCTTCAGGGCGGGCCTGAGCGGTCGACCCAAGAGGCGGTGTGGTCATTGCTGGCCGCCAATGCCCTGTTGGATGACACAACAGGCGGGGCCTTGACCGTGAACGGTCAGGCCCCCGACGGCCCGCTGATCCGGGTGCTGGATGCCCAGACCGCCAGCGATCCGGTGCTGATTGCCAACACCGGCAATACCGAGGCAACAGTGACCCTGACCACCTTCGGCGTGCCGCAAGTGCCCGATCCGAAAGGCGGCGAAGGCTATGCCATCGACCGGACCTATTTCACCATGGAGGGCGACCCGGTGAACGCCGAGAGCGTGGCCGTGGGCACTCGGCTGGTGACGGTTCTGACGGTGCAACCCTTTGCCGATACCAACGCGCGGCTGATCATCGACGATCCTCTGCCCGCCGGGTTTGAGATCGACAACCCCAACCTGCTGCGTTCGGGCGAAGTGGGGGCGATGGATTGGCTGGACACCGTGAACGATGTGGAACACAGCGAATTCCGCTCGGACCGGTTTTTGTCGGCGGTCAACTGGCAGTCGGACACGGCGTTCCGGCTGGCCTATGTGGTGCGGGCCGTGTCGCCCGGCACCTATCGCCACCCGGCTGCCAGCGTCAAAGACATGTATCGCCCCCGCTACCGCGCCCGCACCGCCACCGGCCAGGTGACGGTGACCCCATGAAAGGCCGGGTGCTGGCCACCGCCAAATGGCGGCGCCTTGATGGCCCGGGCGAAGATACCTGCCGTCTGGTGGAAGAACCCGAAGGCTTCATGTTGGTTGGCCATGCGCGGTTTGTTCAGGCGGGCGTGGCGGCGGCGCTGGATTATGTGGTGCGCTGTGACAAGGGCTGGCACACCACTGGCGCCGATGTGACCGGCGCCTTTGGCGGTTCAACCCTGGGCTGGCGGTTTCAGCGCAATGGCGCATGGGCGGTGAATGGTGCGCCGGTCACCGGGTCAGATGAGTGCATCGACATCGATCTGGGCTTTACCCCCGCCACCAACCTGTTGCCCCTGCGCCGCCTTGCCGGTGATCTGGATCAGCCGCAACCGGTAACTGCGCTTTGGCTCTCGTGGCCCGAGGGGCGGGTGCAAACCCTGGCCCAGACCTATCACCAGACCGGGCCTGAAACGGCGACCTATACATCGCCGGGGTTCACCGCCGATCTGGCGCTGCATCCTTGCGGCTTTGTCACCCGATACCCCACGGGGTGGGAGGGGACGGTCGATGCGCCCTGAACGGCTGCTGTTTGCGCTGGCGGTCGTGCTGGCGCTGGCGGGGTATGGGCGTGACCGGTTCGATCACTGGATCGCCACCACCGAACTGCCGCCGCTGGCCGTGGAAACCGCCCCCGAAATCCGCGACCGTGACGGGCTGTTGCTGCGGGCCTATACCGTGGCGGACGGACGTTGGCGGCTGGCCCTTGGCGCTGATGCCGTCGATCCACGTTTTATCGACATGTTGCTGACCTATGAGGACAAAAGGTTTTTCACTCACGGCGGTGTCGATCTGCGCGCCGCCCTGCGCGCCGCGCTCAGCAGTCTGGCCCATGGGCGGCTGACCTCGGGGGCGTCGACCCTGACGATGCAGGTCGCGCGCCTGCTGGAGGATGGGCCGACCGGCGAAATCACGGGCAAGCTGCGCCAGATCCGCGTCGCGCTGGCGCTGGAACGGCGGCTGAGCAAGGCTCAGATCCTGACGTTGTACCTGAACCGTGCGCCTTACGGTGGCAATGTCGAAGGGCTGCGCGCCGCGAGTCTGACGTGGTTTGGCAAGGAACCCGCCCGCCTGACTCCGGCGCAGGCGGCGCTTTTGGTGGCACTGCCGCAATCGCCCGAAACCCGCCGCCCGGACCGCCACGCCGATGCGGCCCGTGCAGCACGCAACCGGGTGCTGGCGCGGATGCAGGCCGCCGGGGTGATCAGCGCCGACACCGCCACCACGGCGACGCGCGAACCGATCCCCACCGCCCGCCGCCCGTTTCCCGCGCTGGCCCCGCATCTGTCAGACCGCCTGTTGGCCGCAGCGCCCGCTGCGGGGGTGCAGACAACAACTCTGCGCCGCGCAACCCAGCAATCAATCGAGACACTGGCAAAGCAGGCCGTCGCCGGGCAGGGCGAACAATTGTCGATCGCAATCGTGGTGGCCGATCATCACACGGGCGACATCCTCGCTCATGTGGGGTCAGCGGATTATGACAACGACCCACGGCAGGGGTTCGTGGATATGACCAACGCCCTGCGTTCGCCCGGATCGACCCTGAAACCGCTGGTCTATGGTCTGGCGTTCGATTTGGGGCTGGCCCATCCCGAAACCCTGATCGACGATGTGCCGATGGTGTTCGGCACCTATGCGCCACAGAATTTTGACGGGCAGTTTCGCGGCACCCTGCCCCTGCGCGAGGCATTGCAACTGTCGCTGAACCTGCCCGCCGTGCAACTGGCCGAGGCGGTTGGCCCGGCCCGCATTCTGGCCGAGATGCGCCGCAGCGGGATGCAGGCCGAACTGCCCGGCGGGCGCCCGGGTCTGGCGTTGGTGCTGGGCGGTGTCGGGGTGACACTGGAAGGCATGGTGCAACTGTACGCCACGCTTGCCAATGGTGGCACGGGCGTGAACCTGCACGCCCTGCAAGGTGAAACGCCCCCCGGTGCGCGCATCTTGTCGCCCGAGGCGGCGTGGCATGTGGGGGATATCCTGTCGGGCCTTGCCCCGCCCCCGGCGCCCCCCGGGGCGAGATCGCTTATAAAACCGGCACCTCCTATGGCCACCGGGATGCCTGGGCGCTGGGATGGGACGGGCAATATGTGATCGGCGTCTGGATGGGACGGCCCGATGGCACCCCGGTGCCGGGGGCCTTTGGCGGCAATCTGGCCGCGCCGGTGCTGTTTCAGGCCTTTGGCCGTGTGACGGATCAGCGCAAACCCCTGCCGCCGCCGCCCCCTGCAACGCTGATGGTTGGCACCGCCGATCTGCCTGCGCCCCTGCGCCATTTCGCCAGCCGCAGCGCCGCCTTTGCCCCCGATGCCACGGCCCCAAAGATTGCCTTTCCCCCCGATGGTGCGCGGGTGGCGCTGGAGGGCGGGCCACTGGTCGTGAAACTGCGCGCCGGACGCCCGCCTTTCACCATCCTGTCCGATGGCCGCCCGGTGGCGCGCAAACTGAGCGGGCGCGAGGCATGGATAGACGCCCCCGGCCACGGTTTTGTCACCCTGTCGGTGATTGATGGCGCGGGGCGTTCGGCGCGCAGCAGCGTCAGGTTAGACTGAGCCGCCCTACAGCCGCTCGATCGCCAGTGCGATGCCCTGACCGCCGCCGATGCACATGGTGATCAGGGCCCGCCTGCCGCCGGTGCGGTCAAGTTCATACATCGCCTTGACGGTGATGATTGCCCCCGTCGCGCCCACCGGATGACCAAGGGCAATGGCACCGCCGTTCGGGTTCACCTTTGCCGGATCAAGCTCCAGCGCACGGTTGACGGCGATGGCCTGGGCCGCGAAGGCCTCATTGCTTTCGATCACGTCGAAATCCTGCGCGCTCAGGCCCGTGCGGGCGAACAGGGCGCGCACTGCCGGAACAGGGCCGATGCCCATCACCTCGGGGCGCACCCCGGCGTGGGCGTATCCGATCAGGCGAAAGGCGGGGGTCAGGCCCGCGCCCTCGGCCGCGTCGCGCCGGGCCAGAACAAGGGCCGCCGCGCCATCGTTGATGCCGCTGGCGTTGCCTGCGGTGACGGTGCCGTCTTTCTGAAACGCCGGGCGCAGTTTGGCCAGCCCCTCGGGGGTTGTCGCCTTGGGGTGTTCATCGGTCACGAAATCCACACTTGCACGGCGGGTTTTCAGGGCAACCGGCGTGATCTGGCTGGCAAAGCGCCCCTCGGTGATGGCCGCAGCGGCGCGACGCTGGCTTTCCAGCGCAAAGGCATCCTGATCTTCGCGGCTGATCCCGTGTTCGGTGGCCACGTTTTCCGCCGTCACCCCCATATGCCCGGTGCCAAACGGACAGGTCAGCGCGCCCAGCATCATATCGCCAACGGGCACATCGCCCATTTTCGCGCCCCAGCGGGCGGTCGGCAGGATATAGGGCGCGCGGCTCATGCATTCGGCGCCACCGGCCAGCGCGAAATCAGCATCCCCCAGCATCAGCGCCTGCATCGCCGAAACCAGCGCCTGCACCCCCGATCCGCACAGCCGGTTCACATTCATGGCCGGAACATGGTCTGGAACCCCGGCCTCTATCGCCGCGACCCGCGACAGATACATGTCGCGCGGTTCGGTGTTGATGACATGGCCGAACACCACATGGCCGATCCGATCCGCGCCCAGCCCCGCGCGCTCCAGCGCGGCGCGGCTGACGGTTGTGGCGAGATCAATGGGCGGCGTGCGCGAAAACGCCCCGCCAAAGGCGCCAATCGCCGTGCGGGCGCCCGACAGGATTACGATGTCGCTCATGGTTCACTCCGTTTCTTGGGGACCAGCGCGCAGGGTTACCAAAGTCACCTCGGGCGGCTGGGCGATGCGCAGCGGAACGTGGGAATAACCGATACCACCCGACACAATCAGATGATGACCATCCTCAACCACATGTCCATAGGCATAACGATCAGGGTATTCCGACGGTGTAAGGGGGCGCCAGCCAAAGAAATTCGCCTGTCCGCCATGGGTATGGCCGCTGAGTTGCAACAGCGCCCGGGGATCGCGCAGGGCAAAACAATCAGGCTCATGGGCCAAAAGGATCGCCGGGGCACCCTCGGGAACATCGCGAAAGGCGCGGTCCGGGTCATGGCGCGCGGTGCCGTCACGCCAATGTTTGTGGCCCTGCTGGCTGTCATAGCCAACCAGCCAGAAATCGGTGCCGTGATGATCAAGGGCAACCGACGCATTCAGCAACATGGAATGCCCCGCCGCATGCAGGGCATTCAGCACGCCACTTTCGCGGTATTCCGTGTCACGGGCGATGTCATCATCGCGCCAATCGTGATTGCCCAGAACCGCATGAACCCCCAGCGGCGCGTCAAGCCGGGCCAGAACATTGGCCGTCTGTTCGGCGGTGGCGCCAAAGCCCGGCGTCGGGCGGGCCGGAATGTAATCGCCCAGCAGCACAATCAGATCGACCGGCAGCGCGTTGACCCGGTCCACCACCTTTTCCAGCGCCCGCAGCCCGTTCCACGGTGAAATCGTGTGGAAATCCGACAGGATCGCGATGGAAAGCGGCGCACCGGGCCAGCGGGGCGTTGTGACATCGTGATGCACGAAATCCGGGCGGCCAGAGCACACGAACCAGCGCCGCAATCCGCGGCGCCCGCGCGCGTGATCAATCAGTCCGCCTATGGATGGTTCGCCCTTCATTGCCGCCTCTCAGCCCGGGGTGTCCTGACCATATCGGCGGTTTGGCGGGCCTTGCCAAGGGCGCGGTGTCAGAAACGCTGGCGAACCTCGCGTCCGCGATCCGCCAGACGGGTGTTCAGCACCGCCGCCTGTACCGCCCCAAGTTCCAGCGCAAAGACATAGGCGTGGGTGAGATAGAAACAGGCCGCGTCAATATCGCCCAATGCTTCGGCGCGGTCCCCCGCCTGGGTGTAAAGCGCGATCAGCGCCGCACGATCATCCACCCTGTGGGCGTGCAGCAGCGCCGCGTTCAGCGGATCGGCCCGGATCATGTCAGCCGGGCCTTTGCAATCTGGCTGGCCACCCAATGGTGAAAATTATGGGTCGGCCCATCCATGGCGGGCGAGAATTTACCGCCGTCAAACAACACCCCCTTGCGGCCCCGCTGCATCCCTTCGACCACAAAGATGTCCTCGGCAAAGACGGTTTTCCATTGGGCCGCGTTGCGATCCAGCAGGGGGGTATCAATTTCATCGGGCGGGACAGTGTAATACAGCTCGATGTGTTCGATGGTGTGATCCACGTCCAGCGGCGCAAGTATGATCGAAAAGAAATGATCGCGGTGAATGCCCATCAGGACGTTGGGATAGACGGCGATATATTCCGCCCCCTGATCCCATTTATCAGACAGATCGGTAAAATCCGGGAAGGTGCTGCCGTCGTCGCCCTTTAGCTGGCGGTAAACGAGGGTGCCCTGGCCCGAATACCGCCCCGGTTCGGCGATGTTGTAATGATCCTCCAGCCGGGAATAACTGTTAAGACCGGGATGCACCCAGGGCAGGTGATAGCTTTCACAATAATTCTCGACCGCCAGTTTCCAGTTCGATCGCACCTCAAGCACCAGTGACGAATGCGCGCCCCCATGATACATGGGCTGATCGAATTCCGCCCAGCGCGCCAGAAGATCACCGTGAACCTTTTCAAACGGCGCGGCGGCGCCATCGACATTGACGAAAACCGTATCACACCACACATGGTGGCGCACCCGGATCAGGCCCAGTTCATCGCGCCTGATGTCTTTGTGGGTGTTGTGGCCCGGGCCGCCCACATGGGGCGTGCTGCGCAATTCGCCGTTCAGGGCATAGCACCACGAATGATAGGGACAGCGGATCGCCCCGGGAATGTTGCGCGCCTGTTCCACCAATATCATGCCGCGATGGCGGCAGGTGTTCTGAAACACACCGATGGTTCCGTCCCGATCCCGCACCAGCAACAGGGGCATTCCCATGAAATCAACCGGCCTGGCGTCACCCGGTTCGGGAATGTCCTTGCCAAAACCCACGCCGGCCCAATGGGCGAACAGAACGGCGCGGCGTTCTTCGTCGAACATGGCGGCACTGGTGTAATGTTCGTTGGGCAGGCCCCGCGCGATGTTTACCGATGTCATGACCGGGGCAAGGGTGCTGTGGAACGGCTGCGCGTTGGCGGTGTCGGGCATCGTCGGCTCCTCAGATCAGTTGCGTCAGGCCAAGGATCGCGGGCCAGGAAACACCGGTCGCACCCATTTGCGACATTCGGCGCCGCCAAAGGGCCACCACCGGCCCCGGGGCTTGAACACTGGCCCCGTGCCGGTCAGACATACAAAGATGCCATAGCAAAGAGCCACCGACATGATCCGCGCCTTCGCAAACGACGACACCCGGCTGCGCCCGACTGCGGCGCAGGCCGATGCCCTGTGGCTTGATCTTCTCGATCCGACCGAAACCGAGATCGCGATGGTCGAGAAATCCTGTGATTTCACCCTTCCGACCCTCGATGACATGGTCGAGATCGAAATTTCGTCACGGCTCTACGTCGAGGACAAGGCCGCGTTCATGACGGCGCTGATCCCGTCGCGCACCGATACGGATGATCTGTTGATGAAGCCTGTGACGTTCATCCTGTCCGCCGGGCGGCTGATCACCATCCGGTATCACGACCCACGCGTGTTTGACGCGTCGGCCAGCCGGTTTGAAAAGGGCGCGCTGGATATTGTCGATGCCGAGGGGATTCTGTTGCACCTGCTGGATTCCGTGGTTGACCGGCTGGCCGATATTCTGGAACGCGCGGGGCACGACGTTGACCACGTATCGCGCGAGGTCTTTGCGCCCAAAGGGGCCGGACCGCGCCCCGATTACAAGACAACCCTGGAAACCATCGGGCGCAAGGGCGATCTGACATCGAATCTGCGCGACAGCCTGATGACGCTGTCACGCCTGGCAACGTTTCTGGAACCAAGGCTGCAAGGCACCGGCAGTGCACGTCACGAGGTTCTGCGCACGTTGGGGCAGGATATCCGATCCCTGCTGGATCATTGCGGTTTCATTTCGCAAAAGGTGACATTCCTTCTGGATGCGACGCTGGGCCTTATCAGCATCGAACAGAACGGGATCATCAAGATTTTCTCGGTTGCTGCCGTGATGTTTTTGCCGCCCACCCTGGTGGCGTCGGTCTATGGCATGAACTTTACGGCCATGCCCGAACTGTCATGGCCTTATGGGTATCCCATGGCGCTGGGGTTGATGGTGGTGTCGGCGGTGGTGCCTTATCTGTTCTTCAAGAAACGCGGCTGGTTATAGCGTCACGCACGCCCGACCAGATCGAACCTCGGGCGCATGACGTTTAAGCAGGCACTGGCAGGCAGCGCCGTTTAAAGATGTCCAAACGTTTCAATCATCAAGATCGGCGTCATCTGGCGTGGTGTTCAAATAAATTCGCCCGATCTTCCTGACGAAAGGAATGCTCAGAAAGGCGACAACCCCTGTGGCAATGACCAGCCTGTTGAACAGGCTTACGGGCATAGGATCAGTATCATCTGAATACAGATGGATGGCCACGGTAATCACAACGAACCAGATACATAACAATCGCAGCTTGCGCAGAACGCACTGCCTTGAAATTGCCGACACCTATCGCCCTCAACATCCTGTTCATCGCGCAACCACTATTCACAGGCCATCTTGATCCGCAAGGCAAACAGGGCTGGCTGCGTCCCGCTCGGTTTGGCCTGACGTCTGGCGCGCCGGGCCTAAACCATCCGTATCACGCCCTTGTCGATCGACAGCATATAGCCTTTGCGGGCGATGTTCTTGACCAGCAATTCACTGACCATCTGATTGCCCAATGTATCGCGCAGGCGTTTGATGCGGGTGGCACCGGCCGCCTCGTCACAATCGGCGGCCTTGCGCCCCGAAATCACCGCCTCAAGCTCGGCTCCCGACAGCACATCGTCATCCATCCGCGCCTCGGCCAGCACCGACAGGGTTTCAATGGCGGCTTCGGTCAGCTTGAATTCCATGTTGTTCAGATAAACCGTGCGTTCATCCCGCGAAATCAGCAGCGATGACACCTGAATGCCGGCCCGTTCAATTTCGCCCATCCGCCGGTTCAGCGCGATCAGGGTCACCAGAAACACCAGCGATGCAATCAACAGCGCCGTGGCAAAGATCAACAGCACAAAGATAACCGTGCGATAGCTGCTCAGAACCCCGGAAAACGCCGTGCCGGATTGGGCCAGAATCTCAAGCAGCCTGATTTCATTGCTCTGGGTCAGGGCGTCATTTTCGACGAAAATCTGTTCCACCCGGGCGTTGAACGCATTGGCATCGGGCAGGTTCACAAACAGCAGCAGCGCCGCGATCAGAAGGATCGCCACAATCGCGGCAATTCCGAACCCGACGATCCGCGCTGTCGAACGCCGCGTGTCAGTAGCGGAGGAAGTATTGCCCAGCATTCGCTTTCCTTTGTGCCAGTCCCGAATCGTCAAACACTGAAAGCACGTTCAGCAGGTGCCAGCCATCCACCGCAATGCGCGCAGCGATCACCGGCCGCGCCGCGCCGGTGGAACAGGCATCGGCAGGCAGGCGGATCACCCCATAATGCAGGCGCAGGGGATTGTCGGTCTTGGCCTTGTAATCGGCATAGCAGGCGGCATTGGCACTGGCCGCAAGGCCGATCACCGACAGGGCCAGAATGAAAGGGGCAAGCAGACGAAACATGGGGCAACCTATGGGTTCAGACATTTCGGTCACGATGGCCGCAACGGCCCCGACATTCAATAACACAAGGGGTTTGGCCCGTCGTTATCCGATAACGATGGCGCGATATTGCCTGACCGGCGCGGTCAGGGCGAGGGTCGCATCAGGCCAGGTCGGCAATGTTCGGCCCTGCTGCACATCTGAACCGACCTTCGAAAGGAATATCCCATGCCCCGCACATTCATTGCCTCTGTCCTGTCTGCCGCCATCGCGCTTGGGTCGCTGGGCGCCGCCGCACCGGCCCATGCCGACAACAAGAATCTGCAACGTCTGTTGGGCGGCATCGCAACCGTTGTGATTCTGGGTGCTACCTATGATCACCTGCGCGACAAACGCCAACGCAAGGCCGATCCGGTTCCCGAATACCGGCCCCGGCCCCACGCCAAGGTCGTACCGTCGCAATGCCTGCGCCGCAGCGAAACGCGCCGCGGGGTGCAGCGGTATTTCTCAAAACACTGCCTGCGCAAGAACATGCGTCATGCCAACCGCCTGCCCAGCGCCTGCGAAATCCGGGTGCGCGACCGTCATGGCAGAGCCACCGGCTATGCCCCCCGCTGCCTGCGCGATTACGGCTGGCGCCGGGGCTGAGACCAACAGGATTGCCACAGGGCGGCCTTATCCGCACATCTCCAGCCACCCTGTGGCATGTGGGCAGGTGGCATCGCGCCGCCTGCCCTTTTTCGTAACAGCGGCAAACGCACCGTCCATTGCGCATTGGGCAGGGTCAGGTAATCTTCGCCCCAAACACCGACCCAAAAGAAACGGAGCAGCCATGCCTTTCACCCTTGCCACATGGAACATCAACTCGGTCCGCCTGCGCGAACCTCTGGTTCTGCGCCTTCTGGGCGAAGAGGCCCCCGATATCCTGTGCCTTCAGGAATGCAAAAGCCCGGTTGACAAGATTCCGCGCGATGCGTTCGCGGCCCTGGGATATACCCACATGGTGGCACGGGGGCAAAAGGGGTATAACGGCGTTGCGATCCTGTCCAAACTGCCGATGCAAGAGGCGGGCGCCCTGGATCACGCGGGCCTTGGCCATGCCCGCCATATTGCCGGGCGGCTGGAAAACGGTGTGACGATCCATAATTTCTATGTCCCTGCCGGGGGGACAAGCCGGATCGTACGATCAATGAAAAATTCGGCCAAAAGCTGGATTACCTGACCGACATGCGTGATGCCTTTCATGCCGAGAGGCCCGAAAAATCGATCCTTGTGGGTGATCTGAACATCGCCCCGCGCGAAGATGACGTGTGGGACCATAAAAAGCTGCTCAAGGTCGTCAGCCATACGCCGATCGAGGTGGAGCATCTGGCCGCCACACAGGATGCGGGCAAATGGGTGGATGTGACCCGCACCGACATTCCCGATGGGCCGCTTTATTCGTGGTGGTCCTACCGTTCGCCCGATTGGGATGGGGCCGACAAAGGGCGGCGCCTCGATCATCTTTGGGCGACGCCGGATATTGCCGGGGCGGCCCATGGTTCGCGCGTGCTGCGCCATGTGCGCGGCTGGGAACAGCCCAGCGATCACGCCCCGGTTTTCGCCACCTTCGATCTGTGAGGGCACGATGTGGAAACTGACACGACGCGCGGCATTGTTCGGCGGCGGGGCGGCTGTGGGTGTATGGGCCACGGGGCGGTTCGGCCCCGCCCTGCCCACCACTGACGGCACGACATCGCTGATCCCGCCCGCCAATGCCGGCACCCTGAACGATGCCAGCCGGTTGAACGAAACCCCGGTGTTTCGCCATGTGACCCTGACCGAGGACGTGGGCGATCTGCTGGTCAACAAACTGCGCGGAGAGCTGGACGAGGCGCGCGCCACCCGCCGCCCCGTGGCCCTGTCGGCGGCGCGCCATTCCATGGGCGGGCAATCGATTCCGCGCGGGGGACATGCGATCACCTGCGACAATGGGTTTGTCGAACCGGACACGGCAAACGGCACCTATCGCGTGCATGCCGGTGCCCGCTGGAAACAGGTGATTGCCGCCCTTGACCCTTTGGGATTTTCCCCCAAGGTCATGCAATCCAACAATGATTTCGGCGTCGGCAGCACGTTCTGCGTCAACGCCCACGGCTGGCCCGTGTCCCACGGCCCCATGGGCAGCACCGTGCGCGAATTCCGCATGGTCACCCATGACGGCGACTGGATAACCTGTTCACGCGATGAAAACCCCGAATTGTTCGGGATGACCATGGGCGGATACGGGTTGACCGGGCTGATCACCGATCTGACCGTGGAAATGGCCCCCAACCTGCGGCTGGAGCCGGAGTTCGTAAAGCTGAAAGGCAGCGATCTGGGCACCGCCTTTGCCGCAGCGCTGAGCGATGACAGCATCGACATGGCCTATGGCCGCTTGAACGTGGATCGTGACCGGTTCTTTGAGGATGCCCTGCTGATCACCTATCGCCCCGCCGCCGATCAGACCACGCTGCCGCCCGCCGCCGGGTCGGGCGCGCTCAGCTATGTGGCGCGCGATATTTTCCGCGCCCAACTGGGCAATGAGACCGTGAAAAATGCCCGGTGGGGTGTTGAATCCACCCTTGCCCCGCTGATCAGCGGCGGCGCCACCACGCGCAACAGCCTGATCAACGAACCTGTGGTCACGTTGGACGGCAACGATCCGTCACGCACCGATATCCTACACGAATATTTCATCGCCCCCGAACGCTTTGCCGATTTCATCCGGGTCTGTCAGCAGGTGATCCCGTCCAGCTATCAGGAGTTGTTGAACATCACCCTGCGCTATGTGAAGGGCGACAGCGAAAGCTGGCTGTCCTATGCGCCCGAACCGCGCATCGCGGCGGTGATGCTGTTTTCACAGGAAATGACCAACCGCGGCGAGGCCGACATGGCCCGCATGACCCGCGATCTGATCGACCGGGTGTCCGACATCGGCGGCAGTTATTACCTGCCGTACCGGTTGCACGCCACGCCCGAACAATTCCTACGCGCCTATCCCCGCGCGCCTGAATTTGCCGCCGCGAAACACCGGATCGACCCGGCCCTGCGGTTTCGCAACGCCCTGTGGGACACATATCTGGAGCCATTATGACAAAGCTTCGCCTGATCTGTCTGGCCTATTTCGTCGCCCTGCTGGGGGCTGCCGCGCTGAATTACATTCCCGGCGTGCGCGACAGCGAGGGGCTGACCTTCGGGATTTTCGAACTGGATATATTCGATGATGCGCTGCATCTGGCCTCGGCCCTGTGGGCGCTGGGGGCGGCGCTGACATCGCACCGGGCGGCGCGGCTGTTTCTGCTGCTGTTCGGCGCGCTTTATCTGGCGGATGGTGTGATGGGGTTGTTCACCGGGTCAGGGTATCTTGATTTCGGGATATTCTTTTACGGGGTGCAGGATTTCCCGCTGTCGTTCAAAATTCTGGCCAACCTGCCCCACATTGGCCTTGGCGGTGTCGCCCTGCTGTCGGGCCTGTTTCTGGCGCGCCGATGATCCGCTTTGCCGGCAGATGGCTGGGCCGGTTTCTGCTGGCCCTGCTGTTGCTGATATTGGTGCTGCTTGCGCCCATTGTCTGGATCGAAACCGCCTGTCGCGGCACCGCTGTGGGGTCGGAGTATCAACCGATTCTGCCCCCGAACACCGGCGCGCGGAATCCCGCAGCTTGCTCACTTATCCTGAATGGCACATCGTCCACGCCTATGACGATTACGCCAGGGTGATCGCCAGTGACGATCCTGATGATTTCGGGTTCTTCCGGGCCATCACCGGGTTTTGGTCGGCCCTTTGCCCCCTGAACCGGCTGGCGGCGCAACACGGCGGCGCGACGGGTGAAACAAAGATGACCATCTATACCATCGGCGTCAGCTTTACCGCCGAACTGGCAATGAAGGCGCTGTATGAGGAAACCCTGGGCCGTGTGGCCACATGGGTGCGCGGTGATGCCCGCGCGCCGCTGGATGATCTGTCGGCGCGGCAAGCGGCCCAATATGCGCAGTTCTTGCAACAGGTGCCGTGGTACAAATGGGATTTCGCCAGTGATGCCGCGGCATTGCAGGCCGCCAAAACCGATCTGTTCCGCGACCGCGAACGCGCCTTTGCCCTTGGGCTCGAATATCGCGCCAAGGCGGCCTATGCCAAGGTGATCGAACAGGCGGTGGGGCAAGTGGGCGGTGATGATCTGCGCATCCGCAGTATCGCGACCGGCATCCCCCCCGACGAGCTGCGCAAGATGGACGGCGTGGAGGTGATCGCCCCCCGCAATGAGGGGTTTGAAATTGAAACGCCCCGCTATCGCGCCTTCACCACAATCCTGTCGGATCTGGCCAATAAGGGCGCCGATATTGTCGAAATCGCGGGGAATGACGATATCTTGTTAACCCTCATCGCCCCTGCGCCCGTTCCTGGCGCTGCCTATTCATTCCCACGGCAGGGCTATGGCGACACCCGGTCGCTGATGCTGGTCAAGCTGCGTGATCTGGCGGCGCTGCTGCGCGATTTGCCCGCCGGGGCGCGGTTGGAGCATATCCATGATTATTAAACGCCTGTTGATCGCCCTGCCCCTGCTGTTCATCGGCTGGATCGGGGTCATGGCCGGGGTGATGCTGATCAGCGATACCGCCCCGGCGGCGGTTGTGGTGTTCCCGCCCGATGGCTTTGCCGCCCGTCTGCCCGAGGGCACCGGGATTATCGCTGCCGGGGCGCTGCACCTGACGCTCAAGAATGACAGCCCCGGTTTCGCCCGCGCGCTTTATGCTGCGGGGGCGCGTCTGGTGTTGCCTGCGGGGCTGACCGGGTGCCTGCCCCTGCCGTCGGGCAAACCTGCGCGCTGACCTTGTAACCCCGCGCCCTTTACGCCATCTAAACCTGCAACAAAGACATTGCACGAAGGACCGCCCATCATGCTGGAATTTGGCCAGACCCCCGCCGCCACCGACCTGATCAAAGACACCACCGAGGCCACCTTTATGGTGGATGTGATCGAAGCCAGCAAAGAGGTGCCGATCATTGTCGATTTCTGGGCGCCGTGGTGCGGGCCCTGCAAAACCCTTGGTCCGATGCTGGAATCCGCCGTGACCGCCGCCAAGGGCGCGGTGAAGATGGTCAAGATCAACGTGGACGAAGCCCAGCAGATCGCGGGGCAGTTGCGAATTCAATCCATCCCCACGGTCTATGCCTTTTTCAACGGCCAGCCTGTGGATGGGTTTCAGGGGGCGCAACCGCAATCGGAAATCACCGCCTTTGTGGATCGGGTGATCGCAGCGGGGGGCGGCGAAGCGCCGGGCGCCGGTCTGGCCGAGGCGCTTGAGGCTGCCGAGGCCATGCTGGCCGAGGGGGCCGTCACCGACGCCGCCCAGACATTCGCCGCCATTCTGGGCGAAGACCCCAAGAACGCCGCCGCCTATGGTGGGATGGTGCGCGCCCATATCGCCCTTGGCGATCTGGATCAGGCCGAGGCGATCCTGAACGGTGCCGACGCCGACATTTCACATGCGCCCGAACTTGAGGCCGCGGCAGCCCAGTTGCAACTGGCCCGTCAGGCCGCCGATGCCGGACCGCTGGACGATCTGCGCGCGGCCGTCGACGCAAACCCCGACGATCATCAGGCCCGGTTCGATCTGGCGACCGCCCTTCATGCCGGTGGCGATGCCCAAGGCGCGGTTGCTGAATTGCTGGAGCTGTTCCGCCGCGACCGGGAATGGAACGACGGCGCCGCCAAGACACAGTTGTTCACGATTTTCGACTCGCTTCCGGCCAAGGATCCGGTTGTGCTGAACGGTCGCAGAAAGCTATCCTCGATGATATTTGCCTGAGCGGCCTCACGGACTATCTTGTCAGCCATGTTTCCGATCAAAGACCTGCCCGACACATTGCCTGTCTTTCCATTGCCCGGGGCGCTGCTGTTGCCCCGGGCCCGTCTGCCGCTGCATATCTTCGAGCCGCGCTATCTCGCGATGCTTGAGGACGTGCTGAAAACCCCCGAACGCCTGATCGGAATGATTCAACCGCGCGAGGTGCCCGGATCGGACGAAATGCGCCTGCACTCCATTGGCTGTGCGGGCCGTCTTACCGCGTTTTCCGAAACCGAGGACGGGCGGTACATGATCACCCTTGCCGGGGTATCCCGGTTTCGGATCACCGGCGAAGTGAACGGTTTTGAACCCTACACCAAATGCGATGTGTCATGGGATGGTTTTTCCCGCGACCGGGGACCGGTGGAAAAAGACGATCATTTCGACCGCCCCCGGTTTCTGAAACTTCTGGGCCGGTTCTTTGAAACCGAAGATCTGAAAACCGACTGGGAATCATTGAACGAGGCCGAGGACGAACTGTTGATCAATTCGCTTTCGATGCTCTGCCCTTTCGAGGCCGAAGACAAACAAGCCCTGCTTGAGGCCCCTTCCCTGACAACCCGGCGCGAAACCCTTGTCACCCTGATCGAATTCGCCCTGCTGCGCGGCGATTCCGAGGATATCATGCAATGACCGACCAACCCTATGATCGCCGGATGCTTGAATGCCTTGTCTGCCCACAGACCCGCGCGCCCCTCACCTTCGATCCCGAACGGATGGAGCTGATCAGCAAGGCGGCGCATCTGGCCTATCCGATCCGCAACGGAATTCCCGTCATGCTGGTGAACGAGGCCCGCGCCCTGGAGTAACAACGGCACGATTGCGCCGACGCGCGGATTCGTGTCTATGGCGACAAGCCATATTTTCTGTTGCAAGGAGCCTGCCCCATGTCGAACGCCGCCCTGGAAACCGCCATCGAAGCCGCATGGGATGCGCGCGACACGATCACCCCCGCCACCACGGGCGAAACACGCGACGCCATCGAGGACACGCTGAACGCGCTGGATTCCGGCAAGCTGCGCGTGGCAGAACCCCGCGAAAGCGGTGAATGGCATGTGAACCAATGGGCGAAAAAGGCCGTTCTGCTGGGATTCCGCCTCAAGGATATGGAAATGCAGGCCGGTGGCCCGCAAGGCGCCGGCTGGTGGGACAAGGTCGACAGCAAATTCGCCGGCTGGGGCGAAACCCAGTGGCAGGCGGCCGGATTTCGCGCCGTTCCCAACTGTATCGTGCGCAAATCCGCCTATATCGCACCGGGCGTGGTTTTGATGCCGTCCTTCGTCAACCTCGGCGCCCATGTGGACAGCGGCACTATGGTGGACACATGGGCCACCGTGGGCAGTTGCGCGCAGATCGGCAAGAACGTGCATTTGTCGGGCGGTGTCGGCATTGGCGGCGTGTTGGAGCCAATGCAGGCCGGGCCGACCATCATCGAAGACAATTGCTTCATCGGCGCACGCTCTGAAGTCGTGGAAGGCTGCATCGTGCGCGAGGGTTCGGTGTTGGGCATGGGCGTGTTCATCGGCAAATCCACCAAGATCGTGGACCGCGAAACCGGCACCGTCACCTTTGGCGAAGTGCCGCCCTATTCCGTGGTCGTCGCCGGGTCGATGCCTTCAAAGAATGGCATCAACCTGTACTGCGCCGTGATCGTCAAACGTGTCGATGCGCAGACACGCTCCAAAACCGGGATCAACGAACTGCTGCGCGACTGATCTCAACCCTGGTTGAAGCCACCTGAAAAATTCAGGATTTCAAGGGTTTTCGCGCTGGTTGCGCGACGGTTTGGGGTCTTGCAGCCAGCAGAATTGTCCCGCCTCATCGGCCGATCTGCCCTGGCACCTCAGCCGGTCGAAACCAGAGCCGGTAGAGTTGGCCGGCCATATGGCGCGCGTGCGGAAACAGGCATCCGCGCCGCGCCAACTGACAGCGCCCCGCGGATCACGCTCGCCCATTTTGGCGCCATTCGATCAATCTGTATGGGCACGGCAAAAGCCGGTTCGCCGACCATGGTTTCATTCAACAGCGCATCACGCCTGCGCCCGTTGGCGTTTTCGCCAACGCTGCTCTGTATGGGCTTGCCGCACGCCCCGGGGCCGCTGAACCTTGCGTTCGAAAACAAAGGTCAGGCTCGCGCGACCGGTCAGTTTGGGACCGCCAGACGCGTCGCATGCGGCACCCATCGCGGTGTCGTAGTGGCTGCCCCGAACAGCACGAAAAAATATCAGTTTCAAGGATAAATGGTGCCCCAAGACGGACTCGAACCGCCGACCTACTATTTACGAATTGTTTGGCGTTTTCTTTGGCGCATGTTGCACGCGGGCGTAAGACGCATGCTCAAGCCCTACAACACCTTGGCATAAAACGCGATTTTCAGCATGCCATCTTGGACAGCGTCGCACCTGTCCGTCACCGTTTTCTTCCGCTGTTTCCGACCAGGGATGCATGCGCGTATCCCTTTGTCTTTCAACGCTTCTCTGAACCAATCCGCGTCATAACCACGGTCGCCGAGCAGCCAGTCGACCCTAGGCAGGCTGCTCACGAGCGCCCGTGCGCCGATGTAATCGCTGACCTGACCGGCGGTGACAAACAGGTTGAGCGGTCGGCCTTGGCTGTCGCAGATGGCGTGCAGCTTCGTGTTCATACCGCCTTTGGTCCGGCCAATCAGGCGTCCGCGCCCCTTTTTTGACGCCCAAACTGGTCGCCGTGCGGTGTGCCTTCAGGTAGGTCGCGTCGATCATCACGGTCTTCTCTTCACGATGTTTGACGGCTAGGCCGACCATCATCCGAGCGAAAATGCCCTTGTCGCTCCACCGCTTCCAACGGTTGTAGAGGGTCTTATGAGGCCTGTTTGATCCCACGGTTTAATGGTGCGATCCTTTTTCAGGCTTGGAAGGAAGCATTATGGGACAAGTTCGTCACGGGAGCGCCACGACCACGCACGCCGTCAGAGCTGCAATACAGCGATCGCAGGCTTCGGCTCGCGCAGTTGAGCAAGGAGTTAGGTATCAATCCCAAAACCGTTGCAAAATGGCGCAAGCGTGCGACGGTGGAGGATCTGAAGACCGGGCCGAAGGAGCCGCGTTCAACCGTTCTCACGGAAGCAGAGGAGGCATTGATCGTCGCATTCCGGCGGCACACGCTACTGCCGCTGGATGATTGCCTCTATGCTCTTCAGCCGTCTGTCCCGCACCTGACACGGTCGGCACTGCATCGGTGTCTTCAGCGGCATGGCATCTCGCGCTTGCCAGATGTTGAGGGTGACAAGCCAAAGCGGCAGAAGTTTAAACACTATCCCATCGGCTTCTTCCACATCGACATAGCCGAGGTTCAGACGGTGGAGGGCAAGCTCTATCTCTTTGTGGGCATTGATCGGACCAGCAAATTTGCGATCACCCAACTCATGGAAAAGGCGGATCGCAAGACCGCTTGGGAGTTCCTCGAACATCTGCTCAAGACCGTCCCCTAGGTGACGTCCCCGGACGTGGTGTAGCTTGCGGTGGCCATCGGGTTTCTCGGTAGGGTCGGGTTGTGATGACCAACCTGAACCGAGGATTACAGCCGATGACCAAACAGATGATGGACCTGCGTGCGCTTGTGGAAAAGAGCGCCGATGCCGATTTGCTCCGCGAGATGATCGGTTTCGCCGCCGAACGGCTGATGGACCTGGAGGTCGGCGCCAGGACCGGCGCCGACTATGGCGAGAAGAGCGTCGAACGTCTGGCGCAGCGTAATGGCTACCGCGACCGGGATTGGCAGACCCGGGCAGGCAGTGTGGAGTTGCGTATCCCCGGCTGCGCACCGGTTCCTACTTTCCCTCTTTCCTGGAGCCTCGACGGGCCGCGGAGAAGGCGCTGACGGCCGTTATTCAAGAAGCCTATGTCCATGGCGTATCGACCAGAGCCATGGACGATCTCGTGCAGGCCATGGGCGGGACCGGAATCTCCAAGAGCCAGGTCAGTCGGCTTTGCGAGGAAATTGATGAACGGGTCGATGCCTTTCTGACCCGACCGATCAACGGCGAATGGCCATACCTCTGGATCGATGCCACCTACCTCAAGGTTCGCCAGGGCGGCCGGATCGTCAGTGTCGCGGTTACCCTCGCAGTCGGCGTGAACACCGACGGGCGACGCGAGGTTCTGGGCATGGCGATCGGCGCTTCGGAGGCCGAGCCTTTCTGGACCGAATTCCTCCGTGACCTTGTCCGCCGCGGGCTGAGTGGCGTGAAGCTCGTTATCTCGGATGCGCACGAAGGCATCAAGGCCGCGACGGCCCGCGTGCTGTCCACAACCTGGCAGCGCTGTCGCGTCCACTTCCAGCGCAATGCCCTGGCCCATGCCGGCAAGAACAGCCGACGTGTCGTGTCCGCCTTCATCGCCACCGCCTTCGCCCAACCAGATCACACGGCCGCCAAGGTGCAGTGGCGTCTGGTGGCCGATCAGATGCGGCCCAAGCTGCCGAAGCTCGCAACGCTCATGGATGGAGCCGAGGAGGACGTTCTGGCCTGCATGGGGCTCAGCCCGTTCTTGCCTCAACCCGTCCCCCGGACGGTTTGCCGCCTTCGGCGGACCGGCGCGAACTCCCCAGCAACATCGCACCAAGCTGCACTCCCCCAACCCCATCGAACGACTGAACGGCGAGATCAAGCGGCGCACCGATGTCGTCGGGATCTTTCCGAACGAGCCCTCAATACGACGTCTCGTCGGCGCGATCCTGATGGAACAGACCGAGGAATGGACCGTCCAGCGTGGTCGCTACATGACACTGGAAACGCTCGCACCAGTCTGCGATGATGCCATCGTCAGCTTGCCTGCCGCGCAGTGCGACTGACCAACTCCGCCCGCCCGGAAGCGCGAGGCCCATCCGGAGCTACACCACGACATGGGACACCATCCAAGCCCTTTGTCGTCGCCTATCCCGGCGAAGCCCAAGAGATGGTGCTGGATGCCTTTGTGCGGGCGTTGTCCTTCTACGGCGGGGTCCCGCGACGGGGTGAACATCGACCCACCGAAGGTGGCAAACCGTCCGGGGGACGGTTTGAGATGTGAACGGGCGGAGCCCCGGGATCATCGACAATCCCAAAACGATGGTGACCTATGTCTCCCGCTCGAAGGATCGGATATTCCATCCGCGGTTCCTCGCGTTGATGAACCACTATGTCATGGAGCCGCCGTCCATTGGGCTTGAACCAATGGCGCCCTTCTGGACGGCCCTGCCCCCCGCGTCGGGCTGGGAGAAGGGTCAGGTCGAGAACCAGGTCCAGTTTTTGCGAGGCCGGTTGTTTGCCCCAATGCCAGCCTTCGATGATCTGGATGGGCTGAACGACTGGTTGCGCCTGCGCTGCGAGGAGCTGGCAAATCGCGCTCATCCTGAACATTCGACCCGCACGGTTGCAGAGGTTTTTGAAGATGAACGCGCCGGGCTGCGCCCCCTGGGGCGGGCTTTTGATGGCTATGTGGAGAAGACGGTGCGTGTCCGTTCCACCTGCCTGGTTCAATATGCCAGCAATCGCTACAGCGTGCCGTCCCGGTTTGCAGGCCAGCATGTCTCCTTGCGCGCCTATGCGGGCCGGATCGTGCTGGTGTCAGGCCAGGATGTCATTGCCGAACACAGGCGCCGCTTTACCCGCAACGTCAGCTACTTTGAACCGTGGCATTACGTTCCTCTGCTGGACCGCAAACCCGGCGCCTTGCGCAACGGGGCACCCTTCGTGGACTGGCAACTGCCCGATGCCATGCATCGGATCAGGGAACATTACATGGCCGGCAAAGGTGGGGATCGGGAGTTTGTCGATCTGCTTCTGCTGGCCCAGGATCACCGGATCGAGGTCGTCGAGATTGCGTGTGATCTGGCGGTGGAGCAAAACACCCTGCGCCTGCCCGCCATCATCAACCTGATTAACCAGCTGGTCGAGCCGGTCATCACCTCCTTGAGCGAAACATACGTCTATCCACAGCTGACCCTGCGCCCGGAGGCCGATTGTAAGCGCTATGAAACGCTGTGCTCGGCAGAGGGGGCCGTCATATGAACGCTCTCATTGATCAACTGACCGCCCTGAGGCTGCATGGAATGGCAGCTTGCGCACATGATTTGCTGTCCGCGCGCAAGCCGCCCAGTCTGACCACAGCGATAAAGCAACTGATCGACGCAGAAACTGTAGAGCGCCGGGTGCGCTCCATCTATTAGCTGACA
The DNA here is from genome assembly GCF_055808395.1 of Oceaniglobus sp. K40-3. Classification (NCBI taxonomy): domain Bacteria; kingdom Pseudomonadati; phylum Pseudomonadota; class Alphaproteobacteria; order Rhodobacterales; family Paracoccaceae; genus Oceaniglobus; species Oceaniglobus sp. K40-3. Next base: position 787,024 of record NZ_CM147868.1, on the reverse strand, counting down.
GGCGATGCTTTGCATCGCCGAGAGGCCAGTATCAAATGCGCATCGCGAAGTTCCCGCATCACAAGGACTTCGCCACCTTCGATTACGGCGCGGCAGCCGTCACCAAGGCCCGGATCGAGCCCTTCTGCTCGGGCCAGTTTACCGAAGAGGCACACAACCTCATCCTGGTGGGCGGAACCGGAACAGGCAAAACCCACATCGCCATCGCGCTTGGAACCGCCTTGATCAACAACGGCAAAAAGGCCCGCTTCTTCAACGCGGTCGATCTGATCAATGCCCTCCCTCTCATGCATGTAAACATGCACTGCCGGGCAGTGGATCAAGGAACAGGCCGATGGCAACGCCGGGAAGATCATCCGGCAACTGTCGGCCCTGGATTGCGCCATCATCGACGAGTTGGGCTACATCCCCTTCCCGAAATCCGGCGGCGCACTGCTGTTCCACCTGATCAGCAAGCTCTACGAGAAAACCAGCGTCATCATCACCACCAATCTGGAGTTCGGGGAATGGGTCGCTGTCTTCGGCCCCTCTCATCGCTGCAAGCAGCGACTGCCGGGCAGTGGATGCCAAGATGACAACCGCGCTGCTGGACCGCGTCACGCACCACTGCGCCATCATCGAGACCGGCAATACGTCATACCGCTTCGCGCAGAGCAAAAGCCGCAGAGAAGAATAACCGCACCGCAAGCAAAGCCCACAGACGGACTCGCTATATGAGGGCGGCCCGCCTGAGGGCTTTGCCTCCCAATAGGCGGGTCAAAATCAAATGCTGAAACCGGGTCAGTTTTGAACGCTCATTGACAGGTAGGCAACGGCACACCACAAGTACGCCCCATATGGCCCGCACCGGGCCTCTGCCGACCGTTGCGCAGAGCTGGTAACCTCCCCCGCACCTACGTCAGCTGCGTTGAGCGCGGTATACGAAACCCCATAACCCTAATCGTCGCAAAGCTCGCAAACGCGCTGGGCGTAGAGAGATCGAAACTATTGCAATTAAATGATTAGCTTGTTGAGGGTGGTGCCGCACAAGGGATTCGAACCCCTGACCTCCGCATTACGAATGCGATGCTCTACCAGCTGAGCTAGTGCGGCGTCCTTCTCTGTATCGGCCCTACTATGGCCCTACTAGTTATGTTGCGCCGCTTATAAGCGACTGGTTTTTAACGTCAATCGTGAGCGGACCCGCTACTTACGAAACAGTTGCTCTACCAGCTGAGCTATTGGGGCCACGCGGATGCCCGTTTAAACGCAACACACTATCCGCGCAAGACAGAAACAGAACGAATGTTGTCAAAGCTTTCCGCCCGGGCAAAGGAGGCGGGAATTTCATCGTCGCCGGTGGCCCTCTTTCGCCAGGGCTTCACGGTTGTCTTAGTGCTTGTCCTTGTCCATGCCCGGATCGTCCTCTTCCCACAGCGCGCGGTCGCGCTGCATTTCAAGCCACATCGCGTTAACGACGGCAAAGACTGCCGCAAGGGGCAGGCCAAGCATCCAGGCGAAATACCACATTTCGCGTTCCTTTCCTTAATATGCGGAACCAGAATCGGTCACATCGGCTTCGGTGACCTTGCCCCAGAGCACTTTGTAGACCCATGCGGTATAGACCAGAATAACCGGCAAAAAGATCACCGCCGCCACCAGCATGACGAACAACGTCTGGTGCGAGGAAGAACTGTCCCACACCGTCAGCGAAGACCGCGGATCAAGCGACGACGGCAAGATGAACGGAAACATCGTCAGCCCCACCGAAGAAATTGCACCGAATATGCCGAGTTTGGACCAAAGCAATGTCGACCCTTCGCGCCCGGCCCGCAGGCCCAGCACCGCCATAGTCATGCCAAGCAACCCGAGAAGCGGTGCCAACGCGATCCACGGGCGTGCGGCATAGGCGGCAAGCCAGCTTTCTGTGCGCACGACCTCGGAATAGAGCGGATTTGACGGGCCGTTTGCGACGGCCTCGGTTGCCAACCCATATCCGTCGATCCCCACGGCAAGCCACAAACCGGCCAGCACATACCCCACGATGGTCACGAGGCCGGACCGGCTTCCGATCACGCGGGCCCTTGCGGCGACCCGACCTTCGGCTTTGAACGACAGCCAGGCGGCGCCATGGGTGGTGAGCATCGCAACCGACACCCCCGCCAACAAGGCAAACGGGTTCAGCAGGCCCGCGAATTTGGCATAGAAGGCCCCCTCATAGCGGGCGAACAGATCGGGGGTCAGCTCGAACGGGACGCCCTGCAACACGTTGCCCACCGCGACCCCGAAGATCAGCGCAGGCACGGCCCCACCGGCAAACAGCGCCCAATCCCAGCAAGAGCGCCACGCGGTGGAATCGCGTTTAGAGCGGTATTTGAACGCCACGGGCCGCACGATCAGTGCCGCGAGGATGACGAACATGGCAAGGTAAAAGCCCGAGAAACTGACCGCGTAAAGCGGCGGCCATGCGGCAAAGATCGCCCCGCCACCAAGAATGAACCAGACCTGATTACCCTCCCAGACCGGGCCGATCGTGTTGATGGCGATGCGCCGTTCGATATCGGTCTTTGCCACAAACGGCAAAAGCACACCAACCCCCATGTCAAACCCGTCCGTCAACGCAAAGCCAATCAGCAAGACGCCCAGCAGCAGCCACCAAATGACCCGCAACACATCGTAAGAAACAAGTTCATACAGGATCATGGCCTTACTCCGCTGGGGTGTTGGCAAAGGGGCCCTTGCCATCGGTGGTGCGCAGGCGGTGTTCGTGCCGCGCCATCCAGATTTCGGTTTCCTTCACATCCTCGACCGGCCCTTTGCGGATGTATTTCAACATCAGCCCCATTTCGACAATGAACAGGATTGTATAAAACACCATGAAACCCGCCAGCGTCAGGAGCAGATCGCCGACCGACAGGTGACTGACCGAAAGCGCGGTGGGCAGCACCCCGTCCACGGTCCAGGGCTGGCGGCCATATTCGGCCACGATCCAGCCCAGTTCTGCCGCGATCCAGGGCGCCGGAATAACGGCAACAGCCCCCCAAAGCGCCCAGCGCGGATAGACCTGACCACGAAAGCTCGACCGCCAGAAGAAATAGGCCATCACGGCAATAAAGCTGAAGCCAAGGCCAACCATGATCCGGAAGGACCAGAACAACGGCCAGACATGCGGAATCGTGTCATTGGCGGCCTGATCAATCTGCGCCTCGGTCGCCTGGCGCGGATCATCCAGATAGCGTTTGAGAAGATAGGCATAGCCGAGGTTGCCGCCATGATCCTCGAACGTCTTGCGCACGTCGGGCGGGGTTTCGCCCCGCTGATCGCGGATCGTCATCAACGCGTCATAAGCGATCAACCCCGAGCGGATACGGACCTTGGAATCGGCGACCAGCTCGTTTATTCCGGGGATTTCTTCGGTCAGGGAACGGGTGCCGATCAGGCCCATCACCCAGGGAATCCTGATCGCATAATGGGTTTCGCGCGCCTCCTGATCAGGGAAACCAATCAGGTTAAAGGGCGCGGGGGCAGGTTCGGTTTCCCACATGCCCTCGATCGCGGCCATTTTCATTTTCTGGTTGTGCGATACATCATAACCGGATTCGTCACCCAGCAGAACCACCGACAGCGCCGAGGCAAGGCCGAACGACGCTGCCACGGTGATCGAGCGGCGGGCAAGTTCGATATGGCGACCCTTGAGCATGTACCACGCCGACACCCCCAGCACGAACACCGCAGCCGTGACATAGCCCGCCGAAACCGTATGGACGAATTTCGCCTGTGCGACCGAGTTGAACATCACATCAAAGAAACTGGTCAGTTCCATCCGCATGGTATCGGGGTTGAATTCCGCCCCCACCGGGTTTTGCATCCAGCCATTGGCGATCAGAATCCACAGCGCGGAAAAATTCGACCCGATCGCGACAAGCCAGGCAACGATCAAATGCCCGACCTTGCTCAGCTTGTCCCAGCCGAAAAAGAACAGGCCAACAAATGTCGCCTCAAGGAAAAACGCCATCAGCCCTTCAAGCGCAAGCGGCGCGCCGAAGATGTCACCGACATAATGACTGAAATACGACCAGTTCATCCCGAACTGAAATTCCATGGTGATGCCGGTGGCCACGCCAAGCGCAAAGTTGATCCCGAACAACATCCCCCAGAATTTTGTCATCTGGCGCCAGATCGGCCGACCAGTCATGACATAGACCGTCTCCATGATCGCAACGATCACCGACAGACCAAGGGTCAACGGCACGAAAAGGAAATGGTACATAACCGTCGTCGCAAACTGGAGGCGGGACAATTCTACAACACCGAAATCCATGGCTCGGTTCTCCTGTTTTTCGGGGCGGTCGTTGTGGCAAGGCTTGCCCTGTACCGATCCTTAACCTGCCCGAACGTATTTCGATACCTGTTGTCCGGTTGGCGGCATCGTCACAAAGTCAGCGCGATTTGTCTATTGAACACCAAGTGATCGGCCCTGTGGTGTAAGGCCGCAAGGATCGCCGCCTCTGGCAGGGCCGCGCGGATGCCCGACAACACCCGGTTGGCCGTCTCGAAATCCAACCCTTCGGTTGGTTCATCCAGCAGCAGAATCCGGGGGATTTCAGGATTGCCCGTGCCAGCGTCAGGCGACGCGCCTGCCCCCCGACAGGCCGGCGCCCGCTTCGCCCAGCCGGGCGTCCAGCCCGCCACGGTCCCGGATCACGCCCCTTAGGGCCACCGCACCCAAAGCGCGCCAGAGCGTTTCATCGTCCGCATCAGCCGCAAGGCGCAGGTTGTCGCGGATCGTTCCGGCGATAAGCGCGCTGCGTTGCGGCACCATTGTGACAATCCCGCGCAGCGCCATATCCGGCCAATAGTCCGGGCGCCGCCCCAAAATGGTTATCCCATCGCTTTGGGCAAGTCCGGCAACCTGCATGAGAAGGCTCGTCTTGCCGCTGCCGCTTGGGCCGGTAAGTGCAATCGCATCGCCCGGTTCAATTTTCAGGCTCAGCCCCGGTTTGCGGATCATGAGAAGCGGCGAGCGGCCCACAGACGCGCCGTGACCGTTAGAATCAGGGTCGCCAGAAACCGCTGGCTTTGGCCGGGCTTCCGGGCCGATCCGCGTCGCGGCGCCGGTCATTTTGCCGTATTCGGAAAGCCCCCGCCGAAGCGGCAACAGGGTTTCCGCCAACGCCAGGGCAACAAAAACACCGATCACACCAACAGCCGGCCCCACGGCGCCCTCGGAAACCAGCCAGCCACCGGCCACCAGGGCAAGGCCCGTGACCCCAGCAACCAATGCCGAAAGTGCCGCACCCGCATCCCGATCTGCCCGGTCAAGCGCCCGCGCGGCCCTGCGGGAGTGCGCGTCGATCCGCCGCAATCCGGCCTCGCGCTTTTCAAGACCGGCCTCAAGGATCAGCGCCTCGCGGTTGCGGATCATGTCAATCACACCGCGCCGCAATTCCTGATCCTGCGCCTCGACCGTATCCGAGGGGCCGATACTGCGGCGCGCCAGATGCCACAACACAAGGGTCGCCAACGGAACATATCCCCCCAGAACGGCCCAGGCGATGGGCCAGCCCACCAGCCAGCCAAGGGCGAGAAAAACCAGCCCATGGGTAACAAGCGCCGCCGCCCCCGGCAGCAACAGGCGCAGCACGACACCATCCAGCGCATCCACATCCGACACGATTCGCGTCAGAACGGCTTCGCTGCGCAGACGGGCCAGATCGCGATCACCCAGCCGGGATTGCCGGCGAAGCAACGTCACCCGCAACGCCGCCAGCGCCCGCAGCGTTGCGTCATGGGTCAGCAACCGTTCGCCATAGCGCGCGGCGGTGCGCCCAAGCGCCAGAAACCGCACCCCCGCAGACGGGCGAAACACGTCAAATGCGATCCCGACCCCGGCGATTCCCGCGATTCCCGTGGCGGTGATGAACCAGCCCGACAGGCCCAGCAGTGCCGCCCCCATCAACAACACGATCACCGTCAGCGCCGCCCCCGCGCCATCGCCCAGGGGGCCGCCGACAACAACAGCCGGATGAGTGGGAAAAGCGGCCTCATGGCTGCACGGCGATGGATCGCCCCATTGCCGCCGCCAATGCAGGATCGTGGGTTGCCACGATCAGGCTGTGTCCGTCAGCGTTCAGACGGTTCAATGTGCCGATAATCTGCGCCGCCGTTTCAGGGTCAAGATCCGCTGTCGGCTCGTCGGCAAGGATCAACGCCCGCCCGCTCAGGATCGCGCGGGCGATCATCAGCCGCCGCGCCTCGCCGCCCGAAACACCGCCGCCCGTCTCGCCCAGCCGTGTGCCCAACCCCTTTGGCAGACGCCGGACAACGCCCGCCGCCCGGGCCTGTTGCAGGGCGGGCCAAGGGTCTGCGCCGCTGCCCGTGGGATCAAGCCAGTCGCGCAATGGCAGATCGGAAAAATGCGGCGATTGCGGGATCAGGGTGATATGTGCGCGCCATCCATCGGCCGTGTCATCGCTCAACGGCTGACCACAAACGAGGATTTGCCCCGTCGCCAGCGGAATCAGCCCCGCGATGGCGGCAAGTGCCGTGCTTTTGCCAGCACCGCTTGGTCCGGTCAGCGCAAGTGACTCACCAGCGCGCAGGTGCAGATCGGGCAGCGCCACCCTGCGCCCCGGCAAGGCCGCAACGGCGCCTGAAAGCGTTACCATCACCGGGCCGGGCAGCGGACCCGAGCCATCGGCGCGCCCGACAAACCCCACCCGTTCGGCCCCGTCCAGCGCATCCAGATCGGCCACTACCGACAACCCGGCGGCCCGGTCATGCCAGGCGGCGGCCAGATCGCGGAAAGGTTGAAAGAATTCGGGCGCGATCAGCAACAGGAACAGCCCCTCGCCAAGGCCAAGGGGCGTGCCCCAACTGCCAAACCCGATCACCCCCAAAAGAGAAAATCCCACAAAGACCGCGACCATCGCAACACCGATGGCGCTGAACAGTTCCAGCACGGTTGACGACAGGAACGCGACGCGCAGCACCGCCATGGTGCGGATACGCAACGCCTCTGCCCGATCCGCAAAATCCGCCGCCGCCCGATCTGTCGCGCCCAACAGCCGAATGTCGAGCATGGCCGACAATCGGTCCATCAGCATCGCATTCATCGTTCCGATCTCGTCCATCTGGCGGCGCGATGCCTCTTCTGCGGCCATGCCCACAAGCGCCATGAAAACCGGAATCAGCGGCCCCGCCACCAGCAGGACCAGCCCCACCGCCCATGAATACCAGAACGCCAGCCCCAGCAGGACAAGCGGCAGCACCGAAACCCGCACCATCGCCACATGATAACGGATGATCCAGGGCTGAAGCAGCGGCAGCTTTTGCACAATCAACGCCGCAATCTCGGCCGAGCTGACCCCGGCACGGGCGCGCGCCTCGCGCCCGATCAGGGCGACACGTTCACGGGTGATCGTCCGGTCAGCCGCATCGAAAAGGTAACCACCGGCCCAATGATCAAGCCCCGCGCGGGCAATCCCGCCAAGGAAAAAGACAAGGGCGGCCATGCCCGTGCGATCAAGGTTTCCCGCCACCCAACCTGAAATGGCCCATGCCAGCGCCGCCGCCTGCACCGGCCAGATCACCCCAGAGATAACCGATATGGCGCCCGCAATGCGCAACAACCGCGACACCGGCGCAATAATGCGCATTCTGGCACGTTGCCGCGCGGTTGGTCCATGTTCTGATTGCGCGCTGTTCATCGTGATCGTCGTTTCCGTGCATCCCGGAAACACCGGATCATCTGGCCCCGTCTCTTGCAACCCACGACAACGCCGCAGCGCCGACATCAGGCGGGCGCGGATCAGCGTCGTTCAAGGGCGTTTATGAAAGGACGCTTAAACAGACACCGCCTTGAGGACAGATTCCCTGGAGATGCCGGTCTTGGCGCCGGATTTTGTGACCCGTCCGCGCCGCATGACGACAAAGCGGTCCGCCTGTTCGAAGGCGAAATCGAAATATTGTTCGACCAGCACAATCGCCATATCGCCCCGGTCCCGCAGTTGCGCAATGACCCGGCCAATCTGCTGAATGATATTGGGTTGAATTCCCTCGGTCGGTTCATCCAGCAACAGCAGTTTTGGCTTGGTGATCAAGGCGCGGGCGATCGACAGTTGCTGTTGCTGCCCGCCCGACAGATCCCCGCCGCGCCGGTTTGTCATGTCTTTCAGTACCGGAAACAGATCGTAAATCTCGTCCGGGATAAAATGTTCGGATCTTGGCAGGCAGGCAAAACCGGTTTCCAGATTTTCTTTCACGCTCAACAGGGGAAACACATCGCGCCCCTGCGGGACATAGCCAACGCCAAGCCTGGCCAGCCTGTGCGCCGGTTCCCGGCCAACGCTGTGCCCATCAATGCTGATACTGCCGCCAGAGCGTGGATGAGTGCCCGAGATCGCCTTTAGCAGGCTGGTCTTTCCAACCCCGTTGGTGCCCATTATGCAGGTCACTTTGCCCAGTTCCGCCTCTAGCGAAATGTCGTGCAATATCTGGCTGGAGCCATAGTGCAGGGACAGGTTTTCAACTTTCAGCATGGCCTAGCGCCCCAGATAAACGTCAATGACGTCTTGGTTTTTGGTTACATGATCCAGAGTGCCCTCGGCCAGAACCGAACCTTCGTGCAGCACTGTTACCCGGCAATTCAGACGGCGCACGAATTCCATGTCATGTTCCACCACGACAACGGCGCGGGTCTTTGCGGCCCGCACCAGAATGTCGGTCGTATGTTCGCGTTCTTCCGGCGTCATGCCTGCCGCCGGTTCATCCACCAACAGCAATTTGGGTTCCTGCGCCAACAGCATTCCAATCTCCAGCCATTGTTTCTGACCATGGCTCAACTCGCCGGACTTGCGGTCAAGTTCGCCGGTCAGCCCGATATCCGCCGCCAAAAGCCGCACTTTTTCAGCGTCGCTTTCACTGCGCCGATAGAACAGCACCGCCAGCGGATGGCGATCCTTCTTCAGCGCAAGAAGAAGGTTGTCGAACACCGTTTGATCCTCGAAAACGGTCGGGCGCTGAAATTTGCGCCCCACCCCTGCCTGCGCGATCCTGGCCTCGGACATCTTCAGCAGCGACATGGATTTTTCACCCCAGATGACATGGCCCTCATTCGGTTTCGTCTTGCCCGTAACGATGTCCATGAATGTGGTCTTGCCCGCACCGTTCGGCCCGATGATCGCGCGCATTTCGGCGGGGCCAATCCGAAACGACAGATTGTTGATCGCCTTGAATCCGTCGAACGAAACCGAGACGCCCGAAACCTCCAGCAACGTTTTCATCGATGTGCCTCCTGTTCCTGCAACGATCCCTTGTCGGGGCCAAGGTCCGCGCCGTGCCGGTTCGGCGACAGCCGCCCGGTCACCAGATCGACCAGCCCGCCGATGCCCTTTGGCGCGAACAGGGTGACCAGCACAAAGGACAGGCCCAGCACCACTTGCCACCAATCAACCCAGTCGATCGTATAGAATCCCAGCGGCACGGCAGGCACCTGCCCGCTGGTGAACCAGGTCGACAGCAGGCTGACAATCGCCGCGCCGATGACCGCCCCGTAAAGCCGCCCGCGCCCGCCGATCGCGACCCAGACCGCCAGGTAGATAGAGGCGATGGGCGCAACCTCGGCCGGATTGATGATGCCGGCCTGCGGATAATACAGCGCGCCCGCTATGGCGGCGATCACCGCAGTCAGAACAAAGATGAACAACTTGTAGGCCTCGACCGAATACCCAAGGAATCGCGCTCGTGCCTCGTCATCGCGGATGCCGCGGATGACACTGCCGAACTTGCCCGAAACCACCCAGGCCGCCAGCAAATAGCCCAGCCCGAGGGCCAAGGCGCTTGCCCATAGAAACCACAGCGACACAAGGGCCTGCGGCGTGTCCCCGGCGCCGGGAATGTTTTGCAACCCGGACAGGCCGTTGTTGCCGCGCAGGCCGCTATCGTTCTGGAACAGATACAGCGCCAACGCCAGGGTCATCGCCTGGGTCAGAATCGACAGGTAAACCCCGGTGACCCGGCTGCGAAACGCAAGCCAGCCAAACACCAGCGCCAACAGGCCCGGCACAAGCACCACCAGCATCAGTTGCAGGGTCAGCGAATGTGCAAACATCCAGATCGCCGGAAACTCGCTGCTGCCCACCACGCCGAATATCTGGTTGCCGATGGCGCCAACAACCTCGTTGTCGGTCGGGGGGATCGTGGCATTGGCCATGGAGGCGACGACGATATCACGGGTGCGCGCGTACATCAGCCACATGCCCATCATATATCCGCCGATTCCGAAAAAGGCGAAATGCCCCAGGCTCAGAATGCCGCAATAGCCCCAGACCAGATCCATCGCGATGGCGATCAGACACAGGCACAGGGTTTTGCCCAATGTCTTGACAAAGCTGGTTGAAATCAGCCCCGGCCCCGCCGCCTCTGACATCAGGGTCACGGTCAGTGTAAAGACGGCAAGACAGCCAAGAAAAATCAGAACCGATGGATTGCGGGCGATGAATGTGCGTTGCATGTGTCTAGTCCCCCGCCGCGCGGCCCTTGAGGGCGATGATGCCCCTTGGCCGGAACTGGATGAAAATGATGATGAATATGATCATGTAGGTTTGGGCCGCCAATGTGTTGGAGGGATTGCCCCATTCGATTCCCTTCTGAAGGAACCCGATCATTGCCGCCCCCGCCAGGGTGCCCCAGATATTGCCGACGCCGCCGACAACGACGGTCATGAAGCTTTGGACGATATAGTCGCTTCCCAGTTCTGACGTGACCTTGGCAAACAGCCCGATGGCGACCCCGGCGATCCCGGCAATGCCAGAGCCAAGCCCGAACGTGAGCATGTTCACCCGATCCGGGTTGATCCCCATACTGGCCGCCATGCGCGGGTTTTGGGTGACGGCCCGGGTTTCAAGCCCGACGCGCGTGCGTTTCATGATGAACAGAAAGACCCCGAGGAAAACCAGCGCCAGAACGAAAATCGCGATGCGGATAAAGCTGATCGACACCACGTCATTCAGTGCCCATGCCCCGTCAAGCCATGCCGGAGAGGTCAGCGGCCGGGCCTGTGTGCCAAAGACGTTCTTGGCGATCTGTTGCAGGGCAATCGAGATGCCAAAGGTCGCCAGCAGGGTTTCCAGCGGACGGTTGTAAAGGTGGCGGATCACCAGCCGCTCCATCGCGACACCGGCACCGAAGGTCACAAGGAACGCCACCGGCAGGGCGACAAGGATTGATACCGTATAATTGGGGATCACCTGTTGCACGACATAGCCTGTATAGGCACCCATCATGATGAATTCGCCATGGGCCATGTTGATCACCCCCATGACGCCAAAGGTGATGGCAAGGCCGATTGCAGCCAGAAAAAAGATCGATGCCAGCGACAGCCCGTCCAACATCAGATCAAGGGTCTGGTTGAGCGCAACATTGATGCGGATCGATTTCAGCGCCTTGACCGCCGCAGCGGTCACCACAGGCGACGGGTCGGCGTATGCGTCAAGAAACGTGTACTTTGACACCGTTTCGGCAATCGCGCTTTCGGGAATGAACGGCGGCGCGGTGCCGTCACGGGCAAGGGTTTCATAGGCGCGGATACGGGTTTCCGCCTTGTCGAGTTGGGCAATGGAAACGCCCCCGACCCGGCCATTGTCGATGTTCGCCGCCAGCGCCGCCGCAATATCCGCATCGCGCACGCGCGGCGGTTCCAACCCTTCGGCAACCAGCAGGCCATAGGCCTCGTCAAGGCCAAGGGCGTCGCTGCCCGGCGTCAGAATCCGGGCCACGTTGGTTGCCCCATCCGGCGGCCCGACCACAACAAGGCGGCGCGTTTCGACCAGGGGATTCAGGGTCGAACGCAAATCAAGCGAGATTCCGCCCGACGCCGCCTCGATCGCCGCAACACGGCGGTCGGTATCCGCATCATAGCCAATGGTCAGCAAACGCTCCAACTGCTGCTTTCTTGCCTTGATTTCCGGGTCGGCTTCGCCCGCGATCGAGGCCCGCAAAGGGGCCAGATGCCCCGCCTCGGGGTCACGCTGAATCGCCTGCAAGGCCGCAAGACGGCGCGCCCGGTCTGGATCGGACAACTGAAACTGTACCAACGCCGCCCCCATCAACGCCCGGACACCGCTGTTGGGCTTGAGATGGTCCAGATCAGAGGTTGCGAAACTGCCGATTGGTGCGTCATCAGTGAAATCGAACAGCGCGACCTGCTGATCCGCGCCTTCGGTGCCGTAAAAGAACAACCCGTCCGCCGTCCGCTGCCACATTTCCTTGGCCTGCCATTTTTGCAGAACCCGCTGCGCCTGTGGCAGCCCGCTGTTTGCCAGCGCGTCAATGGCCGGGCCAATCGTCTTGCGTGAACTTTTCTCGATCACCGCGCGGTGCTGCTGCAACACATCCTGAATGTCCCGCGCCTGAGCGGCCAGCCCCAATACGCCAAAGCACAGCGCGAAAGCCATAAGAATAAATACCCGCATCATGTCTGCCTTGCCTGTTGTGAAAGGGGGCACAGCCCCTTTCACCGGTTGCCCTGGGATCAGTAGTTCGACAGCGTCTGCACGCAGGATTTGGTTTTGGTGTTGTACATACCGCAATCCAAATTCTTCCAATCGGACTTGAGCACAGCGGATTCCGGCAGGAAGTCGGTCCAGGCATCGCCCGCCACCTCGGCCGTCTGGCTGATAATGTCGAACTGCCCATCGGCCTGGATTTCACCGATCAGAACCGGCTTGGTCAGGTGATGGTTGACCAGCATCTCAGCGGTGCCGCCGGTCAGGTTTGGCACCTTGATGCCATACATCGCCTCACGCACCGCATCGACGTCAGTGGTGCCCGCCGCTTCAACCGCCTTCACCCACATATCAAAGCCGATGACATGCGCCTCCATCGGGTCGTTGGTGACGCGATCTTCGCCCATGCGGGCCTTCCATTTGGCAATGAATTCCTTGTTCAGATCGCTTTCGGCGGACTGGAAATAATTCCATGCCGCCAGATGCCCAACAAGGTTCGAGGTATCAAGACCGCTGAGTTCTTCTTCACCGACCGAAAACGCCACCACCGGAATGTCATCCGCCGAAACGCCAGCCGCCGCCAGTTCCTTGTAAAATCCGATGTTGGCGTCGCCGTTGATGGTCGAGATCACGCCGACCTTCTTGCCGTCAGCGCCCAGTGCCACCACGTCGGCCACGATCTTGGACCAGTCGGAATGGCCAAAGGGGGTGTAGTTCACGAAAATATCGCTGTCGGGAATTCCCTTGCTGGAAAGGTAGCTGGCAAGAATATTATTGGTGGTCCGCGGATAAACATAATCCGTGCCCAGCAGGGCGAATTTCTCGACGCCCAGTTCATCCAGGAAATAATCCGTCGCCGGGATCGCCTGTTGGTTCGGGGCGGCGCCGGTGTAAAACACGTTTTTGGAGCTTTCCTCGCCCTCGTACTGCACCGGATAGAACATCAGACCGTTCAATTCCTCCAGAACCGGCAAGGCGGATTTGCGGCTGACCGAGGTCCAGGCGCCAAAGATCACATCCACGTTTTCGACGCTCAGCAGTTCACGGGTTTTTTCCGCAAACAACGGCCAGTCAGACGCCGGATCGACCACGACCGCCTCGATCTGCTGGCCCAGCAGACCGCCCTTGGCGTTCTGTTCGTCGATGAGCATGAGCATCGTGTCTTTCAGCGTGGTTTCCGAAATCGCCATCGTGCCTGACAGGGAATGCAGAATGCCAACCTTGATGGTATCGGCAGCGGCGGGCAGCGCCAGTGCGCCGGCGCTCAGGGCGACAACAGCGGTTTTTGCAAATAAGTTCATGGAGTTCCTTCCATGCAGGTCAGAACATATGGGCCTGTCTTGCCGTGCAAGACGCGATGCCATACGTTCCCCCTGCAACATCAGTGTTGCATCCGTGTGGCGGCCCGTCAGATGTCCAAGTCATCGGGTCGTCACACACCCTTTCCGTCTGTCGTGGTGCAAACAGCGTGTCAGGCACCCACAGCAATGCGGCGACGCGGCAAGAACACAACGCATCTGCAAAATTCTTGGGGGCCGTCACGGCATTTTGCCAAATATTTGGGCGAAATCCTGCAACCTGCCCGAGTTTTGAACAAACACGGCGGCTTGGACCGGAAAACCACCGGATAAACCGTGCGTCCGCCGCCTGATTGACTCATCTTCACCACGTCGCAACGACGTCCGAAGGATCACAGCATCAACGTTACCCCGACAATATCGCCCCCGCAGCCAGAGCAGGCTCAGCCCCGGGCACGCGGCACCCTGCACCTGACCTCGGTGGCAGGGCCGGGCGGCGCCTGTCTGGGGGAGTTGCACCAATCCGGTTCGTCCAAGGTGTTGTTCCCACGCCCCGCAACCCGAACAGACCTGATGGGGGTTTGTATCAACACCGCCGGGGGCATCACGGGCGGCGACCGGTTTACCATTTCCGCGCAAGCCGGGGCGAACAGCCGCCTGACCCTGACATCCCAGGCTGCCGAACGGATCTATCGCGCGAAAACCGGCGAGATCGCGACTTTGTCTAGCGATCTGACCGTGGCATCGGGCGGCAGAATCGACTGGCTGCCGCAGGAAACCATTCTTTTTGATTGCTGCGCCTTTCGACGTAACCTGTCGGTGACCATGGCAAATGACGCCACCTTTCTGGCGGTCGAGCCGCTGGTCTTTGGCCGTATCACCATGGGCGAACACCTGCGCGACATCGCCTTTACCGACAACATCCGCCTGTACCGGGACGGCGCGCTGATCTTTGCCGATGCCATCCGCCTGCACGGCGATGTGGCAACGCAGCTCGCGTCGCCGTTCACCGCGCGCAACGCCGGGGCAAGCGCCAGCGTGATCTATGCGGCGCCCGACGCGGATCTGTACCTGTCGCGCCTGCGGGCCATCCTGCCTGAAAATTGCGGTGCCGGGCTGATCCGCCCCGGCCTGCTGTTTGCGCGGCTGCTTGCCGATGACAGCTATCTGCTGCGCAAGTCCCTGATCCCGATACTGGACATCCTGCGCGGCGCCCCTTTGCCCAGAACATGGACCCTTTGACATGCAACTGACCCCTCGCGAAAAAGACAAACTGCTGATCGCAATGGCCGCCGAAGTCGCGCGCAAGCGTCTGGCCCGTGGCGTCAAGCTGAACTATCCCGAAGCAATCGCCCTGATCACCGACGCCGTGGTCGAAGGCGCGCGCGACGGACGGTCCGTTTCCCGGATGATGACCGAAGGCGCGCAAATCATCACCCGCGATCAATGCATGGACGGCATCCCCGAGATGATTCCCGAAGTGCAGGTCGAGGCCACGTTCCCGGACGGCACAAAACTTGTCACCGTTCACCAGCCCATAAGGCAAGCCCCATGATCCCCGGAGAACTGTTTCCCGCCGATGGCATGATCACCCTCAACGATCAGCGCGCGCCGACGTCGCTGATGGTGTCCAACACCGGCGACCGGCCTGTTCAGGTCGGCTCTCACTATCATTTTGCCGAAACCAACCCGGCCCTGGATTTTGACCGGCACGCGGGGCTTGGGAAACGGCTCGACATTCCTGCGGGCACGGCTGTGCGGTTCGAGCCGGGCCAGCGGCGCGAGGTACGGTTGATCCCGTTTGCGGGCGACCGCCGTATCTTTGGTTTCAACCAGCACATCATGGGAGATCTCTGATGCCCGGAAAACTCTCACGCGCCGATTATGCCG
Source organism: Oceaniglobus sp. K40-3 (assembly GCF_055808395.1). NCBI lineage: Bacteria > Pseudomonadati > Pseudomonadota > Alphaproteobacteria > Rhodobacterales > Paracoccaceae > Oceaniglobus > Oceaniglobus sp. K40-3. The sequence goes on along the minus strand of NZ_CM147868.1, from coordinate 771,351 downwards.
GAATGTACGGCCCCACCACCGGCGACCGCCTGCGGCTGGCCGACACCGACCTGATCATCGAAGTGGAGCGCGATCTGACCACCTACGGCGAAGAGGTGAAATTCGGCGGCGGCAAGGTGATCCGCGATGGCATGGGCCAAAGTCAGATCACCCGGGCCGCCGGGGCGGTGGACACGGTTGTTACCAATGCGCTGATCGTCGATCATTCCGGGATCTACAAGGCAGATGTTGCGCTGAAAGACGGCCGCATCCACAGGATCGGCAAAGCGGGCAACCCCGACACTCAGCCCAATGTCGACATCATCATCGGCCCCGGCACCGAAATTATCGCAGGCGAAGGGCGCATCCTGACGGCTGGCGGCTTTGATTCCCACATCCACTTTATCTGTCCGCAGCAGATCGAGGACGCCTTGCACTCCGGCGTTACGACAATGTTCGGCGGCGGCACCGGCCCCGCCCATGGCACCCTGGCCACCACATGCACCCCCGGTCCCTGGCATATCGGGCGAATGCTGCAATCGCTGGACGCTTTCCCGATGAACTTTGGCCTGTCGGGCAAGGGCAACGCCAGCCGCCCCGAGGCATTGGTGGAAATGGTCGAAGGCGGCGCTTGTGCCTTGAAACTGCACGAGGATTGGGGAACGACCCCGGCGGCGATTGATTGCTGTCTGTCCGTCGCCGATGACATGGATGTGCAGGTGATGATCCACACCGACACCCTGAATGAAAGCGGCTTTGTCGAACATACCCTGAAGGCGATGAAGGGCCGCACCATTCACGCCTTTCACACCGAAGGCGCAGGGGGCGGCCATGCCCCCGACATCATCAAGGTCTGCGGCGAACAGCACGTTCTGCCCAGTTCGACCAACCCGACGCGCCCCTTTACCGTCAACACCATCGAAGAACACCTCGATATGCTGATGGTCTGCCACCATCTGGATAAATCCATCCCCGAGGACGTTGCCTTTGCCGAATCCCGCATCCGCCGCGAAACCATCGCAGCCGAGGATATTCTGCACGACATGGGCGCATTTTCAATCATCGCATCGGACAGTCAGGCCATGGGGCGGGTTGGCGAAGTGTTGATCCGCACCTGGCAGACCGCTGACAAGATGAAAAAGCAGCGCGGGCGACTGGCCGAGGAAACGGGCAACAACGACAACTTTCGCGTCCGCCGCTATATTGCGAAATACACCATCAACCCGGCCATCGCTCAGGGGGTTTCGGCCCATGTCGGCAGTATCGAGGTGGGCAAACGCGCCGATCTGGTGCTGTGGCACCCGGCATTCTTTGGGGTGAAGCCGGAAATGGTGCTGATGGCCGGCACCATCGTCTGTGCCCAGATGGGCGATCCGAATGCCTCCATTCCGACCCCGCAACCTGTCTATTCGCGGCCCATGTTCGGTGGCTTTGGCCGGTCGGTTGAACATTGCGCCGTGCTGTTTGTTTCTGGCGCCGCACAGGCGGCGGGGGTCGGTGGCCGGCTGGGGTTGGCCAAACAGACCGTTCCTGTCGAAAACACCCGAAATATCGGCAAGCGCGATCTTGTGCTGAACGACGCCACCCCGAAAATTGACGTAAACCCCGAAACCTACGAGGTTCGCGCCGATGGTGAATTGCTGACCTGCGCGCCCGCCGAAGTGCTGCCCATGGCGCAGCGCTATTTCCTGTATTGAGGTCCGTGATGATTTTACAAACCTGTCAGACGATCCGAATGTCCGGTTCCTGGAGCGGCGCCTTTGATCATTGTATGCTGGGGTATGACGACCGCTTTTTGCGGCGCAAGCGGCTGGAAACCAGCAACGGACAGCCCTTTGTTGTCGATCTAGCGCACACCACATCGCTGAACCACGGCGATGCCTTTGAACTTGCCGATGGTCGCCTGATCGAAATCCGCGCCGCCGCCGAGGAACTTCTGGAGGTGACGGGCGGCGATCTTGTCCGTCTTGCCTGGCACATCGGCAACCGCCATACGCCGTGCCAGATCGAAACCACCCGGCTGCTGATTCAGCGTGATCATGTGATCCGCGATATGCTGCTCAGGATCGGCGCCAACGTCCGCGAAGTGGTCAAACCCTTTACCCCCGAAGGCGGCGCCTATGGCCACGGGCGCACCCATTCCCATGGCCCTGCCCATGATCATTGACGATCTGACAGAGGGCGATCTTCTGACCCTGGCGCAATGGTTTTCGCCCGGCTTTCCGGTCGGGGCGTTCAGCTATAGTCATGGGCTGGAATGGGCGGTGCAATCGGGCGAAGTGTGTAACGTTGACGGTTTTCGACACTGGCTGACAGATGTGATCCGGCATGGCGCCGGGCGCAATGATCTGATCCTGATGGGGCAGGCCTATCACGCGCAATCGACGTGCCACCTGACAAAGATCGACGCCCTGGCGCGCGCCCTGTCCCCCACATCGGAACGCCTGCTGGAAATCAGCGAACAAGGCGCGGCATTTGCTCGGATTGCCTCGGATATCTGGGGGTTGGCATTGCCGGAGTTGACCTATCCGGTTGCCGTTGGTGCCGCTGCGAAATTGCGCCGCATCCCGCAGGCCCCAACGGCGCGGCTGTATCTTCAGGCATTCGCGGGCAACCTGACCTCGGCGGCGATCCGTCTTGTCCCGCTTGGCCAGACAGACGGCCACAGATGCCTTGCCGCCCTGGCACCACTGATCAACCGGACCGTCCGATCGGCGATGCGCCAGAACATGAACGATCTCGGATCGGCGACCTTTGCGGTCGACATCGCCTCCATGCGCCATGAAACCCAATATTCAAGGATGTTCCGCTCATGACTTCGCCAAACGGCCCCTTGCGCGTCGGAATCGGTGGCCCTGTGGGGGCTGGCAAGACAACGCTGACCGCCGCACTGTGCCGACAGATGCGCGACCATTTTTCCGTCGGCGCCATCACCAATGACATCTACACCCGCGAAGATGCCGAAGCCCTGCTGCGGATGCAGGCCTTGCCGGGGGACCGGATCATCGGCGTTGAAACCGGCGGCTGCCCGCATACGGCAATCCGCGAGGATGCCTCGATCAATCTCGCCGCCGTGGCCGAAATGACAAGGCGGCACCCCGATCTGGACATCGTTTTCATCGAATCCGGTGGCGACAACCTGTCCGCCACATTCAGCCCCGAATTGGCCGATCTCACGCTCTACGTCATCGACGTTGCCGCCGGCGAGGAAATCCCGCGCAAAGGCGGGCCGGCAATCACGAAATCGGACCTGTTGATCATCAACAAGACCGATCTGGCGCCCCATGTGGGCGCCTCATTGGACATCATGCAGCGCGACAGCCGGAAAATGCGTGGGGTGCGCCCTTTCGTATTTGCATGCCTGCGATCTGAACAAGGGGTTCAGGCGATCATTCAGCACATCGTGAAAATTGGCGGACTTGCCGGTTCGGTGGCCTGAGCCGGCGCTGTCGGGCTCAGGTCGCATATGGCGCGCCTTCTTCGTCAAGAATCGCCTTTAATTCTGCGAGGTGCCGAATGTCCTGTTCTGGGTATTGCTCCAGTTCACGCGCGGTTTTCTCGGCGATGTCATCGGGCAGGATGCGCAGGGCGCGGCCGGTTTGCAGGGCACGGATATAGGTTTCGGCGGCACGTTCGAAATAATAAAGCCGGTTAAAGGTTTCCGCCACCGTCGCGCCAATAACCATGACACCGTGGTTGCCCATGACCATCACCTTTTTCCTGGGATCGTCAAACAGGTGGGCGCAACGGATGCCCTCGTCCTCGAACGCCAGCCCGCCATAGTTATTGTCAATCACCACCCGGTTGAAGAAGGTCGCACAATTCTGGTCGATGGGCGGCAGGGTGCTGTCGGCCAAAGCGGCCAGAACCGTGGCGTGAATTGAATGAACATGCATGGCACAGCGCGCATGGGGACAGTGACGATGCAGCCCGCCATGCAACCCCCAGGCCGTTGGATCGGGGGCGTCCGGGCCGTTCAGGGCATCGGGATCATTGGCATCAACCAGAATCAGATCAGAGGCACGAATGCGGGAAAAATGCATCTGGTTCGGGTTCATCAGGAATTGGGTTCCGCTATCATTGATCGCCAGGGAAAAATGATTGGCCACCGCCTCGTGCATGTTCAGGCGGGCGGTCCAGCGAAAAGCGGCGGCCATATCTACCCGTTCGGGCCAGTGATTCATGTTCGGGCGCAGGGTGGTGGTCATGTCGGTGCTCCTTGTTTCGGGCCAAACACAGCACAAGTGCCCCCCGCTGTCACGGGGCTGTCATGGCGGTGTCATGCCCGGATGGGACAAGCACCCATCGCACCGCTTGCCCGGGTGGGGCTATTTGGGATAGGCAATGCTATTCCCGCATAAGGGGAACCCCAATGAGAAAGGATGCGCCATGTACGCCCCCACACAAAATCTGCCCATCGTCACGCCCACCGTGCAGCCCCACGAAACATTCACCGATCCCAAGGCCGCCGTCGCGCGGTTGCAAGAATTATACGATCAATCCTGTCAATTTCTGGGCCAGCATTTTCTGGCTGCGATTTCCGGCGACGCGCCAACATCGCGGTATCGCGCCTTCTATCCCGAAATCCGCTTTACCACCACAAGCTTTGCCGCAGTGGACAGCCGGTTGAGTTTTGGCCATGTGGCGACACCCGGCACCTATTCCACCACCATCACCCGGCCGGATCTGTTTGCCAGCTATCTGCAACAACAAATCGCCCTGTTGGTCGAAAACCACGGGGTAGGCGTGCAGATCGGCCCGTCGACCACGCCAATTCCGGTGCATTTCGCCATGGCGGGCGATGGAACAGTGTCCATGCCCCACGACGGAACGATGGAATTCACCCTGCGCGATGTGTTCGATGTCCCCGATCTGGCAACGACAAACGATGATATCGTCAACGGATTCGGGTTTACCTATCCCGATGGGGCCGCGCCCCTTGCCCCGTTTACCGCCCAGCGGATTGATTACTCGTTGGCGCGGCTGTCCCATTATACCGCCACCAACCCAAGCCATTTCCAGAACCACGTCCTGTTCACCAACTATCAGTTCTATATCGAAGAGTTCGAAACCTACGCCCGCGCCGTGCTGGCCGATCCCGACAGTGGATATGTCAGCTTTGTCGGCCCCGGCAATCTTGAGATCACCGAACCCGACGCGCCAATGCCGATCCCGGCCAAGCTGCCGCAGATGCCCTCGTATCACCTCAAGCGGGCCAATGGGGGGCATTACGCTGGTCAATATCGGGGTGGGGCCAAGTAACGCCAAAACCGCGACCGACCACATCGCGGTGCTGCGCCCCCATGCCTGGATCATGGTGGGCCATTGCGCCGGGCTGCGCAATTCCCAGCGGCTGGGCGATTTTGTGCTGGCCCATGCCTATCTGCGCGAAGACAAGGTGCTGGATGACGATCTGCCGGTCTGGGTGCCGGTTCCGGCCCTTGCCGAAATCCAGATCGCGCTGGAAGATGCCGTGGCCAGGGTCACCGCGCTCGAAGGGTTCGATCTCAAACGTATCATGCGCACCGGCACTGTCGCCAGCCTGGACAACCGCAACTGGGAATTGCGCGATCAGTCGGGCCCCGTGCAACGCCTGAGCCAGTCGCGCGCCGTGGCACTGGATATGGAAAGCGCCACGATCGCGGCCAACGGTTTTCGGTTCCGTGTGCCCTATGGCACCCTGCTGTGCGTGTCCGACAAACCGCTCCATGGCGAATTGAAACTGCCCGGTATGGCATCGGATTTCTATCGCACCCAGGTCGCACGCCACCTTCTGATCGGGATAAGGGCCATGGAATCCCTGAACGGAATGCCGCTGGACCGCATCCATTCCCGCAAGTTGCGGTCGTTTGAAGAAACCGCCTTCCTGTAATGCGCAAAAACCGACGCAAAGCGCATGTTTTATTGGGAAAAGGCACCACTAGTCGTTGTGTCGCCCCTCTGGATAGGTCTAAATTGCGCCAATGACCCCTAGGTAGGGCAGATTGAGGAGACCATACATGGCAAAACCAATGACCAAGACCCAACTTGTCGCCGCCCTGGCCGATGACATGGGAAGCGATAAAAAGGCTGCGGGCACCGCGCTGGACAGCATCATCAACATCATCACCCGCGAAGTGTCGGGCGGTGGTGCCGTAACACTGCCCGGCGTTGGCAAGATTTATTGCCGCGAACGCCCCGAGCGGATGGTGCGCAACCCCGCCACCGGCGAGCAGATCAAGAAAGACGCCGACAAGGTGGTAAAGATGACCATCGCGAAGGCACTGAAGGACAGCGTCAACGGCTGAACCTGCGCCTTACAGATTCTCAACGGGCTGCCCCATATTCGGGCGGCCCGTTTTCGTTTGGCGTGACGCCGTGAGTATTTTTATCAGTAAAAAGCGAAACCGGGCTTTTTACTGATGCAAATACTCACGGCGCAACGCAGGCCATGCTCACAGCGTTTCGGGCAGGCGCCCTGCGGGGGCGTGTTGCGTGACCGGGTCGAGGTAATACGCCCGTCGATCACGGTCATCCCAACCCCGGGAAGGTTGCCCAGTTGCACGGATTCAAGAATCGTTTTTCCCGGCGCGTGCTGGGCCTGATCCATCAGAACGAAATCGGCGCACATGCCAGCTTCAATCAATCCCGTGTCCAGCTTGCGCTGTCGCGACGTATTGCCGTTGCCAAAGCAGAACGCGATTTCGGCGGGGACGTTCCCGAGGGATGAGAGCATTGCGATCATCCTGAGGATGCCCAGAGGTTGCACCCCCGAACCGGCCGGCCCATCGGTGCCAAGGATCACCTGATCGAGCTTTTCCAACTCGCGCGCAGTGTTCAAAGTCAGCAGCGCAGCGCGTTCGTTGCCGTTGTGCACGATTTCCAGCGCTGCCTTGCACGACTCGCACAGACAGATGATCTGATCGTCGGGCAGGGCGGAATGACCGCCGTTGATATGGCCCACCACATCGGTGCCGGTTTCCAGCACCATATCGGCGTCGATCAACCCCGACCCGGGGATTGACGGGCCGCCGGTGTGAATCGTGCTTTGCATCCCGTATTTGCGCGCCCAACCGACCATCTCATTGGCGGTTTTGCCATCCTTGATGGTGCCAAGGCCCACTTCACCGATCAGGCGCACGCCTGCGTCGGCCATCTGCTTGAAGTGGTGTTCCTCCAGCCCCTTTTGCAGCAGCGGCGCACCGGCGTGAACCTTCATCCCCGAAGGACGCAGGTTTTCGTACCAGCGTTGCGCGGCAATCGCCATGGCCACAGTGCCGACCGGGTCGTTTGGGCGGCCGGGCATATGCACCTCACCCGCCGAAATCAAGGTTGTCACACCGCCGTGCAGCGTGCTGTCAATCCAGTGTAACTGTTGCTGGCGGGGGGTGTAATCGCCGACCACAGGGTGGACGTGGCTGTCGATCAAACCGGGCGCAAGAGTGATACCATGGGCATCAACAGTGGTGGTGGCGCCTTCGATATCCAGGTCTTTTTCCCGGCCCCATTCGGTGATCTTGCCATCCACGGCGATGATGGTATCGGCGTCATAGATCGGTTCTTCCATCTTGCCTGACAGCATCAGGCCGATGTTTTTGATGACGAGTTTTTCGGGCATATCAGACTCCCAGATGGCGGGTAAGGGTTTCGGGGTTGGCGCGCAGGGCGTCGCCGCTTGCCATGTCGATGGTGCGGCCATTCTCGATGAAAACCGCGTGATCGGCCAGTGACAGGATCGCCTCCATTCGCTGTTCGACCAGAACAACGGCAACGCCTTCGGATTTCATCCGCACCACCACCTGGCGGATCTGGTCGATCATGCTGGGCTGCAAGCCTTCGGTGGGTTCGTCCAGCAACAGAACCCGGGGCCGCAGACACAGGGCGCGGGCGGTGGCCAGCATCTGTTGTTCGCCCCCCGAAAGGGTTTCGGCGCGCTGTTTCAGGCGTTCGCGCAGGCGGGGAAAGATCGACAGCACCCAATCGCGGGTGTCGCGCCCTTCGCCGCAGGTCATCAGGCCCACTTCGATATTTTCCGCCACCGTCAGTTCGGCAAACAGGCGGCGCCCCTGAGGGATATAGCCGATCCGCTGTTTCGGAATGTGATCGGGGGGCAGGGTTTGGAGGACCATGCCCTCCAGCGTGATCGTGCCGCTGGAAATCGGCAGCAGCCCCATGATGGCACGCATAACGGTGGTTTTCCCCGCCCCGTTGCGCCCCAGCAGACAGGTGATTTCACCCGGTTTCGCCGTCAGAGTCACACCAAACAGCGTGTTCACCCGACCATAGGCGGCGTGGATGTCGGACAGTTCAAGCATCCTCGGTTCCCAGATAGGCGGCTTGCACATGGGTGTTGGCACGGATGTCATCGGGGGTGCCTTCGGCCAGTATCCGGCCCTGATTGAGCACCGTGATACACTCTGCCGTTTCCATCACCACCGACATGTTGTGTTCGATCAGCAGGATGGTGGTATCGCCCAACCCTGTGATCAGTGTCTTGAACGCCGCGATTTCGGATTCCGCCAACCCCTGGGTCGGTTCATCAAGGATGAACAGGCGCGGATTTTGCGCCAACCCCATGCCGATTTCCAGAATCCGCTGGTGGCCATAGGAAAGATCGCCCGCCACCTGTTCAGCACGATCCAACAGACCGACGCGCCCCAGAACATCGGCTACCTGCCCATTACCGCCTCCGGCACGGCGCGCCGCAAGGGCCACGTTTTCATGAACGCTGAGCCCCGCGAAAACCGAAGTGATCTGGAACGTATAGGCAATGCCAAGGGCGATGCGTTTGTGGGCCGGCAGGTTTGAAATGTCCTGTCCGTCAAACATCACCGTGCCGCGCGTCGCCTCGATCCGGCCACAGAGCATTCCGACAAAGGTGGATTTCCCCGCCCCGTTCGGTCCGATCAGGGCGCGGATTTGCCCGGCCGGCAGATCGAAATCCACGTCTGTATTGGCCTCAACCCCTGCATAGGTTTTGCTCAGGCCCCGGGTTTGCAACATCATGGAAGCCATGGCAGCCACCGTTTGCGCAATGTCCCAAGGATGCCCTGAGGCAGGAACATGGTCAGCGCGACCAGCGCCACGCCAGCCACCAGCATATAGGCGTCAGTCACGCCACTGGACAGATCAATCAGATAGAACATGAACGCCGCCCCAACCAGCGGGCCAAGGGTGGTGCCCGCCCCCCAACAGCACGTAAAGCAGCGGAAAAATCGAATAGGGGACGGCGGCGAAACTGGCCCCGGCATAGCCAAACAGCAGGGCATAGGTGGCCCCGGCCAACCCCGAGATCGTGCCAGATGCAACCAGCGCCAGCCATTTCAACCGCTGCACATCATACCCCAGCATGGTCGCCCGCGCCTCATTCTCGCGGATCGCGATCAGGGTACGCCCGAAGGGTGCGCGCACCAAAGCTCCGATCAGCAGGAGAGTAATCGCAAACAGAATCAGCGCGGCGAAATAGCGCCCTGCCGCGCCAGTCAGATCAACGCCCGCAATCTGACGCATGGCCTGGGGAATGACAAAACCCTCATCGCCCCGGGTCCATTCGCCAAAATACAGAACTGTCAGATAACCGGCCTGGGCAAACATCAGCGTGACAATCATAAAGGCCACGCCCCGGGTGCGCAGGGCCAGCGCGCCGGTGATCCCTGTTACCACGGCCGCGCCGATCAGGGCTATGGCAAGGGCCGGCAGGGGTGGCATGGCGAAATGCTGCATGGTTAACGCCAGCCCATACATCCCGGCAGCAAAGAACAACGCATGGCCCAGCGACAACAGCCCAGTGTACCCAAACGCCAGATTATACCCCATGGCATAGATCGCCAGCACCATGATCCGCGCCAGATTGCCCGAGTGATAGGCGGGCAACACCGCATAGGCCAAGGCAAGCAGGGCGATCACGCCAAGGTGCAGGACAATATCGCGCGCCATCAGTGGGCCTTTTTCCAAGCAGCCCCTGAGGCCGAAATACCAGCACCATGGCCACTGCGAGGGTTGCAAGGATCTTGGCCAAGGTGGGTGAAAGGAACACCGAGATCACCCCATCGCTCATCCCGATCAACAGGGCGGCGATGACGGTGCCGGGCAGTGACCCAAGCCCGCCAATGATGACGACAATGAAAGACAGGAGCAACGGATCACCCCCCATCAGATAATGCGCCTGCTGGATTGGCACGACCAGAACAGCCCCCATGGCCGCAAGGGCCGCGCCAAGGCCAAAGACCAAGGCATAGACCCGGCTCACAGGGATGCCGAAAGCCTGGGCCATGGCGCTGTCCTGTTGGGTGGCGCGCATGATCAGCCCCGCCCTGGTGCGGGTCATGAACAACCACAGGGCAATCAGGATCGCGGCAGCGGCGACAATGACGAACAGCTTGTAAGATGTGATCGACAGCCCCCAGGGGTAATAAAACGACAGTTTTCCCTCGGCCCATTCGAACCAGGGCAGTGGAATACGGCTGTTGAACGGGGGCGCAACGGGCCGGGCATCGGGGCCGAACGTCATCAAGGTGCCTTGCTGGATGATATAAAGCAGGCCGATTGTGGCAACGATCGTGCGCTCTGGATCATAATTGATGCCCTGCAAGATCAGCTTGTCCGCCGCCGCGGCCAGCGCCCCGACCACCACAGGCGCAATCAGCAGGGCCGCGACAAAGCCAAGGGCCGGGTGGGTGCCAAGGGTGGTGGCGACGAACCATGCAATCACGGCACCCAGCATGTAGAATTCACCATGCGCCACGTTCACGACCCGCATCACCCCGAACACCACCGACAGCCCCATGGCCGTTAGCGCCAGAATTGCCGCGCTGACCGCGCCTTCGAGCATGGCAAGCATCAGGTGTGGGCCGAAATCCATCGTTCTCGCGAACCTTTTCGTGGGAAATGCCTGTGGCAAAGACACTGTCAGCCTCTACCGTCGCGCCGCTGTTTGAGCGCAGAATTGAGTATTTTTATCAGTAAAAAGAGAAGCGAACTTTGCGCTTTTTACTGATAAAAATACTCATTCCAGGGGGAAATCCGGGCAGAGCGGCACTTGTTTCCTGCGCCGCCCGGGGGCGGTCAGAACGGCTGTGTGGTGTAATCCACCTCATCATCGTACAGGGTGTCTTCGATGCTGGTGGTATGAACCACATTCATCCGCCCGTCTTCGACCTTGCTGATATACTGATGGCCGAACACCTGATGGGTCTTGCCATTGAACAGCTTGGCACCCTGGGGGTGGTCCTGGCCAAGGGGCATATCGGTCATCGCTTCGACCGCCTCGATCAGTTTGCTGCGGTCCTTGGGGCCCTGATAATCTGCGGCCTCCATCCCGGCCTTAATGACGTTCAGGGTTTCCCAGCAGCCGAACATATGGGCATAGGTGCTGACGTCCTTGCTGTCAGAGACCGAAGCCCCGTTGGCATCCACGCCGACCGCTTCGCGGTAAACCTTGTCATATTCGGTCTGGTCGGACTGGGCATAACGGGGGTCGCCTTCCCACATGTAGGATCCTTCGAGGAACTCCAGCCCGGGTGACGCCATATCCACCGCTTCCAGGCTGTCGATGAAACCGAACAATTCCGGGCGCGAGGGGCCGAAGAATTCGCCGAGTTCCTTTACAAAGGTGAGAACGGCAGGGCCGGTCATCACGTGATAGATCACCTCGGTATCCCGGGGGATCTGGGGGAAATATTTGGTAAAGCTGGTTTCGGTGGGCGGGATGGCGATCAATGCGTTGATTGTGCCGCCCTGTGCCTCGAACGCCTTTGAGAAATAATCGCGGTGATCGTGCCCGAACGCGAAATCGGGATAGATCATGCAAACCTTTTTGCCCAGATTGTCAGACACGAAGGGGGCCATGGCCTGGACCTGGCTTTTCACGTCGGTGATGCCCGGTTGCAGGGTATAGCGGTTGAGGATGCCGCTGGCCACGTGATGCCCCTCGGACACCACGAAATAGGGTAGTTTCAGCTCACCCGCCCGGGGGGCGGAGCCGATGACAACATGGGAAAACAACGTGCCGAACGCCACGTCGCAATTTGACTGGGTGGCGAATTTTTCAACCACTTCGGCGCCGCGCTTGGGGTCGGTGCCGTCATCCTCGGGCACCAGTTCCACCATGCGTCCGTTGATCCCGCCCGCATCGTTGATCCGTTTGACGGCCGCTTGCGAGGTGCGATCATACCAGCGGCCATAAGAGGCGCCGATGCCGGTGCGGTGCACCTGAAACCCGATTCTGATCGGCGCGCTGGATTGCGCCTGAAGAAAGCCGGGCATCGCCGTGCTGGCGGCCAACGCCCCGGCGCCAAGGCCAAGGGTCTTGAGCGCGCCACGCCGATTGAGCGATGTAGGTGCAATGATCTTTCGGGTCATGTATTCCTCCAGGTCGAATGGCACCCCGTGGCGCCTTATGATTGGTGCAACGTTGTATTTCTACGCGCCGACTGTCCAGATATTTCTTTCCCCAAGGTCATGCGCCCCGTGGCGCCGCAAGGAGCCATAGCCCCAGAAGGGTGTAGAGCACCATGAACAGCGCCAGGGGAATCTGACTGATCAGGGCGGGTCTGCCACGCCCATACAAGGACACAGCCATCCGGTGCGCCATCAGCACCGCCAGAACATGGCCGAGAACAATGATTCCCGCCTGTGTCAGCCAGATCGCCTGAACCGTGGCGCGGGTGTTGAAGAAGCCCGTCGTCACATAGAACTGTCCCAGCCCCAGCAGATCGGCGCCATTGGCCAAGGGGTCGGTCAGGGCGGCGATGGCATATTGACCGTTCACAAGGAACGTCGTCAGAAAATGCGCACCATGATAGGCAAAGGCGATGGGCAGCACCGACATGGCCAGCCGTGCTATGCTTTGGGCAAGCCGGGGCAGCGGCAGGCCGGGGGTTGTGGCCTGCACGGCCAGATGGCCCGTGGCAACACAGGCGGCGAAGGCCGTAACCAGCGCGGCATTTGCCCCGATCAGGCCCAGCGTCGTGGGCCACACCACCGCCGAGCGCCCGGGAAAGGCCAGCGGGTTGATCCCGATCTGTGCCAGCCACCAGAAGGTATCGTTCAATCCGTCAAAGCTTCCTGAACCCAGCAGGATGATGACAAAAATCCCCAGCGACAGGGGCGTTTTCTGATCCAAAGCGGCCCAGCCGGGCAGCCCGATTGCCATACGTGGGTGCCATTGAACCGGCGCCAGCAGGGCAAAGAGGCGCAGCATGAGGGTGAAACATTCGGCCCGCTCCAGCCAATCGTCGGCCCCGAACAGGGCCATGCCAGTGAAGGTGAACAGGGCATACCCCATGACAAATGCGCCCAGACGGGCCGGATCATCGGGTGCCGGATCGGCAAGGGCAAAGCTGATAACGGCGAGAAAGGCCATGATCGCCGGACCATGGCCCAGCCACACCGGCAGGCGCAGAGGTGGCGTTGCATCGCCCCATAACAGCCCGTGCAGCCCGCGCCAGGGGGTCACCCATGCCCAGACATCACCCAAAACCCCCTGCATGGTGAACAGGGCAATCCACCACAGGGTCCAGATGGTCAGGGGCAGCAGGTTGGACAGCGGATCACGCGGCCCGGTGAACCCGATCCACAGCAACCAGCCCAGCAGCGCCAGCGACAGCAGGCTGGTGATGCGCCGCGCCATGGCCATATCCGGCAGGCGGCAAAGGGTGATCGGGGTGAACATCCGCGCCAGCCAGCGGTCGGGCAGCACCGCGACAACCAGCACACTCAGGCCAACGGCAAGACACCCGGCCGTGATATAAGCCTTAGTAGGCAGCAGCAGAACAAACCCGCCCTGCGCCGCATGGGCCGCAACCCCCGTGGGCAGCAGCATGATGGCAAGGCAGAGAGGAATTAGTCTGGGCAAGATCAACATGCACCGCACCAAGCCACAGGTTTGCGGAAATGCCAATTGAAGAGAGGCCGCAACGCGGAACGTGACCCCACGGGCAAGGGTTGCATTGTTCGGTCGGTTCTCGTCAGGTTGGCACATCTGCGTGCAACGATGCCTTGCCAAACACCGACAGTATTCATTGGAGCCGCCCCCCATGCCTCTACGCCGCGCCTTTGCAATATGTGTAACCGTCGCCCTTGTGGCGGGGGGCGTGCTGTTTCTTGCCCTGCGCCCCGGGCCGGTGGCGATCCGCGCCGAAGGGGCCACTGCGGTGCCATTGCAGGACGAACCCGACACCCTGCGTCTGTTCATGACACTGCACAATGATGGCGGGCCGGATCGGTTGACAGGCGCGGAAACCACGATGGCAGAACGGGTGGAGGTGGTTGCCCCCAAGGGAGAAATCACATTGCCAGCCCAAAGCGCGCCGGTCCTGGCAGTTGATGGCGCGCATCTGCGGATCGTGGGGTTGCACGCCATGCCGGGCGACGGTGCGGTGCTGCCGATTACCCTGAATTTCGCCAGCGGGGCGCAGGTGACGACCCGCGCGATCCTGTCTGATCCGATTGTCCGGGGCGACGCGGGCGAAGTGGGCCTGCTGTCGCTCGGGGGGATCTGCCGGGTGGGCAAGGGCGAACCGGCGCCACAGGTGGCACTGCGCATCACCCCTGACGGCACCGGATGGCGGGTTTCTGTCGATTCGCAAGATTTCACCTTTACCGAGCCGGTCGCAGGCATAGGGCATATCCCCGGTTATGGCCACGCACACCTTTATCTCGACGGGGTGAAGCTTCAGCGGATGTATACCCCCGAGGCCCGTATAGGCGCGCTGCCAACCGGCCCCCACCACATCGAAGTGACCCTGAACACCAACGATCACCGCGCCTATGTGGTGGACGACCGACCGGTTCGCGTCGAGGCTGTTGTGCAGGTGCCCTGAACGGGATGCCCTTGGGGAAACCTGTTGACACTCGCGGGTTAGTGGTTTGACAGTGTACGAATGAAATACCCGGATTCAGGAGGTCGCGTTGGGCTATTCCATGCCGCACAGTCTGAGCGAGGCCTTGACCGCCCTCGGGCGTGACGGGAACGCGCGTATCGTGGCAGGAGGGACAGATTTCTTTCCCGCCTTGGGCGACGCACCTGCACCCGACCACATCATCGACATCACCCGCGTGGCGGGATTGCGCGGCATCACATCTGACGGGGGCGGCTGGCGGATTGGCGCCGCAACCCGGTGGAGCGATGTGGTGCGCACCGATCTGCCCCCCTGTTTCGATGCGTTGAAAGCGGCGGCGCGGGTGGTTGGCTCGGTTCAGATTCAGAATGCCGGCACCGTCGCGGGGAACCTGTGCAACGCCTCACCGGCCGCTGATGGTGTTCCGCCGCTGCTGGCGCTTGACGCCGGGGTGGAAATTGCCGGGCCGGGTGGGATGCGACAGATCGGATTGGCGGATTTCCTGCAAGGGGTGCGTAAAACGGCGCTGGCGCACAATGAGCTGGTGTCGGCGGTGCATATCCCGCCACAGCCCGCCGCCATGACCTCGGCGTTCGAAAAACTGGGAACGCGGCATTATATGGTGATTTCCATCGTGATGGTGGCCGTGAACCTGTGGAAGGTGGATGGCCGGATCGCCGGGGCGCGGGTGGCCGTTGGTGCCGCCTCGCCCGTGGCGCAACGCCTGCCCGCCCTTGAGGCAGCGCTGATCGGTATCCCGACAGACGAACCGGGGCCAATTACCCGGCCCGAATACCTGAGCCACCTGACCCCGATTGCCGATGTGCGCGGCAGCGCCGATTACCGGCTTGAGGCAGTGGGCGAACTTTGCGATCGGGCCATCCGGCGGGCGATGCATCATGAATAACCCCCCATCATCACGCTGACCCTGAATGGCCAGCCCGTTGAAACGCACCCCCATGCGGGCGAACGCCTGTCCCACACCCTGCGCGAACGGCTGGGCGCGCGGGATGTAAAGGTGGGCTGCAACGCGGGCGATTGCGGCGCCTGTACCGTGCTGGTTGACGGTGCGCCGGTCTGTGCCTGCCTGATGCCCACGCAACAGGCGGCAGACTGTAACGTGGAAACCCTGAAAGGGCTGCGCGACAGCCCCGAAGGCCGGGCGTTAAGCGACCGGTTTCAGGATCATCAGGCCGCCCAATGCGGCATCTGCACGCCGGGGATGATCGTTTCGGCCATCGCCCTGCTGCGCGATGTACCTGATCCGAGCGAGGAGCAGGTGCAGGATGCCCTTGGCGGGGTGCTGTGCCGTTGCACCGGGTATCGCAAGATCATTGATGCGGTGATGGGGCGCCCTGCCCCGCTGACCGGTGAGGGCGCCGTGGGCGATGCCGTTCGGCGGGTCGATGGGGCCACGCGCGTGTCGGGTGATGTGGCCTTTGGCGATGATGTTGCGCCGCCCGATGCCCTGGTTGTGCGCATTGTCCGTTCGCCCCATCCCCGTGCAGCGTTCGCCCTTGGCGATCTGGCGGCATGGGCCAGTGCCACCCCCGGCGTGATCGCCACGCTGACGGCGCAGGATGTGCCGGGGCTGAATGCCTTTGGTGTGATCCCGGCCTTTGTGGACCAACCGGTGTTCGCCGAAACCGAGGCCCGTTTTCGCGGCGAGGCCGTGGCAGCCGTCATCTGCGCCCCCGATGCACAGGTTGATCTGGCCGGTTTCCCCGTCACCTTTACCCCCTTGCCTGCCATCGAAACATTGGATCAGGCCATGGCCGATGGCGCGCCCCTGCTGCATGCCGACCGCCCCGGCAATGTGATGACCGGCGGTTTCGTGCAATGCGGCGATGTGGGCGCGGCGCTGGCCCGGGCCGATGTGGTGGTCGAGGGGCATTTCAACAGCGGTTTCGTCGAACACGCCTATATCGAACCCGAGGCCGGTTTTGCCCGGATGATCGGTGAGAGGATCGAAATCCACGCCTGCACCCAGGCACCAGTGATGGATCAGCAAAGCATGGCCCTGATCCTTGGCTGGCCCGCTGAACGGGTGCGGATCGTGCCAACGGCGGTGGGCGGTGGCTTTGGCTCCAAGCTGGATCTGTCGGTGCAGCCCGTTCTGGCGCTGGCCGCGATCAAGACCGGCAAGGCAGTGCGGATCACCTATTCGCGCACCGAATCCATGCAATCGACCACCAAACGGCACCCCTCCGACCTGCGCGTCAGGATCGGCGCGACGAAAGATGGCATGTTGTGCGGGATGCAGTTTGACGGGCTGTTCAACACCGGCGCCTATGCGTCGTGGGGGCCGACCGTGGCCAACCGGGTGCCGGTTCATGCCTCGGGGCCGTACCGCATCGCCGATTACCGGGCCGAGGCGCAGGGCATCCACACCCATTGCCCGCCCTCTGGCGCGTTTCGCGGCTTTGGCGTGCCCCAATCGGCCATCGCCCAAGAGGTGCTGTTTGATGAGCTGGCCGAAAAGCTGGGCCTTGATGCACTGGAATTTCGCGCCCGCAACGCCCTGAAAAACGGCGAACCGACAATCTGTGGGCAGGTGTTTGAACAGGGTGTGGGCATCGGCAAATGCCTTGACGCCCTGCGCCCGGCCTGGGGCGCGGCCAAGGCCGATTGCGCCACATTCAACGCCGCCAACGAAGGTGTGAAACGGGGCGTGGGCATCGCGGGCGGCTGGTATGGCTGTGGCAACACATCTCTGCCCAACCCCTCGACCATCAAGGCGGGCATTCGCGCCGATGGCACGTTGGTGCTGCATCAGGGGGCCACGGACATCGGGCAGGGATCAAACACCGTGATCGCCCAGATATTTGCACAGGCGGTGGGCCTGCCCCTGTCACAGATCACCCTGATCGGCCCTGATACGGACGTGACCCCTGACGCCGGAAAAACCAGCGCATCGCGCCAGACATTCGTGACCGGCGCCGCCGCGAAACTGTCGGGCGAGGCCATGCGCGCCAGCATCCTGAAACTGTGCAATGCGCCAGCGGATGCCCAAATCACCCTGTCGCCAGAGGGGCTGTCCGTGCGTGGCATAGAAACACACCATATCGCGCTGGCACACATGACGCCCGACGCCGAAGGCTATGTGATCCGGTCCGAGGAAACCTATGATCCGCCGACCAAACCGCTGGATGAAAACGGACAGGGCCACCCCTATGCCCAGTTCGGCTATGCCGCGCATCTGGCGGTGGTCGAGGTGGATCTGGCCCTTGGCACCGTCAAACCCATAGCCTTTACCGCCGCCCATGACGTGGGACAGGCGATCAACCCGCTGCTGGTTGAGGGGCAGGTGCAGGGCGGCATCGCCCAAGGTTTGGGCATGGCGCTGATGGAAGAATACCTGCCCGGGCGCACCGAAAACCTGCATGATTACCTGATCCCGACCATCGGAGACATGCCCCCGGTCGAAACCCTGATCGTGGAAGAACCCGACGCCCACGGCCCTTTTGGGGCCAAGGGGTTGGGGGAACATGTGCTGATCCCCACCGCGCCCGCCCTGCTGAACGCCATTTACCATGCCACCGGCGCGCGCATGCGCCGCGTTCCCGTCACCCCATCGCGCCTGCGCGCCGCCCTGAAAGACCTGCCATGAGCGATGAGAAAATCCGCTGCGATGCCTGCCCGGTGCTGTGTTTCATCGCCGAGGGCCGGTCGGGTGCCTGTGATCGCTATGCCAACCATGGGGGTGAATTGGTGCGCCTTGATCCCTTGACGGTGATCGAGGGCGGCGGGCCGATGGTGCCGTTTCTGGGCCGCGACTGGGACGGCGACATCGTGCAAGGGGATCGCCCCTTTGTCACCGCCATCGGCGCTGGAACCACCTATCCCGATTACAAACCGGCCCCTTTCATCGTATCGCAACTGGTGGATGACGCCGACATGATCACGGTGGTGACCGAGGGCATCTTTTCCTATTGCGGGGTGAAGGTGAAAATCGACACCGACCGCCACATCGGCGAGGAACGCGCCATTGTGCGTGTGGCGGGCGAACCGATCGGCCATGTGATGACCGGTGAATATGGTTCAAAAATGCTGTCCCTTGGGGGGGTCGATCACCTGACCGGCGGCACCAAGGCCGAAGGCCGCGTGACCTGCGATGCCCTGCTGCGCCTGTGCAACCGCGACGCGGTGGAAATGACCATTGACGACGGGGTGAATATCACCGTGCAGGCCGGCCATGCGCCGGTGATCGACGGGGTGACGGAAACCCTGATGCGGGTTGGATGCGGGTCGGCCACCATCGGGATGTTTGCCCTGCAATGGGTGCCCCATGTGGACGAGGTGATCGTGGTCGATGATCACATCACCGGCGTGCTGAGCGAACATGAGGCCGGGAAACAGTTGAATATGAAACCCGCCGGTATCCGCGTGACCGGGCGGCGCTCGACCTCGGGGAGGTATTTTCAGGTGGCGCAGCCCGGCACCGGCTGGGGTGGCACGGATGTGACCGATCCGCTGACCATCATCAAAAAGATTGACCCCAAGGTGGCCTGGCCCGGTCTGCGCCTGTTGATGATCTCAACCACGGGCGAACAATGGGCCTATTATGTGCTGGACGGTGATCTGGTGCCGCAACCTGCCGATATTTCCGACCCCCTGCGCGTGATTGCGGAAAAGATTGCTGATAATTGCGAACCCTCGCTGTGTTCGGTGCTGTTCATGGGTGGTGCGGGGGGCAGTCTGCGCGCCGGGGTCACGGAAAACCCCGTGGGGCTGACGCGATCGGTCAAGGATGCCCTGACGCGGGTGACGGTCGGCGGTGCCTTTGGCTATGTCTGGCCCGGAGGGGGGATCACGGTGATGGCCGATGTGATGGACATGCCCAGCAACGCCTTTGGCTATGTCCCCACCCCGGCCCTTGTGGCGCCCATCGAATTCACCATGCGCCGCGAGGATTACGCCACATTGGGTGGCCATATGGACCGTATCCGCCCGGTGGGTGACGTGCTGAACCCTGCAATCCGCCGGGTGCCACAGGGGCGGGGGCGGTGATTGCGGCGCGCCTGCCGGGGGGCAGGTTGCACCTGCAACACGGCCCGATCGACCTGATTATCGGGGCGGACGGCGCACGCGAGGTGGCGTTTGCCGCTGCGCAGGCGCGGTTTGCCACGGTGCTGCAAGAACTGGCCAGCGAACTGCCTCTGTTGCGCCGCGCGGTGGGAATGTCCCCGAAGGGCGCGATTGCCAGGGTGATGCACGCGGCCTGTCAGCCTCACCGCGATATGTTCGTCACGCCCATGGCGGCGGTCGCCGGCGCAGTGGCCGAGGCGGTGTTGCAGGCGATGGTTTCCGCCGCCAGCCTGACCCGCGCCTATGTGAACAATGGCGGCGACATCGCGGTTTTTCTTGCAGACGGCGCGCATCCGTCCTTCACCCTTGCCATGGCATCCCTTGATGGCCGTGATCGTGGCCGCATCACCCTGCGCGCTGATGATCCGGTGCGCGGAATCGCCACCAGCGGGCGGGGCGGGCGCAGCCTGACCATGGGGATTGCCGATCAGGTAACGGCCCTTGCGCAAACGGCGGCGATGGCGGATGTTGCCGCTACGTTAATCGCCAACGCAGTTGATTTGCCTGACCATCCGTCGATTGCCCGCCGTCCGGCCCACCATCTGGTGCCTGACAGCGATCTGGGCGCGCGATTGGTGGTGACCGGCATTGGGCGTCTGGGCGACCATGATTGTAATATCGCGCTGGATCGGGGGGCGCGGGTGGCCCGGAAAATGGCCAATCGCGGCCTGATCAGCGCTGCTGCATTGTTTCTGGGCGATCATTCCCGCGTTGTCGGGGCGCCGCATTTGATAAGACAAAAGGAGCCTGCCAATGCCTGAGGTGCAGATACGCAAGGTAGCGACACAGATCGAAGAAATCTTTCACGAATTCGGCCCCGCCCCCGAAACACCCCTGTTGCGGGGGGCCATCATTGCCGTGATCGCCAACCCTTTTGCCGGGGGTTATGTGGCCGATATTCAGCCGTTCATGGAAGATCTGAAACCCCTTGGCCTGTCCATGGCCCGCCGTCTGCTGAACGATCTGGGGGGCGATGCCACCCGGATCGAGGGCTATGGCAAGGGTGCGATCATCGGCACCGATGGCGAATTGGAACATGGCGCCCTGTGGCACGCCCCGGGCGGATATTCCATGCGCGAGGTGTTGGGCGCGCCCAAGGCCATCGTGCCATCGACCAAAAAGGTGGGCCGTGCCGGGGCGCGGCTGGATGTGCCGATCACCCATATCAACGCCAGCTATGTACGCAGCCATTTCGACAGCATCGAAGTGGGGCTGAACGATGCCCCCCGCGCCGGTGAGTTGGCCTATGTTCTGGCCATGACAACCGGCGCGCGGATTCACAGCCGCTCGGGCGGGTTGCTGGCCGAAAACATCACCGGAGAGGATGGATTGAGATGAGCGCCGATATTCGCAAGATCGCCGTCTGGGTGGAAGAAACCCACGCTGAAATGGGCCGCGCCATCACCCCGCCAACCCGCAAGGCGGTGGCCGTGGCCGTGATCGCCAACCCCTTTGCCGGGCAATATGTCGAAGATCTGACGCCGCTCATGGACATTGGCGCCGAACTGGGCGCGCTGTTGGGGGAACGCTGTGTCAGGGCGCTGAATATCGCCCCGGACCAGGCCGAAAGCTATGGCAAGGCGGCGATGGTGGGCGAAAACGGCGAGTTGGAACATGCCGCCGCGATCCTGCATCCCAAATTGGGCGCGCCCCTGCGTGCGGCGGTGGAAAAGGGCGCGGCCCTTGTGCCGTCCAGCAAGAAAATGGGCGGGCCGGGGCAGGATCTGGACGTGCCGCTGGGCCACAAAGATGCCGCCTATGTGCGCAGCCATTTCGACGGCGTCGAGGTGCGTTTGAACGATGCGCCCCGGGCCAATGAAATCATGGTTGCCGTTGCCGTGACCGACAGTGGCCGCCCCCTGCCCCGCGTGGGCGGGCTGACCCATGGCGAGGCTTTGGGCAAGGATGGGCTGCGGTGACGGATGGTGGCGGTGAATACCGGTTGGATGAACAGGTCGGATTCGTGCTGCGTCAGGTCAGCCAGCGTCACACGCTGATTTTTCAGGCCGCGGTGCCCGAGGGGCTGACGGCCACACAGTTTTCGGCGCTGATTCGGCTGGATGAAAACGGCCCCGGTTCGCAGAATGAGCTGGGCCGGGCCGCTGCCATGGATGTGGCCACGATCAAGGGCGTGGTGGACCGGTTGCGCGCCAAGGACCTGGTAGAGCAAATGCCCTATCCCGGTGACAAACGGCGCACACTGATTGCCCTGACCCCCAAGGCCCGTGCAATGATCGGCGATCTCAAGGCCGCCGGCACACGGATCACCGATGAGACACTGGCCCCCCTTGCCCCGGCAGAGCGCGAGACGTTCGTGGCGCTGTTATCGCGGTTGATGTGAATGGGACAGGCGGTGCAGGTTGAGCATTTCCGGCTGACGCGCGGCACCATTCGCGATAGCGCTGTCGCGTGATAACCGGAACAGGGGCAGGACATGGATATCAAGGCAATCCTCATGGGCGTGGCCTTTGCGGCGATGTGGTCATCGGCGTTCACCTCGGCGCGGATGATCGTGCTGGACGCACCGCCCCTGATGGCGCTGTCGTTGCGGTTTCTGATTTCCGGCATTCTGGGTGTCGGGATCGCCCTTGCATTGGGCCAGACATGGCGGCTGAGCCGTGGCCAATGGCGCGCGACAGTGGTGTTCGGGATTTGCCAGAACGCGCTTTATCTTGGGCTGAACTTTGTGGCGATGCAAAAGATCGAGGCGGGCCTGGCCTCGATCATCGCATCGTCCCTGCCGCTGATGGTGGCCTTCGCGGGCTGGATGTTTCTGGGCGAACGCACGCGCCCGCTGGGGTTGGTGGGTCTGGCCGCCGGGATGCTGGGCGTTCTGTTGATCATGGGGTCGCGATTGTCTGCGGGTGTCGATCTCGGCGGGCTGGTCCTGTGCCTTTTGGGCGCCGTGGCGCTGACTGTGGCGACGCTTTCGGTCAGGGTCGCATCGTCCGGGGGCAACCTGTTGATGGTCGTCGGGTTGCAGATGTTCGTGGGCAGTGCCTGCCTTGCTGTGGTTTCCATGGCCACGGAAACCTATGCGGTGAATTGGTCGCTGCAACTGGTTCTGGCGTTTGCCTATACCACCGTGGTGCCCGGGTTGATTGCCACGCTGGTGTGGTTCCTGCTGGTTGAACGGATCGGCGCGGTGCGCGCGGCCACCTTTCATTTCCTCAATCCGTTCCTTGGTGTGTCGATTGCGGCGCTGTTGCTGGGCGAGCATCTGGGCTGGGTCGATGTGCTGGGTGTGGCGGTGATTACGGCGGGCATTGCAGCCGTTCAGCTTTCAAAGGCGGCGCGGGTCGGGGTGCCGGTTGCAGGCGTCGGAAAGTAGGGCCGAAGCGGAACATTTGCCCTCTTGATACGTTGGTTAGACGACGCATCAGAGAAGGAGGATCTTCCGATGGCCTTGAACACCGTAACCGACAAAGCATCCACCCATGTTTCGTCACGCGACGTGACCGGAACCGAAGTCTACAGCCCCACCGGCGATCACATCGGCACCATTGACCATGTGACCATCGACAAGAAAAGCGGCAAGATCAGCTATGCCGTCATGGGGTTTGGCGGCTTTCTGGGGCTGGGCGAAGAACATGTGCCGATCCCCTGGGCCAAACTGTCCTATGACACGACCAGGGGCGGCTATGTCACCGACATCACCAAAGAGCAGCTTGAAACCATGCCGCCGCTAGACGACGATTGGTCCCGCGACCGTGATCGCCGCTGGCAAATGCAGGCATACGGGCATTTCGGACTGCCCTATTATTGGCTTTGAATAAAGGTAGGGGCCGGTCAAATGACCGGCCCTTATTTTAAAAGCGTATTGATGATTGCATGATTGATTTGCAGCAAGCAGTGAGCGCGGAATAACGGAAGGCTCACTGTCAAAAATTTTATGGCGAAAGGCGTTGAAACTGCGTATTGTTTGGCGCACTCTATGATTGGCCGCGATCATTTACATCGCAGAATTCATATATTTCTCCGGAGGCAATTTCATGGATGACTTTTCCGCCGACATCACAACCACAGGAACAATCGCCGTTGGTGGCTCGGTGACGGGTATCGTAAATTTCCCCGATGATGTTGATTGGTTTCAAATCAATTTAGAAGCTGGCGCATATTACCGGATAAATCTTAGCGGTTTCACCACGCTGATTCGGGGTGTTTACAACAGCGCCGGTGGCTATCTGCCTGGAACAATGGGTATTGTCGGCGGCCCCCCCGAGAACCAGGTTGATTTCAGGTCATCTGCACCGGGAGATTACTTCATTAGTGCGAGAGGTCGGGGTCCAGCAACCGGTACATACACCTTGTCCGTTGAAGAACAGGGGCCTCCGCAATTTGGGAACAGAGCCGATGATGTCCTTGTGGCATCCAACCTGCCAACATTGCTCGATGGCAGGTTCGGTAACGACACGCTGACCGGCGGTGCGGGCAACGATACTCTACGCGGTCGCGACGGTTACGACCGATTGTTCGGCGAGGGTGGCGATGACAGCCTTAATGCGGGCGTTGACGGCGGCCTCATGCGCGGCGGTGACGGCAACGACACGCTTTTGGGGAGCCACGGCAATGACAATATTGGCGGTGGCAATGGCGATGACGTAATTCGCGGTGTCGGCGGCCTCAACATCATCTGGGGTGGAGAAGGGAGCGACCACATTGCAGCAGGATTTGAAAACGATACCATATTTGGCGGCGGGACCGGAACCAACACCATCTATGGCGGCAGTGGCGATGACGTAATCTATGCTGGTGGCGGGGGTGATTTAATCTATGCCGCCAAGGGCGACGATACCATTTCGGGCGGCGTCGGAAACGATACCATCTTTGGCGGTGACGACAGTGACGCAATTTATGCTGGTGGCGGTGATGATTCCATAGATGCAGAGGCTGGTGATGATACCGTTGAGGGCGGCATTGGAGAGGATACCATCCACGGCGATTACGGTGATGATTTCATTCTTGGTGGCGCAGGGGACGACATGCTGTTGGGCCAGGGTGACAACGACCGCATCGAAGGTCGCGCCGGAAACGACCTGATCGGTGGTGGCTGGGGGAATGACCTGATTTTTGGCGGTGCTGGGGATGACACGCTTTATGCCAGTCAGGGCAGTGACACCCTTTCTGGTGGGGAAGGCAATGATATATTGTATGCTGGTGCTGGGTATAAAAACTGGCTTGATGGCGGCGCCGGGGCGGATACGCTTGTGTCGGGTTTCGGGCGGGACGAATTGACGGGCGGCGCGGGCGCGGATGTATTCCTGTTCACGAGCGCGGCGAAGATCGGAATCCGGGCCGCACGGGACGCTATCCATGATTTTAGAACCGGGCTAGATCAGATTGATCTGTCGGAACTGAACACCCAATTCAATGGCACAGACGGCCTTCTTGGCGGCGGAACTTCTTCGTTCTATCATTATACCGACGGTAGGTTGCTGATCGGCGATTCCAATGGCGACGGCGTGGCAGACTGGGTGATAGAAGTTGACGGCGTAGCACAAATTGCAGAAACCGACTTTATCCTCTGACAGGGGGTCGTTTCACAAACGACGTATTGTAATGGGACAAATAAACGCGGAATTTCGGACCAATTAAACAATATGTTCCGTAAAGGGCCGGTCAGCCGATCGGCCCTCTTTTTCCGCCGGTCTGGCCACGATCCAGCAGCAGGTGGTCGAGGATAACACAGGCCATCATCGCCTCGCCCACCGGGACGGCGCGGATGCCGACGCAGGGGTCGTGGCGGCCCTTGGTCACGATCTCGGTTGCCTTGCCCGATTTCGTGATGGTCTGGCGGGTTTTCAGGATGCTGGATGTGGGTTTCACGGCGAAACGCACCACCACATCCTGCCCTGTCGAAATGCCGCCCAGAATGCCACCGGCGTGGTTTGACGAAAACACCGGCACTCCATCGTTGCCCATGAAAATCTCATCGGCGTTCGCCTCGCCGGTCAGGGCGGCGGCGCCCATGCCTTCGCCGATTTCCACACCTTTGACGGCGTTGATGCTCATCATCGCGGCAGCCAGATCGGTGTCGAGCTTGCCATAGATCGGGGCGCCGAGGCCCGCAGGCACGCCCCGCGCCACCACCTCAACCACCGCACCGCAGGAATTGCCGGATTTGCGCAGGGTATCAAGATACTCGGCCCAATCCGCCGCCGCCTTGGCATCGGGTGTCCAGAACGGATTGCGGGTGATTTCATCCCGATCGAACCGCTCGCGGTCCATCCCGTGTGGCCC
The DNA here is from genome assembly GCF_055808395.1 of Oceaniglobus sp. K40-3. Lineage (NCBI taxonomy): Bacteria > Pseudomonadati > Pseudomonadota > Alphaproteobacteria > Rhodobacterales > Paracoccaceae > Oceaniglobus > Oceaniglobus sp. K40-3. The sequence goes on along the minus strand of NZ_CM147868.1, from coordinate 745,225 downwards.
CATCTGCACCATGTAGCCAGTGATCGACAGGTCCGGCACCAGTTGCGCCAAAGCGGCCCGCGCCACACCGCCCGCGGCCACCCGCGCCGCCGTTTCGCGGGCGGATGAGCGCCCGCCACCGCGCGGATCGCGCACGCCGTATTTCTGCCAATAGGTAATGTCGGCATGGCCGGGGCGAAATTTCTCGGCAATCTCGCCGTAATCCTTTGAGCGCTGGTCGGTGTTCTGAATCGCCAGTTGAATCGGGGTGCCGGTGGTTACGCCCTCATACATCCCCGACAGGATTTCAACGGCATCCGCCTCGCGCCGCTGGGTGGTGTATTTGTTCTGCCCCGGTTTGCGCTGATCCAGCCAATGTTGCAGCGCCTCGGCGGTGATCGGAACGCCGGGGGGCAGCCATCAATGGTGGCGCCCAAGGCAGGGCCGTGGCTTTCGCCCCATGTGGTGACGCGGAACAGATGTCCGAAGGTGTTCAGGCTCATGGTGCAGGCTCCCTTTTGCCGCCTGTTCCTATGCGGATTGGAACGGCAAGGAAACCCACTTGCCACCCGTCCGGCGCTGTCCTAAGTCTTGGCCCACCTCGGGGGCCTTTGACAAGGCTGAGATGCACATCGGTGCGGACCCGTCGAACCTGAACCGGTTAGCACCGGCGGAGGGAAGGTCTGCGTTTCCGCACACCCCTGTTCCGTCCGTGGCCAATGACCGTCGCACAAGATGGAGTATGACATGTTGCGAAGATCACTGATTGCTGCGGGTTGCCTGATGGCCAGCATGGCGGGGGCTGAAACCCCTGTCCTGACCATTTACGCACCCGATTCCTTTGGCTCTGAATGGGGGCCGGGGCCGCAGATCGAACAGGCGTTCGAGGCGGTCTGTGCCTGCGATGTGCAGTACAAGACCGGCGATATCCTGCCCCGATTGATGCTGGAAGGGGCGCGCAACACCGCCGATGTGGCCATCGGATTTACCACTGACGTGACCAAACGCGCCCGCGCCTTGGGCCTGTTTGCGCCGCATGGGCAGGACACCAGCGACCTGACCATGCCGATCGAATGGAAAGACGACATCTTCCTGCCCTACAACTGGGGCCATACCGCGTTTGTCTATGATGCCACCCGCCTGAAAGAGGCGCCCGACAGTTTCGCCGCCCTTCTGGCTGCGCCGGATGACCTGAAAATCGTTATACAGGATCCCCGCACCAGCAACGCGGGCCTGTCTCTGTTGTTGTGGATCAAGGCAGTTTACGGCGACAAGGCCCCCGAGGCATGGGCAGCACTGGCGCCCAAGGTTCTGACCGTGACCAAGGATTGGTCCACCGCCTATGGGATGTTTTCCGAGGGCGAGGCCGACATGGTGCTGAGCTTTACCACATCACCGCTTTATCACATTCTGGCCGAGGGGGATTATACCAAAAGGGCGGCGATTTTCCCCGAGGGGCATTATTTCATGGCAGAATCCGCCGCGATGATGAACACCGCCAAACACCCAGAACTGGCGCGGGAATTCATGGCCTTCATGCTGTCCGAACCGTTCCAGAAAATGATCGTGCGGGCGAATTACGGCTTTCCCACCAAACTGGATTCGTCCCTGTCACCGCCCGAGCTGGCAACTCTGGAAATGCCGCAAAAGGTGCTGTTCTTTGATGAGGATGAGGCCGCCGCCCTGCGCGACCCGGCCCTTGCCGAATGGCTGACCGCCTTTGGAGGTTAGGCCGGTTGCGATGGTCGGGCACCTGTCCTAGGGTGCCCGACACCTCGGGGTGCCTGATTGGCTGAGATGAAACCCGTAGAACCTGAACCGGTTAGAACCGGCGGAGGGAAGGTGAGACGCGCGCTCCCCCACTTCCGATCACGTCGCCCTTATGGGCCATGAAAGGATTGTTACCGATGAAATATCTGATTGCCCTCGCCGCCCTTGCCGCAACCCCCGTGGCCGCACAGGAAAAACCGGTGCTGACGGTCTATACCTATGACAGCTTCGTCACCGAATGGGGGCCTGGCCCGGCGGTGGAAAAGGCGTTCGAGGCGCAATGTGCCTGCGATCTGCAATTTGTCGGGGCGGGCGATGGCGCGGCCCTGCTGGCGCGGCTCAAACTGGAAGGCGCCCGCACCAAGGCCGATGTGGTTCTGGGCCTTGATACCAACCTGACCGCCGATGCCGCCGCCACAGGCCTGTTCGGGCAACACGATCTGGGCGATCTCAAACTTGATCTGCCGGTGCAGTGGGAGGACGACATCTTTGTCCCCTTTGATTGGGGCTATTTCGCCTTTGTCTATAACAAGGGCATCACGCCCCCCGCCGATTTTCGCGAACTGGCCGACAGCGACCTGAAAATCGTGATTCAGGATCCGCGCAGTTCAACCCCCGGGTTGGGCCTGCTGCTCTGGGTCAAGGCGGCCTATGGCGATAACGCCCCCGAGATTTGGCAGGGGCTGGCCGATAATATCCTGACCGTGACCAAGGGCTGGTCCGAATCCTATGGCATGTTCACCGAAGGTGAGGCGGACATGGTGCTGTCTTACACCACCTCACCCGCCTATCACCTGATTGCCGAGCAGGATGACACCAAGGCCGCCGCGCCGTTCTCCGAAGGGCATTACCTTCAGATTGAGGTCGCGGCGACGGTGGCGTCATCCGAACACCTTGATCTGGCGAATGAATTCATCGCCTTCATGTTGAGCGATGCTTTTCAATCGGTGATCCCGACAACGAACTGGATGTATCCCGCCGTAACCCCCGCCGAGGGCCTGCCCAAGGGGTTCGGCACGCTGATCACCCCCGAAAAGGCGCTGCTCTTTCCGGCGGGCGAGGCAAAGGAGGCGCGGGATGTCGCGCTTGACGAATGGCTGACCGCACTCAGCCGCTAGGCGCGGCCCCATGGGCCGGGATCATCGCCGCGGCGGTTGTTCTGGCCCTGACCTTTGGCACCGTCGCGGCGGTGCTGGCCCGGGCCGAGGGCAGCTTTGCCCTTGGTGCCGGGGATTGGTCGGCGATCCGGTTCACCGTGATACAGGCGCTGTTGTCGGCGGGGCTGTCGGTGGCGCTGGCGGTGCCGGTGGCCCGGGCGCTGGCGCGACGGCGGTTCGCGGGGCGCGCGGTGTTGGTCACGCTGATGGGTGCGCCGTTCATCCTCCCGGTGATCGTGGCCGTTTTGGGGTTGGTCATGGTGTTCGGGCGCTCGGGCTGGGTGTCGGATCTGCTGGCCCTGTTCGGGCTGGCGCCGGTGAATATCTATGGGCTGCACGGGGTCGTCATTGCCCATGTGTTTTTCAACCTGCCACTGGCCACCCGGTTGATCCTGCAAGGCTGGCTGGCCATTCCCGCCGAGCGGTTTCGCCTTGCCGCAACGCTGGCCATGACACCCCGCGACATTGCCCGGCACCTTGAACGCCCCATGTTGCGCGCCATCGTGCCGGGGGCGTTCATGGTGATTTTCCTGATCTGCACCACCAGTTTCGCGGTGGCATTGGCCCTGGGGGGCGGGCCAAGGGCCACGACGGTGGAACTGGCCATCTTTCAGGCGTTTCGTTTCGATTTCGATCTGTCACGCGCGGCGGTTCTGGCCCTGATTCAACTGGCAATTTCCGGCGCGGCGGCGCTGCTGGCGCTTTGGGTTGCGGTGCCACAGGCCACGGGCGCGGGGCTGGACCGGACGGTTGAGCGCTGGGATGCTGCGCGCCCCGCCTTGCGCCTGCTCGATACCGCCCTCATCACCCTCGCGGCCCTGTTCCTGTTACTGCCCTTGCTGGCCATCGCCCTGCGGGGATTGCCCGAGGTTGCCGCCCTGCCCGGTGCGGTCTGGGCCGCCGCTTGGCGGTCGCTTTGGGTGGCGGGGCTGTCGGTGGTTGTGGCGCTGGTGCTGGCCATGGCGATGACGCTGGCCATCACCCACCTGCGCCACCGCCCGGCCCTGTCGCGCGGGATCGAGATGACCGGCTATCTTGCCGTGGCGGCGTCGCCCCTAGTGATCGGCACCGGGTTGTTCCTGATCCTGTTTCCGTTGGTCGATCCCGTGGCGCTGGCCCTGCCGGTGACGGCGCTGGTCAACGCGGTGATGTCGCTGCCCTTTGCCCTGCGCGCCCTTGTTCCGGCGGCGGGTGAGGTCGAGGCCCGCTTTGGCCCGCTGGCCGATTCTCTGGGGATGACAGGGTTCAACCGGTTGCGCCGCCTGACCCTGCCGCGTCTGCGCCGCCCGCTTGGGTTTGCGGCGGCGCTGAGTGGGGCACTGTCCATGGGTGATCTGGGGGTGATCGCATTGTTCGCTGATCCTGATGGCGCAACCCTGCCGCTGTTGCTGTTCCGCTATATGGGCAGTTACCGGATGGATACGGCGGCGGGGGTTGCCCTTTTGTTGCTGGGGCTGAGCCTGCTGATTTTCTGGCTGCTGGACCGTGGAGGCCGGGTGGATGCTGACGTTTGACGATATGGTGATCGAACAGGGCGCCTTCCGGCTGGCCGCTGACATGGCGGTGCCATTTGGTGCGCAAGTGGCGATCATGGGGCCGTCGGGCGCCGGAAAATCCACCCTGCTGGCGGCGATTGCCGGATTTGTGGCGCCGGTGTCGGGGCGGCTGTTGTGGGAGAGCGGCGATCTGTTGGCGCTGCCCCCGGGCAACGCCCGGTCAGCATGATCTTTCAGGACAACAACCTGTTTCCCCACCTCACCGCGTTCCAGAACGCCGCCCTTGGGGTGCGGCCTTCGGGGCGGTTGGACCGGGGGAAACGGGCATGGTGGCCAGGGCGCTGGCCGATGTCGGGCTGGCCGGGATGGAACAGCGCAAACCCGCCACCCTGTCGGGCGGGCAGCAAAGCCGCGCCGCGCTGGCCCGGATGCTGGTGCAGGATCGCCCGCTGGTTCTGCTGGACGAACCCTTCTCGGCCCTTGGCCCGGCACTGCGCGCGGAAATGATCGGGCTGGTGGCCGGTTTATGCGCGGCGCGACGCGCGACCCTGCTGATGGTCACCCATGATCCCGCAGATGCGGCGCGACTGGATGGCAGCCTGTGCATCCTGTCCGACGGCCATGTCACCGCCCCTGCCCCGGCGCGCGCCACCCTTGCCGACCCGCCCAAAGCCTTGCGCGCCTATCTGGGTTAAGGATTACCGCAGCCGGTTCAGAATGGCGAGCGAGGCATAGCCGTCGGGTGGTTGCCCGATCGAGCGTTGAAAATCACGCACCGCCTGAATCGTCAGCGGGCCGATTTTACCGTCGATCCCCTTGGTGTTGTACCCTTTACCGGTCAGCAGGCGCTGCATCTCCTGCCGTTCATCAAAGGTCAGCGCGCGGTCACCCCGGGGCCAATCGCCCTTGAACGGTCCCGCCCCGGCGATCCGGTCGGCCAGATGGCCGACCCCGATCACATAGGCATCGGCGGTGTTATAGCGTTCGATCACCGCGAAATTGCTGAACACCAGAAATGCCGCGCCTTTCGCCCCGGCAGGCAACAGAACCGAGGCCGTGCCATGATCGGCCACCGGTTTGCCATCCATCCCGACAACCCCCAGCCGTGCCCATTGCGAGGGCAGTTTGGTGTTTTTACGGTTGGCGCTGGCATAGTCGAACCCCTTGGGCAGCTTCACCTCAACCCCCAGGGTTGCCCCTTTTCCCAGCCGAACCGCGCCAGATAGGCGGCAGTGCTGGCCAGGGCATCAGCCGGGTTATCGCCCCAGATGTCACGCTTGCCATCGCCGGTGAAATCCACGGCATAGGTCAGAAAGGATGTGGGAATGAACTGGGTGTGGCCCATGGCACCGGCCCAGCTTCCGGTCATGGAACGGGGGGCCACATCACCCGCCTGAAGGATTTTCAGGGCCGCAATCAACTGGGTTTCGAAAAACGCGCCGCGCCGGGCGTCAAAGGCGAGGGTGGCAAGGGATCGCACCACATCATTGCTGCCCTTGAAGGTGCCATAGGCCGATTCCAGCCCCCAGATCGCCGTGACCACCTCTTTATCCACACCGTATTTCGTTTCGATCCGGTTCAAGGTTTTGGCCTGTGCCGCCAGCGCCTTTTTGCCGTTGGCAACGCGCAGGTCAGAGGCGGCTGAATCGAGGTAATCCCAGATTGTTTTGGTGAATTCGCTTTGGTTGCGGTCCCGTTCGATCACGTCCGGGTCATAATGCACCTCCTGAAACGCCCGATCAAACACCGCACTGCTTATTCCCTGGGTCAGGGCACGACCCCTAAACGCGCGAATCCATGCCTGAAATTCACGGGCCTTCATGGGGCTGGTCGCCTTGCCTGTGCTGGCCCTGGCCGGGCGGGTGCGCGGGCGCATGCCGGTCACATCGTCGGCCTGATTGCGCACCAGACTGACCGGCTGCACCGCACTGGCCAGCACCGCATCGCCCCGATGGGGTGGGCGCGGCGACCGGTCAACCGGGGCCGCAAACGACGCCGATGCACAGACCAGCGCGGCCAACCAGATTGCCAAAAATTTCACAGCCATCACCACACCCGCCTTACCTGTTCGATACCCGGATTATTGTATCGAAAGATGAAACAATCGCAAAGATTCGGGCGCGCGCGTCGGCATTTTTCCGTCACTTGCGGGTGCGTTTGACCTTGCGTTTGATCTTGGCCGCCTTGGCGCGCCCCTTGCCTGCCTTGCGCCCCACGCCACGCCGGTGGCTGGCGGATTTTGGCCCACGGGGCAGGGCATTGCCCTCAACCTCCAGCAGTTCCAGCATCAGACCGCCAGTCACGGGCACCGCCTCGGTCAGGCGCACAGACACCCGCTGCCCGGGCGACAGGACAAGGCCGGTATCCGACCCCATCAACGTCTGACTGTCGGCATCGAAATGGAAATATTCCGCCCCGATGGTGCGCACGGGAATCAGCCCGTCAGCGCCGGTTTCATCCAGCCGGACAAAGGCACCGAACCGTTGGATGCCGGAAATCCGCCCGGTCAGCTCGGTTCCCACCCGTTCAGACAGATAGGCCGCCAGATAACGGTCGGTCGTGTCCCGCTCGGCGACCATGCTCCGGCGTTCGGTGTCGGAAATGTGCTTGGCGGTGGCCTCAAGGTTTTCGATCTCGGACGCGCTTAACCCATCGTTGCCCCAGCCGTGGGCGGCAATCAGGGCACGATGCACGATCAGATCGGAATAGCGCCGGATCGGCGAGGTGAAATGGGCGTAATTTTTCAATGCCAACCCGAAATGGCCGAAATTTTCAGGCGAATAATAGGCCTGTGTCATCGCCCGCAGGGTCGAAATGTTGATGAGTTCGCCAAAGGCAGTGTCCTGCGCCTGTTCCAGCAGCCGGTTCAGGGTGCGCGTTTGCAACACCTGCCCCTTGGCCAGCGTCAGCCCCGATGCCTGCGCCACCTCGCGCAGCGCGTCGAGCTTTTGCGGGCTGGGTTCCTCATGCACCCGAAACAACAACGGTGTGCGGCGTTTGACCAATTCCTCGGCGGCGGCGACATTGGCCAGCACCATGCATTCCTCGATCAGCCGGTGGGCATCCATCCGATCCTTGAACGCCACGGTTTTCACCTTGCCATCATCGCCCAGCACAATCTGGCGTTCGGGCAGGTCCAGTTCCAGCGGCTGGCGCGCGGCGCGGGCTTTGCGCAGGGCGTGATAGGCCGCGTAAAGATGTTCGATCTGCTCCAGCATCGGCGCCAGACGGTCGGACACGTCACCGTCCATGGCCGCCTGCACCTCTTCATAGGGCAGCGAGGCATGAGAGCGCATCATCGCCCGGGTGAACCGATGGTCGATCTTGTTGCCATCCGCATCAAGGCGCATTTTCACGGCGATACAGGCGCGATCAACGTGGTCGTGCAGCGAACACAGATCACCTGACAGGATGTCAGGCAGCATCGGCACCACGCGATCAGGGAAATAGGTGGAATTGCCCCGGTTGCGCGCCTCGCGGTCCAGCGCGCTGTCGGGGGTAACATAATGGGCGACATCGGCGATGGCGACCCACAGGATATGCCCCCCTTGTTGCCCGGATCATCATCGGGCGCAGCGAACACCGCATCGTCGCGGTCGCGGGCATCGGCGGGGTCGATGGTGACAAGGGGCAGATCGCGCAGATCCTCGCGCTGGCCCAAGGGGGCGGGGGTGGCGGCATCGGCCTGTGCCATGGCGGCATCGGGAAAGGCGTCGGGGATATCGTGCTGGTGGATCGCGATCAGCGACACGGCACGCGGCGCCGAAGGATCGCCCAGCCGGTCGGTGATCCGGGCTGCGGGCAGGCCCATGCGTTTTGGCCCGGCCTGTTCCGCCTCGACCAATTCGCCGTCTTTGGCACCGTGGGTGGCGCCGGGGGCGACTGTCCATTCGCGGTCGGCGCCTTTGTCGATGGGAACAATCCGCCCACCTTCGGAACCGGCACGGAACACCCCCAGTACCCGGCGCGGATTGGTGCCGATGCGGCGGATCAGGCGCGCCTCATAGCGGTGATCCTCGCCTTTCACTTCGGCCAGACGGGCCAGAATCCGGTCACCCGCACCGAGGGCCGGATCGGCGTCGCGCAGAATCAGCAGAATACCCGGCTCGGGGCCGTCACCCTGCCATTCCATGGGGCGCGCGTGCAGGTCGCCGTCACTGTCGGGGGCCAGCACGGTCAGAACCGAAACCGGCGGCAGGCTTTGCGGATCACGGTACACCTTGCGCCGCTTTTCCAGATGCCCTTCGGCCTCAAGCTCTTTCAGCAGGCGTTTCAGATCAATCCGCGCGGCCCCCTTGATGCCAAAGGCGCGGGCAATGTCGCGCTTGGCGGTCAGGGTGGGATTGTCGGAAATCCATTGCAGGATTTCGGGTTTTGATGGGATCTGGGTCATGTCTGCTGGCTAGCACGGGGCGCACGGGGCGTCACGCAAGATCGGCGGCCGTATCCACATCACGCAGGGTATCGACCTTTGCCCACCGCAATCCGGGGGCCGAGGCAAGGGTATCGGCCATGGCGTGTTGCGACGACCAGCGCACATTGGCAAACAGGCCGGCAGGCGTGGCCGCGACCCGTTTCAGCCCGATCAGCCAATACCCGCCATCCACCGCCGGGCCGATCACCGCGTCGTGGCGGCCAAGGGCGGCAAACGCCCGGGCGATATGGGCGGGGGTGATGCCCGGAATATCGGCCCCGATCACCACTGCAGGCCCCGGTGGCGCAATGCGCAGGGCGCGCGCCATCCGATCCCCCAGATCACCCGCCCCCTGTGGTATCCGGGGCAGATGCGCAGGCCAGATGCGGCTGGTCATGCCGTCACGGTCGGGGGAAACGGCCAGCATCATTTGCCAGCGCGGATCGTCCAGCCGACGCAACAGGCGGCCCGTCTGGTGGCGAAACCACCATGCGGCATTCACCATGCCAATATCGCGGCCAAGTCGGGTTTTCACCCGCCCCGGGCGCGGTTCTTTCACCATGACCATCAGGCGGGGTGTCACAAGGGGCAATCCATGTCGCGATGGTCGATCCCGGCATCGTCATAGATCGGGCCATGGGCGACAAAGCCCAGCTTTTCGTAAAAGCCGATCACCTGAACCTGCGATCCTAACCGCGCAACGCGCAGATCAGGGCGGCGGCGCAATTCAACCAGTGCGGCGCGGATCAATGCCGCCCCAACGCCCGTGCCCCGATGAGAGCCCAGGACGCAAACACGCCCGATCTTGGCCATATCGCCCTTGATCAAAAGGCGTGCAGTGCCAACCGGCGCACCATTGTCACAGGCCAGAAGATGCAGGGCGTCGCCGTCGTATCCGTCGATCTCTTCGGCTTCGCTCACGCCTTGTTCGTCGATGAATACGGTGCGGCGGACGGTATGGCAGGCGGCAAGGTCATCAGTCAGGCTTACCGAAATCATGAAAAGTAATCCCGCAGAATGCGGCCATAAATTGCCTTGAGCTGGTGGATATGGGCCACCTCAACACATTCATCGACCTGATGCATGCTGCGCCCCACAAGGCCGAATTCCACCACCGGACAATGGGATTTGACAAAACGGGCGTCCGACGTACCGCCGGTGGTCGAAAGCACCGGGTCCAGCCCGGTTTCGCCCTTTACCGCGCGCCCGATTATATCGGACAGGGGGCCGGGAGGCGTGATGAAGCTTTCGCCCGACACTTTCAGGGTCATATCAAAGGCCACGCCGGTTTCTTCAGCGACGCGATCTGCCTCGCCTTGCAACCAATCGGTCAGGCCAACCGAGGTTTGCGCATCGTTGAACCGGATGTTCACCGTGGCGCGGCAGGTGGCGGGAATGACGTTGTTGGCCGGATTGCCGGTGTCGATGGTGGTGACAGCCAAGGTGGTGGCATCGAAATGATCGGTGCCGGTATCAATGGGATGGCTGGCCAACCTGTCCATCAGGCGCGCCATGGCGGGAACCGGGTTTTTCGCCCGGTGCGGATAGGCCGAATGGCCCTGCACGCCGGTGGCAGTGAAATAGGCGGTCATCGAGCCGCGCCGCCCGATTTTCATCATCTCGCCCATGGTGTCGGGGCAGGTGGGTTCGCCCACGAGGCAATGATCCATCCTCTCGCCGGTTTCGGCCATCCAGTCGAGGATCGCGGCGGTGCCATCCACGCCGTCGCCTTCCTCATCGCCAGTGATGGCCAGCACCACAGCGCCCTCGGGGGGCGTTGCGTGCACAAAGTCGATGGCAGCAGCGGCAAAGGCGGCCACGCCGGATTTCATATCGCAGGCACCGCGCCCGTACATCACACCATCCACCACTTCGGCGCTGAACGGATCATGGCGCCAATCGGCGGGGTTGCCCACGGGCACCACATCGGTGTGACCGTTAAAACCGAACACGCGGCCATTGCCCAGATCGCCCCAGCGGGCGTGCAGATTGGCGATGCCACCCCGGTTCACCCGGGTGCAGGTAAAGCCGGCCTGTTCCAGAAGCCCGTGCAACAGGGTGATCGCGCCGCCCTCGTCCGGGGTGACAGAGGGGCAGCGGATCAGATCAGCGGTCAGGGCAACGGGATCAATTGGGGTTTGCTGTGCGCTCATCGGTCCTGTCGTCCCTCTTCGCTGGTAACCGGGTCATAGAACGGGGTCATCTGGGCGACGATCACGGCATTTTCGGCGCGGGCGCGCGCCATCAGGGCCTGTTCATCGTCGTCGATGTCATGGCCTTCGGCCAGCCGCTCTTCCAACGTGCCGTACCCGGTGACATCCAGCGGCGCCATATCGGCCTGTTTCAGGATCGCGACGGTTTCGCGCACCGCCTCGCCTTCGTCTACGCCGCTGGCATAACACATGAGCGCGGCGCCGGTTGCCCCGTCGGGCAGACCGTCACCGGATTTGCGGCCAACCTCGACCAGCAGGGTATAGACGTGATGGGGTTTTTCAGATTTTGCCATGGCGCATGTGGTGGCAGGAACGCGCGCTTTGGGCAAGTCTTTAATCGGTCGCCGCGCACCCGCCCAAGACGGCTGCACTGCCCCCACGATAGCCCGAGATCAGCCGGCTTTTGCAACGAAATCAGCGCGGTCAGGCACAACCTGATGCAAGGATTCCTTATAGGGCCGCGCCGTGGGGGAGTTCGCGGCGAATGTAATACTCCGGGTCTTTGCGCAGCTTCCACATTGCCCCGGCCAGTTCACGATAGGCGTCCCAGATCGACGTGTTGGGCGGTGGCAGATCATCCTTTATCATCTCGTGCAGCCTGGGCAGGGCATGATAGGGAACCATGGGAAACATGTGATGTTCGATGTGGTAATTCATGTTCCAATACAACCAGCGGCTGATCGGGTTCATATAGACCGTACGCGAATTCAGCCGGTGATCGGTCACGTTTTCGGCCAGGCCGCCATGCTGCAACAGCCCGGTCATTATCATGTGCCAGCACCCATAGGCCCGCGGCCCGCCGATGATAAGCAGCGGAATGGCCGATTTCCAGCCCATACCACCCAGCAACATCGCCAGCGTCACCGCAAGCGTGGCCAGATAGATCGCCATATGGACCCGGCCCCAAAACACCACCCTGGGCCATTCGGATTCGGGAATGTAATCTTTCTCATCCGCTGTCAGCCGCCCCATGGCGTTGTTTGCGATCACTTTCAGCGACAGCACCAGATGATGAACCCCGACAAAGCTGAGCGCCTTGAGAAACAGGGTGATCGGGCGCATCCATGCGATTTCGGGGTCGCGGCCGACGATGATGGTGTCGGTGTGGTGGCGCGCGTGGCTCCAGCGCCAGTTGATCGGGTTGCGCATCACCTGAAACGACGCGATGTGATAGACGACATCATTCATCCAACTGGTGCGGAATGCGGTGCCGTGGCCACATTCATGCCAGCGTGAATCGCTGGCCGATCCATACAGCACCCCATAGGCCAGCCAGAACGGCACCGCGACCCACGATCCCCAGAAATAGATCCCGCCCAGCGCCAAAAGGATGTGCAGCGCGATCCAAAGCGCCGTGTCGCGCATAGCCGGGCCGTCGCGCCGCTTCATCAATTGTTTCATTTCCTTGCGCGGAATCTGGCTGTGATACCATTCCGCCGCAGCAAGCCCCGCCTCGACCGCATAGCGTGAATTTTCGCCGGTCAGGGCATAATCCCGCCCGGTCGGGGCGGTGGGCATATCAATGCTGGCGGTTGGCATGATACTTCTCACTTCGGGTTTATCGACATATGGGCCGTGACTGCGCCAATCTTGGCCGATTCAATGAATTCCGACAAGGGCGCCGCCACATGAATTTCGCGGCGTCGCTGGATAGGTTTTCGGTTGCGCTGCGAAGATAGGCCATCGCGCACACCCCCGTCGGTTGGCCTGTCCATGGTGCGGGTGGACGCGCCCAAGCGCGCCCGCTAACCTTTATCATGCGATGCCCCGATCCATCCCCGACACCGGAGCCCCTGATGCAAGACACATTCGCGCGCACTCTGGCCGGCGCCACCACACCAGAGGCCGCGCAGGCGGCACTGCACCGGCTGGCCGATGCCCTTGTCGGGGCGAAATTGTTCACCGTCATGCGCGTCGACCTCGCGGCGTCCGTCGCACGCCGCGCCTATACCAGCGATCCGGTGAATTACCCCGCTTCGGGGACCAAACCGATCGAGCCGAACGATTGGTTTGATGTGGTCGCCGGGCGGCACGAAATGTTTGTCGCCAACACGCTGGCGGATATTGCCCTTGTGTTCCCGGATCACGAACTGATCGGTGCGCTTGGCTGTGGGTCCGTGATCAACCTGCCGGTACTGCGGGGCGGGGCGCTGATCGGCACGATCAACATTCTGGATGCCGAACATCATTATACCCCGGAACGGCAGACCATCACGCGCCGGTCGCTGACCTTGCCGGCCATGGCGACACTGCTGACCGTGGATGCTCTGGCTCAGGATGCCGCGCCAAGGGTCAGTTCCGCCACGAAATCGTAACGATCCCCGCGATAGGACGATGTGGTCACCTCGATCGGCCGGCCGTTGGCCAGAAGCGATCGCCGCTCGACCCGCAGGATCGGGATCGTTTCACCGTTGCCCAACAGCCGGGACTCTTCCTCGGTGGAAATCGCCGCGTGAATCCGTTGCAAGGCACGACTGGGCATAACCCCCGCTGCCTGCATCGCGGCATAAAGGGAATCCTTGACCGCTGTATCCCCCAGACAGGCCGCCGGGATGACGGCACGTTCAATCGCCAGCGGTTCGTCATTCGCCAGCCGCACCCGATCAAGGCAAAACACCTTTTCGCCCGGTGACAGGCCCAGTTTCAAAACATCGACCGGCGAGGCATCCTCTGTTCCCTGGCGCAGAACAACCGACCGGGCGGCGGCGCCGCGCAGGCGCATGTCTTCGGTAAATCCCAACAGCACCGAAAGCGGCTGATCAATGGCACGGGCCACGAAATTGCCCGCCCCCTGCTGCCGGGTGATCAAGCCCTCATCGACCAATATATCAATCGCCCGCCGCACCGTCGCCCGCGACAGCCCCGTCGCGCCGGTAATCACCCTCTCGGGGGGCAGGGCCATACCGCCACGCCATTCGCCCAATTCGATCAGCCCGCGCATGGCCGCGCCAAGCTGGGCATAGCGTGGCCCGGTCGACACATCCGCGCGCCCCAGCCCCAGCAACAGCCGCGCCAGTGGCGTGGTGCCTTCGGAAACCTGCGCCTCGCTCATGTGGCGGCCTTCAGACGAGGATCAAGACTGTCGCGCAGGGCATCGCCCAACAGGTTGAACCCGAACGACAGAAACAGAATCGCAAGGCCCGCGAAAATCGCCGGTGACGGGGCCAGCAACAGGAAATTGCGCCCTTCCGACAACATCAGGCCCAGTGACGGCGTGGGCGGTTGCGCCCCAAGCCCCAGAAACGACAGCGACGCCTCCACTAGGATCGCGGCAGACAGCAACAGCGAGGTTTGCACCAGAATGATCGACGCCAGGTTGGGCAAGACATGGCTGGCCATGATCCGCAGATCCGACGCGCCAATCGCCCGCGCCCCTTCGACATATTCGCTTTCGCAGATCACCAAGGCCGGACCGCGCAGCAGCCGGGCAAAGATCGGGGTATAAACCACGGCGATGGCCAATGCCGCGCTGAGCGATGTGGCGCCGAGAATGGCAATCACCGCAATGGCCAGCAACAGGATGGGAAAGGCAAAGATCACATCCATCAGCCGCATCACGATCCGGTCAAACCAGCCGCGATAAAAGGCCGTCAGAATTCCGATGCTGCCGCCGATCAACAGCGCCAGCCCCACCGCCGTAAGGCAGGTCAGCAGAGAGGTGCGATAGCCATAGATGATCCGCGCCAGAACATCGCGGCCCAACTGATCGGTGCCCAGCCAGTTCAGGGCATTCGGCCCTTTCATCCGCTGCACGATCACCTGTGCAAACGGATCTTGCACCCCCAGCACCGGGGCAAAGATGGCCAGCACCACCTGAAACACCACCAATGCGGTGGCAAAGGCCAACAGGCGGTTATTGCGCAACAGAGTAATCATCGCCGGCGCACCCTCGGATCAATCACCGCATAGAGCAGATCAACGCCAAAATTCACCAGAACGAAACTGCCGGTCATCACAAGGATCGTCGCCTGCACCAGGGGATAGTTGCGTTCTGAAATCGCGCCCAGCACCAGCCGCCCAAGGCCGGGGATGGCAAACACCTGTTCCACCACGATGGCCCCGCCCAGCAGATACCCCATGGATACGCCGACGCTGGTGATGAACGGGATCAGGGCGTTACGCAGGGCGTGTTTATACACCACCCGCCGCCGCCCCGCGCCCTTGGCCCGGGCGGTGCGCACATAATCCTGCCCCATGGCATCGAGCATGGCCGAGCGCACAAGCCGCGACAGATTGGCAAGAATCGGCAGGGACAGGGCAAAAACCGGCAGGATCATCCGCCGCAGGTTATCAACCGGGTCTTCGGTGAACGGCACATGGCCCAGCACGGATGTGCCGGGCAAAAACTTGCTCACCAGCAGGATCGAAACGATACCCAGCCAGAATGACGGGATGGTCAGCCCAGCAATGGCGCCCACCCGCACGCCAACCTCACTCCAGTTGCCGCGCGCCTGTGCCATGAAGGCGCCCAGCGGAATCGACAGGCCCGCCCCCACCAGCAGCGACAGAAAGGTCAGCTCCAGCGTGGGCCAGAGCGCGGCACCGATTTCCTCGGTCACCGCGCGGCCCGTCCACACCGAGGTGCCCAGATCGCCCTGCGTGACGCCCACCGCCCAGTGCCAGTATTGCACCAAAAGCGATT
Organism: Oceaniglobus sp. K40-3; assembly: GCF_055808395.1. NCBI lineage: Bacteria > Pseudomonadati > Pseudomonadota > Alphaproteobacteria > Rhodobacterales > Paracoccaceae > Oceaniglobus > Oceaniglobus sp. K40-3. The sequence continues at coordinate 729,554 of NZ_CM147868.1, read as the reverse complement.
CATCGAGGCCAAGGCGCGAGCGCAGCTCCGCCACCCGTTCGGGGGTGATTTCGGTATTGGCCCCCAACATGATCGTGACCGCATCGCCGGGAACAAGCCGGATCATCAGAAACACAAGGAACGACACGCCAATCAACACAAAGGCAAGATCGGCCAGCCGCCCAAAAAGGAATTTCATGCTCATGCCATGGTCCCCGGCGCGGGGGCGGGCAACATGCGCCCGCCCGCCACCTTCATTCGCTCATGGTTACATCGGCCAGATTGTTCAACCGGCCCAGAGGGTTGATCACGAACCCTTCGACCTTTGGCCCAACCGCCGTCATCAGATCGCCATAGGCGATATGGGCAACCGGCCCCTGACAGGCCAACCGGCGTTGCAGATCGTCATAGATCTCTTTGCGTTTGGCCATATCGGTGACGCTGCGCCCTTCATCCAGCAGGGCATCAACCTCGGGGTTGTCATATTTGAACACGTTGGTCGATCCGCCGCCGTAAAAGGTGCGATAGAAATACAGGTCAGGATCAATCGCGCCGCCGTTGGCCGATACGAACATGTCAAAGTTGGAATTGCGCCAGTCCTGCACGAACTGCCCGATTTCCTGATTGACCAGCTCCACCTCGACACCGCCGGCAGCAAGCTGCTGCTGTGCCACCTGCGCGATGTCGCGGGCATCCTGACGCGGCAGCACGATCATGCGGATTTTCACCGGGCCATCCACGCCCGCCTCGGCCAGCTTGGCCTTGGCGCCGTCAACATCCTGCGTATAACAAGGGAATTCAGCAGTATCGAGCGCCCAACTGGTCAGCGCGGGCGACAGCGGCCCGGCGGGAACACCGGCCCCGAACAGCGCCGCGTCGATGATGCTTTGACGATCCAGCAGCATGTTCACCGCTTCGCGCACCTCGGGATTGTCCAGCGGCGGCGCCGAGGCATTCATCCCGATCAGGGTATAGGACAGATCGCGCGTATCCTGAATTTTCACGTTCGGGTTGGTCGACAGGGTCAGCGATGTGGCCGGGTCAATCCCGGGCAACAAATCATAATCCCCCGCAAGGAACCCGGCCTGCGCCGTGGCGGATTCCGGTACGAAATGAAACCGCACTTCGTCGATCTTCGGCTTGCCTTCCATGTAATAGCCATCGAACGCGGTCAGGCTGATATAGCCGTTTGGCTGCCATTCGGAAAACGCGAATGGCCCGGTGCCAACGGGCGTCTTTTGCAGCGCGTCGGGGTCGTTTTCAAACTCGGCCGGCACGATCGCGACGGTGGCCAGCGATGCCAGCAAGGGCGCGAAAGGCGCGTTCAGGGTCAGGCGCAGGGTGACAGGATCGACCACCTCGATCCCGGTGATCGGGCTGATCCGGCTGGCCAGCGGCGAGGCGATCTTTTCCGACTGCACCCGCCGCAACGAAGCCGCCGCATCCTCGGCGTCAAAGGTGCTGCCGTCATGGAACGTGGCCCCTTCGCGCAGCTTGAATGTGTATGTCAGGCCGTCCTCGGAAATCTCCCAGCTTGTCGCAAGGGCGGGGGTGATATCGAGATCGGCGTTGATCCCGGTCAGCGCCTCGTAAATGTTCGGGCTTGCAATCAGCACCGAATTGAACGCCGTCACAAGATGCGGATCAAGCCCGGCAGGCGGCGAATTCAGCGCCACATCAAGGGTCTGCGCCGCAGCGGCCCCGCCCATGGCAAGGCTGGCCAGAATCGTGCCACCGACCAGCGCCGCCTTTGTTGTTCTGATAAACATTAAACATCTCCCTGAACTGTCGGCCGCCGGTTTGCGCGCTGGCGGCATTGTTATTTTCCGCCGTGGCCGGGTTGGTCGGTGCGTACAGACCAATCCAGAACCACACTGGACAGAATTGACGTTAGGGGATTAAGCTGATCCACGCAATACATGCGTTACCGTCGCACACCGGCGGTTTTGGCAGGTGGAAATATACACGCGACGGCAGGAAAGTAAGGCCAATACATGACCAATTCAGCCGAACTGACAAAGCGACGCGGGGTTATCACCGCCGATACACCCCTGTTGCAGATCGACGGCCTGACCTTAAGCGCCGGGGCCAATGCGGTGGTCGAAGGTATCTCACTCGACGTGGCGGCGGGTGAAATGGTCGGGCTGGTGGGGGAATCGGGCTGCGGCAAATCGGTGACGGCGCTGGCCATCCTGCGCCTTTTGGCCGAACCGCAAATCCGCCCCACCGCTGGCCGTGTGATGCTGGACGGGCGCGATCTGTTGTCGCTGCCCATGGGCGACATGGAAAACGTGCGTGGCAACGATGTTGCGATGATTTTTCAGGAACCCATGACATCGCTCAACCCGGTCCTGACCGTGGGCGATCAGGTAAGCGAGGCGATCCTGCTGCACCGTCGCGTTGGCCACGCCGAGGCGATGGACGGCGCCGAGGCCTTGTTGGCCAAGGTCGGCCTGCCCGCGCCGCGCCGCGCCCTGGGCCGCTATCCCCACGAAATGTCGGGCGGTCAGCGGCAACGGGTGATGATCGCCATCGCCCTGGCTTGTGGCCCCCGCCTGTTGGTGGCCGATGAACCGACAACTGCATTGGATGTGACCGTGCAGGCGCAAATCCTTGACCTGCTCGATGATCTGCGCCGTGAAACCGGGATGGCGGTTTTGCTGATCACCCATGATCTGGGTGTCGTGGCGCAATATTGCGACCGGGTGGCGGTGATGTATGGCGGGCGGATCGTGGAACAGGCCCCGTCAGATGCCCTGTTCGCCCACCCCCGCCACCGGTATGCACAGGCGTTGCTGGCCACCATGCCCGCGTCAAACCCACCGGGCACCCGCCTGCCCGCCATCGCCGGTCTGGTGCCCCCGCCGGGCAAACGCCCCGTCGGTTGCGCCTATCATCCGCGCTGCACCCACCCGGTGGCCGAATGCGCCGCAAAAATGCCGCCTCTTGCCCCGGTGCAGGGCGGCGAAAACCACCGCGTCAGATGTTGGAACCCCGCATGAACCTGCTCACCGCCCGCAACCTTTCCAAGGTGTTTCCCGGCAAAACCGGCGCGCCAATCCGCGCCGTCACCGATGTGTCGATCGATGTCGCCCCGGGCGAGGTTCTGGGCCTTGTCGGTGAATCGGGCTGTGGCAAATCCACTCTGGGGCGCACCCTGCTGCGTCTGATCGAACCAACGTCCGGCCAGATCACCTTTGATGGTCGCGATCTGACCACCATGGGCAAACGCGACATGAAGGCCCTGCGCCGGGATATGCAGATCGTGTTCCAGGATCCCTTCGGCTCGCTCAACCCGACCCACAAAGTGGGCCATGTGATTGCCGAACCGCTGATCGTGCAGGGGGTCGGCGACAAGACATCACGCCGCGCCCGGGTGGCCGAACTGATCGAACTCGTCGGCCTGCCCGAGGATGCCGCCACGCGATACCCTCACGAATTTTCCGGCGGGCAACGGCAACGCATCGCCATCGCCCGCGCGCTCGCGCTTGATCCGAAACTGATCGTCGCGGATGAGGCGGTCTCGGCGCTGGACGTATCGATCCAGAGCCAGATCATCAACCTGATTTCCGATCTGCGCGCCCGGCTGAATCTGGCCATCGTGTTCATCAGTCACGATCTGTCGGTGATCCGCCATGTGAGTGACCGGATCGCGGTGATGTATCTGGGCCGCGTCGTCGAAATCGGCCCGGCGGAACAGATCATGCAATCGCCCCGCCACCCCTATACCCGCGCCCTTCTGTCTGCGATCCCCCGGATCGGCGCGCGCCGCGAAGATAGGGTGCGCCTGAGCGGTGAAGTACCCGATCCATCCGCGCCGCCCCCCGGCTGTGCCTTTCACGGGCGCTGTCCGCAGGTGATGGAGGTATGCCGCAAGGTGATCCCGCCCCTGGGCAGCCCCGCCGACACTCCGGACACCCCCGGAGAAGTCGCCTGCCATCTCTATCCGGTGTCCGCCCATGACTGACGCACAAACACGGGTAAACCGCGCCATGCAACCCGTTCACGCCGCAGTGGCCGCAGGGCGTATACCTGGCGCCACCCTTGGCCTTGTCACCACCGACGGCACCCGCGCCGTGGCGGTGGATGGCATGGCACAACTGCGCCCCGAACGCCGCACGCTGAGCCGCGACACATGGTTTGATCTGGCCTCACTGACCAAGGTGATCTTCACCACCAGCCGCATTCTCGATCTGGCCGCCAAGGGGGCGTTTTCGCTGGACGATCCACTAACCGTCCTGATGCCCGACCTGCGCCAATACGACATGAACGCATGGGAACGGCAGGTCACGTTCCGCCAGTGCCTTGGCCATCAAACCGCCTTTCCGGGGGTTGAACCGCTCTATACCTACGGTTCAAACCCCGACACCCTGCGCGCCTTTGTGCTGCAACGGGAATGGCGCGCTGGCCCGCCCGTCTATTCCGACATCAACTTTATCCTGCTGGGCATCGCGCTTGAACGGTATCACGGCTGCCGGTTGCGCGATCTCGATCCCGGCCCGGGGTTCAGCTTTGCCCCCCACCCGGCACAAACCGCAGCAACCGAAGATTGCACCTGGCGCGGGCGGGTGATCTGCGGCGAGGTGCACGACGAAAACTGCTATGCGCTGCAAGGGTCGGGCCACGCCGGGCTGTTCGGCACCATCGACGCGGTGCTGGATTTCGCCCAGAGCCTGTTCGATACCCCCGCCGATGCCCCCATCCGCACCCGCCTGTCCCCTGACCGCACCCATGGCTGGCAGGCCCCCCATCCGGGGTGGAGCGGCAGTGCGCGCATTTCCGACAATGCCATCGGCCACACGGGATTTACCGGCACGGGCCTCTGGGTCGATTACGACCGGGGCCACGCCTGGGCGCTGCTGACCAACCGGGTACATCCATCGCGCCACACCGACAGCGGCATCGCCGCGCTGCGTATCGAAGTAGGGGATCTGATCAATGAATGACATCTGGGCGGCCGGCCTGATGACCGGCACGGTTCTGGACGGCAACATCGACGTGGCCCTGATCCGCACGAATGGCGAGGGCGTGGCCGAATTCGGCGCTTACCAACTGGTGCCATACCCCGACGATCTGCGCGCCCTGTTGGTCGAAACGCTGGCACAGGCCCGCACATGGGCCTTCAACGGTCCAGACCCCGCAATCTTTGCCGAGGCTGAAACGCGCCTGACCCTGGCCCAGGCCGAGGCAGTGCGCCTGGTGGCCGAGAAACACGGGCCGGGGTTGGCCAACCTCGGCGTCGTCGGGTTTCACGGCCAATCGGTGCTGCACCGCGCCCCCGAACCGGGGCGCAAGGGCCAGACGCGGCAATTGGGCGATGGCGCGGCCATGGCGAAAGTGCTGGGCGTTCCCGTGGTCCATGATTTCCGCAGCGCTGATATGGCCGCAGGTGGTCAGGGCGCACCGCTTTCGGGCACCTATCACGCCGCACTTCTGCGCTCACTGGGCCGGCCCGAAGGCACGGCAGTGCTGAACCTTGGCGGGGTGGCCAACGTGTCATGGCTCGGTCCCGACGATAGGCTGATCGCGTTCGACACCGGCCCGGCCAACGCCCCGATCAATGATTTCGTCACGGCGCGCGGCCTGGGCGACATGGATCGCGACGGCGCGCTGGCCCGGGCCGGAAAGGTGAATGAGGCGCGTCTGGCAAAAGCGCTGGAACACCCCTATATGACCGCACCTTTCCCCAAATCCCTCGACCGGTTCGATTTCGGCACCGCCTTGGCCGATGGCCTGTCCGATGCCGATGGCGCCGCCACCCTCACGGCATTCTCTGCCGCTGCCGTGGGGCGCGCGCTCGATCTGTTGCCGATCCGCCCCACACGGCTGATCGTCTGTGGCGGCGGGCGGCGCAATCCGGCCCTGATGACGGCCCTCAACCACCGCGCAAATGTCGAGGCCGTGACGGCAGAAACCCAGGGCTGGCGCGGCGACGCGATCGAGGCGGAATGTTTCGCCCTGCTGGCGGTGCGCACCCTGCGCGGCCTGCCGATCAGCTTTCCCGACACCACCGGCGTGCCAAACCCAATGCCAGGCGGCCAAATCGCCCGCCCCTGATTTTTTACTGATAAAAATACTCGCGCCGCAGGCACCGCGCGCCAGCGCGGTTCACTTGGCCAGCGCCCGGTACAACCGCCCGTCGGCCTTGTCCAGCGCGGCCTCGGCATCGGCGCGGCTCAGCCCGCGCAGCAACATCACCACCGCCAGCTTGATCGACTGACCGGCCGCCTCCAGCGCCTCTTGCGCCACATGGGGGGCCACATCGGCCAGATCGGCCACCATTTCAACCGCCCGCCCGCGCAGCTTGTCATTGCTGGGGTTCATTTCCACCATCCGCCCGCGATAAACATACCCCAGCCGCAGCATCACGGCGGTGGACAGGGTGTTCAGCACCGCCTTTTGCGCCGTCCCGGCCTTGAGCCGCGTTGACCCGGCCAGCACCTCCGCCCCCGTGGCGGCGGCAATTTCGATCTCGGCGGCGGCGCCCACGGCGCTGTCTGCGTTGTTCACCACCGCGATGGTCAGCGCCCCCAATGCCCGCGCATGGGTCAGCCCGCCCACCACATAGGGGGTGCGCCCTGATGCCGCGACGCCGATCACCACATCCCGGTCGCTCAGCCCGATGGCCGTCATCTCCTCACCAGCGGCCATCGCATCATCCTCGGCCCCTTCAACAGCCCGGGTAAAGGCACCCGGACCACCAGCCATCAATGCCACGGCGCGTTCATAGGGCCAGTTAAAGGTGGGGGGCAGTTCGGCAGCATCCAGCGCCGCCAGCCTGCCCGATGTTCCCGCCCCGAGATAGATCAACCGCCCGCCCCGTTCCAACCGCGCGGCAGCGGCATCGACGGCATGGCTCAGCGCTGCGGCCTGCCCCTGCACGGCTGCGATGGCGCCCAGTTGCCCTTCGATGATCGTCAGCACGATTTCATCCGTGGGCCAGTTTTCAACGCCGATAAACCGGGCGGCGGCGCTTTCGGTGGTTTTGCTCATGGGGTGGGTCCGATCTTGCTTGCCATCTGTGCGGCCTGGGCGGCGGCATCGATGCGGGGAAAGGTGGGGTGTTGGCCGTCCATGTCGGCTTCGATCCGGGCGCGGATCGCCGGGTGCAGCCCGATGATTCCACCGATGAATGAGACCGGCGCGGGACCGCCCCGCCGGATCAGCGCCCGGGCAAGGCGCACCAGTTCGGTGCCCGCCTCTTCGATGATCGACAGGGCCATGGTATCGCCGTCACAGGCTGCGGCGGCGACGGCCTGGGCAAGCTGGCCCACCTGCCCGCGGCCCCGGCCATAGACATAGGCGTTGATCGCATCGCGCCCGTCACCGCCGGTTGCCGCAAACAGGTGGCGGGCCAGAATCTCGGCCCCCTCGGGCGCGCCCGCATGGTCGATCAGCCGGAACAACCGATCCAGGGCGCGCAGGGCGATCCAACTGCCGGAACCGCCATCGTCAATCATGATCCCGCGCCCGCCGACGATGATGGGGGGGCCATCCCGCTCGATAGAGATCCCGATTGAGCCGGTGCCCGATGAAATCAGATAGCCCCGCCCTGTTTCGCCAAAGGCCGCATGCCACGCCAGCACCATGTCGTTGGAATAGGAATAGGCGGCGCGGGGCAGGCCGAACACCGCCTCGACCTGGCTTTCGATCCTTGGGTGGGGCTGAAACCCGGCGCCGGTAATGCCGAAATGCGCGCCGGTGGCGGCGCCCGGCATGGCATCGCGGATCGTTTCCAGCGCGCCGGCAAAGCTGGCCATGCTGGCCGCATCAAAGATCAGCCCGCTTCCCCCTTCGGCAAGCCCGCGCGCCACCTCGGCGCCACTCTGATCACAGACCACCCAGCGCGACGCGGTGCCGCCCATATCCACGCCAAGGTAAAGGCTCATGTCAAACCACCTGTGAAACCACGGGTGATTTCGCGGGGGTTGGTGATGGCGGTTCCCACGACAACGGCATGGGCGCCTGAATCCAAGGCTGCGTGCACGTCTTGCGGCGTGCGGATGCGCCCCTCGGCCACGATTGGCACGCTCAGCCGGTCGGCCAGTGCCCGGATCAGTGCAAGGTCCGGCCCGCCGCCCGGCGGTGCCTGGGTATAATCGGTATGGCCCGACAAGGTGGTCGCCACATAATCGGCCCCGGCATCGGCGGCAGCGATACCTTCCGCAAGGGTGGAAATATCGGCAAAGCTGGCGCAGCCCTGCGCGGCGATATGGGCGATGATGGCGCGCCAATCGTCGCCCTGCCGTGGCCTTTCGGTGCAATCCAGCCCGACAATCTGCGCCCCGGCTGCCATCACACCATCGGCGGCGGCAATCGTTGGGGTGATGTAAACCGGCACATCGTCGCAAAACACCTTGTGAATCCCGATCATCGGCAGGTCACTGACGGCGCGGATCGCGGCAATATCATCCGGCCCGTTGGCGCGCAAACCCCGCGCGCCGCCCTGTTCGGCTGCCTGCGCCATGGCCGCCATATGCACCGGCCCGTGCAGTGGGTTATCAGCGCGCGCCTGACAGGACACGATCAACGCACCTTTGGGCAGAGTCTTCATTTCACGGCTCCTGATGTCATCCCGTTGATGAACTGGCGTGACAGCAGGATGTAAAGAATGGTGATCGGCGCGGCCGCCAGCGTCAGCCCCGCGAACATCACCCCCCAGTTGGTGACGAATTCACCAATAAAGGTGGTCATCCCCTGGGGCAGGGTTTTCAGGTTGTCGTCCTGAATGAACACCAGAGGGAAAAAGAAATCGTTCCAGATCGGCACAAGGTTATAGATCGCCGCGATCACCATGGCCGGACGGCAGAGCGGCAGCATGATCGCCCACATGATCCGCGCCTCGGATGCACCATCCATGCGCGCGGCATCTTCCAATTCGCGCGGCAGGCTGCGGATAAAACCGGTCATGATGAAGATGGTCGAGGGCAGGCCCATGGCGGTGTAGACCGCAATCAGCGACAGGTACGAATTCAGGATGCCCAGATCGCGGAACAGGATGAACAGCGGAATGATCGCCAGTTTCAGGGGCAGCATCAGCCCCGCCATGAAAAACAACAAGACAAACGCCGAGCCGCGAAAGGCATAGCGGCCCAGCGCGTAAGAGGCCATCAGCCCAAGGACCAGGATCAGGGCGATGGACACGCCCGTCACAAGGAACGAATTGAACAGATAGCGCAGGAAATTGCTTTGGGTTGCCATGGCGGCAAAGTTCGACAGATCGGTGAAATCGGGGATTGAAAATGGCGACTGGAAAATCTCCATGTTCGATTTGAAGCCCGAGAAGATCATGATGACGATCGGAAACAGCATCAAAAAACTGTTGGCGATCAGGATGATCTGCATCAACCCGTCACGCCCGAAGGTGGCCAAAAGGCCCCGGCCCGTGTCCGGTGCGCTGCTCACAGGTCAAGCTCCTTTTTGCGCAGGTGCAATGTCCAGAATGTGGCGACCACGGCGATGAACAGGAACATGATGACCGCCAGGGCCGAACCCAGCCCAAAATCCTGAACCCCGGCCGATTGGTTGCCAAACGCGGTGCGGTAAAAGAACAGGCCCAACACATCGGTTGACCCGAATGGCGACCCGTCAAGCCCGGCCATGATATAAGGCAGCTCAAACCAGTTGAACGAGCCAATGAACAGCAGAATAAACACCACCGTGGTCGAGGGCGCGATAAGGGGCCAGACGATCTTGCGGATCAGGTGCCATTCGCTGTCGGTTTCCATGCGCGCGGCGTCGATCAGTTCAGACGGGATGCGCTGTAACCCGGCCAGAAACACCAGCGTGGGAAAACCGACCCAGGCCCAGGCGTTGACAAAAATCAGCGCCGCCAGCGCCGTGTCGCTTTGGCCCAGCCAGGGTTGCACCAGATCACTCAGCCCCATGGCCTTGAACGATTGATTGACCACGCCGAAAATCGGGTGAAAGAACAGTTTCCACAGATAGCCGATGATCACGGTGGACAGGACCACTGGCAAAAACACCGCCACCCGGTGAAACCGCGCGCCGGGCAGATCGCGCCACAGGGCATAGGCCAGAACAAAGCCCACGCCATTCTGCACCACCATGAGCGAGGCAAAGACGATGATATTATGTTTGAATGCCCGCCAGGTGGTGCTGGCATAGGGTTCGTCAAACAGGATGGTGCGGAAATTTTCCAGCCCGACAAATCCGTCGCGGCGCAGCCCTGTCCAGTCATAAAACGCATAGGCCAACGCCGAAACGATGGGATAGATCACGAACAGCAGCATCACCACCAGCGGCGGCACCAGCAGGAACGTGATCCATGTGCCGCGCCCGGTGATCCAGCCGCGCGGGCGGTTGGCGGCGATGGGGGCGACGTCGGGCATTCGGAGTGATCCTTAAACGGGGGGCCGGGCGCCCGAAAGCGCCCGACGTTATCTTATTTCTGGAACGGCGCGTAATAGATGGCGATGCCGTCGGTCACGGCCTTGCCTGCCGCTTGCGCGTCACTTTCCCCGGCCAGCATGCGCTGTACTTCAGCCTGAATCAGGACCGAACCCGATGGCTCCTGAAAGCGGAAGTTGGTGAGGAAAATATAGGGAACCGAACTTTTGTTCAGGTTGGCCACGTCCTGCAACAGCGGGTTTTCCAGCGTCACGCCGGGAACCGGGCTGATGTTGCCCAGTTGGTTGGCGAAATCCTGTGCAAACCCCTTTGAGGCAAGGAAGGAAAGGAATTTCTTGACCGCTTCGGGGTGTTCGGTTTTCACATTCCCGGCATACCCGCCGTCAAAGAACACGCCCACCAGTTTGGGATCATCCGCCGTAACACCGGGGGCAGCAAAAACGCCCAGATTGATGTCGGGGTTCTGGCTTTGGATATTGGCCAGTTCGAACGACCCGCCCGCAAACATGGCGGCAAGGCCCGAGGCGAACAATTGCTGTGCCGAGGCGTAATCAAGGCCGGTAAACCCATCGGGGAAATAGGCGCTGTACTCCTGCAATGCCTTCAGCCCGCCGATAAAGCGTTCATCGGTGAAATCGGTCTTGCCCGCCGAAATGTCGGCATAGAACTCCGGCCCAACGATGGACGAGGCAAGCGCCGAAACGATGGTTTCGTTCTGCCACGCGGTGGCCGTGCCGTTGGCAAAGGCATACATGCCCGCATCCTTGATGGCCTTGGCATTGGCCAACAACTCATCCTTGGTCTGGGGGATGGACAGGCCCAGCTTTTCGTAGATGTCCTTGTTATAGATCACCAACATGGTCTGGCTGGCAAAGGGAACGGCATAAATCTTGCCATCTTCGCGCAGGGTTTCGGCGCTCAGCGCAGCCTCGGGGAAATCACCGAGGCCCGGAATGGATTCGGCATCCAGCGGCATCAGGTATCCGCCCGCCGCGACGGTTTCAAAGGCGCCATAGGCCCGCACCATCATCACATCCGGCCCCTGACCACCGGCCAGCCCGGTTGACAGGACGGTGTTGTAACTTTGGGCCTCGAAAGCTTCGAACTTGACGCTCACGCCTTCATTTTCGGCCTCGAACTTGTCGATCAGCGATTCGTAAACGGCGCGGTCTTCCTGCCGCCAGCTCCAGAATGTGATGTCCTGTGCCAATGCGGGCGCGGCGATCGCGCCGGCAATCAGGCCGAGGGTGGCAAGGGTAAAGGGGTGTTTCATGTGGCTCTCCTGTCGGTTGTCTTTTGATATTGCCCGTCCGGGGTCGCGTTACAGCCGCAACCCGGTTTCGGGGTCGAAAAAATGCAAGGCATCGGGGCGCGGGGCAAGGCGGATCTTGCCGCCCGATGCGGGTGCATCGACCGAAGGATCAACCCGGGCCGACACCAGCGTGCCATCGCCCAGCCGGGCATAGACATAGGCATCATTGCCCAGATATTCGGAATAGACGAAATCGGCGGTGAACCCCGGACCATCCGGCGTTACGCTCAACGCATCGGGGCGCAGGCCCAGCGTGATGTCGCGCCCGCTGTCGGGGGCGCCGGGCAGGTCCACCGCGCCGCTGCCTGCAATTTCAAAGCTGTCACCGCTGCGCTGCGCCTTGACCAAGGTCATCCGGGGCGACCCGATAAAGGTGGCCACAAAGGTATTGCGCGGGGTTTCGAACAATTCGCGCGGGGTGCCCACCTGTTCAACCGCGCCGCCGTTCATCACCACGATCCGGGTGGCAAGGGTCATCGCCTCGACCTGATCGTGGGTGACATAGATCATCGTGCCGCCAATATCCTCGTGCAGCTTGGCAATTTCCAGCCGCACATCGGCGCGCAGGGCGGCGTCAAGGTTGGACAGGGGTTCATCCAGCAAGAACACATCGGGTTTGCGCACCAAGGCCCGCCCGATGGCCACCCTTTGGCGTTGCCCGCCCGACAGTTCACGCGGCTTGCGGTCCAGCAATTCATCCAGCCGCAGCATGGTTGCGGCCTCGGTGATGCGGGCGTCGATTTCCGCCCGGGGCAGACCCATCAGTTTGACCCCGAATGTCATGTTTTCGCGCACCGACATATGTGGGTACAGGGCATAGGATTGAAACACCATGGCGATGCCCCGCTTGGACGGGGGAACATGGGTCATGTCGCGCCCGTCGATGGAGAATTCCCCGCCCGACGTGGGATCAAGCCCGGCAATCAGCCGCAACAGGGTGGATTTGCCACAGCCCGACGGGCCGACGAACACCACCAGTTCGCGGTCGCCGATCTCAAGATCAATGCCGCGCAACACTTCGGTCGTGCCGAATTGTTTGCGAATGCCCCTGAGCGAAAGCTTGGCCATGTGATATGGTCCCCCTTGCCACAGGCCTAGCAGGAAGGCTTTGGGTCGGTCAAACCATTTCAATACCTGTTGTCGGGCAATGGTCCGAATTTACCTCAATGCAACCGTATTGGTTGCGCCTTCCGGAAAATTGGCCTTATATTGGCATTGAAAATAAGCCGGGCGGACCAGACCTGTGACAGCCGAAGATGCACTCTTTGCCGATGCTCTGGCCCGGAACCGGGCGCCAGGGCCGCTTTATCGGCAGTTGGGCAATGCGATCTGCGAATTGATCGCTGATGGCACCCTGCCCGAGGGCGCCAGCCTGCCCGCCGAACGGGATCTGGCCCGGATGACCGGAATCAGCCGGGTCACTGTGCGCCGGGCCATGCAGACCCTGATCGAAACCGGCAAACTGGTGGCGCGGCAGGGGTCTGGCACCTATGTCGCCCCGCAACCCCGGCCCGCCACGCCCCCTGCAACATCTTACCTCGTTTTCCGAGGATATGCGCCGCCGTGGCCTGACCGCCGGATCACGCTGGCTGGCGCGGGGGTTACATGCGCCAACCAACGAAGAAATGATGTCGCTGGGCCTGTCGATGGCTGACCGGGTGACGCGGCTGGCCCGAGTGCGGCTGGCCAATGACCGGCCCATGGCGGTCGAGCGCGCCTCCCTGCCCACGACATTCCTGCCCGACCCGGACGTGGTGACAGGCTCGCTTTATGAGGTGTTGCAGGCGCGCGGGGTCTGCCCGGTGCGCGCGGTCCAGCGGATCACGGCGATCAACGTCACCCCCCGGGACGCCGAGGCACTGGGCGTTTTGCCGGGGGCCGCCGCGCTGAAGGTTGAACGGGTGTCCTACCTGCCCTCCGGGCGCGCGGTTGAACTTGTCCGTTCGCTGTATCGCGGAGATGCCTATGACGTGGTGGCCGAACTGACCTGAACCTGCATCGCCGCATCAATACTGGCCAGATGCCTGTCCATCGCCAACCGCGCGCCATCGGCATCGCCAAGGGCAATGGCATCGACGATCTGGTGATGCTGGGCGCTGTGCAGGCCGGTGAATTCGCTCACCCCGATCCGGCGATAGATCCGGTCCCATTCCCGTTGCCATGTGGCCCGGCGCCGCGCCCCGGACAAATAGCGTAGCAGGGCAATCAAAACCGGGTTGCGCGCCACCTGCGCGACGGCCTGATGAAAGGCATCATCGGCGGCCTCGCCTGCGGCCCGGTCGCGCGCCCGGCGCCCCGCCTCGACCCGCGCGTGCAGGAATGCGATGTCACCCGGCCCGTGCCGCACCGCTGCCGCCGCCGCGACCTGTGGTTCCAACAGCCGCCGCGCATCCATGAGATCCTGTGGCGTCACCGCCTCGATCAGCAGATTGTCGCGGATCGGCTGCCCGCGCGGTGTCGGGCCGCGAAAGGTGCCTTGCCCCACATGGCGCCAGATCTGGCCCTCGGCCTCAAGCGTGGCAAGGGCAGCGCGCAGGGTTTCGCGGCTGCACCCCACCAGCGTTTTGAGGCTGCGTTCCGGGGGCAGACGATCACCGGGGGCGGGGGCTGTTTCCTCCAGGATACGCCAAAGCACGCCGCGCACGGTTTCACGCCCCATTCCCACGCCACGCCCCTTTCAGACCAATTTGCAGACCAATCATGATGCCTGCCATAGAGCGCTGTCAATCAAACGGAGCCGCTATGCTGTCCTTTTTCGTCCTTGCCGTTGCGGGGCTTCTGGCGGGCGGCCTGAACGCCGTGGCCGGGGGCGGCACCTTTCTCAGCTTTCCGGCCCTTGTATGGCTGGGCGTTCCACCCGTGATGGCCAATGCAACGGCCACCCTCACGGCCCTGCCCGGTTATTTCGGCAGCGCCTGGGCCTATCGCCACGACCTGCGCGCCGAAGGCACGCTGAGCCTGCGGGCGATCATTGCGGTTGCCGTGGTTGGCGGTCTGGGCGGTGCCGTTCTGCTGTTGTTGACCCCGGGGGACGCCTTTGTCGGGATCGTGCCCTGGCTGCTTTTGGCGGCGACCCTACTGTTTGCCATCGGGCCGAATGTCATAAGGGCAATCAAGGCACGGGGCGCGACCGGCGCCGGCCCTGTGGTTTCGGCAGGCGCGATTTTTGCGGTGTCCGTCTATGGCGGCTATTTCAATGGCGGGTTGGGGATCATGCTGTTGGCCGTTCTGGGCCTGATCGGGTTCACCAACCTGCATGGCATGAACGGGCTGAAGAACATGCTGGCAGCGGTTCTTTCGGTGGTATCGGTCAGCACCTATGCCGTTGCCGGGCTGATCGCATGGGATTCGGTGCTGGTTCTGGCGGTTGCCACTGCCATTGGCGGCGTTCTGGGCGCGCAAATGGCCCGCCGTATCCAGCGCACCGAACGCTTGCGCGCGGCAATCGTCGCGATCGGCGCGGTCATGACAGTGCTGTTTTTCGTCACCTGAACACACGGCCCTGCCGCACTGGCGGTGGGTCATACAGATTCTCGATTCCCTGGATTTCACAAGATTGCGCGTGGTTATTGCGCTGCGACAACGTTTTGCCGCGGCGCAGCGCATAGGTACGGGTCAAGCCAAAATGATACATTGAAGGAGTAGCAAGATGGTAACCCGAAGAGCCGCGTTGCTGGGTGTTGCAGGCGCTGCCGCGCTGCCCATGCTGGCCAAGGCCGCCACAGCCGAAGAAATCATGGATACCTCCATGGCGGCGCCGGTCGATCTGTCGATGCTGAAACGCGTCAAGGGCAAACTGGTGCGCCCGCCCATGGTGCCCCCCCACGATCAGGTGGTCCCCCCTGAACCCCGGGTGGTTCAGTTCGAAATGCAGATTGTCGAAAAAGAGGTCGAGATCGACAACGGTGTCTATCTTCGGGCAATGACATTCAACGGATCGATCCCCGGGCCTTTGATGGTGGTCCACGAGGGCGATTATGTTGAACTGACGCTGTTCAACTCGCACGAGAACCTGATGCAGCACAACATTGATTTCCATGCGGCAACCGGCGCATTGGGCGGTGGGTCGCTGACCCTCGTAAACCCGGGCGAAAAGACGACCCTGCGGTTCAAGGCAAACCGCCCCGGCGCTTTTGTCTATCACTGTGCCCCCGGTGGGCCGATGATCCCGTGGCACGTCGTCAGCGGCATGTCGGGTGCGATCCTGGTTCTGCCCCGCGACGGGTTGAAAGACGCCGAAGGCCAGCCCGTCAGCTATGACCGGGCCTATTACATCGGCGAGAATGATCTCTACATTCCCAAGGATGAAAACGGCGAATACAAGCGGTTTGAGGATGTCGGCGAAAGCTATCCTGACACGCTGGAGGTGATGAACAAACTGACCCCCAGCCATGTCGTGTTCAACGGCAGGGTCGGGTCGTTGACCGGCGACAATGCCCTGACCGCCAATCAGGGCGAAAGGGTGCTGTTCATCCACAGCCAGGCCAACCGCGACACCCGCCCCCACATCATCGGCGGGCACGGCGATCTGGTCTGGGAACGGGGCAAATTCAACAACCCGCCCCAAAAGGACATGGAGACATGGTTCATCGCCGGCGGCTCTTGCGGCGTTGCGCTTTATGAATTCCGCCAGCCAGGCGTCTATGCCTATGTGAACCACAATCTGATCGAGGCGGTGAACCTTGGCGCAACGGCCCATATCGTGGTACAGGGCGACTGGGACAACGACCTTATGGAACAGGTGCAGGCGCCTGTTGAATACGACGCCGCCTATGAAGGGCGCACCGCACTGCCCTGATCCGGTGTTCAGAAACGAAGGGGGCGTCCGGATCACCGGGCGCCCCACTGTTGTTTTGACCCTTCGAACGGGGAAAGGACAGTGACATGGGACGCTTTGGAAAATTGGCATCAATCGCCCTCGCAACCTGCGCGGTGGCCGGTGTGGCACTGTGGCTCAACGCCCCGGACCAGCCATCAGGTGACGGCCCCGAAACCACACATATTGCAGCAGGCGATCTGACCTTCCGCCCCATCGGCAGCTTTCAACAGGCCACCAAGACCGTGACACCCCCGACACGACAGGTTTCAGTGGCCGCCTTCGACATCATGACCTATCAAGTGACGGGCGGCGACTATCGGGCCTGTGTCATAGCCGGTGCCTGCCCCGCTGCGGACACATCGCGTTCCGACACCATGCCCCAGACCAACGTAAACTGGAACGACGCCAACGCCTATGCGGCCTGGTTATCGGCCAGAACCGGCGAGATCTGGCGCCTGCCCACCGCCGAAGAATGGCAGCTTGCAGCGGCAGAACGGTTTGGCGATGCCGCCCCCGACGACTCGGTTCTGGACCCCGGCCAGCGGATGCTGGAACAATACGAACGGGGCATTCTGCTGCGCGGGCGGGTCACCTATGCCCTGCGTCCCTCGGGGGGTTCGGCGCCAATTCCCATGGTGTGGCCGACATGGCCGGCAACGTGTGGGAATGGACCGACGGCTGTATCGAAAACGGCACCCTTGCCGCCGATGGCACCGTCACCAGCGCCGAGCCCTATTGCGGTGTGCGCATCGCGGGGGCTGCACCGGGCGGCCGTGATTGATTTCGTCCGCGATGCCAGCGTCGGCGGTTGTGCCGTTGGCCTACCTCCTGATTATCTGGGTTTCCGGCTGGTGCGCGGCAAATGATGCCGGGCGTTCACGACGCCCGGCTGTAACGCACCCCGTCGCGCACATGGGCATCAAACGCGCTGGCCACGATCCGGGTCAGGGCGCGCCCCTCGGGCAGGATCGTCAGCGCATCGTCGCTCAGCGCAACCAGATCCCCGAACCGGGTGGCAACCGCCGCGCAGGTGGCATCCAATGCCACCGCCTGATCGGGGAATCCGGCGCGCAATTCCTGGCGATCCAACCGGAATTCGCACATCAGCATTTCGATGGCGCGGGCACGCAGCACATCCTCACCGCGCATCACATGGCCCCGTGCCCCGGCCAGTTGCCCGGCTTCGATCCGCTGAATATAGGCGGGGGTGGCGGCGGCGTTCTGAACATAACCCTGCGGCAGGCGCGAAATGGACGACGCCCCCAGCCCGATCAATGTGGCGCAGGTATCGGCGGTATAGCCCTGAAAATTGCGCCGCAACCGGCCACTGCGCGCGGCGGTTTCCAATTCATCCCCCGCCCGCGCAAAATGGTCGATCCCGATCGGGGCAAACCCGGCCTCGCGAAATTTCGCGCCCGCCAGCTCGGCCAGATGATACCGGGCCAGATCACCGGGCAGCACCGTTTCGTCGATCAGCTTCTGGCGCTTTGACACCCATGGCACATGGGCATAGCCAAACAGCGCCACGCGGTCGGGGCCAAGGGTCAGAACCTTGTCCACCGTATCGGCAATGCGCGGGTTGTCCTGATGGGGCAGCCCATACACCAGATCGGTATTGAGCGAGGAAACCCCCGCCCCGCGCAGATCGTCAACGCAGGCGCGCGTCACCTCAAACGGCTGGGCGCGCCCGATGGCGGCCTGCACCTTCGGGTCAAAATCCTGAATCCCGATGCTGGCCCGGTTCATCCCCTCGGCGGCCAGCGCATCAATCTTGGCGCGGTCCACCATGGTCGGGTCAATCTCGACCGAAAATTCCCAATCGCCGGCGGGCGGGATCACCGCCTTGACCGCCCTCGCCAGCCGATGAATCAAATGCGGCGGCAGGATCGTCGGGGTGCCCCCGCCCCAATGCATCCGCCCCATGCGCACCCCTTCGGGCAGCACCGCGCGCAACAGCGCCAACTCCTGCTCCAGCGTGCCAAGATAGCTTTCAACGGGGCTGAGCGTGGTTGTCCCCTGGGTGTGGCAGGCGCAAAACCAACACAGGCGTTCACAAAACGGGATATGCAGATACACCGACACCGGCACATCCGGGGGCAGCGCCGCCAGGGCCGTGGCCTGATGATCCGATCCAACCGCAGGTGAAAACACCGGCGCAGTGGGATATGACGTATAGCGGGGCACGCGCGCATCAAAAAGCCCGAGGGCGCGGAGGCGGTCAATTTGTTCCATATTCAAGGGTATGGCGATTCCCGCCATTGCCGACTTTGCGCAGGATCAAAGTCAGACGGGAAAGGGCGAAACCCCGATCACAAAGGTGTGCAGATGCAGAACGGCAAACCACAGCACCAGCGCAATCGCACAGCGCAGCAAAAGGCGCCGCCCACTGGCATGCCACCAGCGGCGATGAGCAAGCGGAGCGAGCGAAAAGCGCGCCGTTGCCGCAAAAAATGCCGGCGCGTCCGGCCCCAGCGCCCGCCGCGCCCGGTTATCAAACAGCGGCATGGCCCCAAAGGCCAGCAGGGCAAAGCCGCCAAACAGAATCACATGGGCAAGATCACCGTTGGGCACCATATGCGATGCCGCCCAAAGCCCCAGCGCCATCAACAACGGGTGACGGCAGACAGCGGCAAAACCGGGATTGGCCGGATTGAACGCCCGCTTTGGCCTGCCCCCCAACGTGTGGGGCTGTGCCATCCCGATGCCACAACAGGTCAGCAAAATGGCCAGCGGCATCGCCACATTCGGCACCCAGCGCATCCACGGCCATTGCGGCCAGAGTTCGACATAGGGCGCCCGCCCCGCCGCCACGACGATCCAGACCAGCAGCGCCAGCGACGCCAGCCCGTAAAGCGAAAAATACGCCCGCCGCCCCATGGCCGCGATCAACCGCTCACGCAGCCCCCCGACACGGGGCAAAAAATGGCTGCCCATAAACAGAGCCATCGCCAGCGTGAATTCACCCCAACCGTTCATCCGCCATCCGCCTTTCGCATGAGCCGGGCAATGTGACAGCCAAAAACCCATGTGGCCGGAACACCCAGCAACAATCCCCAGCCCGCCGCCTGCCAGGGTGTCAGCATGGGCCAGCCCAGCCAACCGCCGATCAGCGAGGCGAAAAACAGGTTCACCCCCGCAGCCCCAGCGCCGAACGGGTATAACCCTGCAAACAGGCGAAGGGACGGTCGCGGTTTCATCTGCGGTGCACCACGAAATGCACCGCCGCCAGCGCGACGATCAGGGCGATGGAGGCGATCAGAAACCAGAATTCCGCGGCCTCGGTCTGGGGTTGCGGAATCGGGCGCTCAAACGGTTCGGCCAGCGCGGCAACCGGCAGAGTGGCAAACAGAAAGATCAGGAAACGCATGTCAGTGCTCCGTTGTGAGTGATTGATAGATCTCGGGCAAGGCCCGTGGCAAGCGGCCCGGGTCGGGCAACAGGGTAAAACCGGCGCGCCCAAAAATCCGGGCGAACCAATCCTGCCCATCGGCATCGACAATGACACCATGCACCGATTGGCCCAGCGCGCGGGCCTCGCGCACCGCCATGCGGCTGTCTTCAATCCCGTGGATGCCTTCGTAATGGTCCAGATCGTTGGGTTTGCCGTCGGTGATCACCAACAACAATTTGCGCGTGGCCCCCTCGCCCGCCAAGTGCGCCGAGGCATGGCGCAGGGCGGCCCCCAACCGGGTATAATGGCCCGGGCGAAACCCGCCGATGCGCGCCGTGACCGCCGAATTCATGGGATCGTCAAACCCCTTGGCACGGGTCACAAACACCCGGTCGCGCCTGAGCGACGAAAACCCCCAGATGCCCAGCCGGTCCCCCGCCGTGGCGATGCCTGCGGCCAGCGCCGCCAACGCCTCGCGCCCCGTGTCGATCACCGAATGATCGCCCATGGCGGCCTCGGTCGAACGGGAACAATCGAGCAGGACCGCCACCGACAGATCCCGCGCCATGGGGCGGGTCGCCTGCCAGACACGGTCGCTTCCCTGGTGCCCCGCCGCCAGATCGCAGCGCGACGCAATCAACGCGTCAAGATCCAGATCGTCGCCATCCATCTGCCGGGGCAGAATGACCCGTCGGGGATGTAACGGCGCAAACTGCCGTCGCACCCGCGCGACCAGCCGGGCGTCGGGTGTGTAGTGGGCCGCTGGCTTGCCCTCGACCTCGAGAATTCGGGTGTGGCCGGGCATGTGGCTGGCGGTGCGGTGGTTCCATTCGGGATAGGTGAATTGGCCCGCCAGCCGTTCGTGTTCGGCGTCCTGCGGTGACAGATCCAACGAGACACGCAGCCGGGTGGCGGCGCGTTTCATTTGCTGGGACAGGCTCAGGTGATCCTGATCCTCGGCGGCCTTGGCGGCATTGTCGGGGTCGTCGTCATCAACCATCCGGTTGATGTTCAGGCTTTCCGCCCATGACATGATTGTTTCGAACCGGTGAATGATGAAACTGTCGGGGCGATCCGCCTGATCGCGGTTTTCGCGCCTGGCATCCTTGCGGGTTTCGATGCCAAAGGCGGGCTGTTGTTCTTCGGCGGCGTCGGGCGTGGCACCGGCCCCGCCTATGCGCGCGCGCAGGCGCAGCCAGATCGGCACCGGCGCAAATGTGCGGTATCCGCGCGGTGCGGGGCAGACAAGGCATTCTTCTGCCTCGGCCACGCCGTTCAACTGATCGAGGATCAACCGTTCAACCCCCGCTTCGCACCGGGGCAGCCCCCCACGGCGACGGGTGCTGGCAATCTGGCGGCAACAGGCCGCGTAAGCGGCGCGCAAACCGGGGCAAGCGGCATAGGCCCGATCAGCAGCCCGGGCCAGCGCGGTGATTTCAGCCCGGTCATCGGCCAAAAGATCGCCCGTGGCCACCGGCAGTTCAACCATGGCACCAAGGGCGGCCAGCCACAGAAAGGCAGAGCGGTTCAGATCGCGGGTGGGAAAGCCATCAATCACCGGCGGCAGGCGCAGCCGCTCACCGTCAAAATCGGCCACATGCACCATTTCACGGGGCGTGCCGATCCGGCGAAGCCGGTCAGGGCGGTGGTCGGACGCGGCGGCGGGTGCGGCGACAATCTCGGTCCCCGGCGCCCCGCCCAGTGCGCGGAACAGGGTGGCAATGCTGGGGCGCATGGCATCAAACGCGACGGCGCGCTGCGCATGCCCGTCGGCGCGGCCCACCCGCGTGGACATGTCGTGCCAGAGGTTGCCGACGGTTTCCTCTGGCTCCATCAGATCAAGCAGGCGGATCATGACGTCACCCGTAAACGCTGGCCGCGAGATCGCGCAGCGCCTGTTGCACATCGGGTTCATCGGACAGCGGCTCAACGATCGCGGCCTCGATGGCGCGGTCCACCTTCATGCCTTTGGCGACCATGGTGGCGGCATAGATCAGCAAGCGGGTGGACACGCCTTCTTCAAGATCCATGCCCGACAATCGCCGGATATGCCCGGCCAGCCGCACCAGCGCCCCGGCGCGGTCGGCGTCCAGCCCGCTTTCGGCCGCAACAACGGCGGTTTCCACGTCGGGTTGCGGAAAATCGAACCCGATCGAGATGAACCGCTGCCGCGTCGAGGGTTTCAGCTTTTTCAGGATATTCTGATAGCCGGGGTTGAAACTGGCCACGACCATGAAGTTTTTCGGTGCTGCCAATTCTTCGCCGGTGCGGTCGATCAGCAGGCGGCGGCGATCATCGGTCAGCGGATGCAGAACCACGGTCACATCCTTGCGCGCCTCGACCACCTCATCAAGATAACAGATGCCGCCGGTGCGCACGGCCCGCGTGAGGGGGCCATCGACCCAGATCGTTTCGCCGCCCTTGAGCAGATAGCGCCCGATCAGATCCGCCGCCGACAGATCATCATGGCAGGCCACGGTGTAAAGCGGCAAGCCAAGGCGCGCCGCCATATGTTCAACAAAGCGGGTTTTGCCACAGCCGGTCGGCCCCTTCAAAAGAAGGGGCAAACCGTTTGTGTGGGCCGTTTCAAACACGTCGCATTCGTCGGCGACAGGCTGATAGAACGGTAGTTCAGGATGGGATTGCATGTTCATTGCCTATTCCCCCGGTTGCGCGATGGGGCCGGGTTTCACAACTTCGCGGCGCACCACCAGCATCGAATAGATGAACAACAGCGCTCCCAGAACAACCGCCACGCCTGACCCAAAACGCATCATGTAGAACAGACCAAGATCGTCCTGCACATCCATGTAATAATCACCGATGATCCGCTGCATATGGGTCTGGATGGTTCCGGCAAAGGTAAGCGTGAAGGTCATGAACGCCATGCCCCCCGTCATCAGCCAGAAAGACGCCATGTTCAGCACCTGATTATAGGGCGCGCGGCCCCGCAGCACTGGCATGGCATAGGTGAACATTGCCAGGTTAAGCGCCACATAAGCCCCATAGAACGACAGGTGCCCGTGGGCCGCCGTGATCTGGGTGCCATGGGTGTAAAAGTTCACCCCGTGGAACGTGTGCAGGAACCCCCAGACGCCCGCGCCAAAGAACGCAACGGTCGATGCCCCAAGCGACCACAGAAGCGCCGCCTTGTTGGGGTGGTTCTTGCGCCCTTTCCAGACCATGAGGAACGCAAAGCTCATCATCGCAAAGAACGGAACCACCTCAAAGGCCGAAAAGATCGAACCGACCCACTGCCAATAACCAGGCGCGCCGATCCAGTAATAGTGGTGGCCAGTGCCAAGGATGCCCGAAAACAGGGCGGTGGCAACGATGACGTAAAGCCACTTTTCGATCACTTCACGGTCGACCCCGGTGAGTTTCAGCATCAGAAACCCAAGGATCGCCGCCATGACCAGCTCCCATGTCGCCTCAACCCAGAGGTGTACGACAAACCACCAGTACATTTTATCAAGCGACAGGTTGTCCGGGTTGATGAAGGCAAAGACCCAGAGCAGCGACAACAGCCACAGCCCCATCATCAGAATGTTGGTGATCGCCGTCTTGCGCCCGGCCAGAACCGTCATCGACACGTTGAACAGAAAGATCACCGCCGCAACGAGAATGCCGAATTTAACCCAGAGCGGTTGCTCCAGAAATTCGCGCCCGCCATGGATGCCCACAAGATAAGAGCCGACAGCCCCCAGGGTGCCAACCACCAGAATGACAAGTTGCAGATAGGCCAGCTTGACCGAGAAAATCTCGCGTTCGGATTCCTCGGGGATCAGGTAATAGGCGGCACCAAAGAACCCCAGCAGCAGCCAGACGATCAGGGCGTTGGTGTGGATCATCCGGATAACGTTGAACGGCAGCACCTCTGACAGGGTGTTGGGCGATACATAGATCCACCCGGCCAGAAGCCCGCCCAACACCTGAATTGCAAACAGGCCCATGGCCGTGAGAAAGTAGGCATATGCCACTTTTTGCGATTTATATTTCATTTTGTTCTCCTGACGCGCGATTTGGCCCGAACCCCGGTTTGCGGTTTTCGGATCGCGCATGTCTCTCTCAGCCTGCGTCGGTCGGCGGCCAGCCCTGGGTGTCGGTCTGATCGGCCCAGCGGAGGAATTCGGCAAGGCCGCGCATTTCCTCATCGGTGATCTCGAAGTGGGGCATCTGGCGACGGCCCTCGATGCCCGACGGTTGCGCCTGCATCCAGCCATCGAGGATTTCATAAGCCAGTTCAGGGTCGTCCGTCGCGCCCCAGCGGGTCATCACATTCCCCAGTTCAGGCGCGAAATAGGCGCCTTCGCCGTGCAGGGTGTGGCAATTGATGCAGGAGTGCCGCTCCCACACATGTTTGCCCAGAATCACTGCATCGGACAGCGGCATTCCGGCGGTCGATTTCTGGACGATGTAACGGTGGCTGTGCACCGTCAGGGCGATGAACACGACGACGAAGAAAATGGATCCTCCGTAGAACACGTTCCTGGCCCGGGTTTTGGTAAGAATTTCTGACATGTCGCGGTCCCGGTGACAATTTCCGATGACCGGTGAATATCGGCATGGTTGTGTTCGCTTATTGCGCTGGCGCAAAGAACACCAAGAAAGAGCGCGGCAAAATATCGGTTCTGATGGAGGAGCAGATGCGTCGCACCGATTTCGACAATCCAGACCTGACGCTGTCTGACCTGTTCAGACGCTGGCCAAAAACAGCAGCGGCCTTTCTTGAGCGCGGCATGCTGTGCCCCGGCTGCCCCATCGCGCCCTTTCACGGAATCAGCGAGGCCTGCGATGAACACGCGCTCAGCGAGCCGGAGTTTCGCGCCGAGTTGCGCCGAATCGCCGGGATTCCGGATTAGCCCTGTGCGCCGCTGATCATCACCAGGTGGTGAGGGTCAGTCACCACGATATGTTTGCGGGTAGAGCGGACGATGCCGTTCTTTTCCCAGGCCGACAACAGGCGGCTGACAGTGTGCAGCGTCGTGCCGGTCATATCCGAGATGTTCTGCCGGGTGACCGGAAAGGCGATTTCGATACCCTCGCTGGTTTTGCGCCCGCTTTGGGTCGCCATCCGCAGCACAGCCGCCGCCACGCGTTTTTCGACCGCCTGTGTTGCCATTTCGGTCAGCGTTTCCTGAACCTGCCCCATCCGTTGCCCCACGGTGCGGTAACTTTCGGTGGCAAACCCTTCGTATTTTTCGGTGAAACTGGGCCAGAGCCGGGCAGGCCATGACAGGGCAAGCGATTCTGCCGCCGCAATCGCGGTTGCCGGATAGGTATCGCGTTGCAATGCCGGAGCGATGCCAAAAAGCTGGCCCGGGGAAATATGCAGCACGATGATCTGATCGCCGTCCGGCGTGGTGCGCACAACACGCAGATACCCGTCAAGCAACAGATAAAACCGGTCTACCCCGTGCCCTTCACGAAAAATCGCCGTGCCTTCGTCAAACCGGCGTGGGGTGGCCAGATCCAGGATCTCGCGAATCTGCGGCCGTTCGAGACGACAAAAGGGCGGCAGGTTGGTCAGAAGAGTTTCATCAAGTTTTGACACGAATATCCCAGGAGTTTGTTTCAGAGCAACGTCCGCGCCCCGCTGATACCCCACATCAGCGTCAGACAAAACAACCGGATGACGACGAAAGGAAAATCCGATGATGAAAACTCTGTTGATGAGCGCAGCCCTGGTTATTGCAGCCGGAGCGGTGAATGCCGAAACCCATGAGGTTCACATGATGAACAAGGGCGAAGCAGGGGCGATGGTGTTTGAACCCGCCTTTGTTGCCGCGCAGCCCGGCGACGTGATCCACTTTATTCCCACCGACAAGGGGCACAACGTGGAAAGCATCAAGGGGATGCTGCCCGATGGGGTGGAAGCGTTCAAGACCAAGTTCAATGACGAATTTGAACTGACGGTCGATGCCGAGGGTCTTTATGGCGTCAAATGCACCCCTCACTATGCCATGGGCATGGTCGCCCTGATCCAGGTGGGCGATGCGACAAACCTTGAGGCTGCCGAAGGCGTCAAACAGCGTGGCAAGGCGAAAACACGCATGGACGATCTTTTTGCGCAGGTGAAATAACCAATCCTTCCCGATTGGGCAATCATGCGGGGCGGCGCCAAAGGCGCGGCCCCGTTTGCGTTTTGAGAACGCCCGTCGCAGGCCTTATAAACTTGCCCGCCGCCGAACATTCGTTCATATTCCAATAAGAGAATTTGGGAGGCGGCGATGACATTTACCAGACGGAGTTTTCTTGCAGGGGGCGCCGGGCTGACGGCAGGCACCACGTTGGGGTTGTTGCCCGGTCTGGCCCATGCCCAACTTGCTCTGGGTAATACCCGGTTGGATGTGGTCAGCGATGGCAACCTGACCCTGCCGGGCAGTTTCATTTTCGGACCGATGCCCAAAGATGAACTTGCGCCGATCCTTGCGAAATATGACCAACCTGCCGATGTTCTGACCCCGCCGTGCAATGTAACACTCATGCGGCGCGGGGATCGGACCGTGCTGTTTGATGTCGGTTCGGGGCCGGACTTTTCGCCCAGCGCCGGCATCCTGCTGGACTCACTTGACGCGCTGGGGGTCACCCCCGATGACATCACCGATGTCGTCTTTACCCATGCCCACCCCGATCACCTGTGGGGGCTGCTGGATGATTTTGATGATCCGCTGTTTCCCCAGGCAACCTATATGATCGGCAAGACCGAATGGGATTACTGGGTAAACCCCAATACCGTGGATAACATCGACGAAACCCGTGTTTCGTTTGCGGTGGGGGCCGCCCGCAGACTGAAAATGATCGAAGACAGCGTTGCTTTCTTTAACGACGGCGATGAAATCATGCCCGGTGTCGCCGCCCGCGCGACCTTTGGGCATACGCCCGGCCATATGTCGCTAGAGGTGCGGGACGGATCGGATTCGGTGATGATCCTTGGGGATTGCATCGGAAACCATCACATTGCCTTTGCACGCCCCGGTTGGAATTCCGGCTCGGATCAAGACCCGGAACTGGCCGCCAAAACACGGGTCTCGCTCATGGATCAGCTTGCCCATGAAAAGACGCGCGTGATCGGGTATCACCTGATTGGCAACGGTGTTGGCTATGTTGACAGCACGTCAGATGGCTATGCCTTTGTTCCGACGGCCTTGTAAGGGGCGCGCTGGCCGGTGCCACAGGCCATGGCCAGCGCAGGAAACGTGACGCTTTATTCCGCCACCGCGTCTTTTGCGATCTCATCCAGAAGGGTCTGAACCTCTTGCATCGGCCCTTCGGGATACTTGCGATAGCCGATCGTGACCTGCCCTTCGCGGTCTGCAACGAACACGCTGTAAGGGCAAAAGGCGACATTCATCGGGTCGGCCTCCATCACATGGCGGGACACAACGGCAGAGCAAAAGACATATATTTCCGCATTGTCGAACAGCTTTACGTCACTGCCGACATCGGCGCCGGTGCGATCCAGCATTTCACCAACATGGCTGACATATTCCACCACCAGGCCCTTGCCGATAATGGCGTTTTCCAGACTGAAGATCGCGTCCTCGAAACTGCCGTTAAACGGATAGGTCGTCGTTGCCCCGTCCGCCGTCGCAATGCCCGCAGAAACCCCGAGCAGAAAGCCGCCCAACAAAAGTGATCGCATGATGTGATTCTCCCATTCGTTGGTCAATCTGACCAAAAATCCGATGAAGCGCCCGGATTTTCATCAAGGCGCCCCGACGAGCGTATCATGACAGGCCGCTATTGCACTGCATAACGCCCGGCCCTCAGTCGGCCACCGACTTTAGATACTCGATGACGGCAACCTGATCGTCCTTTTTGCGAAGGCCGGCAAAGCTCATTTTTGTGCCCTTCAGATAGGCCCGTGGTTTTTCAAGGAATGCCGCGAGTTCGTCTTCTGTCCAGATCAACCCGGCGTCAGCCGCTTCGGAAAGTGCGGTAGAGTAGTTGAAATCGTCAACCCCAGCCGCCGGGTGGCCGACGACACCTGTAAGGATCGGGCCGGTTCTGTTTTTGGCCCCTTCCCCGATCTGGTGGCAGGATTTGCATTTCCTGAACACCTTTTCACCCTCTGCCGCCAGCTCTGGGTCAAAGGCGGCGGCGGTTTCCTCGGCGGCGGCGGTTTCCGGTTCTTCCGGCGTTTGCGCGGCGTCTGGGGTGGTATCAACCACGTCTGGGGTAACATCCAGAACCATCGCCCGCATGGTCACTTTGGCCTCGTCCTTGCATTTTGTCATGCAGGGTTCGCCCGTCCATTGCGCATATTCCGTTTCCGCCCGATCATCGACGATGAACCCGTCCGCATTGGGCATCTCAACATCCAGAAGCGTTTCATCCGACAAGACGAAATCATCCTCGATCAGGTCGTTCGAATAAAGGATATAGGCAAGGATTGCGTAAACTTCATCATCGCTCAACGTCCCGGCGTTGCCATAGGGCATGGACCGTCTGATATAATCAAAGGCGGTCGTCAGGTGTGGCCAGTAGGATCCGACCGTCTTGAGCGGGTCATCGTGATCGAGCGTGTCGGCCCCCCCGCCAGTTTGGGCCAGTTGCCGATCCCTTCGGCAAAATCACCGTGGCAGGATGCGCATCTGTCGGCAAACAGCTCTTCTCCGATCAGGGCATCGCCCGATCCGGCAGGAAGCCCGGTGCCATCAGGGCTGATGTCGTGATCCCAGGCTGCAATCTCGGCGGGTAAGGCCGGGCGACCCAAACCGAAGGTTTCGGCAAACGCCGGCCCGCCCACGACACCCAACGACGCCGCAACGATCAAAGCTGTGGATTTAAGAAACCTCGACATTTTCAGCCTCGCCGTTAGGACGCACCAACCAGGTTTGGATGCAGTTATTGTGATAGATCGAATTGACGCCCCGCACCGCGCGCAACTGGGTTTTGGTGGGCTGGACATAACCGGTGTCGTCCATGGCGCGCGATTGCAGCATCATTTCTGACCCATCCCAATCCGTATCGAGATAAAACCGGGCCAGCGCCATTTTCTCGCCCGGCTTTGCCAGACGGGCCGTTTCCCAAGTCACGCCGCCGTCTTTTGAAACATCCACACGGGTGATCGCACCGCGCCCGGACCATGCAAGCCCGGTGATCACCAGTGGCCCCTTGCCATGTTTGATCGGCGCTTGCGGGCTGGGGCTGGTGACGACGGATTTCGCATCCATCACCCATGTCCATTTCCGGCTGATGCCGTTTTCCAGCGTGTCTGTGTATTTGCTGGTTTCTTCGCGGCTTTCGACCGGGCCATCCATGACCTCGATCCGGCGGATCCATTTGACCCACATGTTGCCTTCCCAACCCGGAACGACAAGGCGCACGGGATAGCCGTGTTCCTTGCGCAAGGCCTCGCCGTTGGCCTTGAACGCGACAAGCACATCGTCCAACGCCTTTTCCATCGGAATGGACCGGCCGTTGGACGAGGCATCGGCCCCTTCCACATAGACCCATTTGTCTTTCAGGTCGCCCGCAGTATCCAACCCGGCTTCCTCCAGCAGGGTGCGCAGGGGAACGCCGCTGTATTCCATGTTGTGAACCATGCCATGGGTGAACTGCGCACCGTTCAACTGCGCGCCTGCCCATTCCATGCCGGTGTTCGCGGCACATTCGCAGAAATACACATGGTTTTGTCGGGGGAACCGCTCCAGATCAGCATAAGTGAACACCAAAGGCGTATCCACCAACCCATTGATCATCAGACGGTAATCTTCTTTTTTCAGATCGATCGCGCCGGAATGGTGCCGCTCGAACGCGCAACCCTGCGGGGTGATGGTGCCATCAAGGGCATGAATGGGCGTGAAGTTGACCGAACTTACCGTGTCGGCCGTCAGCCAATCAACATTGCGGCGGATAACATCGCTTTCATATTCGATAGGCAGGCCATAGGGCGTTGCATCCACCCCATCGCCAAAGGACTGCGCCCAAGGCTGAACCTCTGTGATCAACGGGTCCGGCGTCTTGGCCTGTGCGCTTCCGGCGGTGGAAATCGCGGCGCCTGCCACGATACCGCTTGCCAGAAACTCTCGACGTGACGATTTGTTCGTCATCGCAAATTCCTTTCAGTTAGGGTCGTACATCAAGCCGGAAAAAATCAGGGCCGGACGTAAGCATAGTCATTCTCTTGCAACTCGATCAGCCGCACGATTCCCGATGGCACCACTTCGGCTTCATCCATCAGCGAAATCTTTTTGCCCGCTTTCTTTTCCATGCCGGCCAGGGTGTTGGCGCAGGCGGAAAACGTCAGGTTGTCCATCCCCAGTGACATGGTGGAAATGCGGTCTTTGACCGGGCTTTTGTCCGCGACAAACATGTTCAGGCCGGGGCCATAGGCGACAAGTTCGATCACGACGGTATCGCCCTTGCCCTCGTAATAGCTGGTCACGTTTTCGGCGTTGTTCAGGGCCATGTTCATGACATGCGGGTCGTTCTGATCCACATGAATTGCCACATGATGCGTCACACCTTCGGCCCATGCGCCCGTTGCAAGCATCGCCGCGACACAGGCGCCACCAATCATCTTCATCATATCTTCTCTCCCTTTTTAACGGGTTGGATTATGCTCCAACCACTTTCACGCTGTTGTTCGGATCAAGTGATATTGTCCCCTGACGGGCGATATGCGCCTCGACGACATCCCAGATCTGCGGGCCTTCGGTGCCTTCGTTGACCGATGCCCAGCCTGCGATCTGATACGTTCTGGAGGGATCAATCGCCTCGCCTGTCTTGAGCAGGGTCATTTCCGTGATCCGTTCGCCCTGCGGTTTGGTAATATCAATGCGATAACCAAGCCCGCCAACGCGCACCATATCGCCGCCCTGCTGGTAATAGGGATCGGGGTTGAACAGGTTGTCGGCCACATCTTCCAGAACCACATGAAGAAATTCGCCGGTCATTTCGGTTCTGTAGGCCTGACCATAGGTCATCGAGGTGACATTCCAGATGTCCTCGCGGGTGATGTCCTGACCGGGCAGAATGGACGGCCCCCAGCGCACACCGGGCGACAGGGCAATATCGGCCTCGCGCTCTGAAATCAGGGCGTCGCAGATCAGATCATCCCATGTGCCGTTGAAGTTGCCACGCCGGTAAAGTGTCTGATCGTCGGCGGTGCGGCCTATCACCTCGGACAGCGCATCCTGATAGGGCGCGCGTTGCGCATCAATCACCTTGGCCACCTCGGCATCCGGCGTGATCACATCGGAAAAAATCGGAATAAGTTTGTGGCGGAACCCCATCATCCGGCCATCGCGCACATCCAGATCAACACGGCTGACAAATTTACCGTTCGACCCCGAGGCGACGATGATCGTTTCGCCAACCAGAACCGGTTCGGGCAGCGCGTCATGGGTGTGGCCCGACAGGATTACATCAATCCCACTCACTTTGCCCGCCATCTGTTTATCGACGTCAAAGCCATTGTGGCTGAGACACACCACCAGTTCGGCGCCTTTCGCGCGCACCTCGTCGACCATTTCCTGCATCCGTTCATCGCGGATACCAAAGGAATATTCCGGGAACATCCACCCCGGATTTGCGATGGGCATATAGGGGAACGCCTGACCGATAACGGCAATCTTGACCCCACCACGTTCAAAGAACTTGTAAGGCGGGAAAAGTTCGGTCGGCTCATCCCATTCGGCATCAAAGATATTCTGCCCAAGGGCCGCAAACGGCAGGCCCTCGACGATTTCATTCACCCGCTCAGATCCCAGCGTGAATTCCCAGTGGAACGTCATCGCATCGGGTTTGAGGGCGTTCATGACGTTGACCATGTCCTGCCCGGCGGTCTGATAACAGGTATAGCTGCCATGCCATGTATCGCCGCCATCCAGCAGCAGGGCGTCAGGGCGGGCGGCACGGATGGAATTGATCACGGTTGCAACCCGATCCAACCCGCCAACGCGGCCATAGCCCTGCGCCAGCGCCGCAAAGTCGTTATAGGTCAGCGCATAAGCCGACGGGCTGCCATCATCGATACCGTAAAGTTTCCTGAAATCCGCACCCGTAACATGGGGAACGGCGCCTTTGTTGGCGCCCACACCAATGTTGACCGAAGGTTCGCGGAAATAGATGGGTTTCAACTGGCCGTGAATGTCGGTGATATGGATCAACGACACATTACCGAACGTGTCGAATTCCAGCAGCTTATCCTGTGTCAGAGCCTGCTGCGCAGCGACCCTTGCCCAATTTCCAAAACCCGAGGTGCCATAGATGGCGGCGGCGGCCATGCTGGTCTGCAAAAAATCGCGACGAGAGATCATTTGAGGCTCCGAATCATGCGCACGTATGCGCATTTATGAATAGGATTGAGAGGAAACAGCCCCACGCCATCAAATGGGTGGGGCCGTCAGGAAAATCAGTTACGGACGGCGGGGCCCTCGACGCTCAGGCCATTTCCGCGTGAACCGACATACAGTTCAAGCGCAACAAACTCGGGGCTGCCGGGTTTATACGTTTCGGCCCGGGTATCGCGCACACAGCCTTTGAACCGGGATTGTACGGCGTTCAGCTTGGTGTTTTTCAGGCGGTAGACGGGAAAGCCGTTGATCTGTCCCTGCGAAAGGTGGTCGGCGCGGATCATCCTGCCATAGTTGTCTTCGTGGCAGTTGGCACAGGACAGTTCAAGCTGCCCGGTGCGGGTATAATACAGCTCTTTGCCCTGCTCCCATGTTGCATGGGCAGGCCCGTCAATCGCAACATTCACCGGCTTGCCACGCGCCACAGAGGCCAGAAGCGCCGTCATGTTCACCATGTCGCCACCGGTATATTTCCACGGCTCTGCGCCCATCCGGTTTTCGCGGCAATCGTTGATCTGCATTTCCAGCGTGCGAACCTCGCCTGCCGCTTCGTTCCACTTGGGATAGGTGGGCCGCACATCGGCCATATCCGCCGAGTCGCCATGACAACTGGCGCAGGATTTCCCTTCGGTGCCATCCGCAGTATTCCAGACCTCTTCTGCCTCTTCGACAAAGATCATGCCCGGGTTGTCAAAATCATCGGCCTGCATCGCCCGGGTTTCTGTACCGCGAAAAAGCCAGCCTGACATCACCTCGTCCAGTACATCAGAGAGATGCGCCGGCGCCGCTGTCCGGGTTACCAACTCTGTCTCTCCATTCAGGATCAGCGTGTCGTCGACCGGGTCCGCAAAGGCTGCGGCGGTTGTCAGCAATGTAGCCAGAATGGCTCCCGTCAGTATTCTCATGATGTCCCTCCCAAGACTTTGCCGTTCAGCCGATGGCGATCTTTTTGGATTCCTCGTAGACCGATCCATCATCGTCATACCAGGTGAACTTGAATTCACCGGCCTCGGGGACACGCGCCTCGAATTCCAGAAAAGGATTGGTCGAAATCGCAGGTTCCAGCGTCACGTCCAAAACATTTTCACCGTTAAAGTCACAGGTGAAACGGTTGATGATCGAACGCGGAATGACGTTGCCGTCATCGTCTTTGCGCTGGCCGGATTCCATCTTGTGGCTGATCAGCGTCTTGATGGTGATCACCTCACCTGCCTCAGCAGATTTCGGAACCTTGACGCGGGGTTTTACACCGGATGCCATGTTAGTCTCTCCTTCGAACCTTAGCCGCCGCAGCCGCCGATTGTAACTTTCACCGTGCTTGATGCCTTGACGAACGATCCGTCCGCAAGCTTGGCAATGGCGACCACATCCTGCGTTCCGGCAAGGCGGATGCGCGTTGATGCGGCGCTTGCCCCGGACAGCTTGCCGAATTTGAAGGTCGCGACCTTCGGAGTTGGATTCCCCAGCGCAAGAACCAGAATTTCGGTCGCCGAATCCGACGATACCTCGATTGGCACGGTATTGCCGTTTTCGGCGATTTCCGGCGCCGTCAGCTTGATATCGCCCGTGCCGACATCCGCGCCGCCGGTAAAAGCCGCGATCGCCTCATCGCTGGTGGCCGCAGCACCCTGTTTGGGCAGACCCGCAACAAAAAGCGCGCTTGCACCCAGAACGATGGCGTTCCGTCTCGTCAGTTCCATGAATTGCTCTCCTTCATTCCCCGAAGGGTTTGACTATTCTTTCAGCGTGGACAGATAGGCCACCACGTCTTCGATTTGTTGCGCCGTCAGAAGCGGCCCAAAGGTTTCGTCGGCCGCTTCGCCGGTATAGGCATTGCCGGGACGGATGAAGCCTTCGGTCTTATAGAAAGACGGCATCATGCTGTCTTGGAATGTCATCTTTGCATTGGCCACGATGCCGCGCAGTTCGGCCTCGTTCCACCGCGCGCCCGCACCATCCAGCATTGGGCCGATTTCACCCTGGAACGGAACATCGGCAAGATCCGAAACCTGATGGCACGCCACGCAGTTGCCTTTCTTCTTGTCGCCCACGATCAGGCGACCGTTCGCAGCATCGCCGGGCACGCCCGACAAAGACATTTCAACCGCACCGTCAGTATAAGCCACAGCAGTTGGCAGAACCTCTTCGGCCTGCACACCCGAGCCGATAATCCCGATGGCGACAGCCCCAATGAAAGAAATCTTCATGCGTCCTCCCAAACACTAAAGTTCCGTACACTTTGTCGCACCCTAACGCGCAAAGGCAGCCCGGCGCAACAACGAATTCACTTACATGAATTTTACTATCTGATCCTCAAAGGCGCAGGTCACCTGCCCGCGCCCACGATACCTTATTGAGATTGCTCGGCAATCTTTCGGGCGTGATATTTTTGAAAACTTTCGTCGCCATCGTACCCTTTTTCTACAACCCAGTTGAGCAAGTCGAACGTCGTGTGGCGCCCGAACGCCCCGGGCATCTGTGCAACAGCGGCCTGCGCGGCGGTCACGCCGTCCTCTACCTCTTCGGGCAGAAACAGGATCATCGGCGTGAACAACGCGCCCCACCTTTTGACCATGTCTTTTTCGGGCAAGGCGGTGCCATCGAAATCGGTGACCTCGACATCGCCGAACATGTTGATCTGAATGACGAAATAATTCTCGTTGATATAGTCCGCGATCTCGGGGACGGGAAACACCTCTTCGTGCATCTTGGTGCAATAAATACAGCCGCGCTGTTCGATGATCACCATAAGCCGCTTGTCCTCGGCCTTTGCTTCGGCAAGGTCGTCACGAAGATCCTTGAAGGTATCCCGCATCCACGGCTCTTTGTGCAAACCGTCGTCACCAAGTTCGGCGGCAAGCGCGCCAAACGTCATGGCGCACAGCGCAGCGCACGCAATAAGTAGTGTTCTCATCCCAAGTCCTCCCGATCAGCGCAGGACGCCAATATCCGGCGCGATTTCAAGCATCCATTGTGCGATATAATTCATCGAATTGGTGGCAATCAAAAGGCCGAATACAATCAGCATCGCGCCCATGACCTTTTCGATCATCCCCAGATGCCGTCGGAACCGTGACATCCAGCGCATGAATGGTCCGATGAACAGGGCCGCCAGAATGAACGGCGCGGTCATTCCCAGCCCATACACAAACAACAGCCAGGCGCCATTCGATGCGGTTTCCGCACCCGCCGCCGTGAACAGGATCGCGGCAAGCACCGGCCCGACACAGGGTGTCCAGCCAAAGGCAAAGGCCAGCCCGATGACATAGGCGCCGATCAGGCTGACATTGGAGGTATTGCCTGCATCCGCGCGCAACTGGCGGTACAGGATACCGATCCGGATCACCCCCAGAAAATGCAGCCCCATGGCAATGATGATTGCCGCCGCCACCCAGCGCAACACATCAAAGTATTCGCGCACCACCTGCCCGAACACCGTCGCCGCCGCCCCCAGCCCCATGAAAATCGTGATGACCCCGGCGGCAAAAAAGCTCGCGGCAAGCACCGCGCGCAGCCGTGTTTTTCCGTCTATCCTGGCGTCGGCCGAGATCTGATTCATCCCGACACCGGCGAGATAGCTCAGATAGAACGGCACAATCGGAAGGATGCAGGGTGACAGGAACGACAACAAGCCCGCAAAAGCAGCGCCGACCAACGTAATTTCCATCATATCCGGTGCCCGCCCTTGTATAATTCACATATTCATATTATGATATCTAATCAACAAAGGTCAATTTCGAATGTTCATTCGTCAACTCTTTCTGGGCACTGTGTTGCTGGTGGCGTCAACGGTCGGTTCGGCTGCTGATACCGCGCTGATTATGATCGAGGAACAGGGTTGCGTCTGGTGTGCCCGGTGGAATGACGAAATATCGCACATCTATCCCAAAACCAACGAGGGCAAGGCCGCCCCCCTGCGCCGGATCGACATCCGCGCCGCGCCAAGCACCGACATAACCTTTGCACGCGCGCTGCATTTCACCCCCACTTTCGTTCTTGTGGTTGATGGCCACGAGGTTTCGCGCATCGAAGGGTATCCCGGCGAAGATTTCTTCTGGGGATTTCTGGAGCAGATGCTCGTCAATGCCAACATTGATATGACAGGATGAGGAAAACATGGGCCTCCCGGTTTTCGATACAAATATGTGCGCGGAAGACATGGATAAGATGGCGGCCAGCGCCATGCAGGCGTCCAACTTTCTCAAGGCGATAAGCCACGAAGGCCGCCTGATGATCCTGTGCCATCTCGCCTCTGGCGAAAAATCCGTGACCGAGCTTGAATCGTTGCTGTCCGCACGCCAGGCTGCGGTGTCACAACAATTGTCACGTCTGCGCCTTGAAGGTTTGGTCACGCCCAGACGGGACGGCAAAACCATTTATTACAGCCTTGCAGACGACCGGCCAAGACAGATCATGGAAGTTGTCTACGATTTGTTCTGTCGCAATAAGTAAGGCGATGTTTCTCGCCGGTCGCAGATTGCAAGTTGGATCGCGACAATGCTCGATGTGATTTCAGAGCCTGTGTTTGTGGCACTTGTCGGCCTGTTTGGCGGCATGTTGCTGGGGCTGGCCGCGCGTCTGGGGCGGTTCTGCACCCTCGGGGCCATCGAAGACCTGTATTATGGCGAAAGCACGCTTCGCCTGCGCATGTGGGGAATTGCCATCGGGGTGTCCATTGTGGGCACTTATGGTCTTTCTGCCGCAGGTTTTTTGAATCTCGAACAAACCCTTTACCTTGAACGAAGCTGGAACCCTGTCGCCAACATTTTCGGCGGCCTTCTGTTCGGCTATGGAATGGCCCTGGCGGGGAACTGCGGATATGGGGCGCTGGCGCGGGTTGGTGGTGGCGATCTGCGGTCTTTGCTGATCGTTCTGGTCATGGGCATTTCCGCCTATGTCACTTTGGGCGGGCCACTTTCGGGGCTGCGCCTCTGGGCCTTTGGCGCCCCCAAACCCCCAAACGACATTCCGTCCTTTGCCCACATCCTTGGGAATTACACCGGGTTTTCGACTGAATTCATCGGCATTTCAATCGGCTGCGCCATCCTTGGGCTGACCCTGCTTGATCGTAATCTGCGGGCGTCGTTCAGCCATGTTTTTTGGGGCATCATCGCCGGGTTGGCGATTGTTTCCGGGTGGGCCGGCACGCAATGGGTTGCCAGCAACGGCTTTGATGCCACATCCGTCGTCAGCCACACGTTTTCGGCCCCCATCGGGGAAACGGTTCTGTTCGCCATGACATCATCTGGCAACTCGATCGGTTTTGGAACCGGCTCGGTGGTCGGGGTGCTGTTGGGGGCATTGCTGGGCAGTCTGATCAAGGGCCATTTTCGCTGGGAAGCCTGCGATGACCCGCGCGAACTTCGCCGTCAGATACTGGGCGCCGCCCTCATGGGGGTCGGGGCCGTGGTCGCAATCGGGTGCAGTGTCGGGCAGGGTTTGTCTGCCTTCTCGGTGCTCGCCTACAGCGCGCCCCTCACTCTCATCTCGATCCTGGCAGGCGCGGCGATTGGCCTGCGCCAGTTGATTCTGGGGTTCGCCCCTTCCGTTTGAGGCGCCTGTTTCCGGCGCAAACCCCACTTCGTGCAGGATCCCCCTGTCATTTCGCCCGCCCCACCCCTAGGTAGTGACGAACCGATATGAGGGTGCAATGCGAAAATCCGATCTTCCCGAACGCCCCGATTGGCGCGCCGAGGCCGAGAGGCTGGGCTTTACCTTTGCCGACATGCACGGCGAACCCTATTGGGATGAAACCTCGGCCTATTGTTTTACCCTGTCCGAGGTTGAGGACCGGATCGAAGACCCGTCAACCGAACTGCACGCCATGTGCCGCGAGGCGGTGGCCCAGATCATAACCAGCGAAGAATTGATGACCCGCCTCGCCATTCCCGAGGCGCACCGCGATCTGGTCGC
Source organism: Oceaniglobus sp. K40-3 (assembly GCF_055808395.1). Lineage (NCBI taxonomy): Bacteria > Pseudomonadati > Pseudomonadota > Alphaproteobacteria > Rhodobacterales > Paracoccaceae > Oceaniglobus > Oceaniglobus sp. K40-3. The sequence continues at coordinate 691,464 of NZ_CM147868.1, read as the reverse complement.
TGAAAGCTGGAACAGGGGCGACCCCGAGCTGTATGGCCGGTTCGATCTGGCCTATGATGGCAAGGGCGACGCCAAGCTGTTGGAATACAACGCCGACACGCCGACATCGCTGTATGAAAGCGCGTCGTTCCAATGGGCGTGGTTCGAGACGCAGCTTGAACGCGGCGTACTGCCCGAAGGCTGCGATCAGTTCAACGGCATCCACGAGGCCCTGATTGAACGGTTCGGCGAAATGTTTCCCGTCGGAACCGACCTGCACTTTGCCGCGGCCACCGGCAACCCCGAGGATTACAGCACCGTCGAATGCCTGGGCTGGGCCGCGCGCGCGGCCGATCTGGGCGCCCATTATACCGATCTGGAAAAAATCGCGATCAGCACCGACGGGCAGTTTCTGGATGACGAAGACCGGGTGATCGGCGCCCTGTTCAAACTGTACCCATGGGAAGACCTTCTGCGCGATGATTATGCCGATCACATTCAGGCGTCGGGCTGTCAGATGATCGAACCACCCTGGAAGGCGCTGCTGTCCAACAAGGGGCTGCTGCCGGTGCTGTGGCAGATGTTCGAAGGGCATCCAAACCTGTTGCCCGCATTCTTTGAGGCCGACATCCGCGACGCGATTGACGGTCATGGCCCCCCCGCCCCGCAGGTTGCCGATGCCTTTGGCCGCGCCCGCGATGTGCTGACCCACGGTCATGTCTCCAAACCGATCTTTTCACGCGAAGGCGCCGGAGTGCGGATCATGCAGGACGGCACGCCGCTGGAAATCTCGCCCGATGGCGAGTATGGTGCGCATCCGCGTATCGTTCAGGCCTATGCCCCCCTGCCCGTGTTTGGCGGGTTTCGCCCGGTGATCGGCGCATGGATCGTCGGCGAAACCTGTGTCGGCATGGGCCTGCGCGACGACGCCAGCCGCATCACCCGGGATCTGTCCCGTTTCAAACCCCATTACATTCAGAACTGACCGCTGAAAGGACGCCCTCATGAGAAAACGTTCGCACAAGGTTGCGCTTTGCATCGTCGGGGCCGCCGCCTTTGCCCTGAGCGGCTGTCAGGAAGAACAGGTTGACGCACAGGCCTTTCCTGACCGCGAAAGCTGCGAACGTGCGGCGCTGAACGGTGGCCTGCTGACCGCTGCGGATTGTGACACCGCCTTTGACGAGGCGCAGGAATTGCACGTCGAAACCGCGCCCCGTTATGACAGCCTGCAAGTCTGCGAAGAACAGCACGGCGAGGGCGCCTGTGGCAGCGAGGCACAGGCAAGCGGCGGCAGCGGATCCGGCGGCATCTTCATGCCACTCATGGCCGGGTATCTGGTTGGCAGCATGCTGTCGAACCGGGCGGGAACGGCGCGCGCACAACCCCTTTATCGCACGCCCGGGGGTGGTTTTGCGGGGCCGGCAGGCACCACCACCTATTCCAGCAATTCGGGCAAGGCGAAACTGGGCGCCGGGCAATTCAACCGCCCCGCCGCCACTGTCGGCAAACCCCCGATGAGCCGCGCCACCGCCGCTTCACGCGGCGGATTTGGCAGCAGCCGGGGCTTTGGCGGCTGAAATCGCGAGTCAGACACTCGTGTCGGGCGTGGCAGCGCCAACCCACGTCCGGCATTTATCGTATGAACCCACAACGCCAAAGTGGTTCATGAATTGCTGCCCCCACGAAGGACAGGACCATGAACCGCTCAGCCTAACCAGCGCTCACAAGTTCCGGCGATCATGATAGAGCTTTCTGCTGCAATCGGCGGCGGGATCTGCCCGTGATCGGAATAAATTTGCACCCGCTATCCGAGTTCATCCGATTAAAGTGGTGCCCAGGAGAGGACTCGAACCTCCACACCGTTGCCAGTACTAGCACCTGAAGCTAGCGCGTCTACCATTCCGCCACCTGGGCCACCGTGGGGTGCGATTTACGGCAGGGGTTTGGGGGTGTCAACGGGATTCGCATGCAGATACCGCAGTTTATCCATTTGAAGACGTATTTCCCGGACACGGTGGAAAGGTTGAGTGTGAATTGCGCCTTGTGCCATTGGGGGGGCGCTTAAACCATGGGGCAACAAACTGTGTGGGACTACGATATGTCGAACCTTGTCACGATCTTTGGCGGCTCGGGTTTTGTCGGGCGGTATGTGGCGCGACGGATGGCCAAGGCCGGTTGGCGTGTGCGTGTTGCGGTGCGCCATCCCAATCTGGCCATGTTCGTTCGCCCTTATGGCGCCGTTGGTCAGGTCGAACCGGTGTTCTGCAACATCCGCGACGACAATTCGGTGCGCGCCGTGATGAATGGCGCCGACGCGGTGGTGAACTGTGTGGGTATTCTGGCCGAAAGTGGCAAGCAGCAATTCGAAGCGGTACAGGCCGACGGTGCCGGACGTGTGGCGCGGATCGCCGCATCAATGGGCGTGGCGCGGATGGTGCATATCTCGGCCATCGGGGCCGATGCCGAGAGCGATAGCGAATATGCCCGCACCAAGGCACAAGGCGAGGCGAACGTTTTGGCACATATGCCTGATGCGATGATCCTGCGCCCCTCTATCATCTTTGGGCCAGAAGATCAGTTCTTTAACCGCTTTGCCAGCCTGACCCGGTTTGGCCCGATCCTGCCGGTAATCGGCGCCGACACCAGATTTCAGCCGGTCTATGTGGATGACGTCGCGAAGGTTGCTGTCATGGGCGCTTTGGGGCAGGCTGACGGTGGCGTTTATGAGCTGGGCGGCCCGGATGTGGCCACGTTCCGCGCCCTCATGGACGAGATGCTGACGACGATTCAGCGGCGGCGTCTGGTGATGAATATTCCGTTCCCGCTGGCGCGCCTCCAGGCGTGGGGGTTTGACCTGATTGGCAAGCTGTCGGGCGGGTTGATCTCGGGGCCGTTCACCGCCGATCAGGTGCGTAATTTGCGCCATGACAATGTGGTGGTCGACGACGCCAAAGGATTTGCCGCGCTGGGGATCAGACCGACAGCAACCGAGGCGGTGCTGCCGGAATATCTGTGGCGCTTTCGTCCATCCGGGCAATATGCGGCAATCAAAAGGTCTGCCAAGAACCTGCGCACCCGTCAGCCATAGGCGATGGCCAGCAGGATCACCCCGAGGATCACCCGGTAGATCACATAAGGCGTGAAGCTGACCGATTTCAGCAGCCGCATCATCAGTGACAGCGCCAGAAGTGCCGAAATAAAGGCAAAGAATGCACCGATGGCGGCGTCGTGAAGGATGGCAAAATTGGCGTCCTTCACCACCTCTGCCCCCAAAAGAATGCCGGATGCCAGAATTGTCGGGATCGACATAAGCATGGACAGCCGTGCCGCATCCTCTCGCTTATAGCCCAGCATCCGCGCCGCCGAAACGGTGATGCCTGACCGGGACGTGCCGGGGATCAGGGCAATGGCCTGCCACAACCCCATAATCAGTGCGTCGCGCAACGTCCAGTTTTCAGCGGTTTTCGTGGTGTCGCCCCTTTGATCGACCCAATAGAGGACAAGCCCGAAAATCAGCATGGTCCAGCCGATAACGGCGGTGGAACGGAGCATGTCATCAAGGCCGGTCAGTTTCATGATCAGGCCAAGGATAACCACCGGGACCGTGCCGACAATCAGGCCAAGGGCCAGCCGGTCGCCCGGGGTTTCCACCCGACCGCGCAACACGTTGGGCAGGCCGGCAAGGCCCATCCTTACGTCAGACCAGAAATAGAGGATCACCGCGCCAAGGGTGCCGATATGCACCGCAACATCAATGGCCTGCCCCTGATCCGCCATGCCTGTGAGATGGGGCAACAGAATCAGATGACCCGATGAAGAGACTGGCAAAAACTCGGTAATGCCCTGAACGATTGCGATCAGCAGAAGATGGAACGTTGTCATGTGCAGATGCCTGGCTGTTTTGACCCCGGATATAAGGCTTTGAATTGGCGTTGGGAAATTAATAATATGGCAGCATAAGTTACCTATAAATCAACATGTATCGCAGATTCCAGGCGGGTGTCAGAAATTTTTCTGCATTTAGGTCAGCATAAGTGACTTTTCTTTTGGATCGGACCGCCTTAAAGAAGGCGCGAAAGCTTTAGATTGGGGATTTCTCTCATGGCCAAGAACGTGATGCTGAAATTTGTGGACGTGGGACGGGATATGCCCGAAAAACGTGCACCCAATTTGCGTCGAAAGGATTTCGACGAGATTTACGGCGAGTTCGCCCGCGAAAAAGCCGCAGAGCAGGCCGCACGGTGCAGCCAATGCGGCGTGCCCTATTGTCAGAGCCACTGCCCGCTGCACAACAACATTCCAGACTGGCTGCGCCTTACTGCAGAAGGGCGGTTGCAGGAAGCCTATGAACTGGCGCAGGCAACGAACACCTTCCCCGAGATTTGCGGCCGGATCTGCCCGCAGGATCGCTTGTGCGAAGGCAACTGCGTGATCGAACAGGCGGGCCACGGTACGGTGACCATCGGCGCGGTCGAAAAATATCTGACCGACACGGCGTGGGAACAGGGCTGGGTCAAGCCGATCACGAACAGCGGCGAACGGTCGGAATCGGTGGGGATTATCGGCGCCGGGCCGGGCGGTCTGGCGGCGGCGGATGCCCTGCGCCGCGCCGGGGTGCAGGTGACGGTTTATGACCGCTATGATCGCGCCGGCGGGTTGATGACCTATGGGATTCCAAGCTTCAAGCTGGAAAAAGATGTGATAATGCAGCGCATTGCACAGTTGGAACAGGCCGGTGTCAGCTTTGTTCTGAATTGTGATGTGGGCGTTGATCTGTCGTTTGATGCAATCCGGGGCAAACATGATGCCGTACTGATCGCCACGGGCGTCTACAAGTCGCGCGAATTGAACGGCCCCGGGTCCGGTGCCGAAGGCATCGTGCGAGCCATTGATTATCTGACGGCCAGCAATCGCAAAAGCTTTGGCGATGATGTGCCGGATTTTGACAGTGGCGATCTGAACGCCGCTGGCAAAAAGGTGGTGGTGATTGGCGGCGGTGATACGGCCATGGATTGCCTGCGAACGGCCATTCGGCAAGGGGCAGAATCGGTTAAATGCCTGTACCGGCGGGACAAAACCAACATGCCGGGCAGCCAGCGCGAGGTGGCCAATGCCGAGGAAGAAGGCGTTGAATTTGTCTGGCTGAGCGCGCCCAAAGGGTTTGCCGGCGATGCCGTAACCGGCGTGATGACCCAGCAGATGCGCCTGGGCGATCCCGATGCAACCGGGCGGCAGATGCCCGAGGTGATCGAAGGGTCGGATTACATCGAAGACGCCGATCTGGTGATCAAGGCCCTGGGGTTTGAGCCCGAGGATCTGCCCAAGCTGTGGGGCGTTGAAGGGCTGGAGGTCAGCCGCTGGGGCACGGTGATTGCCGATTTCCAGACCCACGAAACCAGCCTTGAGGGCGTGTATGCCTGTGGCGATATCCAGCGGGGCGCATCCCTTGTGGTTTGGGCAATCCGCGATGGTCGCGAGGCCGCCGAGGCGATGCTGGAATACATCAGCGGCGCGGCAAGCATCGCCGCCGAATGACCCTTTTTTGGCGTTTACTGGACAGTGAATAATGGCTTCGGCCCTTTTCGGAGAGGAAGAACGACATGACCAAATATGATGCCGAATGGGTTGCCGCCGAGGAAGCCAAACGCGCATGGATGGCCGAAAACGGGCTGTACCGCGATGACGACGAACATGCGTCCTGCGGCGTCGGCCTTGTGGTGACGGTGAATGGCAAACCCACCCGTCAGGTGGTGGAAAACGGGATTGCCGCGCTCAAGGCGATCTGGCACCGGGGCGCGGTGGATGCCGATGGCCGCACCGGCGACGGCGCAGGCATTCACGTGCAGATCCCGGTAAAATTCTTTTACGATCAGATCAAGCGCACAGGCCATATCCCCCGCGAGGATCAGTTGATCGCCGTGGGTCAGGTGTTTTTGCCCCGCACCAATTTTGGCGCGCAGGAAACATGCCGGACCATCGTGGAAAGCGAAGTTCTGCGCATGGGCTACAACATTTACGGCTGGCGCCATGTGCCGGTAAACATCGACGTTCTGGGCGAAAAGGCCAACGCGACGCGCCCCGAGATTGAACAGATCCTGATTTCCAACGCCAAGGGCGTGGATGAAGAAACGTTTGAGCGCGAGCTGTACGTCATCCGCCGCCGGATCGAAAAGGCCGCCGCCGCCGCCGGTGTCGCGCAGCTTTATCTGGCGTCGCTGTCATGCCGGTCGATCATCTATAAGGGAATGATGCTGGCGCAGGATGTGGCCGAATTCTATCCCGACCTGAAGGATGAACGGTTCGAGAGCGCCTTTGCGATCTATCATCAGCGGTATTCAACCAACACGTTCCCGCAATGGTGGCTGGCGCAACCGTTCCGCATGTTGGCCCATAACGGCGAAATCAACACGTTGAAGGGCAACCTCAACTGGATGAAATCCCACGAAATCCGCATGGCCAGCAGCACCTTTGGCGACATGGCCGAAGACATCAAACCGATCGTGGCCCAGGGATCGAGCGATTCGGCCGCCCTGGATGCGGTGTTCGAGGTGCTGGTGCGCGCGGGCCGGTCGGCCCCCATGGCCAAAACCATGATGGTGCCCGAAAGCTGGAGCAAGCAGGCCGAAGATTTGCCCGACGCCTGGCGCGATATGTATTCCTATTGCAACTCGGTGATCGAACCCTGGGATGGCCCTGCCGCGCTGGCGATGACCGATGGGCGCTGGGTCTGCGCGGGCCTTGACCGGAACGGTCTGCGCCCCATGCGCTATGTGGTGACGGGCGACGGGATGGTAATTGCCGGGTCCGAGGCCGGAATGGTCCCGGTGGATGAGGCCGACGTGGTCGAAAAAGGCGCCCTTGGCCCGGGTCAGATGTTGGCCGTGGATATGCACAAGGGTGTTCTGTTTCACGACGTTGACATCAAGAACAAGCTGGCCGCGGCATTGCCATTCTCGGATTGGGTCGCGCGGATCAGCGAGCTGGACAATGAACTGGCCGGCGAAAGCGAAGCGCCGCTGTTTTCCGGCGCCGAACTGCGCCGCCGTCAGATCGCGGCCGGCTATACCATTGAAGAGCTGGAGCAAATTCTGGCGCCCATGGCCGAGGATGGCAAGGAAACGCTGGCCTCGATGGGGGATGATACGCCCTCGGCGGTGCTCAGCACCAAATACCGCCCCCTGAGCCATTTCTTCCGGCAGAATTTTTCTCAGGTCACCAACCCACCGATTGATTCCCTGCGGGAATATCGGGTGATGAGCCTGAAAACCCGGTTCGGAAACCTCAAGAACGTGCTGGACGAAAACAGCAGCCAGACCGAAATTCTGGTGCTGGACAGCCCCTTTATGGGCAATGCGCAGTTCACCCGCCTTCTGGCCGCTTTCAACACGCCCTGCACGGAAATTGATTGCACTTTCCCTGTGGGCGGGACGCTGTCCGACGCGTTGCGCCGCATCCGCGCCGAGGCCGAAGATGCCGTGCGCAGCGGTGCCGGGCATCTTGTTCTGACCGATCAGCATCAGGGCGAGACCCGCGTGGCGATGCCGATGATTCTGGCCACCTCTGCCGTGCATTCATGGTTGACGCGGCAAGGGTTGCGGACCTTCTGTTCGCTGAACGTGCGCAGTGCGGAATGTATTGATCCCCATTATTTTGCCGTGCTGATCGGTTGTGGCGCCACCGTGGTCAACGCCTATCTGGCCGAAGATTCACTGGCCGACCGGATAGCGCGGGGGTTGCTGGATTGCGATCTGACCACGGCCGTCAGCCGGTATCGCAATGCCATCGATCAGGGATTGTTGAAAATCATGGCCAAGATGGGAATCTCGGTCGTGTCGTCCTATCGTGGCGGGCTGAACTTTGAGGCGGTCGGCCTGTCGCGCGCCATGTGCGCCGAATATTTCCCCGGAATGCACAGCCGGATTTCGGGCATCGGTGTGTCGGGCATTCAATTCAAGGCCGAAGAGGTTCACGCCAAGGGCTGGCGCGGGGGGCAGGATGTTTTGCCCATCGGCGGGTTTTACAAGGCACGCCGCAGCGGCGAAACCCACGCGTGGGAGGCAACGTCGATGCACATGCTGCAATCGGCCTGTGATCGCGCGTCCTACCAGATGTGGAAGCAATACAGCGCCAAGATGCGCAGCAACCCGCCGATCCATCTGCGCGATCTGCTGGATATCAAACCCCTGGGCAATGCTGTGCCCCTGGAAGAGGTGGAAAGCATCACCGCGATCCGCAAACGGTTTGTGACGCCGGGCATGTCACTTGGCGCACTGTCGCCCGAGGCGCACAAGACCCTGAGCGTGGCAATGAACCGGATTGGCGCCAAGTCGGATTCCGGCGAGGGCGGCGAAGATCCGGCGCATTTCGTTCCCGAACCGAACGGCGACAACCCCAGCGCCAAGATCAAACAGGTGGCATCGGGGCGGTTTGGCGTCACGGCGGAATATCTGAACCAATGCGAAGAATTGGAAATCAAGGTCGCCCAGGGGGCCAAGCCCGGCGAAGGCGGCCAGTTGCCCGGCATGAAAGTGACCGAGCTGATCGCCCGGCTGCGCCTTTCAACCCCCGGCGTGACCCTGATTTCCCCGCCGCCCCACCACGATATTTACAGTATCGAGGATCTGGCCCAGCTTATTTACGATCTGAAACAGATCAACCCGCGCTGCAAGGTGACGGTGAAACTGGTGGCCTCATCCGGGGTTGGCACCATCGCCGCTGGCGTGGCCAAGGCCAAGGCCGACATCATCCTGATTTCCGGCCACAACGGCGGCACCGGGGCCAGCCCCGCGACCAGCATCAAATATGCCGGTCTGCCGTGGGAAATGGGCCTGACCGAAGCGCATCAGGTTCTGGCGATGAACAACCTGCGGGGCCGGGTGACATTGCGCACCGATGGCGGGTTGCGCACCGGGCGTGACATCGTGATGGCCGCGATGATGGGGGCCGAGGAATACGGCATCGGCACCGCGGCCCTGATCGCCATGGGCTGTATCATGGTGCGCCAGTGCCAATCCAACACCTGCCCCGTGGGTGTGTGTACCCAGGATGACAAGCTGCGCGAGAAATTCACCGGCACCGCGGACAAGGTGGTGAACCTGATCACCTTCTATGCGCAGGAAGTGCGCGAAATTCTGGCCAGCATCGGCGCGCGGTCGCTGGACGAAGTCATCGGGCGGGCCGATCTGTTGTCTCAGGTGTCGCGCGGCAGCGCCCATCTGGATGATCTGGATCTCAATCCGCTGCTTGTCACGGTCGATGGCGCCCAGTCGATCATCTATGACCGCAACAAGGATCGCAACGCGGTGCCCGATACGCTGGATGCCGAAATCGTCAAGGATGCCGCGCGGTTCCTTGATGACGGTGAAAAGATGCAGCTTTCCTATGCGGTGCAGAACACACACCGCACGGTCGGCACCCGCACCTCAAGCCACATCGTGCGCCGGTTCGGGATGCGCAATAACCTGCAACCCGACCACCTGACGGTAAAGCTGACCGGATCGGCGGGGCAATCCCTTGGCGCCTTTACCGCGCCGGGACTGAAGATCGAAGTGTCGGGCGATGCCAACGATTATGTGGGCAAGGGCCTGTCGGGGGGAACAATCGTCGTGCGCCCCCCATGGCATCGCCGCTGACCGCCGCCGACAACACGATCATCGGCAATACCGTGCTTTATGGTGCAACGAACGGCTATCTGTTCGCGGCGGGGCGTGCCGGTGAACGGTTCGCCGTGCGCAACTCGGGCGCGATGGTGGTGATCGAGGGTTGCGGCAGCAACGGTTGTGAATACATGACCGGCGGCGTTGCCGTGATTCTGGGCCGGATCGGCACCAATTTCGGGGCCGGGATGACCGGTGGCATGGCCTATCTTTATGATCCCGAAGGTGCGGCCGAGGCGTTGATCAATCGCGAAACGCTGGTCACCTGTCCGGTGCAGGTGGATCACTGGCTGGATCAGCTCCACGGGCTGATCACGCGTCACGTTGCGGAAACCGGCAGCCGCCGGGGCGCCACGATCCTGCAGAACTGGGCCGAGACACAGCATCACTTTCTTCAGATCTGCCCCAAGGAAATGCTGGCCCATCTGCCAGCGCCCCTTGGCATGGAGGACACGGCAATTCCCGCCGAATGAGCGGTGACGCATGAAAACCGCAAAAGCCTCGCCTGAAAAGGCGGGGCTTTCATCGCAGTGGAATTAACCGGTTGTTTCTGACATGGTGGTAAGAAAACCAATATTGAGCAGTCAGAGGCGAAACCATGGCGACTTTTCGCGAACAATTTTTCAGTTTCGATCCGGCGAACCCGCCAACAATGGGAAGCACCGTTACCTTTGAACGGTTGGATATTACCGATGCCAACAATGACGGCGACGTGGATCGGTTCAACGGCGACTCGGTGAACGGTTCCGATGTCACGCAATCCTATCCCGGGGATACCGTGACCATCGACACCGGTTCGGAGACCATTACCTACACGGGAATCACGTTTTATACCGCCAGTGGCATTCAATATTTCACGCCGACGGACGGTCAGGTTCTGCAAAACGGCACCCTGACCAGCACGACATGGGTGACCACTCAAGGCCCGCTTTTGGTGTCGCAAACCGGGCCATCGTGTCTTGTGACCGGCACCCGGTTGCGCACGCCCCAAGGCATGCGCCCGGTTGACGATATCGCGGTCGGCGACGAGGTAAAGACCCGCGACAACAACGTGCAGACCGTGCGTTGGATCGGGTGCAGCACCGTGCGCGGTGCGGGTGTTCTTGCCCCGGTGCATTTTGCGGCTGGGACCATCGGCAACACCCGCGCGTTGCGGGTCAGCCAACAACACCGGATGCTGTTGCGCGGGCCTATGGCCGAACTCTATTTCGGAACGACAGAAATCCTGGCTGCCGCCAAGCATCTGGTTAACGGCCGCGATATCACGCTGGCCCCCTGCCCCGAGGTGACATATTGGCATCTGCTGTTCGACCGGCACGAAATTGTCTTTGCCGAGAATGCCGCCTGTGAAAGTTTCCACCCCGGCGATGCGGTGACTGACGAAGATGCCGCCGTGATGGCCGAATTGCGTGAATTGTTCCCCGATTTCGACCAACGCAGCCATGATGGTGCGTGGTCCATGGCCCGTCCGGTGATCCGCGGCCGCGAGGCGGCGGTGCTGGCCCGCTAGGGTGGCTTGACGCTGTTCTTGCTCTTATGACTAAGGTGCGCTGTGGCAGGCCGTAAAAAGACATCCAAGGCAAAGACCGCCCCAAAGGCTGCGCGCCGGTTTCATCCGGGGCGGTGGCTGTTGCGATGGGGGCTGCGCGGCGCGATACTGGCGGCATCGGTCCTGTTGATCTGGGTGTCGTTCCACGGCGTGTTTAACCCGTCCTCGACCCCCTATATGCGGGCCGAACGGGCGCGCCTTGGGGCGGTGGATTTCCAATGGGTGCCGATTGACGATGTGGCCCCCGCCATGGCCCGGTCGGTGGTCGCGGCCGAGGATGCCAATTTCTGCACCCACTGGGGTTTCGACATGGCCGCGATCCGTCAGGCGCTGGATCAGGGCGCAGCACGCGGCGCGTCTACAATTTCCCAGCAGGTGGTGAAAAACCTGTTCCTGTGGCAGGGCCGCAGTTGGACGCGCAAGGCGCTGGAAGCGGCAATCACCCCCGTGATGGAATCCATCTGGACCAAGCGCCGCATCCTTGAGGTGTACCTGAACGTCGCCGAGTTTGATGAGGGCGTCTTTGGCATTGATGCCGCCGCGCACCATTATTTTCGTCGCGCGCCCGCCGATCTGACAAATACCCAATCGGCCCGACTGGCCGCGATCCTGCCCAACCCCAAAGGGCGTTCGGCCAGCAAGCCCAGCGATTTCGTGCGCCGCCGCGCCGCGTCAATCCGGGATGGCGCCGCAACCATCGCCCGCGACGGGCGCGCCGCCTGTTTTGAAGGTTGAAATCCGGTGACCCGGCGCATCTGCCACGGTCCCAATGGGTTTGAGCGGTTGAAATGCCGGGGCGTTCACGGCATTGAAGGGGAACCCAGCAAGATGGTCAATCTCAATGAATCGCCTGTTCCACGTCCCTCTGTCACCGTTTTCCCGCAAAGTGCGCCTGTCTCTTGCGGAAAAGAAGATCGAGGTCGATCTGGTCGAAGAACGCTATTGGGAGCAAGACCCGGATTTCCTGCGCCGTAACCCGGCGGGCAAGGTGCCGGTGCTGCGGTTTGGCGCGCTGACCCTGAGCGACTCTGTGGCGATTTGCGAATATCTGGAAGAGGTGCACCCAGATCCGGCCCTGATGCCATCCGACCCCGAAGGACGATACGAGGTGCGCCGTCTGGTCGCCTGGTTCGATGACAAGTTCCACAAGGAAGTCACCAACAAGCTGCTGTATGAGCGGGTGAACAAAAAGGTGATGGGGCTGGGCTATCCCGACAGCACCAACATCAAGGCGGGCGCAAAGGCGATCAAATTTCACCTGGATTACATGGCCTGGCTGCTGGAACAACGCCGCTGGCTGGCGGGTGACGTGATGACATTGGCCGATTTCGCCGCCGCGGCCCATCTTTCCTGTCTCGATTACATTTCAGACGTGGATTGGAACCGCAGCGAAGCGGTGAAGGATTGGTACGCCAAGATCAAATCGCGCCCGGCGTTCCGGTCGATTCTGGCGGATCAGATTTCCGGGTTCCTGCCGCCGGTTCATTATGCCGATCTGGATTTTTGACCGGACAACGCCATGAGTGAGGCCCTGAAACGCGCGCTCGTGGCCGAGGCATTGTCCGACGGGTTTGTCTCGGTCGGGGTTTGCCGCCCCGATGCCACCCCCCAGACGGCTGAACGGCTAAGCCAATTCGTGGCGGATGGGCGGCACGGACAAATGGCATGGATGGGCGAAAGGATGGGCTGGCGCGGCGATGCCTCGGCCCTCTGGCCCGAAGCGCGTTCCGTGGTGATGCTGGCCGAAAGTTATGCCCCCGGGCGCGATCCGCTGGCGGTGCTGGAACAACGCGACAGGGGCGCGGTTTCGGTTTATGCCCAAGGGCGCGATTACCATGACATCGTGAAAAAGCGGCTGAAACGGGTGGCGCGCTGGCTGTTGGAAACGGTGCAAAAAGGCGGCTATCGCGACCGGGAAAGCGGCAAGTGGATGCCGCTTGCGGTTGCGGCCGAAAACCCCGCCGTGAAGGTGTTTGTCGACACGGCGCCGGTGATGGAAAAACCCCTGGCCCAAGCCGCAGGGCTGGGGTGGCAGGGAAAGCACACCAACCTTCTCAGCCGGGACTTTGGCAATTGGGTGTTTCTGGGCGCGATCTTTACCACGCTTGACCTGCCCGTTGATCCGCCCGAGCCCGAGCACTGTGGTTCCTGCACCGCCTGCCTGGATATTTGCCCCACCGACGCCTTCATCGCGCCATTTCAACTGGATGCGCGGCGGTGCATTTCGTATCTGACGATCGAACACGCCGGGCCGGTGGATGAAGAACTTCGCGCGCGCATGGGCAACCGGATTTACGGCTGCGATGATTGTCTGGCGGTTTGTCCGTGGAACAAGTTTGCAGTTGCGGCATCGGATATGCGATACCACGGAGACGGTGATTTACAGGCGCCGCACCTGGCCGAACTGGCCGTGCTGGATGATGCGGCATTTCGCGCATTGTTTTCCGGCAGCCCGGTGAAAAGGATCGGACGCAACCGGTTCGTGCGCAATGTGTGTTATGCCATCGGCAATTCGGGCAATCCGGCGTTGTCGGATGTTGCGGCAAAGTTGACCGGCGACAAAGATGCAACCGTGGCCGACGCGGCACGCTGGGCCGTGGCGCGGTTGGCAGGGGAATAGGGCGGAAACAGTGCTGGGGCGCAGCTTACTTCACAAGGCCGCGGTAGGAATCGAGCGGGCGATCGACCGGGCCATGCGGCGCGAGGGCGCGCGCCCCGTGCTGGACGGGTATCACGGGTTTGCCACGCCGGACCGGTTGATCCTGCGCGGCCGGGTTCTGACCGCGCTGCGCCGCGATGCCCCCCTGCCCGATCAGGGCAAATGGGCCAACCTGCGCCAGATGGTTTCGCTGTTCCTCACCGATGAAGTGGCCGGCGTCAGCGTGCGCGCCGCTGACATCACCGGGCTGAGCGACGGTGAGGGATACGTCTGGCTGGAAATTCCGCGCGAAGGGCAGGGACCGGGCTGGCACGAGATCGAGGTGATGATCGACGGCGACCCGGAATCGGCCACCCTGTTCGATGCGATGGTGCCATCGCGCAACGCCCGGATCGGGGTGATTTCCGACATCGACGACACAATGCTGCGGACCGGCGCCCACACCCTGATGCGCAATCTGTGGACCACGTTCACCGGCTCGGCCCGGACGCGAAAGGTGTTTCCCGATGCAGTGGTTCTGATGGATCATCTGCACGCCCACGGGGACAATCCGGTGTTTTACGTCAGCTCCAGCCCGTGGAACCTGCATTATTTCCTGAGCAAGGTGTTTGCCCGCGCCGGTCTGGTGGCCGGGCCGATGTTTCTGCGCGATATGGGGGTGGGTGAAAATCACTTTCTGTCGCCCAGCCATGGGGCGCACAAAGGCGATGCCATTGATCGCATTCTGGCCGCGAACCCCGATCTGCCCTTTGTTTTGCTGGGCGATACCGGGCAGAACGACGTTGAAATCTATCACGCGGTTTGCGAACGGACAGGCGGGCAGATCGCCGCCGTGGTGCTGCGCGAAACCGGAGCCGGGCCAAACGACGAACAGCGCCGCCATATTGCCGCGATCCGGGCCATGGGGGTGGTCGTTCATTCGGGGCCTGATTTCACCGGGGCCGCCGAGGCGCTGGAACGCGGCGGAATCACCGTTTGAATTCGCACTGTTGTCAGGGGGCCGGGTGTAATACCCCTATGGCAACCTTACCTGGAGTCACCGATGCCTTCGCAGTTCCGCGCCATCCTGTTCAAGCTCGGGTCTGTTGGCATTCTCGTTTGCATGTCGGCGATGATCAAATACGCAAGCGATGAGGTGCCACCGGGACAGGCAGTGTTTTTCCGGTCATTCTTTGCCATTCCGGTGATCCTGGTCTGGCTGACCCTGCGCAAGGAACTGCGCACCGGATTGCGCACCAAGGTGGCCATCGGCCATGTCTGGCGCGGGCTGGTGGGGACCATGGCGATGGGGCTTCTTTTTGCCGGGCTGGCGTATCTTCCTCTGGCCGAGGCGCAGGCAATTCAATATCTGGCACCGCTGCTGGTGGTCATCTTTGCCGCGATGTTTCTGGGCGAACAGGTGCGGGTGTTTCGCCTGACGGCTGTGGCGATGGGGATGGCCGGGGTTCTGATCGTGCTGTCGCCGCGCCTGACCGCGGTAAAGGAGGGCGGCCTGGGCGAGACCGAAGCCTTGGGCGCGATGCTGCTTCTGATGTCGGCGGTTTTTGCGGCGCTGGCACAGGTGTTCGTGCGCAAACTGGTGACGACGGAACAAACCAGCGCGATCGTGTTCTGGTTCTCGATCACGGCATCTGTTTTATCACTGCTGACACTGCCATACGGCTGGGTGATGCCCCGCTGGCCCATTCTGGCCCTGCTGGTGGGGGCCGGATTTCTGGGCGGGTTCGGGCAGATCCTGCTGACCACATCCTATCGGCTGGCTGATGTGTCGGTGGTGGCGCCGTTCGATTACGCATCCATGCTGCTGTCTGTCGCCATCGGCTATTGGATCTTTTCCGAAGTGCCGACCCTGACCATGCTGGCCGGCGTCGCTTTGGTGATCGCCGCCGGCGTGCTGATCATCTGGCGCGAACGCCAATTGGGGCTGGAACGGAACAAGGACCGCAAGGTGATGACCCCGCAGGGGTGATGACAGTATCATGAGCACTCTTGGGGTTGTACTTTTCCTATTAAATTGTTTTTTTAGAGGGGTTTGCGAAACCGCTGGAAACGCGGTCGATGTGTTCATAGAGATCATCGGAAACCGAGCGCCAAAGCGGGTCCAGAATGATCTTTACGCCTTCACGTCTAGCAAGCTTCGCGGCAGGTACAAAATCGGCATCACCTGCTACCAATATTATTGTGTCGGCTTGCTGCTTGAGCGTTATCGACGCAATGTCGAGGCCAATTCGCATATCGACCGCCTTTTGCCTTAAGCCGGGGGCAAAATCGGCGTCCGTCAGATCGTCAACTGACATCGTTCTGGCTAAGAGTTGCTTTTGTGGCTTCTCTTTTAACACCCAACTACGCTCTTTGCGCACTTCGCCCAGCCTAACAGCCGTATTGGCGCGGCGGCGTAATGCATCAAAAAGACCAAGACGAAATTTCGCTTCGTCCGTCCGGGCATAATCTATTGCTTTGCGAGATACTGGATACTCACCTTTGTTGAGGTATGGCTTCGCGTCGTAATAGAAAACCCGGTAGAGAAGTGAGCGAGCATGCGGAGCGCGAACAATCTTATTTTGCGCCTTAAGATGGGTGGCAACAAGCCTTGAAATCGCGTTTGCAACTGCTGTTGGATCAGAATGGTTCAAGGCAGGGCATACTGTTGGCAGCCGTTTCAGCAGGAAGCCGCCATCAATCAAAATTGCAATCTTGTTCATTCAGTCCCAAAAAAAGATAAGCCCCAAGGGATCGGCCCGCATCAAGATCGCTAGGACGCGGGCTTACTGCCAAGGGGCGAATGACACATAATATGAATCCTATCGCTTTCAAAATCAAGTCGGAATTTTGTTAAGTTTTAAGCACGCACAAGCTTCTCATAGCCTTCGGCGATCTCGCGCGTCATGGCGCCGACTTCAAAGTTGTAGTCGCCGATCTGGCCCACGGGGGTCACTTCGGCGGCGGTGCCGGTCAGCCAGCATTGTTCAAACCCTTCCAGTTCCTCGGGCATGATGTGGCGTTCATGCACCTTGATCTGACGATCGCTCAACATGCCGATCACGGTCTGGCGGGTGATGCCGTTGAGAAAACAATCGGGGTCGGGGGTGTGGACTTCACCATCCTTGACGAAAAAGATGTTGGCGCCCGTCGCCTCGGCCACATAGCCGCGATAATCGAACATCATCGCGTCGCTGCACCCTTTCGCCTCGGCGGCGTGTTTGGCCATGGTGCAGATCATGTAGAGGCCCGCCGCCTTGGCGTGGCTGGGGGCGGTTTCCGGGCTGGGGCGCTTCCATTTGGCAATATCAAGCCTGGCACCCTTCATCTTGGCATCGCCATAATAATTGCCCCATTCCCAGGCCGCCACGGCCATGCGCACCGGGTTGCGCAGGGATGCAACGCCCATGTCTTCGCCCGCGCCGCGCCATGCAAGGGCACGCACATACCCATCAGTCAGCCCGTTGGCGGCCAGAACGGCAACTTTGGCGGCTTCGATTTCATCCACCGTGTAAGGGATTTCGAAATCAAGACAATTTGCCGAATACCGGAGCCGTTCCGAATGCCGGCGGCTTTCGAAAATCTTGCCGCCGTAACACCGTTCGCCCTCAAACACCGAACTGGCATAGTGCAGCCCGTGGGTCAGAAGGTGCACGTTGGCATCGCGCCAGGGCACCAGGGCGCCGTCCATCCAGATCATTCCGTCCCGGTCATCATATGCGCCTGCCATGGCTGCGGCTCCTGCTTCTTGCGCCCGCAAAGGGGCGCGATTTATGAAAGTTGCGCGAAATAGGTCCGATACGGATGTTAAATTGCGCAGAATGCGAAGACTCGCTAACAGTTGGGGGTTGGAATGTCAATAAGGCTGACATAACCTGTGATGCAGCAATGGGCATAACGATGCAGGAGACAGCAATGGGCGAACAAAGGCCGGGGGCGAATCCCTGCTTTTCCTGACCGACGAACAGCTCCGGCGGGGGATCGAGGCGATGTTTTTCGCCTATCGCGGTTTCACCGCCGACCCTGACCGCATTCTGGCCGATCACGGCTATGGCCGTGCCCATCACCGCGCGGTGCATTTCATCAACCGCGCCCACGGAACGACGGTGAATAACTTGTTGGGCATTCTTGGTGTTACAAAGCAGTCTCTTAACCGTGTGTTGCGTACTCTGGTCGAGGATGGTCTGGTAGAGAGCAGAGTGGGACAACGCGACAAAAGGGAGCGGCATTTGTATCTGACCGAAAGCGGCAAGACCCTGGAACGCGCCCTGTCCGAGGCCCAGCGGCGCCGGATGCGCGCGGCCTATCGCGTGGCTGGTCCCGATGCCGTGACCGGGTTTCGTCAGGTGCTTGAGGCGATGATGGACCCCGAACAACAGCGCCATTATGCAGCGCGGTCAGACGAACGGACATGAGCAGCGTCAATGACATTCACCTGCTGATTGTCGATGACGACGAGCGGATTCGCGCGCTGTTGCAGAAATTCCTGATCCGTAACGGGTTTTTCGTGTCGGCCGCGCGGGATGCGGCCCATGCGCGGCGCCTGTTGCAAGGGTTGGATTTTGATCTGATCGTGCTGGATGTGATGATGCCGGGCGAAGACGGCATCGCCTTTACCACCGCATTGCGCGAAACCCTGACCGTGCCGATCCTGCTGCTGACCGCCCGGGGCGACACGGGTGACAGGATCACCGGGCTTGAGGCGGGGGCCGACGATTATCTGGCCAAACCGTTTGAACCCAAGGAACTGCTGTTGCGGATCAACGCTATCCTGCGGCGGATGCCGGTTGAGCCGGGGTCGGTCAGCCTGCCCAAGGTGCTGCATCTGGGGCCGGTCCGCTATGACATCGAACGGGGCGAGATGTGGCAGGGTGATACCCTTGTCCGGCTGACGGCAACCGAAGCGCAACTGATGAAAATTTTCTCGGCCGCTGCGGGTGAAGTGATCAGCCGCACGCAGTTGGTTGATGATCTGGGCCGGGGCAATGGCGGCGCGCAGGACCGCGCCATCGACGTACAGATCACCCGTCTGCGCCGCAAGATCGAGGCAGACCCCAAACAACCCCGCTATCTTCAGACGGTGCGCGGTGCGGGATATTTGCTGGCCACTGACTGAAACTTCGCCCATCTTCGGGTCAGCAACGATGGGGGCGGAATGATTTATTTCTCACATGACGATGGTTTGGCCCATGTGACTCCGCCGGGCCACCCGGAACAGGTGGCCCGGCTGGCATCCGTAGGTGCGGCACTGGCCGATATGGATCTGGATCGCCGCCCTGCGCCGATTTGTGCCGACGCCGAGATTTTGCGCTGTCACCCCCAGAGCCACCTTGACCATATCACCACCTCGGTTCCGGTTGAGGGATGGAGCGCGCTGGATGCCGACACCTCGCTTTCACCGGGCAGTTTGCGCGCGGCGCGCCGTGCTGTCGGGGGCTGTGTGGCGGCGGTCGATGCCGTGCTGGGCGGCGCGGCGAAAGCTGCCTTTGTGGGGTGCCGCCCGCCCGGTCATCACGCTGAACGCGAAACGGCCATGGGGTTTTGCCTGTTCGGCAATGTTGCCATCGCCGCAAAGCGGGCGCTGGATCATCACGGGCTGGCCCGGGTCGCGGTGGTGGATTTCGACGTGCATCACGGCAATGGCACGCAAGATCTGTTGTGGGACGAGGCCCGCACGCTGTTCATTTCCTCGCATCAGATGCCACTTTACCCCGGAAGCGGCGCCAGCGCCGAACGCGGCGCCCATGACAATGTGCTGAACCTGCCCCTTGCGACGGGCAGTGACGGGGCCGAAATGCGCCGGGTGTATGAGGATGTGGCCTTTCCGGCATTGCGGGCCTTTCGCCCTGAATTGATCCTGATTTCTGCCGGGTTCGATGCCCATGCCGCCGATCCGCTGGCCGGTCTGAACTGGCAAACCGAGGATTTCGGCTGGATCACTGGGCGGTTGTGCGACATGGCTGATGAACTGTGCGATGGGCGCATCGTCTCGACACTGGAAGGCGGTTATGATTTGCAGGCGCTGGGTGCGTCGGTGGCGGCCCATGTGGCGGTTTTGAAGGAGCGGAGCGCATGAGCGAGCAACCAGTGGCGGAAATGACATTCGAACAGGCGATGGCCGAGCTGGAACAGGTAGTGGGCCAGTTGGAATCGGGCAATGTGCCGCTTGAACAATCCATCGCCCTGTACGAACGCGGCGCGGCATTGAAGGCCCGCTGCGAGGCCAAGCTGAAAGAAGCGGAAGAAAAGGTTGCGGCCATCACGCTGGACCGTGACGGCACCCCCACCGGAACGGCGGCGTTCGACGAAAAGTGAGCGGATTTCAGACACGTCTGGCCGAAAGCGCCACAGCGGTACAGGCCTGTCTTGACAGTGCCATGGCCGTTCTGGGCGATCTGTCGGTGGCGCAGGGCATGCGCTGGGCCTGTCGCGGGGGCAAGCGGCTGCGCGGGTTTCTGGTGACAGAGGGCGCCGCGCTGCATGATCTGCCGCTGGCCCGGTCGGTGCAGGCGGCGGCGGCGATCGAGGCGCTGCACGCATATTCTCTGGTCCATGACGATCTGCCCTGCATGGATGATGACGATCTGCGCCGGGGCCAGCCCACGGTCCATGTCAAATGGGACGAGGCGACGGCGGTTCTGGTTGGCGATGCCTTGCATTGTCTGGCATTTGAGATGCTGTCGGACCCCGCCTGCCATGGGGATGCATCGGTGCGCAGTGCCCTGACGCTGTCACTTGCGCGGGCCGCCGGGGCGCGGGGCATGGTGCTGGGCCAGGCGCTGGATATCGCCGCCGAAACGGCGCAGGTGCCGCTGACCCTGACACAGATCACCGGGTTGCAGGCGGGCAAGACCGGCGCGCTGATCCGTTGGTCGGGCGAAGCCGGGGCCATTCTCGCCGGGGCTGATCCCGCGCCGCTGGCGGATTATGCCACCGCGCTGGGGCTGGCGTTTCAGATTGCCGACGATCTGTTGGATGTCACCGGCGATGCCACGGCAGCGGGCAAGGCATTGGGCAAGGATGCGGCAGCGGGCAAGGCCACCTTTGTTTCCCTTCTGGGGGTCGACGGGGCGCAGGCACGGGCGCGCACCCTGATTGATGAGGCCTGCGCGGCGCTGGACGGTTACGGCACCGCCGCTGACCCATTGCGCCAATGCGCGCGATTTGTCATTGAGCGGGATCGCTAACACCCGCTTGCGCGGCAAACTGGCACTTTCCCCAGACGCTGAGCGGTTTATGCTGGGATGCGGAGGATATTGAGATGACCGAGAAACCTGCCACCCCCCTGCTGGACCGTATTGCCGGCCCTGCCGATCTGCACGGCATGAACGATGGCGAGCTGAAACGGCTGGCCACGGAATTGCGCGCCGATGTGATTCACGCGGTGTCGCAAACCGGCGGGCATCTGGGTGCGGGCCTTGGGGTGGTTGAACTGACCGTTGCGTTGCACGCGGTGTTCGATACCCCGCGTGACCGGCTGATCTGGGACGTGTCGCATCAGTCGTATCCCCACAAGGTGCTGACCGGGCGGCGCGACCGGATGAACACCCTGCGCCAGAAAGGCGGGCTAAGCGGGTTCACCAAACGCAGCGAATCGCCGTTCGATCCGTTCGGCGCGGCCCATTCCAGCACCTCGATTTCCGCCGCCCTCGGGTTTGCCGTGGCGCGCGATCTGGGCGGCGCGCCCGAACACGGGCTGGGCGATGCCATCGCGGTGATCGGGGACGGCGCCATGAGCGCGGGCATGGCCTATGAGGCGATGAACAACGCCGGGCATCTGGGCAAACGGCTGATCGTGATCCTGAACGACAACGAAATGAGCATCGCCCCCCCGTGGGCGCCATGAGCGCCTATCTGTCGCGGCTGTATGCCGGGGCGCCGTTTCAGGAATTCAAGGCGCTGGCCAAGGGCGCGGTATCATTCCTGCCGCCGCCGTTTCAGGAAGGCGCGCGCCGGGCCAAGGAATTGGTCAAGGGCATGACCGTGGGCGGCACCCTGTTCGAGGAACTGGGGTTTTCCTATATCGGCCCGATTGACGGCCATGACCTTGATCAGATTCTGCCGATCCTGCGCACGGTAAAATCCCGCGCGACGGGGCCGGTTCTGATTCACGCGATCACCCAAAAGGGCAAAGGATACGCCCCCGCCGAACGCGCCGCCGACAAGGGCCATGCGTTGGGCAAGTTCGACGTGCTGACCGGCGCACAGGCCAAGGCCAAAAGCAACGCGCCCAGCTATACGTCGGTCTTTGCCAAGGCGCTTTTGGCCCATGCCGCGACCGACGACAAGGTGGTCGCCGTCACCGCCGCCATGCCCGATGGTACCGGATTGAACCTGTTTGCCGAACGTTACCCCAGCCGGTGTTTCGACGTGGGTATCGCCGAACAACACGGCGTGACGTTCAGCGCCGCCCTGGCTGCGGGCGGGATGAAACCGTTTTGCGCCATGTATTCGACGTTCCTGCAACGGGGGTACGATCAGGTGGTGCATGACGTGGCGATCCAGCGCTTGCCGGTCCGCTTTGCCATTGACCGTGCGGGGTTGGTCGGCGCTGACGGGGCCACCCATGCGGGGGCGTTTGATGTGGCATACCTGTCCAATCTGCCCGGGTTCACCGTAATGGCCGCCGCCGACGAGGCCGAGCTGATGCATATGGTTGCCACCGCCGTGGCACACGACGATGGCCCTATCGCGTTCCGCTTTCCGCGTGGCGAAGGGGTGGGCGTGGAATTGCCCGCCAAGGGGGTGCCGCTGGAAATCGGCAAGGGGCGGATGGTGCGCAAAGGGTCAGGTGTGGCGATCCTGTCATTCGGCACCCGCCTGTCCGAGGTTGAAACCGCCTGCGAGGCACTGTCGGCCCGGGGCATCACCCCCACCGTGGCGGATGCGCGGTTTGCCAAACCGCTGGACCGCGACCTGATCCTGCAACTGGCCCGCGATCACGACGCATTGATCACCATCGAAGAGGGCGCAATCGGCGGTTTCGGATCGCACGTGGCGCAACTTCTGGCCGAAGAAGGCGTGTTCGATACCGGGTTGAAATACCGCTCCATGGTCCTGCCCGATATCTTCATCGACCAGGCGTCACCGGCCGACATGTACGCAGTGGCCGGTCTGAACGCCTCGGATATTGAGGCAAAGGTGCTGAGCGTGATGGGCGTGGGCCAGATCGGCAAGCGGGCGTAAAGGCACCCCGCGCCGCATTGCCAACGATGTCAGGACGACGGAAAGGCTTTGCCCGCCGGGATTTGCGCGAAGGAGGCTCGGAATGTTGCAACAGATTGCCTTTGATCCCGAATTCCCCCGCTTCCGACCCATGTGGCGCCTTTGGCCGCGGCGGCGCGGGCGCGGGCGGCGGTTTTGGGTGATCCGGGCAATCCGGCGCGGATCGGCGGGTTTGAGATGACTGACCCGCGCATCGGCTGGGGCATCGTCACATCCTTGCGCACGCAGGTGAAAACCCGCGACAATGGCTTTTGCGAATGGGGCGCCGGGATCGGGCTGATCACCTGTTTGGCGGGGCTGGCCGGGTGGAACGCTCGGGGAATCGAACTTGAACCTGCCCTGGTGGCCGAAGGGCGGGCCATGGCGCAAGAACAGCGGATCAACGTGGATCTGACCGTGGGCAGCTATAAACCCGCAGGCTTTTTTGACCGCCCAGCACAGGACAGCGATCAGCCCGCCGCACCGGGGTTGTTCGACGGGGCGGTTACTTTTGTCTATGGCTGGCCCGCCGAATTGGATGCCGTGCTGCGCTTTTTCGGGCGCGGGGCGGCACCCGGCGCGGTTTTACTGCTTTATCGTGGCGGGCTGAACATGAGCCTTTGGCGTCAGGACGGGGCCTCATCCTGCAACAACGCGGCAAGACCGCTGCGATAATCCAGGTATTTCAGGGTGATCCCGAGGTCCGATTTGATCCGGTCATTGCGCACCCGTTTGGATTCGGCGTAGAAACTGCGCGCCATGGGGGTAAGATCGGCCCTGTCGAAATCCACCGCCGGAGGGAGCGGCAGGCCAAGCAAAGTCGCGGCATGGGCAATCACGTCTTCGGGCGGGGCCGGATCGTCATCGCAAAGATTATAGACCGCGCCGGGATCGGGGCGCGCCATAGACGCCGCCAGAACCCGGGCAATGTCGGTCACATGGATGCGTGAAAACACCTGCCCCGGCTTGATGATCCGCCGCGCCGTGCCTGCGCGCACCTTGGCAAAAGGGCCGCGCCCGGGGCCATAGATACCCGCCAACCGAAAGATGTGCAGCGGCAGGCCGGAACTCTGCGCCAGAGATTGCCACTCCGCCTCGGCCTTTACGCGCAACATGCCCCGGCGGGTAGAGGGGGCCAAAGGCGTGGTTTCATCCACCCAACCGCCCTGATGATCGCCATAAACGCCCGTGGTCGAAAGATAGCCGACCCAGCGCAGATGCCCGGCCTTTGCAATCTGTTCGGACAACAGGTTCAGGGCCGGATCACCGGCATCCGTCGGGCCAGCGGAAACCAACAGATGTGTGGCGCGGGCCAGGGCGGGGGCCACATCGGCCCCGGGCCAGACCAGTGGCGTGACGCCGCTGGCGGCCAGATGCGCGCCCTTTTCGGCGCTGCGCGTGGTTCCGGTGATCTGCCACCCCTGGGGCAGCAGATGCGCGGCCAGTTCCCGGGCGCAATACCCGTGGCCAAGGCTGAGAAGGTGCTGTGTCATATGCGCAGAATTGCCGTTTTTCGCGTGAAAGGGCAAGGCAGGTCAGCCGTGAACCGGCTGTTCCAGCCACGCGGGACATCCATTCCGAAGCCGGCCCTGCACGGCGGCGGTTGCGCAATCCGCCAGACTCGCGAAACGCACGGTGCGGCCAGACAGGCCGGGGGCATAATGGGCGTATTTGCCCGAGTTGGTCACCAGATTTTGCGCGGTTGGCGGAAACACCGGTTCAGAGATCGAACACCAGCACAGATCCTGCACGATCCGCACCCCGGCGCGTTCCAACGTTGACAACAGCCCTTCGTCGCGGGCCTCGTCAAAGGTTGCGCGGCTCAGGGTGACGATGGTTGTCGTTGTCGCGGTGCAGGTCCGTCCCGCCATCAACCCGGCAAGACGGCGGGTTTCGCCAAGGGAAAAATGCGGGCTGCCCAGCGCAACCAGATCAATCTGTTCAGGGCCAGTGTTAAGCTGCGTCCAGGCGCTGGCAAGCGTTGCGCGGCCCACCCGGAGCTGTTTCATGCCGGTTTGTGCCGGTTTATTCCCCTCAGGCGTCACTCCGCGAATATGCAGCATCGGC
This sequence comes from Oceaniglobus sp. K40-3, assembly GCF_055808395.1. Classification (NCBI taxonomy): domain Bacteria; kingdom Pseudomonadati; phylum Pseudomonadota; class Alphaproteobacteria; order Rhodobacterales; family Paracoccaceae; genus Oceaniglobus; species Oceaniglobus sp. K40-3. Next base: position 666,371 of record NZ_CM147868.1, on the reverse strand, counting down.
GCCGCCGAGGTGGTGCCGAATGCAGCACAAAGCGCCTTGAGATCATCGGTGCCGATCCCAGCGTCTTCAAGACCTTCCAAAAGGGAATCCGGTCGGGCGCCTGCTGTCCCACGACCCAGCCGATCAGTGGCCAGATCGCATCGTCATAGGTTTCTGGCAAATCGATCGCGATACGCACCTGCGCGCGGCGATTTTCGGCAAGGTACACGCCCGAATGCGGGGCACGGCCCGTCAGGGCGACAAAAAGATCAAAGAAATCAGGGTGTTTGACGCTGCGCGCGCCCAGCACGCTGTTGGCATAGATCACCGCGTTGGATTCCGACCATCCGATATCTTCGCCCTTTTGCGGGCGGTCGCTGGCAAGGTAGGGCGCGCAGGTGAATGTCGGGCGCGCCCCCATTTTCACATAAGCCTCTGCCAGGCGGCTTGCCGGTTCGCCAAAGGTGGGTGGCACCCCCTGACCACGCCAATTGTCCTGATCGACGGAAATCGCGTTCATTGTCGTTGGCACCTGCACCCGCGCGCCCATGTTCAGCATGGTTTCGGCAAAGATCAGATTGGCCCGGCCCGCATAGATGCAGCCGTCGATATGGGCGCGGGTGATGTCGGTCAGCCGTGTCGCCCCCTGAACCACGCCCATGGTGAAAATCGCCTCCATCGCCAGCTTGGCCGCCTCGCCCTGCGCGCCCCCGATTATCGCCTGATCATTCGGTGACAATGTCAGAACGCTCTGGTCAAGCGCGCTTAACTCCAGCGTCATACCGTCGGCGATGATACGATCTCCGGTGATCTGCGCGTCGTGTTTCGTGGCCAGAAGATCATAGTTTTCGCGCGACAACCGCAGCACGGCAATCGGCCGATCAAACATGCGGGCGGCAATGAAAGCGCCGAGCGTCAGGATGTCTTCGGGTTCGTGAAACACCAGGGCGCCCGGCGCATTGCCGTTCAGTGCCAGTTCCAGCAACACGCCGCTGCCCGAACAAGAGCCACGGCTGGTGGGCATCATCACGATACGCCCGGCCATGGAAACGCCGTGCTGCGGATGGTGCGCATCCTGAATGGTGCCGGTTTGCGCATCGACACCGCCCCAAAAGCTAAGCCCCTCGGAACACACGAGAACCGGCCCGCTGGCAGACCCCGAAACGATAATCCGGTCCATGAAACATCCTTTCCCCAAGCACCGCAGGCCGGGCATCAGACCACCCATCAGGCCCCTTTGGCGCGCGATGAGGCATCCAGTTTGCCCTTGCCTAATCTTGCATACATGATGTACGCAAGATTAGGCAAGGTGAGTCGCACTTTTGCACGCAGTCTTGGGAGGCCACGAAATCACAATCGAAAAGCAGGCCAAACCCTATGAACGCGGAACCGCAGCCGGTGAAATCTATAACATCCTGCGCGATGAGATCCTGACACTGACACTGGAGCCCGGTTCTCCGCTGGATGAGGTCAGCCTGTCCAAACGGTTCGCCGTGTCGCGTTCACCGATCCGCGAGGCGCTGAACCGGTTGTCGTCCTCACAGCTTGCCAAAACGCTGCCCAACCGTTCCACCATCGTCGCGCCCGTGGATCTGAGAAATTTCCCCGATTTCATTCAGGCGCTGGATATACAGCAACGGTTGGCGACCCGGCTGGCGGCAAGGAACCGGCGAGATTCGGATATCCCCCGGCTGCGTCATCTTGCCGATGCCTTCAACCACAATATCGAACGGCCCAACGCGCTTGAGATCATGCAGGCGAACTTTGCCTTTCATGTTGGCGTGGCCGAAGCGGGCGGCAATCCGTATGTAATCCGCCAGTACCGCGAACTTTTGTCAGAAGCGCGCAGGTTGCTGCATATCCATGTGCGGTTTCTGGAATCCCAGAACCGCAAATATGTTCTGCGCGATCAGCACCACGATTTTGTCGATGCGATCGAGGCCCGCGATGTCGAGGCGGCAGATGCCATCGCCCATGCCCATTCCATGCAGTTCCATGATCGTTTCCTGAAAGCGCTGAAACATACGCCCGACAGTGGCTTTGATCTCGGCAATCCGCCGGCTGCCAAACACGTGAAAGCGGAATAGGATGCGCCACATAGCCCGCATTTCACTGTTTTCCCATGTCAATGATCTGGGCGGAACCCTGTGGAACCCGGCCATCCGGTGGACAGAGAAACACGCGGTTTTTGTCGTTATCGAAGATGATCTGGGCAACGTCGGTCTGGGCGAATGCTGGTGCTTTGATGCCGCGCCCGCCACCCTGCTGACCTTTCTGCAAACCGAAGTCGTGCCGCATTTCGAAGGGCAAAACCTCGGCGCCGTTGACGGTGTTGCGCAGGGGTTGATTGACCGCGCCACACTGACCGCGCGCCATGGTATCCTGAGTTCGGCGCTATCGGGGATCGATCTGGCGGTGTGGGATTTGCGCAGCCGCCAGACCGCTGTGCCCCTTTGGCAATGCCTGAACCCGAACGGCAGCGGCACCGCGATGCTTTATGCCAGCGGCGGCCTTTATGGTCAGGGCAAGACAACCGGAGATCTGGCCGATGAAATGGCCGGTTTCGCCGCGCAGGGGTTTCGCCTGAGCAAGATGAAGATCGGCGGTCTTTCCATCGATGAGGATATAGCCCGCGTCAGGGCCGCCCTGGCCGCGATTCCGCCGCAGGCGCGACTGATCATCGACGGCGTCTATTCCTATACCGCGCGCGAGGCACGTCAGATCTATGAGGCCCTGCCAGAGGGGCGGATCGAGGCATTTCAATCCCCCACCAAGGCGTCGGATATTGACGGCATGGCCGAACTTTCGCGCGCCGCCGTGCCGGTGATGGCGCTTGAGGCGGAATACCGCACCGAAATGCACCGTATGCTGGTCGAAACGTGCGGGATCGCCTTTTTGCAGACCGCGCCCATTGCCAGCGGCGGCGCCACAGGCGTGCGCCGGCTGGCCACGCTTTGCAAAGGCACCGAAACCCGGCTGTCGCTTGAGGTTTCGTCAACCGGCGTCGCGTTCATGGCGGCCTGCCATATCGCCGCCGCCGAACACCGCGTCGCGCATGTGGAATATCACACCGTGCATCAGGTTTTCTTTCGGGAGTTCGGGTTGGACCCGCTCGGGTTTGACCCCGAACATTTCGCCCTGCCGCGCACCCCCGGCCTGGGTGTTTCGCTGCCCGAACACGGCACGAAGGCAGCCAATCGGACGAGCGCGCCTATCACGCTCCAAGAACCGCAAAAGCGGCCATGACCTTACCCAACAACCGACGGAGAGACAGATGACCAACACCTTTATCAGATTGGTGGGTGCTGCCGCGCTTGCCCTTTCGGGGGCCAGTGCCGCCAGCGCGCAAGACGCAAACCTGCTCGACACCATAAAAGAGCGCGGCAGCCTGCTTTGCACCGGGCACAACGGCAGCTATCTCGGGTTTGCCGAAGTTGATGCCGAAGGCGCATGGCAGGGCTTTGACATCGAATTCTGCAAGGCGCTGGCAACGGCCATTCTGGGCAGCCCGGACAAGCTTCAGATCATTCCAGTCAGTTTTGCCCAGCGGTTTCCCGCGCTGCAATCCGGCGATGTGGATGTTATCGTCAAAGTGACCGGCTGGACCCAATCGCGCGATACTGACCTTGGCTTGCAATTCTCGCGCCCCTATTTCATCGGGCCGTTCTATACGATGGCCAAAACCGAACTGGGCGCCGAAACCATCGCCGATCTTGATGGCGGCGTGTTCTGTGTCAACGCGGGCACCACCGTCGAACGGGTGCTGGCGGATTACATGGAAACCAACGGTGTTTCATATGAACCGCTGGCCTTTGAAAAGGGCGAGGAACTGCGGGCTGCATTTTACAACGGGCGCTGCGATGCGATTGCCGGGTTCGGCCCGTTCCTGTCGGCCACGCGCGTGAATGCCCCCGACCCGGAGGCGTTCACCATTCTTGGCGACGTGATGAAGCTGGAACCCGAGGGCATCGTGGTGCGTCAGGGGCAGGACGATTTCCTTGATGTCATCAACTGGACCGTCAGCATCCTGCTGATGGCCGAAGAGAACGGAATCACCGCCGCCAATGTCGATGAGATGAAGGCAAACCCACCATCGCCAACCATCGAACGGATGTTGGGCGTGACCCCCGGCGTGGGCGAGCGCATGGGGCTGAGCGACGACTGGGCCTACAATGTGATCAAGGCCGTCGGCAATTATGGCGAAATCTATGATCGCACCGTTGGCGATGGATCACGCTACAAGCTCCCGCGCGGGCTGAACAACCTCTGGAACAAGGGCGGCATCCTGTACCCGCTGATTCTGGACTAAACACAGCCAAAGAACCGCCCCCCGGGGCGGTTCTTTGCATTGTTGGGAAAGTAGACATGCGCCAGTTACTTGCATCACGCCGCTTCCGCAGGGTGACAATTCAGGCCGCTTTTATCGCCGTGGTGGTGTTTCTGGTGGTCGCTTTCGTGGTCGTCGGGCAGCGAAACATCGTGGCCCAGGGGATCGCGACGGGGTTCGGGTTTCTTGACCGCACGACCGGTTGGCCGATCAACTTTTCCGTTATCGACGTCAGCGCAAGATCGACCTACGCGAGGATCATTCTCGCCGGGCTGCTCAACACGATGCTGGTGGGATTTCTGACGCTGATCTTTGCCAATATTCTTGGCGTCCTGCTCGCCCTGCTCAGGGTTTCGGGCAATACGTTGATGAAACTTGTCGGGACAACCTATGTCGAGGTGTTCCGAAATATCCCCGTCGTTTTGCAGGTTTTCTTTTGGTATGCGGTGCTGACCCATCTGCCCGGCCCACGCGATGCGCACAGCCTTTTGGGTGTCGCGATGCTGTCGAACCGGGGGATCGTGCTGCCCAGTGTTCCGTTGGTTGAAAACGGTCTTGTCTGGCTTGCGCTGGGGATCGTGGCCGCCGGTCTGTGGCTGTGGCTGACCCGTGGGCGTCTGTCGGGCGCGCTGCGCTTTGGTGTTGCGGCCGGCGCGGTCGCACTGCTGTTTGTTGTTCTCGCCGTGCTGGGGCATCAGGCAGGCGAACCGGTTCTGTCACTGCCAAGGCTCAAGGGGTTGCGGATTGCGGGGGGTGTCACGCTCAAACCAGAAATGACGGCACTGGTGATCGGGCTGGTGCTGTTTGGCGCGGCCTATATCGGTGAAATCATTCGCGGCGGACTGATCTCGGTCGACAGTGGCAAACTGGAGGCGGGGCGGTCCCTTGGGCTGAGCAGGTTTCAGATCAACCGGCTGATCCTTGTTCCGCTGGCGCTGCGTGCGTCGCTGCCCTCGCTGACCAATCAATATGTCTGGCTGATGAAGGCGACCACGGTCGGGCTTGCCGTTGGTTTCCCTGATTATTTCGCGGTGATTTCGACCGCAATCAACCAGAGCGGCCAGACGCTGGAACTTCTGGCGCTGTTGATGGGGGGCTTCATCGCGCTGAATTACTCGCTCGCCTTTGTGATGAACACGATCAATGACCGCCTGAAGATCAGAGGGAGACATTGAGATGAGCGATACCCTCAGCCCCCCGAGCAGCCAGACCGGGTTTGCCGCAATACTGCGCAAGCATTTCTTCGCGACAAGGTTCGATGCGGTGATGTCGGTTGCCTTTGCGGCGCTGATCGTCTGGGTCGCGGTTTCCCTGTTCGATTGGGCGGTGGTCAATGCGATCTTTCGGATCGAAAACCGCGATCAATGCACCCATGACGCGGGCGCCTGCTGGGCTGTGATCGAAAGCCGGGGCAGATTGATCATGTTCGGCCTTTATCCCTATGAGGAGCAATGGCGTTCCACCCTGTCCTGCCTTGTCATCATCGTGACAATGGCCCTGTCCTGTGTGTCGGTTTTCTGGTCTGTCAGGCGCCTTCCGGCATTGTGGGTTGGTGGTTTCGCCATTTTTGTCCTGCTCATGCGGGGCGGGTTCTGGAACATGCCGCTGGTGACTTCGGAACAATGGGGCGGATTGGCGCTGACGCTGTTTATCTTTTCGGCGGTGTTCGTGATCGGCATGCCGCTGGCGGTTGTATTCGCCCTTGCCCGACGTTCCGACCTGCCGGTGATCGCCCGCGCGTTCGGCCTGTTGATTGATTTCGTGCGCTCTCTGCCGCTTTTGACCATCCTGTTTTCTGCCGCTGTGGTTGTTCCACTGATTGCGCCCGACGCCCTTCAGGGGAACAAACTGATGCGCGTCGTGGTTGCCTATGCGGTCTTTTTCGCGGCCTATCAGGCAGAAATCATCCGGTCCGGCCTGCAATCCACCTCTGCCGGGCAAGAGGAGGCGGCAATCGCTCTGGGAATGCCCTATTGGTCATTGGTGCTGGATATTCTGCTGCCGCAGGCCTTTCGCAACACCCTGCCGTCGACCATCAATCAGGCGGTGATCACCTTCAAGGAAACCTCGATCGTGACCTTCGTGGGGTTTTTTGAACTGATGGCCTCGGGCAATGCCGCGATCGGAACCGGCGAATGGGGCAACCAATATGTCGAGGTCTATGTGTTCCTCGCCTTCATCTATTTCATCTTTGTCTTTGGCCTTTCACGCTATGGCGCCTGGCTGGAAACCCGTATGAGGCTCGGCCATGGCTGAACAGGCGATCTCCATAAAATCGGTTCACAAATACTTTGGCACCTACCATGCCCTGCGCGATGTCAGCCTTGATGTGCCGGATGGTCAGACACTGGTGATTTGCGGGCCTTCGGGATCGGGGAAATCGACACTGATCCGCTGTATCAATGGGCTTGAAACCTATTCCTCTGGCGCGGTTGAGGTTCTTGGCCTTGCGGTGGGCGATGACCGGCACCTGTGCAATCTCGTGCGCAAACAGGTTGGCATGGTGTTTCAAAGCTTCAACCTGTTCCCACATCTGACGATTCTGGAAAATTGCGTGTTGCCGCAGATCCGCGCCCTTGGAACCCCGCGCGACGCCGCCATTGACGAGGCAATGGCACAGCTTTGCAGGATGCGGGTGGATGAACATATCGACAAATACCCCGATCAACTGTCGGGCGGACAACAACAGCGGGTGGCATTGTCGCGCGCGCTGTGCATGAAACCGAAAATCATGCTGTTCGATGAACCAACGTCCGCCCTTGACCCGGAAATGATTTCCGAGGTGCTGGATGTCATGCAGACCCTCGCGCGCGAGGATATGACCATCGTTTGTGTCACCCACGAAATGGGGTTTGCCCGCGCGGTCGCTGACCGCGTGATCCTCATGGCCGAAGGCCGGATCATCGAGGAAGGCACCCCCGAACAGATGTTTTCCGCCCCCACCCACCAGATCACCCGCGATTTCATGAAGGCGGTCCATCGTTGAACCATGTTGCCCGCCAGCCATCTGCGGTGCGGCCCGACAAATTGCTGAACACTCTACTGATCAAGAAGGAAAAACCGATGCACGACGACAAACAAACCTCGCACGATTCGGCTGACGACCCGCGCAATCTCGACACCAAGGTCTATGTCAACGGCGAGATCGTACATCGCGACGAGGCCAAGATTTCGGTTTATGACAGTGGTTTCATGCTGGGCGATGGCATGTGGGAAGGGATGCGCCTTTATAACGGCAAATGGGCCTTCTTCGAGGAACACATGGATCGCTTTTTCGGCTCGTGCCATGCTGTTTCCCTTGATGTGGGCATGGATCGCGCCGGTATTCTTGACGCGCTGACCCGCACCGCCGAGGCCAACGGCATGACCGACGATGCCCACTGCCGTCTGATGCTGACCCGTGGCAAGAAAAGCAAACCCTATCAGCATCCCTCGCTCAGCCGCTCTGGCCCGACGCTGGTGATCATCATGGAACATTCCAAGCCTGCCCAATCGCTTCTGACGCGCGGCATCAATCTGGCAACGGTTCCCCAGGTGCGTGGCCTGCCGATGAGTCAGGACGCCAAATACAACAGCCATTCCAAACTGAACTGTGTGATTGCCTGCATTCAGGCCCAACAGGTTGGTGCCGATGAAGGGCTGATGCTTGATCCGCACGGCTTTGTGAACACCACCAATGCCTGCAACTTTTTCATCGTCCGCAAAGGCGCGGTTTGGACATCGACCGGCGATTACTGCATGGCCGGCGTGACCCGGCAAAAGGTGATTGATATCTGTCACGCCAACGACATTCCGATCTTTGAACGCAACTACTCGCTTTATGAAACCTACAGCGCGGACGAAGCCTTCATGACCGGAACCTTCGGCGCCCAAACCCCCGTGGGCATGATTGACGGCAAGAAAATCGGCAACGGCGAACGCCCGGTGATGAACCGCATCCGCGAGCTTTACAAGGATCTCGTGCGCGCTGACACAGGGGCCACCCTATGAAGTCGATCAATGAACGGGGCATGATCGTCATTGGGTGCGGTTTCATGGGCAAGGCCCTGATTGAAGGCTGGATCGACGGCGGGGTCAGCCCCGCGGCGATCCATGTTCAGGATCCCGCGCCCTCGGAATGGTTGAAAGGGCAGAACAGCCTGCACCTGAACCAGCCGCTCCCTGCTGATCCGGCAGTTTTGGTCATCGCGACCAAGCCGCAAATTCTGGATCAGGTTCTGCCGCCACTGGCGCAGTTCGGCAATGGCGAAACCATCGTTCTGTCCATCGCAACGGGTGCGCCGCTGGCCTATTTCGAAACGGCCTTTGGTGCGAAAACCCCCATTGCGCGGGCCATGCCGAACCTGCCCGCCGCCGTGGGGGCCGGTGTCACCGTGTTTGTGCGCAACGCCAATGTCAGCGACGAACAACGCCAAATCGTGACCGCGTTGTTCGATGCGGTCGGCGTGGCGCTTGAACTGGAGGACGAGGCCCTGTTGCACGCCGTAACGGGCATTTCCGGTTCCGGCCCGGCCTATGTGTTTGCCATGGCCGAAGCGATGACCAAAGCGGGCGAAACGATGGGCCTGCCCCGCGAACTGGCAACCACCCTTGCTATCCACACCATCGCGGGGGCCGGAAAGATGCTGTGTGACACCGGCACCGAGGCCGGTGATCTGCGCCGGGCGGTCACCTCCAAGGGTGGCACAACCGCCGAGGCCCTGAAACATCTGATGGCCCCCGAAACCGGGCTGTTCGATCTGTTGGAAAAGGCCGCGGCCGCCTCGTGCAACCGAAGCATCGTGACCTGCCCCCGGAAGTTCCCTCAATCTGATGTAGAGTCTGCCCAACCTGAAGGAGCAGACGAGATGAGGAAAAGCCGTTTTACCGATGCGCAGATAATCGGGATGATCAAAGAGCAGGAGGCTGGTTTGCCAACCGCTGATCTGTGCCGGAAGCATGGCCTGAGCCCTGCGACGTTCTACAAGCTGAAGGCCAAGTATGGCGGGATGGATTTGTCCGATGCTAAGCGGCTGAAGCAGCTCGAGGATGAGAACGCGAAGCTGAAACGCCTAGTGGCAGATGTCATGCTGGACAATGTTGTGCTGAAGGATCTCCTGGGAAAGCCCTGACGACGCCGATGCAACGGCGGGACGCAGCGCTGCGGGCGATGCGGGATCATCCGATCTCTCAACGCCGGGTCTGCGTCCTGATCGGTGTCGATCCCAAGACCGTGCGGCGCGAAAGATCGCCCGATAATCCGGAGGTCCGCCTGGAAATGAACAAGATTGCTGAGAAACGGCGCCGGTTCGGTTACCGGCGCATTGGCGTCCTGCTGGAGCGCGTGGGCATGATTATGAACGAAAAGAAACTTTACCGAATTTACCGGGAAGAGGGTCTGTCAGTGCGCCGCCGTAGAGGCCGGAAACGGGCGCGAGGCAGCCGCACACCGATGCCAGTGCCATTGCGCCCGAACCAGCGCTGGTCCTTGGACTTCCTGTCCGACACCTTCGGAGCCTGTCGCAAATTCCGCATCCTGGCTGTGAACGACGATTGCTGCCGCGAAAACCTATGCCTGGTCCCGGACACGAGCATCTCCGGGGCCAGGGTCGCACGGGAGTTGGATGCGCTGGTCCGGATCTATGGGAGGCCCGCCTGCATTGTCTCGGACAATGGCACCGAGTTTACCAGCAAAGCGATCCTGAAATGGGCAAACGACAACAAGGTCGAGTGGCATTACATCGATCCCGGCAAGCCGCAGCAGAACGGCTACATCGAGTCATTCAACGGCAGCCTCCGCGATGAATGCCTGAACGAAGAGATCTTCGACACCTTGGCAGATGCCCGCCGAACGCTGGCCCTCTGGCGCTACGATTACAACAACGTCAGGCCACACTCATCGCTCGGCAACAAGACCCCAGCAGAAGCGCGCCGGGCGCTTGACCTACATGATGGCACCGCGCCCGGCGCGCTTGCCACACCCGAAATCGACGACTATCAAACCCAAGGACTCTCGTTATGAATGAGGGACGACCGGGGGGCAGGTCAATCGCGTTGAGCCAACCCTGATATCGCAGCGTGGCGTACATTTTCAGGCGGTGGCGCAAGTACAGCGCCAGCGCAACATCATATCAACAGCTTGAAATGGTGGGTCGTGAGAGGCTCGAACTCCCGACATCTTCGGTGTAAACGAAGCGCTCTACCAACTGAGCTAACGACCCGTGGCGCGGGATGTAGCGCAACGACGGGTAGGAGCGCAAGAGGGAGTCTCGCACCGAAGTGCGGTTAATCCCATTTGCGCCCCCGATGGGTTATGAAATCATGCCCCAGCGCCGCACGGTGACACGCTCGATCGGGACAAAGATCAACCGGTCCATCACCAGCCACAATATGCCGATCAGCAACATGCCCAGAACGACGATCTGGGATTGATACCATTGCACGGCTTCCAGGGTGATGTATCCGATGCCAGAAGTTCCCGCGATCATCTCGCCGGCAACCAATGCGCGCCATCCATAGGCCATGGAAGTGCGCAGCCCGACAATAATCTGCACAAGCGCGCCGGGGATGATCACATCGGTCAGAATGTCACGCCGACTGGCGCCATGGGTAAGGGCCGCGCGATACAAAACCGATTTGATTGATTGCACCCCAACGACGCTGGAATAGATCGAGGCGAAAAAGATGGTGTTGGCGATCACGAAAATCACCGCCCCCTGCCCCACACCGAACCAGATGATCGCCAGTGGCACCCATGCAATACCGGCAATGGATTGGAAAAAGCTCAGAACCGGTTGAAGGATTTCGGCCACCTTGCGGTTCATCGCGATCAACAGCCCAAGGGGAATTGCCACCGCATTTCCGATGATGAACCCGGTCATCAACCGCACAAGGCTGCCGCCAACCTGGGTCCACAATGTTCCGTCGGCAAGCATCTTGAACAGGACATCAAGAACCTTTGCAGGGCTGGGCAACTTATAGCTGGGAATGGTCCAGATATTCGGGGCGATATACCAGACTGCCAAAAGCACAATGAACGGCAGCGTTCCCAGCACATATTTGCGGCGGTTCGGGTGCATTATTGCCTTGGCAGCCATCATTCGCCCCCTCGGATCGGATCAGGCCCCAGCGTTCGACTGTTGCACGCTCGATCGGCCTGAGAAACAGCCGGTCCATGAGAAGCCACAGCACCCCCATGCAGATCATTCCGACGATCACCCGGTCGGTCTGACGTGTCGAGGCGGCATCGAAAATCATGTACCCCAAGCCCGACGGCGCTGCGATCATCTCGGCAAAGATCAGCCCGCGAAACGCAAAACCGGCGCCGACACGAAACCCGGTAAAGATGTTGGGCAGGCTTGAGGGCAGGATCACGTCCCGCAGGACATCGCGCGTTGTGCCGCCATTGGTCCGGACCATCTTGATCAGAACATCGGGCACCGATCTTACCCCGGTCAGAGTGTTATAGAGTATCGGAAAGAACACAACATAGGTCAGTGTGACCAAAATCGTTTTCACCCCATAGCCCCACCAGATGACCAACAGGGGAATCCACGCAACCTCGACGATGGCATAAAAGAAATTGATGATCGGCCCCAGAAGTTCAGACCAGAATTTCGACAACCCGATCAGCACCCCGAACGTAACACCAGCCACCAGACCACAGGCAACGCCAACAACATACCGCCCGACACTGTCATAGGTATATGAGGTCAGAATGCCCTTGCGCAGAAGATCGACAAAGGCGGCGAACACATCCTTTGGGGCAGGATAGAAATAGGGCGGCAGATCAATAATCCAGACAGAGATCTGCCATGCGATCAGCACCACCAGAAATCCGGCGACCCCGCGTGTGACGGGGCCCAGCTTTCCCAGCCCCGGAAAGGTGGCGATGGCGGTTGGTTGCGCGGTTGTATCACTCACGATTCATCTGCCTTCAACTGAACGATTTTGGCGACCCAGTAATTGCGCGCAAGCGCGCGCACATTTTCGGCGGGGGCATCCAGAATTGTTGCGTGATCATCCTTCCACCCCAGATACCGCCCGGTGTCCTGAAACATCTGGAGATGAAATTTTTCCGGCTGGAAATTCAGAAACACCTCGATGTCCATCCGGCCCTGCGCTGTCAGGCTTTCGCCCAGTGTTGCCTTTTCCCAGCTGAACGCGGCAATCTGCCATGCCAGCGTGAACATCAAAAGACAGACAAGCGAGGCGATCGGCAGACGATAGGGTTTCCAGACACGATCACGCTGCGCACTCATGCCGCAGCCTTTGATCTGACCAGACCCAGAACATGGTCGCGCAATACATCATACCGGGGGTTAGAGCCGATGGTCGCCCAGTGGCGCTCGTTGCGGGGAATGTCGATATCGACAATTTCCTTTACCCGCCCCGGTCCGGGGCTGAGCACGACCACGCGATCCCCCAGAAACACCGCCTCCTCGACGGAATGGGTCACGAACAGCACCGTGATCTGATTTTCGTTCCAAACCCTGAGCAGTTCTTCCTGTAACGAAAGCCGGGTCTGTGCATCGACCGCCGCAAAGGGTTCGTCCATCATCATGATCTTTGGGCGATTGGCGAGGGTCCGCGCGACGGCGACACGCTGCCGCATTCCGCCCGACAATTCATGCGGATATTTTTCGGCCGCCGCTTCCAGCCCGGTGAGGCGCAGAAAATCAAGCGCGGTCTTCAGCCGCTCCGCCTTGGCGATGCCGCGAAATTTAAGCCCGAGCGCCACATTTTCAATCACGGTTTTCCAGGGCAGCAACGCGTATTCCTGAAAGACCACCCCACGATCCGCCCCCGGCCTGACAATCGGTTTGCCATCAAGCAAAACCGTGCCTTTGGTCGGGGGCAGAAACCCGGCGATGGTGGAAATCAAGGTGGATTTGCCACAGCCGGACGGACCGACGACACAAAGAAACTCATTGTCCCGCACATCCAGGGTCAGGCCTTCGACGGCGACATGCACCTGATTGCGTTCTTCGTTGACGTATTCAAGCGTTACATCATTGATGTCGATAAGCACTTTGTTCATCGGTCCGCTCTCCTACTTGACCTGAAGCTCGGCCGGAATCGGCGGCAGATCGTCAAAGTATTCGGGCGCGTTCTGTTCGACGTAATCCAGGAACTGCGTGTCGATATAAGGGTTCGTGTCGATGACACTGTCCACCCGGCCCAGCGACATCAGGAACGGCAGCGCCTTGGCCTGATACATCTCATCGGTGTATTTCGAGATACGCGGGTCCATATTGCCGGCACGGATGGCCAGTTTCATCGTCGGCAGATCAATACCCTGAATCCAGCGCATGTTGATTTCGGCCGCGTCATCCAGATGTTCCCGGACCCACTGCTGGCTTTCGGCAAAGGCCATCATGAACCGGTTGAGCAGTTCAACGTCGTTTTCGTCGACCGATTTCGTGGTCAGGATCGTACCGGGGTCATAGCAGCTTGGGCAGTCGCCCATGATGACCCGCACCGCGCCATCAACCTTGGTCATCGCGGTTGAACCCCACGGCTCCCAGATCGAAATTGCATCGACATCACCCTGGTTCAGCGCCGTGACCAATTCCGCCGGTGCCACATTGACCAGCGTAACGTCGGATTCGGTGATGCCCTCTGCGCCCAACAGGCCAAGAACATATCCCTCGGCACCGGTGCCACGCGGCAGGCCGATTTTCTTGCCTTTCAGGCCAGCAATATCGCCCTCGGCAATGCCTTTGGCGACAATCGACTGGTTCGACGAATAATTATCGGCCAGCGGATCACCGTGCAGATGGCCGATCAGAACCAGCGGGAACCCCTGGGAAATCCCCGCAAGAAACGGCACCGATCCCATGACGTTCACTTCCTGGGCGCCATTAAGCAAACCGTTCAGCATATCGACGCCGGATTGATACATCTGCACCTTGGCATCCAACCCGTGCTTGGCGAAAATGCCCCGTTCGACGCCCGCAAAAACCGGGGCGTGATCAGTGGCAGTTGCCGCGCCGATGGTTATCTTCATCATATCTTGCGCAACCGCCGGCATCGCAAGCGATGCCATGACAGCAACAGCCGCAGTCAGTCTTTTAAACATTCTCAAGTTCCTCCCTAAACTTTAAGTGTTGTCGTTGCTGATCAGCCTTTCGTCGGGCTGAGATAGTTGGAATCTGGCGAAAATTCCCAGAAATGGGTGCTTTCAGGCTGGGTCTGGCGTGCCCATTCGGCCATCAGGTTTTTCTGAACCCGCAGGCGGGCCATCCTGTCGCCAATCTCGTCAACGTCCCAGCCATCGCTCAGACGTGCCATCAATTCAGCCAGTTTTGCGGCATGGGCCGGATCACCGGCCAGATCGTGCTGTTCTTGCGGGTCGGCGTGCAGATCAAACAATTGCGGCGGTTCGCTGTCATAGCTGACCAGTTTCCACTGGTGATCGCGCATCATGCGCTGGCGCACCGCCCGCTTGCCGGTCCAATCGGGCACGGTATCGGTGCAATATTCGCTGAAAGTGACATTGGCCCAATCCTGCGCCTTGCCGCAGGCCAGCGGCCAGAAACTCTTGCCATCCGCAAAAGGAAGCTGTGGCGCGCCGACCGCCTCCAGCATCGTTTGCGACAGGTCCACCAGATTGACCACCTCATCGCGCACGCTTGCGGCGGGGATCACCCCGGGTAACCGCATGACAACCGGAACCTTGGCGGATTCGTCGTACATGGTGTGTTTCCACCACAATCCGCGATTCCCCACATGATCGCCGTGATCCGAAGCATAGACGATCAGCGTGTCGTCAAGCGCGCCGATTTCTTCGAGGGTGGCCAGCAGTTGACCGATCATGCCGTCCATCTGCTCGACCAGCGCCCAATAGGCGGCGCGGCATCGCCTTGCCGTTGCGGCATCAATATCCAGAATCTCGCGGTTTTCGCGCCACCAATGAAGATAGGGATGTTCCTGATCCGCGTCCGGCGCCGGTGCGGGCGGCAGAACCTTGTCCGCGTATTTTTCGTACAGCGCGGGGTCGGCCACATAGGGCGCATGGGGCAGCATGTAACCAACCGTCAGGCAAAACGGTTTATCGTCCTGCTGCCGCTTTGGCGCCTGATGGCGCAGCCAGTCAACAGCCGCTTTTGTCACATCCTTGTCCTTGGCCTGATAGGCGCTGGCGCCGGGGCCAGACCGGGACAGGGAAACCGGGTGCGGTTCATTGGTGTTTTCAAGCACGCCCATTGATCGCCGTGGCATACCGGGCCAGTTCGGGCTGTGATCGCCAACCAGACGTTCCGCATACCCATGGGTTTGATCCGGGCCAAGGGCGTGCATCCGCCCGACAAGAACGGGATGCAAACCCGCCGCACCCGCCGCCGCCGGCCAGGTGGGAATGTTTGACGCCAGAATATCGTCGTTCGTCCAGCACGATTGCGTCGAGGGCCAGCGCGCGGTCAGCATCGACATCCGGCTGGGCACACAGATCGGGGATGCGCAATACGCGTTGTCAAACCGCGCCCCTTCAGCGGCGATCCTGTCGATATTGGGGGTCGAAACCACCTTGTCACCATAGCATCCGGCAACCCTCTGGGCGTGCTGATCGGTAAAGATAAACAGCAGGTTCGTCATGTTCGCTTCAATCCCTTATGCCCAAGGCACGCTGCCATGATGTCGTCAGATGCGCCTTGAGCGCGACCACGGACCCCGCTTCATCTCCGGCTTCCAGAGCGTCGATAATCGCCATATGTTCCATCATGGCATCGGATACGCGGGTCGGATTGAAGGCGCGGTTCAGGCGGATAAGCTGAAGCTTGTCGCCCAGCACCCGATAGGTGTTCTGCACGATGCTGTTGCCATATCCATGGGCGATCGCCCGGTGCAGTGCCCAGTCAATTTCAAGCGCCTGATCCAGAACATCCTTGCGAATGTTGCCCTTTTTCTCCTCGTCGATAACCCATTCCGTCTGGGTGCGGATCAACGCAAGTTCGGGCTTTTGCACCTGCGCCAAATATCGTGGCAGTGCCGCCAGTTCGATCATCACCCTGAATTCAAAGGTTTCGTTGATCAGGGTCAGATTGATATCCTGAATTTGAATGCCACGCTGCGCCAGAACCTGAACCAGTCCTTCAGTTTCCAGCCGCTTTAACGCCTCTCGCAGGGCACCCATCGGAACATCCAGCAATTCACAGAGCTTGCGCTGTGACACAAACTCGCCCGGGGAAAGCCGCCCATCAAGGATCGCACTGCGAAACCGTGCATGCGCCACCTCGCGCAGCGGCAGCGATGTCTCCTCTTTTGAGGGAAGAACTGCGTTCATCGTTACAACCACCGCTCCTGATCTCTCGCCAAACTGGTCCTGGAACATCCACTGTGTACTTAATGTTACCTAATTGAGTACTCAGTGCGTACTCTACAGTCAACCCATTTCCTGCACGCAGTATTTCGCCGCGCCGATTATGATCGGCGCGGCCATTTGTGGGGTGATTTTTGGCAAAGGCGGGATGTCGGCGATCACCAACTGGCCCCGCGGGTTTCGCCGGGCTTGATTGGCAAGCAAAGGAACACTGCTGACGACTGAAAGCGGGTCAGCCGGCCTTGCGGCCAGCCTGATGTTGCGGGCGCACCTGCCTGGTCAGGGCGCCTTTTCTTCGCTTTCCGGCACAATTTCGGCGTCCAGAGGCTCCGACACATCGGCGTCGGGTGACGCATCTTCAACGTCGTCGTCGCTGGGCGCCTGTGCAATCTGCCCGACGATAAGCGGAAGCATTTCCGTGCTGCTGGGCATCGCAACCTCACCGGCCTTGGGCACCGTCCACGACAAGGTGTCAAAGGCCCCGCAAGTGTCGCATACAGGCGTCCAGCCCGCATGGATCGTATGGCAATTGTCACACACCCACTGCGGCCCGCGCGACACGGTCAGCGCCCGGGTCAGCCAGCCGCGCACGATGGCATCGTCGGCGCCTTCGCCCCGTTCGATCGCCGCCATGATCGTGACCGACCGCGCCGTCGGATCAGAGGTGGCCAGATCACCCAAGGCACGGCGCGCGGCGGGAAAATCCTCGGCCGCGATGTAAAGCTCGGCCAGCAGCATTTTCGTTTCGGGGTTCTCGGGCTTGGACCGGGTCAGCACACGAAACCGCCTGATCCGCTCATTTGGCGTTTCCGTCGGTTCGATCTCGGCAAAGGCGGCGGCCAGATCGGGATGAGGCCGCGCCTCCCACGCTTTGCGCAGCACCCTTGTGGCATACTTCAGCTGGTTGTTCTGGATGTATCCGCGCGCAGCCATCACCGCAGCCGGGATCAGATCGGGCGACAGACGGTTGGCCTCGATCGCCGCCTCGCGCGCTTCGATGCTGTTGCCTTCGGCCAGGACGTCGCGCGCTTGGGAAAGCGCCAGAACCGCATCGCGCCGCTTGTGCACATCGCGCGGCAGTGTGCCGTATTTCAGCTTGCTGCCCAGCGTCTTGCGCGCACCCGACCAGTCGGCATCGCCGGCCTGAAGCTGCAACAACAAATCCTGCGTTTCGGCGTGTTTCGGTTTCAGCGCAAACGCCTTTTCCGCCAGTTTCAGCGCCGTCGCCGTATCGCCTGCCGCCAGCTTTTGTTTCAACAACCCGCGCACACCGACAAACCGGGTCCGGTCATCGACCAGAAGGTCTTTGTAAACCGCCTCGGCCTTGTGTTTGTCACCGACCATTTCCGCGGCCTGCGCCGTGATCAGATTGGTCAACTCGGGGCGGTGCAGGTATTTTTCCGCCTTCGCCGCCTTGGACATGGCCAATTTTCCCTCACCCGAGGCAAGGGCCATCATCCCATCGGCAAGGGCCTGAAACCCTTTTCGTTCGCGGTTGCGGTCGAAATAGCGCGAAATAGCGGTTTCATCGCCGTTCAGGAACCGGATCAGCGCCACAAGAAAGCTGACGATTTTCAGGATGATCCACACCGCCAACAGCAAAAGCAGCGCGGCAATGACCAATTGCAGCGGGCCGAGGGTGAATTCGATGTTGCCGATCGACACGATCACGCCGCCGTCGGTTTCCATCAACTGACCGGCGCCCAGCGCCAGCCCCGCAACGATACAGATGAACAGGACGAATTTCAAAAGAGACCAGAGCATCAATATCGTCCTCAGTTGCTGTGCAGAGTGGCGTTGAGATCGGCCAGTGCCGTTTCAGCGTCAAGCCGGGCCTTGGCGCGGGCCGACCAATCGGCCATTTCGGCCTGTCCGACGTCGGGCAGGGTGGCAATCTCGCTCAGGGTGGTGGCCAGATCACCGGTTTTCAACGCCGCTTCGGCGCGCGACAGGATCGCGTCGGCATCATCGCCCTCTTTCGCATCAAGCGACCGCGCGCCTGTCTGCGCCTTGAGGAAATCCCCCAACCGGTCAAGCGCCCCACCCCCGAATTTTCGCGGATCGACACCGCAAGGGCACGACGCGCAGCCGCAGGATAATCGGCCTGCAAGGCGCTGAGCGTGGCAACGCCCTTTGGCGCCACATCGCCAAGCGCTGCGGGGGCATCCACATCACCGGCGGTTTTCAGGGACGAAACCGCATCGACAAAGGGTTCGCCATTCTCCAGCGCCGCCGAAATCTGCGCCAGCGAGGCCTGAACCGTGATCCGCCGTGTTTCATCCGCAGCCGAAGAGCGCGCCGCATCGGCCGAGGATTTCGCGTCGGCAATCGCCGCGCGCTGATCGTCCAATTCCTTTTGCAAGGTGGCCAGTTGCGCCTCATAGGCCGACATGGCCTCGTTCGACGCACCGGCATCTGCGGCCTGCCTGGTCAGCGTTTCGATATTGGCCGCGAGGTCATCAACCCGCGTTTCCAGCGTTGCAATGCGCGGCTCAAGCCCCGGATCGGCAGTTTCACTGGCAGCGCCTTCATTGGCCACCGGGGCAGGAAGGTTTTCGACCTGCTCACGCAGGGCGGCCAGATCCTCTGCGCTGGCGCTGGCATTTGCCGCTTGCCCGGCTGCTTTCGCCGCGTCTTCGGCGGCGCTGATTTGCCCGGCGAGCGTTTCGATCCGGGCCGATTGATCGGACATGCGCGCTTCGATCTGCGCCAATCCATCATCGCCAGAACCGAAAATATCGTATTTTGCGGCGCCATAGCCAATCAGCCCGGCAATCACCCCGCCCAACAGCAGCGTGACAAACCCCGGACCTTTGGCGATTCGCGGCTGTTCGACCGGTTCCGGCGGAATGACCAATGCCGGTTCGGCGGCGGGTTCCGGCGTCGGTTCAAAAGCGGCCTCGTCAGCAGGCGCATCATCCGGCGTTGCGGCATCCTGCGGCGCAGGCTCTGTTGCCGGGGTATCTTCAGCCGGTGCCGTTTCCACCGGATCATCCGGGATGGCAGGTGTTGAATCGGCGGTTTCTGGCGTTTCCTCGACGGTGCTGGGCGGTTCCTCGGGGGTTTCCGGACTCGGCTCGCCGGTGTTGGCGTTACATCTGCGATGGTGGTTGGGGTGCCGTCAACCGGTGGCGTCGTCTCTTCCGGTACACTCGTCTTGGGCGTGGAAGATCGGGACGGAGATTTCCTGCGGTTCGTCGGTTTTGCCACGCTCAACACACCTTTCGATAACGGACCCGGGCGGGCCGGACTTTCTGCAATAAACACAGCTTATCTTTTCAACCCCCGGCCAACAAGACCGGTTCCATCAAGCAGCCGCGATGATACCGCGCAGCATCGAGGCGGCATCAGGGCTTTCAACCACCACCGGGTGCCCCGGCCCCGTCCATGCGGCAGCGGCGGCGGCGCTGATTGCGACGGGGAAAATGGCAGCGGTGGCCGAAGCCGCCTCTTGCGCCAGAAACGCCGCGCTGCGCGGTGAAAACAGCGGCAGGATCAAACGTTCATCCCTGTGCAAAAGGGCCTGCGCTGCATCGGACAGAGGCATTGGCACCTGATCGTAAACCACTGCCGCGCGCGCGGTCAGTTCTTTGGCATTGACCAGCGCCGCCAGATCGCCCGCGCTGTGCGCCCCGCGCAGATGCCACAGCAAACCGGTGGGGCGCACATCCAGCAACAGCGCCACCAGATCGCGCAGATCGCCCTGGGCAGAACGGCAGGTCATCCCGTGCTCACGCGCCACTTCGGCGGTTTTGTCACCCACGGCAAAGCCATCAAAGCCGCGCAGATCGAACTGCGCCGCAGCTTGGCGCACCCCATTGACCGACGTGAACACCAGCCTGTCCCCCGGCGCGGGATGGTTCGCCAGCGCGACGGGCAGAATATTCAGGATCGGTGAAATCGTAACCGGGCCAACAAAGCCCGCTGCGCGACAGGTTTCGGCAAAGGCCTGTGATTGCGCCAGTGGTCGGGTCAGAAGAAGGGTTGCCATGTTGTTCCCGGTTATTGTCTGGGCCACGCCCCGGTGATAGCTGCGGTCAGATAAACCCGCAACCGGAGCCGCCATGGAAACGCTGACCCTTCTTGGCATCGAAAGCAGCTGTGACGATACGGCAGCGGCGGTCGTGCGCCATGGCGACGGCATGCCACAGATATTGTCATCGGTCGTGGCGGGGCAAACCGCGCTGCATGCCAATTTCGGCGGCGTGGTCCCGGAAATCGCCGCCCGCGCCCATGCCGAAAAGCTCGATCATTGCGTGGAACAGGCACTGGCCGAGGCGCAATTGACGTTGCGCGATTGTGACGCGGTGGCGGTCACGGCCGGGCCGGGGCTGATCGGGGGTGTTGTCGGGCGTGATGTGCGCCAAGGGGCTGTGCGCCGGGTCTGGGCTGCCCCTGATCGGGGTGAACCATCTGGCCGGTCACGCCCTGACACCGCGCCTGACGGATATCGTGGAATTTCCCTATCTGATGTTGCTGGTGTCGGGGGGCATTGCCAGTTCCTGTTGGTTCATGGTGCCGATCGGTTTCAGCGACTGGGCGGCACCATCGACGATGCCCCGGGCGAGGCATTCGACAAAACCGCCAAACTTCTGGGCCTGCCGCAACCCGGCGGTCCGGCGGTGCAAGACGCGGCGCGCGCGGGCGATGCCAAACGGTTCGCCTTTCCCCGTCCCCTGCTTGACCGCGCCGATATGGATATGTCGTTCTCGGGGCTGAAAACCGCCCTGCTGCGCGAACGGGACAAGGTGATGGAAGGCGGCGCCCTGCGGATCAGCGACCGCGCCGATCTGTGCGCCGGGTTTCAGGCGGCGGTGCGCGATGTTCTGATCGCCAAGACCCGCCGTGCGATCACGCAATATCTGGCGCTGACCCCGGCAGCGCCGGTGTTTGCCGTCGCTGGCGGTGTGGCCGCAAACAGCGCGATCCGCGAAGGCCTGCAAAACCTGTGCGCCGAGACCGGCCTGCGGTTTCTGGCCCCGCCCCTGCCCCTATGCACCGACAACGCCGCGATGATTGCCTGGGCCGGGATTGAACGTTACCGTCTGGGCCTGTTTGATGACATGGCCCTGTCGGCCCGGCCCCGCTGGCCGCTGGATAAGGCGGCGCAACCCATGCTGGGCAGTGGCAAAAAGGGCGCCAAGGCATAACCCCTTGCACCCCGTCCCCCGGCGCCTAAACTGCCGCCAAACACAAAGGAGAAAACCATGCGCGTGGCCCTGATTGCCAAGGACAAACCCGGAGCGTCGCAAGTGCGCGCCGACAACCGCCCCGATCATGTGAGTTATCTCAAGGCATCGCTGGTGGTGGAACGGGCCGGGCCGTTTCTGGACGATGCCGGGGAAATGTGCGGGTCGCTGATCGTGCTTGAGGTGGCCGATATGGCCGAAGCACAGGAATGGGCGGCCAACGATCCCTATGCCAAGGCCGGGCTGTTTTCCTCGGTTGAGCTGATCGCGTGGAATCAGGTGATCGGATGAAATACTGGCTGTTCAAATCCGAACCCTCCGTCTGGTCCTGGGATATGCAGGTCGCCAAGGGTGACGCGGGCGAAGAATGGGACGGCGTGCGCAATTATCAGGCGCGCAACTTCATGCGCGATATGGCGGTCGGCGATCTGGGGTTCTTCTACTTGCCGGAAGCATAGTGAAGCCACCACACACTAAAGGCATTGATATCAATATCTTGCGCAAATCAAAACGACCCGTTTCAAAACTGCCCTTAAATTGGGGGCAGTTTTCATCTTTTAAGGAAACGCAATCTGGAACCTGCTCGACTTCCATCTCGCCTTGAAGATGCATTCAGTCGAAGTCATTCATACTTCACCACCAGATGCTCGCGCTCAGTGGGGTCGCCAACCCTAAGTGTTCTTAGGAGCCTTATTAGCGCTGTCTTCAGTCCGGTTTACTTCCGCGGCCCAGATACGAGGCCACCCATCTCGCACAGGATATGCCATTCATCTTCCTTTACCGGTTGAACCGAGAGGCGGGAGTTTTTGACCAAAACCATATCCGAGAGACGTGGATCAGTCTTGATCTGATCAAGCGAAACAGGTGTCGGCAGACTTTGGATCGCTTTAATGTTGACGCATTCCCAGCGTTGGTCTTCAGTCGTGCTGTCCGGGTGTGCTTCGGCTATAATCTCCACTATACCGACGATTTCCCTATCTCGTTGCGATAGGTAGAAGAAGCCTCGGTCGCCCACCTTCATCTCGCGCATAAAATTGCGCGCTTGGTAGTTGCGAACACCATCCCATTCCTCGCCCGCATCACCCTTCGCGACTTGATCCTCCCAAGACCAAGTAGATTTCTCAGACTTGAATAACCAGTAATGTTTTGACACTTGTCCCACCCTTCCTGTTTATAACTATCCAAGACTCAAGCCTCAAAAAAATCGGAGGTTCTTGTTCTTCGCACTATGAACTGCATTACCGATGTTTCAAAGGGTGAGCATTGGCATAAAGCGTGGCCTGCTTCAAATGAGTGACGGTCAGACTGGGGAATTTTGCAAAAATCTCTGTCACGGATTCTTGCTTAGAAAGACCTGCTATCTCGTAAACGCCGACCCTTGTTCCCCGCATAACTGGTGACCTGCCCCCCGGAAGTTCCCTCAATCTGATGTAGAGTCTGCCCAACCTGAAGGAGCAGACGAGATGAGGAAAAGCCGTTTTACCGATGCGCAGATAATCGGGATGATCAAAGAGCAGGAGGCTGGTTTGCCAACCGCTGATCTGTGCCGGAAGCATGGCCTGAGCCCTGCGACGTTCTACAAGCTGAAGGCCAAGTATGGCGGGATGGATTTGTCCGATGCTAAGCGGCTGAAGCAGCTCGAGGATGAGAACGCGAAGCTGAAACGCCTAGTGGCAGATGTCATGCTGGACAATGTTGTGCTGAAGGATCTCCTGGGAAAGCCCTGACGACGCCGATGCAACGGCGGGACGCAGCGCTGCGGGCGATGCGGGATCATCCGATCTCTCAACGCCGGGTCTGCGTCCTGATCGGTGTCGATCCCAAGACCGTGCGGCGCGAAAGATCGCCCGATAATCCGGAGGTCCGCCTGGAAATGAACAAGATTGCTGAGAAACGGCGCCGGTTCGGTTACCGGCGCATTGGCGTCCTGCTGGAGCGCGTGGGCATGATTATGAACGAAAAGAAACTTTACCGAATTTACCGGGAAGAGGGTCTGTCAGTGCGCCGCCGTAGAGGCCGGAAACGGGCGCGAGGCAGCCGCACACCGATGCCAGTGCCATTGCGCCCGAACCAGCGCTGGTCCTTGGACTTCCTGTCCGACACCTTCGGAGCCTGTCGCAAATTCCGCATCCTGGCTGTGAACGACGATTGCTGCCGCGAAAACCTATGCCTGGTCCCGGACACGAGCATCTCCGGGGCCAGGGTCGCACGGGAGTTGGATGCGCTGGTCCGGATCTATGGGAGGCCCGCCTGCATTGTCTCGGACAATGGCACCGAGTTTACCAGCAAAGCGATCCTGAAATGGGCAAACGACAACAAGGTCGAGTGGCATTACATCGATCCCGGCAAGCCGCAGCAGAACGGCTACATCGAGTCATTCAACGGCAGCCTCCGCGATGAATGCCTGAACGAAGAGATCTTCGACACCTTGGCAGATGCCCGCCGAACGCTGGCCCTCTGGCGCTACGATTACAACAACGTCAGGCCACACTCATCGCTCGGCAACAAGACCCCAGCAGAAGCGCGCCGGGCGCTTGACCTACATGATGGCACCGCGCCCGGCGCGCTTGCCACACCCGAAATCGACGACTATCAAACCCAAGGACTCTCGTTATGAATGAGGGACGACCGGGGGGCAGGTCAATAAGGCCAGCCTCAGGGTCGAGCGTCAGCACATCAATATAGGCGATTTCGGCCTTAAATGACCGATCTTTTATAGCGTCCCAACCGCAGGCCAGCAGGCCTGCTCTGTTCCAATCTATAAATGTCTGGAGAAGCGGCTTTAGGCTTCTGTCGGCAGCTACACCTTTTGAAAAAAATAGGCTTCCAACAGCTCACCGTTAATTTCTTTCAGTGGAATACGTTCTTGAGCGTCGCGGTTACAATACTTCAAAAGGCGGTTTATCGCGTGCAATGATGACCTTACCGTGCTTGGCGCCGCAGCCATCAATAAATCGGCGAGCCCTTCACGAATTGAATGTGCAAGTGAAGGTTCGCAAACTTGTGAGACTGTATCCAAGATGAAATTGTAGGTTCTTCCTTCGCCAGGAATCTCCCAACGATTTGCACGAATATTGAATTCGTATCCATCGAGTGTATGGCGGAGGTCACCCTTTTCTGGGACCAGAAAACTTTGGGTAGGTTGGCACTCATCGTGGCCTTCAGCATCATCCATTTACTTTCCTATCGATCCCATTTTTCCTGTAACTTCCCGGCAAAACCCATTTTTGAGTCGGTTGGCGCAGTATCAGAACACCGCGTCCTCGTCTTGTGATCATGTGATCACCTCACGCCGAAGCCATACCTTCTCCATGACCTCTGCCGCATGCTCTGTCCATTGATCGCCAACATAGTGCGTAGGCATGTTTGACTGGTCGCTCCAGCCGTAAATATAGGTAGAGACCTTTCTCCATTGCTCTTGTGTCCATCCCTGCTTGACCGCCTCTTTAGCGAGGTCACGAACGCTTCCATGTCGCAAATCATGAGGCGCCAGCCGAGGCATTTCAGCGTAATCACATGCTTGGTAAACCTGTTGTCGAGCGCCACGTTTCGTTAGAGGACTTCCTGCGAAGCGAGGATTTCGGCTTAGACTTACAATGAGGAATTGGCTGTCGGTCACCTCTGTCAGATGAAAGTGCGCTTCGAGCCATAGCTGCAGATTTTGCCAACTCCGAGCATCGAGCCTAAGTAGCCGATCATGAGTCTTTGCATTTGGCTCATCTTCTCTTGGATCGTCAGGATCATTGTGTCGCCGAACAATCCTAATAGCACGGTTCATCCCATCTATATCGCAATTTTTGGCGATTGTATATTTGACAAACCCGTGAGGCGAAGGCAGAATCGGATTCTACCAAAGGGTGATTCGAGCGATGGCACTGTTTACCGTTACCTATGATCTTATTGCAGAGAAAGACTACGACAGCCTGATAGATCGGCTCAATGAATTGGACACCGTAAAGGTCCAGCTTTCGCAGTGGCTTCTAAACGCTGATAACACTGCGACAGAAATCAAAGACCACCTTGCGCAGTACGTCGATGACGACGACAAGTTGATGGTCATAGAGTTCAGCAAAAAGCCTGCTTACACGAAGGCGATAAAAGGGACCAACGATTGGCTGGCCAGGTTTTTCTAGCCTGCGTCTACGTCGCCACACTGACCACGCTTCCCGTAGGGAAGGCCGTCGATGTGGATGAGGACACCAAGCGCACGCGCGACAATGTGAATGATGGATTGCTTCATAGGTATCCAAATACCCCATTCTGCGGGGTAAATCAATACCTCACTCATCGTTTTTCTTGTCGTCCGGTTTCTGCTTCGCAAGCTTGCGCAAGCGCTCGTTGAAGCGTTCCTCGTCGTCGTCCGCCTCTAGTTCGCGGGCGGCCTCTTTGAACTTCTCAAGTTGGGTTTTGTTTCGCGTGTTCAAACAACTCTCCATCGGTTGAACTATCCGGATAACAGATGTTTAGTTTATTGCCGTTTCTGCATAAGAACTTACCCGACAGGTGCAGCAAATCATCGTTGTCGTATGTGTGCATTGTTTCCACGCTCCATCGAAGTGCAGAAGCCAAATGAACAGCGTCCTGATATTTACCCAATCCGGGTGTGTCACGCCAGAGTTGACGACCATTTTCGGCGATATCAACCGCCATTGGAATTGGTTTAATAAATTGCTGTCTGAATATATCAGATATCTTTTTTCCGTTATCTTCTGACATTGGCTTCTGAGCGGAGGATTCTTCACCAATTCGGCGGCACTCAATCATTGCCAAGGTGGACGTCCAGATTTCAGCCTTACCATCCCTTGCCCAGCCGTAGACGATCTCCAATTCGCGCTGTTTATCCGCCTCGCCATTTAGCAGTCCGATGAATGCACAGGTGTCCCAGTAGAATTTTCTAGGCTTAGCCACGGGCTTCACCTCTGACTAAGTCAAGGTGTTCGCCCATTGTCTTATCCCCCAGAAGATCAAAACTCTTGATGTCATTTATCGACACATCGGTCCAAGGTACATCTTCAAAATCTTCAATATCAGCGCGTTTTAAGTCACCATCGGAATTGTAGTGCAGTGCGCCGATCAGATTTACTCTACGTCCTTCCCAGACCTCGCTCCAATTATGCGCAGGCCCTACCTTTTTTGATAAATTTTCGGATAGAACGCATGTAAATTTCCTCTCAGAAAGTCTCTCAATAACGTCAAGTGCGGGCTTGCCATTCCACCTCGTGAGGCCAGAAATTTCGCCCTCAACAGTTCCGTATTCGGTGCGTTGCCAGTCAGGCTTGCTTTCCCGTTCGGCTATCTCAGCGCGCTCTATCGCAGCTTTTGCCTTCTTGGCATTCTGCGGGCGAATACTAAAGGGTTCGCCGCCAGAAAACACGATTTCAGTTCTGGTAATAGTGTTCGTGTTTCTCTCGATTACGCGTTTTATCGCAGACATGGAGTCAAGGATAACGCCGCCGACACGCCCTTCTAGGAGGTCTCTAACATCACTTTCTAAAAGGCTTGATACGCGGTTGGCTTCCAAGACAACCGATAGGTCTGGCCTAGAAGGGAATGGTTCAGCTACTAAGGTAAATGGGGGACTGTTCGTGTGGGCCTCGGTTAGACGCCACACGATTTGTCGTTCATTGGGGTTGATCGCCTCGGAACGTTCCAAGGCCTCAATCATGTCCAGTACTTGGTTCAGAGCATCAGACACAGTCAGGAATTCCCCGGACAAGGGGTCAGGGTAGACCGTAACTGAAAATGTCTTAGCCATTGCCGTTCCTTTTTGGTCGCTCTACGCGACCATTGATGAGCCACGGTAGGTCAGCCGCTTACCTTTGGCTGACACTAACAATTTAATGCCCCGTTGTGAATCATCTACCCCGTTTGCGACACGATTGTTGTAGCGGAAGTCGAACTCAGCCGCGTAGCGGTGCAGGTGCTGCTTGCCACAGTGCTGGTACACGCCCTTCATGCCGCGCTTAAAGATGCTGTAGAAGCCCTCGACCGTGTTGGTGTGCATCTCGCGGTCCTCAAGGTTCACGTACTCGCCTGCGCTGTGATTGGTCCAGCCGTGAGCGTCGAACACCTTGCCAGCGCCGATACCCTGATACTGGCGGGCTTCGTCCGTCATGACATATGCCTCGCGGGCGATGTTCTCTTGCAGGATCGGGATCAGCGTGGACTTCTTGAGGTCGTCAATGACGATGGACTTGGCGCGTTTGGTGGTGCGGTCCACGAGTGTCAGCATTTTCATCTTGTGGGAACCGCCACGAGCGTTCTTCGCCTTGGTGACGCCCGGCTCCTTGCCGATGAAGGTTTCGTCAACCTCGACGATGCCGCCGTTACCGCCAAAGCCCGCAAGCGCGCCGTCACGCATGCACTCGCGGATGCGGTGGGTCAGGAACCACGCGGATTTGTAGGTGATGCCCAGAACGCGGTGCAGCTGGTGGCTGCTAATGCCCTTCTTGCTGGACACCATCAGGTGAATGGCTTGCAGCCACAGGTGCATCGGCAGGTGGCTTTCCTCGAAGATCGTGCCCTTGCGAACGGTGAACTGCTTGCGGCATTCGCGGCACTTCCACAGACCGTGCCGCTCTTTGCCTTCCGGGTTCTTCTTGCTCGCCTTTGTGCGGACGCCTTCAAGCTTGTAGGCGCTATCAATCACGCCGCAGTGCGGGCAAACTGGACCATCAGCCCAGAGCATCGCTTCAACGTGCGCGAAGGCGGCAGCTTCGTCGTGCATGTATGGGGCGGAAAGAACGGACATGGCGAAAACCTCTAACTTGTTGACTCCAATATAGGAGTCCTAGCTGGGTTTGTCAAATATACAATCGCCCAATTTTTGATTTGAAGAACCTCACCCAAGCGCCCACCGTTCTTAGCGAGCAGATCCATCAGGACGCGATTTCTTAGAGCGATCGCTTCATTCTTCCAAATTTTCGAAAATTCTGTGGAGACCAGCCAAAGCTTAAATTTATCGAGATCAGCTGTTGGTGTTGGCTCGATCCTTGACATTGAAACTGCATTAGCATCGCTAAGTACTTCTTTTGCAATCGATCCATAACCGTACCCCCGTTTGGATCGCTTTCCTGTCTTGAAGGATGGCGAGAGGCGTTTACGCCTTTGTTCTGTCAATGTTTGAGAGGATCCTACCCTATTATGATAGCGATCACCCCATTGGCCAAGAAAACTCAAGTAGTCATTTACAAAATGTAGCCTGCGCCGAAACGTTCCTACATCGCACCTCTGGGCGTTTGCCAATCTCCTATTCAGGTTCAACGGCGTTGCCTTGGTGAGCACGCGTAGTTCCCTTGTTGTCAAATGTACGTAGTATTTCAGGCTGTCGACCTGTTCGGTAGATAGACAATCCTCGTAGAACATCGATTGCTCTACATTTACATCTACCAATTTGGCCCAAAGCCGTAACGCGATTACAGCGCCCAACGCTTGCTCCCGCGAAGCAAGCGTGAGCTTTTTCGGCGCGCCAAGGAATACGCCAAAGAGTATTGATCAATGGCACCGGTGTCATCGACAAGGTAGACGATGCGCTCGCCATGGTTGGCCCCTTTGGCGCATATGTGAATTTTCTTACGCAAACATTACTACCTTCAAAGGACTTCCACGCGGAAGATTGCGGGCTAAAACTGAGAAGTGCACCTTAGATCGGGCCGCAAGTCCGGCTTGATGAACGCCACCGCAATGGGTTCCTTGAGCCTGCACTCGCCTCTCAACCTTCCGTGAAAGCAGATAAAATTATGGGAGAATATCATGTCACCACCTTCGATTCGTTATTGACAATAAACTACAAGTATATGTTTCACAAAGTTAAAATTCTTGATACCATGACTCATGACACCTTTTACTTCGATTACTGAACTTGTAGAGATCCGGGACTGGATGGCATTCGGTAAAGGCCTTTCAGCTGCCTTGAATAACCCCAAGCGATACGGATTTACTGAAGCCAACCAATTGCTTGCACATGTTGCAAAGCTCCGAGGCGTCGAGGTAGCGAGCCTCAGGAACCCCCTCACAGCGATAAAATGGATGAAGAAAAACGCGCCTGAAATCCTTGCAATAGAAAATAATAAAATCTCCATGACAGGAGTTCTCACACTTTCTCAGATATCTACTGTTTCCGGAGCCTTGGCGGCTGAACTCTCATCCCAGTTTTTCGCAGGCAGTATGTCACGCAGGCAGTTAGAGATCGCCCTGAGAAGAGCGGAGGCTGAACAGGGCCGCCGAATTGCTGGGCATGACCGCATGAAACGCGCGGTTGGATTTGAAGAAGAAGTCTTTCAGTATCTTTGCGAGAACCCAGCTGATCTTGGTTTAGGTGCCGATGTGGAAATCGCTCGAACAAAGAGGGATTCACTCATACCATCGGATTTCTCCGTAATGCAAAACGATATCGTCGTGGCGCTCATCGAGTGTAAATCCCATCGCAAAACACTCCATCGCCGATACTTGGTAGAAACCCTTGCTATGGCAGCGCTACGGGCATCGAACCACACAAACTCAATTCTCGTGGTGCCCACCTCTTGGGGGCAGTCGATACAGGATCTTTTTGAACTTTGTTGCGATCTCCGGATCTCAAATGTCCGCGTTGCAAGCTTTGGCTCTACCGATGATCGGGATCCCAAATTCTCATACGAAAACGAATGACAATGTCCCGGTAGGCAACCTGCTTAAGCTTCCAATTCGTCACTCTGTCGTGCAACCTCTGCCCTCCCACCTAAGTAGCAAATCTTCGAGGACTGTATCAAAGCAAACTGTTACGTCTCGTCATTGCTTTAAGCCCTAAAGAACCCTTGGGGTCATTTGAGCTGCCTGCTTATAGCTTTTACCGGAGTGCTTATCTTTTCTGGTAACCACCAAGCATTTTCCTGCCGATCCTATAGGTAATTGTGCTGGTCAGCTCATCCTCATCCCTTCCGTGACGATCAGGGTATGAATGCAAGCGAAAAAAATTTGGGGGAAGCTACATCCGGGCTACGCCCGGCTTCCGCTTCCCCCAAAATTTTTGCAGGTGCAACGTCATCAAACAAGGGGCAAAGGTCTTGTTGGTTTCTCTTTGTTTTTTTCAAACAGTTGCGCCCGGAAAGTGGCCAAAAGCTGCAATACTTCCGGCAATTTTACCATTCGCAAACCGAAAAGGCCGTGGTCGGCATTGTCGAGGTGATGGCCGAGGCGCATCCCGACAGCACCACCGACGATGACCGTTGGGAATGCGTGGATATCAAGGCAGTCGAGCCACTGAAATCACCCGTCACGCTGGATGATTGCAAGGGCGACGCGCGGTTGTCCGACATGGTACTGGTGAAAAATTCGCGCCTGTCGGTACAGCCGGTCACCGCCGAGGAATGGAACATCGTCCGGTCCCTCGGCGGGCTGTCTTAACAGACCGGCGCCACGACCCGTTTGCGCGCATCCCGGGTGTGCAGGGCGCTGTCCACATGCCAGTTCATCAGGGTCATCAACAGATCTGATTTCACCCCTGCCGCTTGCGGATCATCCCAGATATTGCGGGTTTCCTTCGGATCGTTGACCAGATCGAACAACTGCCCGAAATCCGCCCCCTGATAATGCACCAGTTTGTGAGTGTCTGACCGTACCATCGTCAGAAATTTCGCACCCGTCAGGTTCACATCGCCCCCCTGTTCGCAAAACACATGGGAACGGCCCGCAAACGGCTGCCCGTCCAGCGCGGGGTTCAGGGACGTCGCCTCAAAACTGGCATCGGGGGTGACCCCGGCCCATTCCAGAATTGTCGGGCCAAGATCGAAGAGTTGCACCAGTTCATTCACCTCGCGCCCCCCGGCAAACCGTGACGGGGCCGAGATAATCATCGGAACGCGGGTGATTTCCTCGTAGGGTGCCCATTTCTGGCTTAGCCCATGATCGCCCAGACAATCGCCGTGATCGCTGGTGAAGATGATGATCGTATTGTCCAGCCGCCCGCGTTTTTCCAGCGCGTCCAGAATATCGCCCACCTCGCGGTCGATCATTTCGCAGTTGGCGTAATAATAGGCCCGCATGCGGTGCAATTCTTCGCGGGTCGGGTTCAGCTTCCATGAAACGGAATCGTGATCGACCTCGACATCATGCTGGCGCTTTTCGGTCAGGGGCGGCGGCAACCCGTCCATTTCGGCCTGCGTCACATCGGGCAGGGGAATATCGCGGGCCATGTATTTTTCGGCATACTCCGGCGTCGGGTCATAGGGCGGATGCGGGCCGGGAAAGCCGACAACCAAGAACAGCGGCTTTTCCACCGGCTTTGTCTCAAGCCACCATTGCACCATGCCGCCGACAAAATTGTCCGACTGCAACCGTTCGGGCAAATCCCAGGTGAAGGCGCCAAGGCGGTCCTTGTAATCGGGGCGTTTGCGATATTCCTCGCGCTGCTGTTTCTTCAACCCATGGGCGCCCAGCGCTTTGTCCCATTCATCAAGAAACCAGCGGCCCTCCATATACCGATCCTTGTTTTCCACCACGAAGCGTTCGTCAAACCCGGCGGGTGCGTCATAGGGGATCGTGTGCATCTTGCCGATGTTCACCGTCTGATACCCGGCGTTCTGCAAATCGCTCACCCAGGTGCGGCTCCAGGCCTGACCATTGGCAATCACGCCGTTGGTATGGGGGTAATATCCGGTGAACAGCGACGCGCGGCACGGCACGCAACTGGGCGCGGTGACATGGCAGTTCGAGAAATTCACCCCCCGTTCGACCAGACGGTCGATGTTGGGCGTATCCATGTGCGACGCGCCCAAGGCGGCAATGGTGTCGTACCGCTGCTGATCGGTGATGATCATCACAATATCGGGTTTGTCGGTCACGGTTGGTTCTCCTGTCACAGGTTTAGGTCGAAAAAGCGTTCGGCCAGCACATCAAGATGGGCGCGCATGGCGGTTTGCGCCGCTTCGGGAAGACGGCGCTTCAAGGCGCGCAGGATCACCCGGTGATCCTCGACCGAGCGGACTCGGTTTTTGCGGTGCCGGGTCTTGTCATACCAGGTTTCCCACAGCTCGCTCTGGCGCATCTTCCACAGGTGGCTGACATAAGATTCGATCACCGCATTGCCTGCCGCCCCGGCGATGATGAAGTGAAATTCGGCATCTGCCGCATCGAACCTGGGAATATCATCCAGCGCGCCGCCCATGCGGTTTACCGTTTCCTCCAACGCGGCAAGAGTGGCATCGTCGATCCGCTGGGCCGCGCAATAGGCAGAATGGCCCTCGATCAGGCGTCTCGCCTCCAGCACCTCCCAGGGGCCGGCGGTATCCATTTCAACCAGGTTGCCCCTGGCCGGGTCGCGCATGTTGCCCGACAGAACAAACACACCGGCCCCGACGCGAATTTCCACATAGCGCATGATTTCCAGCGCCAGCAGTGCCTCGCGCACCGTGGTGCGGCTCACCTCAAGCTGCGCCGACAGTTCGCGTTCCGGGGGCAGGCGATCACCCGGCGCATAATCACCGCCATTGATTTGATCCGCGATTCCCTGGGCAATCTGCAAATACCGCCGCCCGCCTGTCGGCAATACCAACACTGTCATTTTTCGCCCCCGTTGCGGCGCGCCAACCGCTGCGCCACCGCAGGCCATGCCACCGTCAGGGCGCAAAGGGCAAGAAAGGTCAGCGCCCATGGCCGGTCGAGGATTTCCAGCACGTTGCCATCGGACATCATCAGTGAGGCGCGCAATTGTTCCTCGGCGATGGGCGACAGGACAAATCCGATCACGAAGGGACCAAGGGGCACCCGCGCCGCCTCAAGCCCCAGACCGATCACGCCAAACGCGATCATCACCCAGACATCGGCAAAGCTGCTGTTCACGGCATATGACCCGACAACACAAAACACGAGGATCACGCTCAGCAGGGCCGCGCGGGGAATTTGCACCACCCGCGCGATCCATTTCACCGCGCCCCACATCATGATCAGCATGATGATGTTGGCCACCAGATAGGCGGCAATGATGCCATAGGCGATCTCGGGCGCATTCTGAAACAGCAGGGGGCCGGGTTGCAGGTTGTGGATGGTCAGCGCGCCAATCAGGATCGCTTCGGTCACGCTGCCCGGAATGCCCATGGTGATCAGCGGAATCAGCGCGCCACCAACGCTGGCGTTGTTCGCCGTTTCCCCGGCCACCACCCCCGGTTCATGCCCGGTGCCGAATTTTTCCGGTTCTTTCGACAGTTGTTTGGTGGTGGAATACGACACCAGCGCCGCGATATTGGCACCAATCCCGGGCAACAGGCCAATCCAGGTGCCGATAATCGAAGACCGGAGCATGTTCGGCCCATGGGTGCGCAGATCGGACCAATAGACCGGCAGGCGCTTTTTCGGTGGTTCGATCTTCAGCGCCGCGCCCGATTCATTGGCATCACGCAACACCTGCGAAATCGCGAAGGCGCCAATCAGCACCGGCAACAGGCCAAACCCCGACAACAGGGTCGAACTGCCAAAGGTCAGCCGCGCCTGCCCGATGCTGCTGTCGATGCCGGGCAGGGCAAAGGCCATGCCCAAGGCCGCCGCCAACAGCCCCTTGGCCAGCGACCCCTGCGCCAGCACCGCCAGCATGACCAGCGCCATCAGGACCAGCGTGAAATATTCCCAAGGTCCGAATTGCAGGGCAAACCGGGCCAGCGCGGGCGACATCCCGGCCAGAAATACCCATGAAATGACGCCCCCCACGACCGACGCCATGATCCCCAGCGCCAGCGCCCGTTCGGCGCGGCCTGATTGGGCCATGGGATAGCCATCAAAGGTGGTGACGATGCTGGCCGGGGTGCCGGGCATCCGCAGCAGGATCGCAGTGATCAAGCCGCCCGAAATCCCGCCCACATATTCGCCAATCAGCAGCGTCACCGCGCTGACCGGATCCATATGAAAGGTCAATGGCAGGGTCAGCGCGATCAGCATGGAGGCGGTAAGGCCCGGAATGGCGCCAACGACAATTCCAAGCCCGGTGCCAAGAATCAGGAACAGCAGGTTCTGCCATTCAAACAAAAGGGTAAAAGCGTCAAGCACCGGTCATCCGATCCTGATATAAAGGAAAGAGGTCAGCACCCAGGACAGCACCAGCGCCACAATCAGGCCAAGTGCGCCAAAGGCCAAAGCGTTGCGCAGGGTCGGGCGCGACATGATCACACCCGTCGCCATGACAAACACCGTCGCCGCCGCCACAAACGGCACCCGACCGAAATCGAGCGCGCCCACGAAACAGACCAACGCGCCCAGAACCAGCGCCCCGCGAAACGGCAAAGGTTGCGGCACGCTCCCCGGTTCGGGACGGCGAAGCGCCTGTATCGCCACGATCAGTGCCAGCAAGATCAGAACGCTGCCCAGAATGCGCGGCATCGCGGCAGAGCCCATTGGCTCAAACCGGGGCGGGGGCAGATCGGCAGAGCCGATAAACAGAATGGCCGACCCGGCAATCACGGCACCACAGAGGGCCAGATCGCCAAGGGTTCTGCGGCTGAAGTCAGGCAAGACGCATACTCCGGGGCAAAGGGAAAAAGGCCGCCACCCTGAACGGAACGGCGGCCAGTCTGGGAAAGTTACTGGATGGTTGCGGCGACCTTTTTCAGCGCCTCCAGCGTCTTTTCTGCGTCGGCCATGGCGTCAGGGCCGCTTACCCAATAAGGCTCAAGCGTGTTGTTCTTGAAATATTCAACGATATCAGGGTCGTTGATCGCCTTTTCCAGGGCCGCAGACAGGGCATCTGCCGCCGCATCGGGCGTGCCAGCCGGGGCCAGCCACCAGTTGGGGTTGGCCCATGACACGTCATAGCCCAGCTCGGTCGCCGTGGGCACATCGGGCATATCAGGCAGGCGTTCTCGGCCGAAATACACCAGCGCCTTCAGCCCTTCGCCCTGCGCAAGGTATTCCGACGCCGAGAACAGCGCGATATCCGCGTTGCCCCCCAGCAGCAGGCGCAAACGGTCGGCCCCCGAATTGGCTGTCACATAGCGGGTTTCAAACCCCGCAGCATTGGCAAACATGCCGCCCACGAAATGCGGAATGGTGCCGATACCCACCGCCTCGACCAAAGAACGGGGATTGGCCTTGAGGTGATCGACAAGCTGGCCAATGGTGTCAAATTCGCTGTCCGCACGCACGGCCCAGATCGGGCTGCCGCCGCCGGTATAGCCAAGCGAGCGGAAATCCGAGAGATCGAAATCACCCAACCCCATCGCGATGGCGATCAGGGCCTGATGGTGCCAGTGAATGATCGTATGACCATCGGCCTTGCCCCGGCGCATCTGATTCACGGCATTTGCACCCGCGCCGCCATCGGCGTTGACCACGACCATCGGCTGGCTCAGCCACCCATTTTCTTGAATTTTCTCGGCAATCAGCCGCGCCACCACATCGGTGCGCCCGCCGGGTTTGAATGGCACGATCACGCGGATCGGCTCGGTCGGAAATTCCTGCGCGGCGGCCTGTCCGGTAGCGATTGGTCCAACCGATAAGACCGCCCCAACCAGTGCCGCAACACCCAAGGTGCCGCGCAATGCGCCGGTTACCCGGCCAAGTTTCTGCATAATATCCATGGTTCCTCCCTTGCACCGGTCTATTCCGGCTTGTGATTTTCTGGTCCAACCAATATTGATTCGAACTCAAACTGTCCAGACCATTTTTAAGAAAGGTCCAACCGATGCAGGACAACCGCCCCGACATCGTTATGGTGATGACCGATCAGCACGCCGCCCGCGTCATGGGCTGCGCTGGCGATACACATGCCCGCACCCCTGCGCTTGACCATTTGGCGGCGCAGGGCACCCGCTTTGACAATTGTTATTGCCCTGCGCCTTTGTGCGTTCCGTCGCGCATGGCGTTTCTGACGGGGTTGGAGCCCCATGTATCGGGCGTGTTGAACAACGATTGTTACCTGCCATCCGACATTCCCACCATCGCCCATGCCCTGGGCGCGGCAGGGTATGATTGCCATCTGGTGGGGCGCATGCATTTTTACGGGCCGGACCAACAGCACGGGTTTGCCCATCGTCCCATTGGCGATATTGGCGCGTCGTGGCCCGGGGCGCGCCGCCTGACATTGGTGATCTGACCAAGGGGCGGGGCAATCGCGGCCCCGAACTGGCCCATTCCGGGGCTGGGGAAACCTCGTATCAGGCCTATGATCTGGCGGTGGCCGATCACGCCGACCGCACGCTGGCCGCCCTGAAAGAACAGCGCAAGCACACCGGGCGGCCGTTTTTCCTGTTGGTCAGCCTGTTTTGCCCCCATCCCCCCTATATCGCCCGGCGCGATGATTTTGACCGCTTCACTGATCTGCCGGCCCCGCACATTCCGCCCCCCGATACCGACCATCCCGCCCTTGCGGCATGGCGACAGGCCGGCAGGATGCCCGATGTCAAAGAGGACGCGATCCGCAACAGCCGCGCCGCCTATTACGGCCTTGTCCAGATGATCGACCGGATCTGTGGGCGGGTGTTTGATGCGGTCCAAGGGCAGGACAACACCATCAGCATCTATGCCAGCGACCATGGTGAATGTCTGGGCGAACGGGGATTGTGGTGGAAAAGCGTGATGTACGATCAAAGCGCCAAGGTGCCGCTGATCATACGGGGCACGGGGTTTGCCAATGGCGTTGATAACCGAGTGTGCAGCCTGCTTGATCTGTCCGCCACCCTTCTTGCCCTTGGGCAGGCGCAGCCCCTGCCGGGGCAAATCGGCACCGATCTGCGCGCGGTGGATGCGCCGCAAAGCGCGGTCAGTTCCTATTACGGCGGGTTGATGAACATCGCGGTGGGTGACACGCGTCACCGGATGCTGCGGCAGGGGCGGTATAAACTGATGTGGTTTGATGGCATGGCGCCGATGCTGTTCGATCTGGCCACTGACCCGGACGAGATAACCGATCTGGCGGGTAATCCGGCCCATGCCGACACCCTGATGGACTTGACAGCGCAGCTTTTGCACGGCTGGAACCCGGCGCAGATCGCCATCCGCCAACAGGTGCAGGGCGAACGGGTGGGCGTTTTGCGCGATTGGGTGCGCACCACCCACCCCGATGAACCGGCCCGCTGGCAAGACCCCGACAAGGCCCGCAACCGATATGAATGAGGATTACCGCGCCCCCAGTGCTGCCAGCTTTTCGTCGGACAGATAACAATAGCGGTTCATCTGAACCGGGCCATCCCCCAGCGCCCGAAACCGCCGCATCACGTCTTCGGTGGGACCATAACCATGGGACATGCCCCAGACCGGCACATTTCCCGCCTCGGCGCGGGCCTGTGCAATCTTGGCGGCAATGGCCGCTTCGGGGGCCGGGTGTGGCTGATCGGGTTCGGGATAGCGGATATCACCGGCCTGTCGGGGCGTGTCGGGGGACAGCGCCAGAATACGGCTCAGGGCGCGGGCAACATCACCGGGGGCGAAATCGGCGCGGCTGGTCAGGGCGGCCAGATACTCGGCTTCGATCAGGGGCCAGTGCATTGTATAGAATTTGACCCCGATCGCATCGCAATGGGGCGCCACCGACGCCGGGCAAAGCCCCGTCGCGATGTTAAGGGGCGGCGGAAAGGCGTGCAGAAACAGTTTGCACCGCCCGCCGCTGGCCTCATCCACCGTTTCCCGCAGGAA
This sequence comes from Oceaniglobus sp. K40-3, assembly GCF_055808395.1. Taxonomy (NCBI): domain Bacteria; kingdom Pseudomonadati; phylum Pseudomonadota; class Alphaproteobacteria; order Rhodobacterales; family Paracoccaceae; genus Oceaniglobus; species Oceaniglobus sp. K40-3. Next base: position 627,988 of record NZ_CM147868.1, on the reverse strand, counting down.
GGCGGCAAAATCGGTCACCACGGCGCGGCGCAGGGCCAAAAGGTCGCCCAGCACCGGATAGGCCGACAGCAGGCTGTCACGGAAACTGTCAAAATCGTCCAGCGCGATATTTTTGCGCCGCACCGCACCATCCCCCAGATCGCGCAGAAACCTTTGGGTGCCTTGCGCCAGCGTTTCCAGATCAAGGCCCAGCTTTGTCGCATGGGGCGCCATCGCCGGGTTGAAATCAAAAAACAGCGCGTCAAAGTGATAGGCCGGATATTCCGGCCAGTCGTATTTCAAACCGTCGATCTGGGGATAGGTCTGACACAGATCCCGGGTGATCGCCCGCACATAGGCCCGCACATCCGGCGCGGCAAGTGACGCGTTGCGATCCACCCGCCCGGGCCGGGCTGTGCCATCGGGCAACAGGGATTCATCCCCCGGCAGCGGCCCGCCAAACTGCACCCGGTAGCAAGGCGGAATCGCCGCCTGAATCTGCATCCACACCTCAAGCCCGCGCATCTTGGCCGCCTCGACAAACTGCCCGACGACGGCGCCGTCGCTGTCTGTCAGGGCATCGGCAACCGGCGGGCGATAGGCCAAACCATCGTACAGCGCAGGGTCAGGCCGGAACGATGGTGCGGCCGTCAGCCACAGCTCGCGCTGGCCCCAAAGTGGGCGATCCAGCAGGCGCTTGTGCCCCAGCCCCCATCCCCCGGCGGTTCGCGGTGGCCGGTGCCGGGGGCCGATTGCGCCGCCACATAGGGCGACGTGGTCAGCGATGTTGCCCCTGCCACATCGGTCAGATTGTGCAAAACCGCCTCGATTCCTTCGGATTGGGCGTATTCGGGCATCACGGTGATACCGAGTTCAGGTGCGTTCATCATGTTATTCCGTTATGAAAGCGAAAACCCAAGACCGGGCGTCAGGCCCGACAGGTCAAGCTGCCCCTGCGTGACAGCGGGCAGGGCGTGGCCCACCAGATCGTCAAACATCGGCGTTTCGTCAAACTGCATTTCAAGCAGCCCCGATGTCTCCAGCGCGGCGCAGACATGCAGGGTTTGCCCATGGCAGATCGGGCCAGTGGGGTTGTGGGGTGAAAAGGTGATGCCATGGCGGGCCAGATCGGCGGCAATCGCCAACATTTCATCCGGGCCGCCGCAGTATTTCACATCAGGCATCATCACATCATAGGCCCCGGCATGAACGAAGGGCGCAAAACCGCCTCGCCCGATGGCCGTTTCCAGACCGGCCAGAAGGATGCCATGGTCATTGGCCCGGGTGCGCAGGGCGACAAGCGCGGCAATCGTATCACGGGTTTCGGCAATGGGGCATTCGATCCAGTGCAGATTGTAAGGCACACAGGCATCAATCAACGCTTCGGCCCCCGCCCGGCTGAACCGCCAGTGGCAATCCACCATCAGCCGCCGATGCCCGATGGCCCCGCGCACCGCCGCAATCCGGGCCAGACCGGGTTTCATCGCCTGTGCCATGGTTGCGCGGTCTTGGGTTGGCTGCACCTCGTCGAACGGCGCGATCTTGATCGCGGTATGCCCGGTCGCCAAGGCATCCTGCGCGCTTTGGGCCATGCCCTGTGGGCTGCGGTCGCGGGTGCGGCGGTTGATGTTGGCGTAACAGCCGATGACACTGCGGCGCGCACCGCCAAGGTGCTTTGACAGGGCCACATTGGCCTGTCGCGCGCAAACATCACTGTGCGCCTGAAAAATCGCCGAGGATGCGGCGGCATGGGCCAGTGTGTGGAACGGCAGGCCGGACAGATCCAACTGCGCCGGATCATCCAGCAATCCGGCGGCGATGCCCTGCACTTCGCCCTCGCGCCCTTCCAGCGTCGCTTCGCCCCAACCAATGTGGCCCGCGCCATCCTCAAGGGCGATGAACAGCCATGTGGTTTTGTCCGTCACCGCAACCGTCACGAACCGGGCGTGCGCGATCACGGCACTTGCCCCAGAGCGAACACCCGCCTCATACCGATGGCCCGAGGCGGGAAATCACCTCATCGCCTTCGCCATTGCGTTCAACCGCGACGGTCTGACCGTTGCACACCCCTTCAAACACGGCGATCAGATCAGGCAGCAGCGCGCCGCGTTCGCAAGCGCCGGAAAATGCCGCCGAGGCATCGAAATCAATCTGACCGGGCAGGCGTCTGGCCGTATCAGGGTTGCCCGTCAGCTTGATCGTCGGGGCCAGCGCGCTGCCGTATGGGTTGCCATGGCCGGTGGTGAAACACACCACTTGCGCGCCCGCCGCCACCATCGACGAAATCGATTCCGGCGACAGGGTGGGCGTATCCATCAGGTGCAGGCCGGGGTTTTCCACAGCCTCACCCGCCGCCAAGGCCCCGCAAATCGGCCCTTGCCCGGCCTTTGATATGGCCCCGAGCGATTTTTCCTCAAGCGTGGTCAACCCGCCTGCGTGGTTTTGCGGCCCCGGATTACCGATCAACAGATCATGCCCCGCCCGGGCGGCAATGGCATGGCGCGCCTCGACCAGGTCGCGCAGCCGCGCGGCAATGTCGGGTCGCACACAGCGGGCATAAAGCCCCGCCTCGCACCCCAGCCATTCAAGCGTTTCGCTGATCACCGCCGCGCCGCCCTGTGTGATATGATGATCCAGCAGATCCCCCACCAGGGGGTTGGCAACAATCCCCGACGAAGCATCGGAATGGCCACATTCCGCCGCGATCACGATATCTGACAGTGGGCAAGGCACCCGGGGTTTGGCCGAAAGCGCCGCGCCCATTTTGCGCCCTTCGGCAATGGCGGCCGCGGCCATGGCTGTACCGTCTTCGCCCCAGGATTGCAGCGAAAACCCCTGCACCAGCCGCCCGGCCTTTTCTGCCGCCTCGACAAACTGCGCGCACAGGCCGTCATCCGGGGCCAGAACGATCACGCCACCAGTGTTGGGATGGGTGACAAAGGCGCGCAACATTGCGGCGTGAAACACCTTGTCCGCGCCCACATGGCACCGCCCAAACCCGGTTGCGATCAGAACCGCGTCGGGCAATGCCGCCGCCACCTTGCGCGCACCGGGGCCGTTCAGACCGCACACCGACAGGATCAACAGATGGTTGCGCACACCGGACCGCCCGTGATCGCGCGCATACCCATGAAACAGGCTCATCCGATTGCCCCTTTCAGATTGTGCAGATGCACGTGATCGCCCGGCGCGATATCCGCCGTGGCATGGCCGATCACCGCGCCGTATTTCACCACATCCTGACCCATCGCCATGGCGACCAGGGCAACCTTGTGCCCCATGGGAATGTCCACGCTCAGGGCCACCGTAGCCCCCGAGGCCAGCGTTGCGGCCTCTCCCGCCCGGTGATCGCGCAACAGACAGACGACAGTATCACCCGGGTGCAGATGCAGGGCTGAAACGCTCATATCACCACCTCGGTGCAGGACACGAGAAGGTCGGACATCGCCGCAACATCGGGGTCATATCCGATGCCCGGTTTGTCGCTAAGGGGGAATTCACCATCCACAAGGGCCAGGCCGCGCCCGGAAAACACGCTCAGCAGCGGGTTTTCGGAACTGTCCACCTCCAGCACCCCGGCACCCCCGACCGCCGCCAAAAGATGCGCCGATGCGATCAGCCCAACACCCCCGCCAAGGAAATGCGGGCAATAGGTGCGCCCGGCCTTTAGCGCCTGTTGCGCAATCGCGAAGGTTTGCGAAATCCCGCCCCATTTGCAGATGTCAGGCTGAAGAAACTGCAACGCACCCTGTTTGATGGCCACGTCAAACCCTTCGCCCGACAGGTTTTCACCCCCGGCCAAAGGCATTGGCGCTGCCTCGGCCAACGCCTGCCAATCGGCCAGCGGGGCGTCAGCGGCCAGCGGTTCTTCCATCCATTCAAGATTGAGGGGGGCAAGGCGGGCCACCTGTTGGCGGGCGGTGGGCAAATCCCATGCCTGATTGGCATCAAGCATCAGCGCCTCGCCATTTTGCAGATCACGCGCTGTTTGTTCGGCCACGCCCAGCCCGTCGTCAGGGCCGAACCCCACACGCTGTTTGAACCGGCGATACCCCATGTCGCGCATCCGGTTGACCTGTTCATCGGCCAGACCGGGGCTGATTCCGCTGGCATAGGCCGGCACCGCGCGAGCCGTACCGCCCAGCATCGCACACAGGGGTTTGCCCGCCCGCCGCGCCCGCAGATCGTACAGCGCAATATCGGCGCCACAGGCAATTTGCGCCACCGGGCCGGGTTCGCCCGATTGCACGATCAACCGGTGCAACCGGCGCAGGATTTCGGCAAAGGGGGCGGGCGTGTCCGCGTCCATCCCGCTCAGGGCGGGGGGCAGGATACGCGCGGCCAACCGGGCGCGGTGCAAATCGCCATCGGGGGGAAATTGCACCAGATTTCACCCCAGCCATAGGCACCTTCGCTGTCTTCCAGCCGGATCAACAGGGCGGGGCGGTGGGGCATCGGCCCCATCACCGTTTTAACCGGTTCCGGCAAGGTATGGCGGAAATGGTGGATCGTGGCGCGGGTGATCGGCGGGGCCATCAAAATGGCTCCAGCCGGTTCATTGCCGGATCGACCGCCCAAAGATAGGTGCTGGCCGGTTCAACCGCCCCCGCCCAGGCCGCCAGCACATCCTTGCGCGCGCGGCGTTCCAGCATCCGGCCGCGGATGGCATCTGGTGACCAACCATCCAACACCAGCGCCGTCAGCTCCTGCACCTTATCCGCGTGGGCCGGATCACCGGCCAGATCGTTGCGCTCTTGCGGATCATCCGCCAGATTGAACAACAACGCCGGATCATCGCCGTGAAAGTGCAGCTTCCAATCGCCCCGGCGCACCATCCTTTGCTGCACCGCGCGCCCGCCTGTCCAGGCCGGCACGGCGTCGGTGCAATATTCACTGAACACGGTGTTGTCCCAATCGCCCTTGCCGTTCAGCCGGGGCCAGAAACTGCGCCCTTCGGCGTGGGGCAGTTGCGCGCCACCCAGCGCCTCGATCATGGTTTGGGACAGATCGATCAGGCTGACCACATCGCCGCAGGTGCCCGGGGTCAGTGACGGATGCGACAGGATCATCGGCACCTTGGCGCTTTCGTCAAAGAACGTGTGTTTCCACCACAGCCCGCGGTCGCCCACATGATCGCCGTGATCGCTGGCATAGACGACCAGCGTGTCGTCGCGCAGGCCCAGTTCATCCAGGCGGTCAAGCACCTGACCCACCATTTCATCCAGCGTGGCGACAAGCCCCCAATAGGCCGCCCGTGCCAGCCGCGAATTGCGGTCCGGCACGCCCGTAATGCCCCGGTTTTCGCGCCACCACCTGATCCAGCCGGTATCGCTCGCCCCCTCCGGGATGGTGGGGGGTGGCAGGATATTCATGAAATGATCGACCCAGCGGCGCGCCGCCACATAGGGCGCATGGGGCAGCATGAACCCCACGGTCAGGGCGAACCTGTCACCCTTTTCCGCCAGCCGATCCAATGCCGAAAGCGCGGCGGCGGTGACATCGTTGTCCTTCACCTCATAGGCCGACTGCCCCGCACCGACGACGACCAGACTTTCAGGTGTGGGGTTATTCGCCCCGTCAAGCACCCCCAGATCGTGCCATTTCACACCCGGGAAGTTGGGCGAATGATCGCCCACCTCGCGCCACGCGTAACCGCGCAACTGATCCGGCCCAACCGAATGCATCCGCCCCACCAGCCCGGTTTCCACCCCCGCCGCGCCCAACGCATGAAGCCATGTGGGCCGGTCGCTGGCCAGGGCATCGTCATTGGTCCAGCACTCCTGCGACGAGGGGTGACAGGCGGTCAGCATCGACATGCGCGACGGCGTGCAGATCGGTGACGCACAATAGGCGTTGGTCATTCGCACCCCGCGCGCCGCCAGCCGGTCAAACGCGGGGGTCACGGCATGGGGATCACCGGCACAGCCCATGATTTGGGCGGCATGTTGGTCGGAAAACAAAAACAGCAGGTTCTTGGGCATCATGGCTCCAATCGTGTGACAAGGGTGCCATTTGTGTCGAATTCCAGCGGTGCGGGCGCGTCGTGGTCAATCACATCTCCCTGGGCCTCAAGTTCGGGCAGCAGGTTGGCGGTGATCGCGATTTCATCAAGGTGCGATGACGACCGGATCAGGCACAGGCGGGGCGCATCAGCGGCCCAACATGTGGCCACAATCGCGCGGATCACCGCCTGTTCATCGGGCAGGACAATGGGAATATAGGCCTTGTCAGTCATCGTGGCCGTGACCGCATTCGTATACATCGCCATGAGGTCAAGGGCATTCGCCATGCCACGGGGCATGAAATCGGCCATGCCCACACCGATACCGTTGCCCTTGGTGCGATCGGTCAGACCCAGCACCGCGATCTTGTGAATGAACGGGCGCACGGGGTTATCGACGCCGCGAATATCGGTGCGCCCGGAAATTGCCGGGTCGATCCCGGCGCCGGAAATCTCCTTGCCCAACCGCTCGATGATCAGCCCGTCCAGCCTTTCGAACGGCAGGCGGGCCATGGCGTTTTTCGCCTCGATCAGCAATCTGGTATCGGCGGTGGCAAAATCGCGTGGCGCCACAACCTCGATGTGGGAAAGCTGTTTATGGGCATTTTCCACCAGCGCGATTCCGGCGCACAGGGGGCGCGCTCCACGATGCGCGCCGCCAGTGCGGGCAGGGATTCGGCCAATCCGCGCGGCCCGGCCATATGCACCTGTGCGGCACCCTCGGCCTTGCCCAGCCCCACGGCCAGCATTTTGGTCAGCCCGCTTTCAATGGGGCGCGGAAAACTGGTGTGTGCCTTGACGCGATTGATTACCACAACGCCATCGGCAGCGGCGGCGTTTGCATCGAAACGGCAGGCGGTGCCACCCGGCAAGGTGCCATAATCCACCGTTTTCATGGTCGCGCGAATGGGGCAGCCCATCGTTGCCTCGGTGACGCCAAGCGCGGCCAGAACACCCACCTGCCCTTCGGCGGTGCCGCCCCCGTGCGACCCCATGCCGGGCAGGATAAAGGGCACATAGCCTTGGGCCTTCAGCCACTCGACCGCGGCCTGTGCCACGACATCGATATCGGCAATCCCCCGACTGCCGACCGCCACGGCGATTTCAGCGCCCTTGGGCAGGGAAAACAGGCCCGATCCCGACAGTTTGGCACGGACCGCCCCGGCCACATCATCCAACGCCGCCACGTCGGGCTGACGCAGGCGCAGGCGGATGAAATCGGGAATCTGCACCGATTTCAGATGTGGCAGGTCGATGGCGGGAAAGGTGGGGTTGGTCATGTTGGCACCTTGAGGGCAAAACGGGTGAACAATTCAGGTGGCGCATCATGGACCTGCATCGCGGCAGTGATCTGCGCACAAAACGCCGCCTCGATCGCCGGATCATGGATCGGCGTCGTCTGGTCCGGGTCGGTGGACAGATCATACAGCACCGTTGCCGTATCATCGAAACCGCCACCCTGCATTGGCGGGCGCTTGGCGTCGGCAAGGGCGGGGATTTGCAGCACCGGCATCCCTTGGGTAAAGGCAAATCCGGGATGCAGCGTGGCGCCCTGCATTTCCTGTGCGGTAAAGGGCGCACCGGAATGTTGCGGCATCAGGGTGTATTCGAACAGCGCCGCATCCTCCATATCCGGGGGATAGCGGAAATAGGTATGGCGCCCATCGGTCACGTTGATCGCACCGCCAAATGTGCCGTAAAGTGCCGCCTCGCGCCCCGGCGCATCGTTCAGCAAGGATCGGCCCTGCACCGTGTCAGGACGTTCCACATGAAACATTTCCAGCAGCGTCGCCATCACGTCGATGTTTTGTGACAGCACCCGGCTGCGCCTCGGCGCCTGACCGGGGGTGTGGATAAACAGCGGAATACGGGCGATTTCAGAATAGAACGGCATCCGGTTCTTGCCCCACCAGCCGTGTTCGCCCAGCATGAAACCATGGTCGGTGGTGACGATCAGCGCGGTATCGTCCCACATTTCGCCTTCGTCCATGGCATCGAGCAACCGGCCAAGCTGGGCATCGCACATGGCAACCAATGCGGCCTGACTGGCGCGCAGATCGTCGGTGTCATCGCCGGTTTCATCGCGCCGGTAACGGGGCCAGTCGCGGATCTTGTCGCCCTTGGTGGGAAAGGCGGCGCGCTGTTCCGGCGGCGCGTGAAAGGGTTCGTGGGGGTCGAACACCTCGATCTGCAAAAACCAATCGTCGTGGCGCGCGTGATCGGCCAGAAACGCCAACCCGGCGTCAAAGGTGCGGACTGTCGGGAAATCGGGCGTTTCACAGATGCGCGTCCGGTTCATCGCCGCCTGAAGCCGGTAGCCCCCGGTATTGGTTTCCACCTGCTCGGCGTGATAGGTCGCGGCAAAATCATCATGGGGTGGCGCGATGACCGGCACCCATGGATCGGCCTCTTGGCCGCGAATGAACGCCCAGGAATCAAAGGCCGTGTGATAGGTCGCACCACCGTTTTCAAAATAGTGGTAATGATCTGTCACCAGATGGCTGTGAACACCCGCCCCGCGCAGGCACGCCGTGGCGGTAATATCGAACGGCTCAAGCGGCCCCCAGGACCGGTGCAGAAAATTCAGCCGCCCGGTTTGCAGATCGCGCCGCGCAGGCATACAGGGCAGCGACCCAACATAGTGGTTGTCAAACACCGTGGTGCGCGCCGCCAGCCTGTCGAAATTGGGCGTGGGATGCGGCCCGCCGTAACAGGCCAGCGATTTCAGCGTCAGTGAATCATAAAGCAGCAGGATTGCCTTCATCGAAACCTACTCCTCTGCCTTTCTGGCCGCTTTCGCCTTGCGCCGCCGTTCGGAAATGAACGGCCAGACCAACAGCACGATCGCCATCAGCGTGAACGCGAGAGGAAAAGGCCGGGTGACGATGGGCGAATAATCCCCCGCCGTCATCATCAACCCGCTGCGCAGCTTTTCTTCGCCCAACGGTGCCAGAACAAAGCCTATCACGAAGGGGCCAAGGGGGATGCGCGCCTTTTCCAGCAGGAACCCCAGAACACCGAACGCCAGCATCACCCAGACATCGAACATTGTGTTGTTCAGCGCATAGGAACCGATCACGCAGAACATCATCACGATCGGCAAAACGAACGCCTTGGGCAGATAGATCAGCCCCGAGATGTATTTCACCGTCGATGTCATGAGAATGAACATCAGGATATTGGCCAGCAGGGCGGCCGCGATCATGCCCCAGACAATATCATTGTTGGTCAGGAACAGGGTCGGCCCCGGCTGAATTGAATGGATGGTCAGCGCCCCGATCAGGATGGCGTCAATCACGCTGCCCGGAATGCCCATGGCAATCAGCGGAATCAGTGCGCCACCCACCGTGGCGTTGTTCGCCGCCTCCGAGGCGATGATGCCCTCTTCACTGCCGTGGCCGAATTTTTCCGGTGTGTCACTGACGTTCTTGGCAACGGTATAGGCCACCACCGACCCGATACTGGCCCCGATACCTGGCAGAATGCCGATCCAGGTGCCAATAAAGGACGAGCGGATCATGTTCCCCGCCGATGCCTTCAGTTCGCGCAGCGTCATCAGAACCTTGGAGTTGCCCACCTCCTGGCGGTCAGGCACCCCGCTGCGGTCCATGCAATCCTTGATCACCTGAGACACCGCAAAGGTGCCGATCAGCACGGGCAACAATTGCAGACCACCGTTCAGTTGATAATGATCAAAGGTCAGCCGCGGCATTCCCGTCGCCGGATCAACCCCGGGCATTGATGCCAACATGCCGAACAAGCCGGAAATCAGCCCCTTGATCATCGATCCCTCGGAAACGCTGGCAATCAGGACCATGGCCATCATGATAAGGGTGAAATATTCAAACGGCCCGAATTTTGTAGCAAGGATCGACAGCGGCTGGGTGATGGTGAACAACACGATCCAACTGATCAGCCCGCCAACAAACGACGCGGTAATCCCCAGCCCCAGAGCGCGCCCCGGCTGACCGCTGCGCGCCATGGGATAGCCATCAAGCGTGGTCATCACCGCAGCCGGTGTACCGGGCATGCGCATAAGCGTGGCGGTAATCAACCCGCCCGAAATGGCCCCGACATACATGGAAATCAGCAGGACAACCGCATCGAACGGGTCCATGTAGAATGTCAACGGCAGGGTCAGCGCGATCAGCATCGCGCCCGACAACCCCGGAATCGCGCCAACGACAATGCCCAGAAACGTGCCGATAAACAGCATGAAGAACGTCCAGGGAACGAAAATGTGGCCGATGGCCCCGAACAATGCGCCTATGTCCATGATTGACCTTTCAGACCGGCAGATCGACGAAGAAAACTTCAGTAAAGAGGTGCTGCGCGCCAAAGGCGACCACCGCCGAGATAATCACCGCAGGTAAAATCCGTTTGCGCGCGAACCCCTCCATGCCCAACATCAACAACACCAGATAGACAAAGGTGATGATGTCAAATGCGGCCAGTTTCACATGCAACGCCCCGACATAGGCAACGGTAAGGCCCAGAACCATGACGCCACCCATGGGGTTGCCGCCGGAAAATTCGGTGGCAAATGCCACGCCAATGTTGTGTCCACGCAGGCTTAGGGCCGCGCGCAGGATCACCACCAGGCAACAGACGATGATGATTGATGAGGTCCAGATCGGCACAGGGCCAGAGCCGAGAGGCTCAAACTTGCCCGGGGGCAGCTTTAACGCCTGTTTCAAAAACACGGCACAAATAATGACGATCAGGGCCGAAACCCCGATTTCAGTGAACGGACGACGATCCATGGGATTGACCTTTGGCAAGTGGGCGCGCCCCCGCAGGATGCGGGAGGCGCGCGAGACGATCAGTTCTGTGCGGCGATCTTTGCCACAGGCTCGATCGCGGCCCATGTATCATCCAGATCTTTCTGAAGCGCGTCACCGGTCAGGAACGATTCAGCAAAGCCCTTATCGGCCAGGAATTTCTGGAACCGGTCGGTTTTGATACCGGCCGCGATGGCATCGGCGAAACCATCCACGTATTCCTGCGGCGTTTCCTTGGGCGCAAAGATCCAGTTCTTGATGCAGAAGGTCATGTCGAACCCTTCTTCCTGCATGGTCGGCAGATCGGGCAGCCCGGAAAAACGCTCGGTCCCGGTATAGGCCAGCGGCTTGATCTGGCTTTCCGGGTTTTCGGACCCGTCAGGCAGCAACGTAAAGTTGATGACTTCGGCCCCCGACAGAACGGTGGCGTTGGTCTGTGATCCGGTCAGCGCGGTAAAGTTCGCGGTGCCGCCACCAATCTGGACAAAGCGGAATTTGGCGCCCGGCATGGTTTCCTGCATCATCACCCCGGCCAGGTGGTTGATCGCGCCAATGTTTGCGCCAAAGATCAGGGTATTCGGCTCGGCTTTGGCTTTTTCAAGCAGTTGCCGAACATTGTCGATTCCGCTGTCCTTGCGCACCATCGGGGCAAGGCAGAATTCACCGGTTGCCGCCACTGGTTTAAGATCACGCCAGCTGAAATCCAGCGCGCCGGTGCCTTCGCCCCCCATCAAGGCGATGTGGATGATCAAAAAGTTATAGCCGTCCGGGTCGGCTTCCAACACCTGCCGCGTGCCGATGGAATAGTGACCCCCGACGTTCACCACCGTGACCGGCTGGCTCAGAGCGCCGGCATCTTCGATCGCGGCCTGCAAGACGCGGGCCACCTGATCGGATGTGCCACCCGCCTTGAATGGCACGACCAGCCTGATCGGCTTTTCCGGCCAATCTGCGGCCTGCCCCATTCCTGCGGTGGCCAGCATGGCCGCAACAGCGATACCCAAAATTCGTTTCATGTCTTCCTCCCGTGGTATTATAAGTATTTAGTTATTGTTTTTATTATTATCTGCACGTTACGTTATGGTATGAATCGCCATATGGCAACGATTTTGATGGGGAAATTATGACAGGTCCAAATGTACTTCTGATTACGGTCGATCAATGGCCCGGTGGCCTGATGGGAATTTCCGGGCGCAACGACATCGACACACCCACCCTGGATCAGTTGGCACAGAACGGTGTGCGCTTTCCAAACGCCCATTCCGAATGCCCGATCTGCATCCCGGCCCGGCGCAGTCTGATGACGGGCACAGCGCCGCGCCAACATGGCGACCGGGTGTTTCAACCGGCCCTGCCCCGCCCCGATCTGCCCCTGCTGGCCGATCAGTTCCGCGATGCGGGGTATCAGACGGGCGCCGTGGGCAAGCTGCATGTTTACCCCCCGCGACCGATTCGGGTTTGAGGAGGTGGTGAGCTATGAGGAAGGGCGCCCGCAACTGGGCGGCCCCGACGATTGGGATATCTGGCTGGCAGACCGTGGGCAGGCCGGACAGGGATATGCCCACGGGATGAGCAACAACGGCTATGAATTCCGCCCATGGCATCTGGACGAGGCATCCCACCCCACCGTCTGGCAGGCCCGGCAGATGTGCCGGATGATCCAGCGGCGCGACCCCACACGCCCGGCCTTTTGGCACCTGTCGTTCAATTTCCCCCATCCCCCCATCGTGCCCCTGGCCGATTATCTGGCCCTGTATCAGGGGCGCGACATGCGCGACCGGGTGACGGGCGACTGGAACGATGATCTGCCGTTTGCACTGGCAAAGGCGCGGCAATCCTGGCCGGCGCTGTCAGATCCACAACTGGCCGCCATGCGCCGGGCGTTTCATGCCCAATGCACCCTGATCGACCATCAGATCCGTTTGGTGATCGGCACCCTGCGTGAAAGCATGTTGCTGGACGACACCATCATCGTGTTCACCGGCGATCACGGGGATATGCTCGGCGATCATGGGTTGTATGCCAAGCGGCTGATGCTGGACGGATCGGTTTCGGTGCCGCTGATCGTGATCGGGACTGCGGGATGCGACAGGTTGCGCCCCGGCGGTGTCGATCAACGGCTGGCGGGGATGCAGGACATCATGCCGACGCTACTGGATCTCGCGGGTATCACCACGCCTGACAGTTGCACTGGCCGGTCGCTGGTCGGTGATCTGCCGCGCGACAGTCTTTATTGCGAGGCGCTGGAGGGGCCGATGGCCATGCGCATGGTCACGGACGGGCGTTGGAAACTGATCTGGTATCCCGCCGGCAACCGGCTTCACCTGTTCGACCGGCAGAATGACCCCGACGAAACCCGCAATCTGGCAGACCGCGCCGAAACAGCCAAGGTGCAGGCGCGTCTGACAGCCACGTTGATGGCCGAGCTTTACGGTGATGATCTGAACTGGGTCGCAGATGGCGCGCTTGTCGGGTTCAGCGCCCCCGCCCTGCCTGCGCCACAAAACCGCGCATTGTCGGGACAGCGCGGGTTGCATTTCCCACAGCCCCCCGCGGATGACCCGACCAAAATCGTGGGCGCGCCTTAATCGCGCTCGCGGATCACCTTTTGCGCCTGTTCGATCAGCTTTTGCGCAACAGGCAACAGCGGTGTATCGCCGCGCCAGACCACGCCACCTTCGCGGTTGGGCATCTCCATCACCGTTTTCACGACCTGAACCTGCGGATAGCCCTTGGCGTGGGCACGCGACAAAAAGCCCAACTTGGGGCTGTGGCACAGGATGTTGATCATCGCCCGCACCGAATTTGTTTCAACCGAAGGCGGCGGAAGATCAACATCCGCCTGCCGGAACAAACGCCGCAGCAACTGCCGCCCAAAGGTATCATAGCCGGTCAGCACCCAATCTTCCCCGGCCAGTTGCTCCATGGTTTTTGGCGGGCCTGCGTGAACCGGATGATCGGTGCGCGCCAGAACATGCATCCGTTCGCGCAACAGAATGCGGGTCTGATAGACCGCGCCGAAATAATCATCGGTAAGCGAGGCGAAAAACAGGTCAATCTCGCCCAGATCCAGTTTGCGGCGCAGTTCGTCGTTCAGGGCAACGGTCAGATTGACGCGGATGTTGGGCTGTTCTTTCTGCAATTCGGCGATGGCGATGGGCAGGATTTCCTGAATCCAATCCGGCCCCGACCCGATCCGCAACAGCCCGCCAACCCCGGATTTCATCTCGGCCAGCTTGTCGGTCAGGGCGTCGGTCGTGGTTTCCAGCGCCTGAGCGTATTCCAGCACCTGGGTTCCATAAGGGGTAAGCGCCAAAGGCCGCGTCGAGCGGTCAAACAGCGTCACGTCAAGCTGTCTCTCAAGCTTGGCAATCGCCTGGGTCAGGGCCGGTTGTGACACGCCCAACTCCTGCGCCGCCACGGTCAGGTTGCGGGTGGCGCAAACGGCGACGAACTGGGGTAATCCGGTCAGTTTTTTCATTGCGTGATCGGGGTGGCAGGTCGTGCCCGCCACCCCCGCCTTTTATTCAATGGTAACGTCAAGCGTCTTGCCAATCGTCGCATTCCACGCGGTCACGCAATCGGCGCCACAACGTTCGGCAAAGGCCGGCAGAATCGCGGCTTTCACTGCCTCGGCGCGCAATGTTTCATCCGCATCGGTCAGGGGAACCAGAGTCATGCCCGCCGCTTCGCCCTCGGGGCATGGGCCCGAACTGTTGCAGGCCAGCCCGGTCTGGGTTTCCGTCGCGGCCAGTTCAAAGATCGAATCCTCAAGCCCGCGCAGACCCTTGGTCAGATACTCCTGCACCGAAGGATCCAGCCCGTTCCACCAGTCGAGGTTGGCAAGCTGCGCCGACAGCCCAAAGTTGATCGGCATGGGCGAAATGTAATTGGCACTTTCATACCATTTGGCCTTGTACCCCGACAGCGCGCCGGTGATCGCACAATCGACCACACCGCTGGCCAGCGCGGGCTGGACCTCGGCAAAAGCGATAGACAGGGGTGATCCGCCAAGATAGCTGACAAAGGCCTGTTGTGATGCCCCCGAGGCGCGCACCTTGCGGCCCGACAGATCGGCAATACTGGTGAATTCATCGCGGCAATAGATCACCTGTGCCTGATAGGTGCCAAAGCCCAGCAATTTGATATTATGCTCTTTCTCAAGGAAATCGGCATAGGAATCACGCCAGGCGTCCACGACCTCGGCCAGTTGTTCAACGCTGCTCAGCAGACCAACCAGATCGGTCGCCTCATTGCGCGGCACCTCGCCTGAATTATAGGCCAGAACCGTCGTCGCCATTTGCAGCGTGCCATTGCTGACCAGGCGGAAAATCTCACCACCCTTGAACCCCAGTTCGGTAAAGGGTTTGACGTTGGCCTTGATCTTGCCATCTGTTTCGGCAGGCACCTGTTTGTTCCAGAACGGCAGTTCCTTGTCGGTGTACATCGACAGGCTCCCGATGGAACCGACCACGTTGAATTCGGTTTCCGGCATATCCTGTGCCAGTGCGGGCATGGCGATCAGCGCAGCCAATGCGCCAGTTAACAAAAATTTCATATCAAGACTCCCTGTTGAATGGCGTTATCCGCCGGTTTTGGATTGACGATTGTGGGCAACCACAGCGCAAGCTGCGGAAACAATATCAGAAGGCCGATCATCACCAACATGGCAATCAGAAACGGCGCCGCGCCCTTGAACAGATCGGTAAACGCGCCGCCTTTGCGCACCGCCTGCACCACATAAAGGTTCATGCCAACGGGCGGGGTTATCAGGGCCGCTTCGATCAGGATCACGAAAACCACCCCCCACCAGACCGGCGAATACCCCAGTTGCACAATGACCGGCACGATGATCGGGGTTGTGGCGATCATCATCGAAAGGGTTTCCATGAAACACCCGAGGATGAGGTAAAACACCACAATGGCCAGCAACATTCCCAAAGGCGGCCAACCGAGGTTCAGCACCGCATCGGTAATCGCCTGCACAAGGCCGATCGACACCATGACGAAGTTCAGGAAAAACGCCGCAATCACGATCAGCATGATCATGCAGGTGGTGCGCACCGTGCCCTCGAACGCGGCCAGCAAAACCGGCACTGTCAGTTTGCCATTCAGTGCCACAAGGGCCACTGTGGCGATCAGACCCAGCGCCGCCGCCTCGGTCGCCGTGGCAAGGCCTGCGTAGATGCTGCCGACAACGATGGCGAACAGGCCCAGTGGCGGCAACAGATGCGGCAATCCCCTGATCCGGTCGGGCCAAAGTGACGCCGCCCCCACGGCGGGCCCGTCCCAATGGGGCCGCATCACCACCAGCGCCAGAACGATGCCCGAAAACAGCGAGGCCAGAACAAACCCCGGGATAAACCCGGCGGCATAAAGATCGGCCACGGATGTATCGGTCAGCACCGCATAGATGATCATGTTGATACTTGGCGGAATCAGAATGCCCAGCGTCCCGCCCGCCGCGATCGACCCCAGAAACAGCGGCCGGTTGTATCCGCCCTTGTCCATGTTCGGAATGGCCACGGTGCCGATGGTCGCGGCGGTGGCGATGGAACTGCCCGAGGTGGCGGCAAACACGGCGCTGGCCGCGATATTGGTATGCATAAGGCGCCCCGGCAGGCGCGCGAACCATGGGGTAAGGGCCGTGAACAACCGCCCCGACACGCCGGAACGGTGCATCAACTCGCCCATCATGATGAACATCGGTGCGGCGATCAGGATGAAATCCTGCGATGAATTCCACGCCAGTTCACCCGCCGCCCCGGTCATCGGGAAAAACGCGTATTGTTCCGACAGGATATACCCGGTCAGGGCCAGAACCGCCGCCACCGGCAGGGACAGGGCCAGCATTCCGATCAGCAACAGAAACGCGGCCAGGATCATGGTTTGTCACCTGCGGCCTGAACCGCCTCGTCAATTTCGGCATCCAGATCCGCCGATCCGACGGCCGCCCCGAACCCGGCCCGGTCGCCGCGCACCAACCGCCACACCGCCTGCACCGGGGCCAGCACGGCAACACAGGCGAACCACGCCAGCCCGACCCACCACAGCCCTTGCGGGATCACCACAGGAATCCGCAGGTTCGACATGGAGCGCGCGCCCATGGCCCAGGATTGCGAAACCGTGCCCCACGCGAACCACGCCAGCGCCACGGCCACCACGGCCAACGCACAGGCCGCCGCCAGATCACAGGCAGCGCGGATCGGAAACGGCAGATGCGCCACCAGAAAATCAACCCGGATATGGGCCTTGGTGGTCACGGTATAGGCCAGGCCCAGCCCGATACAGGCCGCCAGCCCATAACCCGAAATCTCAAAGCTCTCGACGATGGAACGGTTCAGAAAATACCGCGCCAACACATCAACGGTGATCGGCACCGCACAGCCAAACAGGATCACCGCCCCCGCCACCCAGGCAAGCCAGCGCGACACACGTTGTGGCAGTGGCACGGTCATTGGCAGGTCTCCATGACGTGCTGCGGTTCGCTTGTCCGGCGTAGCGAGGGCTTGCGCCCTTTTCTATTCAACAACATAGCCATCCAACCGGTCCTCTGTTGCGGCGTGCGGGTCACGCAGAGCCGGGTCACCATGGCCACCGCCCCCGGGGTTTCCATACGCACGATATCACCGGGGCGCAGGACGTGGCCGATGGTTTTGGCCGCAAGCGGGGTTGTCACGCCGTCACGCGTCACGCTCAGGGTGCCGCCCCGCCCCGGCTGCCCCCCGTCCAACCCATAGGGACGGGAATCAAAAGCATCAAAGGCGCTGTTCAACAGCCCGCTTTCGGCCAGAAATTCCCATTCCCGCACAATTCCCAACCCGCCACGCCTGCGCCCGGCACCGCCCGACCCGGGAACAAGCCCGTACTGGGTGAACCGCAGGGGAAACAGCGCCTCGATCATTTCAACCGGCGTGTTCTGGCCATTGTGGAACCCGGCAGCCAGCCCGTTTGGCCCGTCACGTTCCGGGTGCGCGCCCCATCCGCCAAGTTCACTGTCAAAATACACCTGTCGCCGCCCGTCACCGTGGCGGATGTTGACCGCATGATTGAAGGTGGTGCCATAATACGAGGCCGGAATCCGGTCTGGCAACACCTGTGCAAAGGCCCGCAAGACCGCCGTGGCGATTTTATGACCCGGCAGCATCCGCATGGACACGGGCGCGGGGAACGACGCGTTCACAAGGCAGCCTTCGGGCGCCGTTACCGTGATCGGGCGATAACAGCCGGCGTTCACCGTGGCCGTCACCCCGCAAGCGGCAATCACGGCATAATAGACGGCAGAGGTGGTTGTCGCCATGGTGGCGTTGATCGGGCCGCGCGCCTGATCGGACGTGCCGGTAAAATCCAGCGCGATGTCGCTGCCGCTGATGGTCAGGGCGACCTTGATCGTCTTTTGCCCGTCTTCCAACCCGTCACCATCGACAAAATCTTCGGCCGTGTAAGTGCCATCGGGCAGGGCATTCAGGGCGTTGCGCATTTCATGTTCGGCATGGTCCAGCAATGCACCGCCGATTTCGTCCAACGCATCGGCGCCGTACCGGTCGGCCAGCCGCAACATGGCCCGCGCGCCCACATCCAGCGCGGCAATCTGGCTCAGGAAATCACCGCGGAAAGTTTCGGGTTCGCGGACGTTTTGCAGGATGGTGGCGAACAGATCGCCCTGCATTTTCCCATCACGGACGATCCGCACCGGGGGCAGGCGCAGCCCTTCTTGAAACACCTCGACCGCGTGGGCGTTGTACCCGCCCGCCGCACCGCCGCCCACATCCACATGGTGAATCAGGACACAGGTGATCGCGATCCGCTGGCCATCGCGAAACACCGGTTTGAAGGCGATGAAATCAGGCAGATGTTGACCGCCGCAATAGGGATCATTGGTCACGATCACGTCGCCATCGCGCCAGTCATCGAGCGGAATATGGTGTTGCACCACGTGATGCAGACACAGCTCCATCGAATTGAGATGCACCGGCATCCGCGCCGCCTGGGCCACGTTGCGGCCCTGTCCGTCGAATACGGCGGTGGAATAATCCAGCAATTCGCGCACCGTGGTGCTGCGTGACGTACGCCAGACGGTGACCGACATTTCCTCGGCCACCGAAACAAGGGCGGCTGAGACGATTTCAAGCAATACGGGATCAGGGCGGGTCATGTTGTTTTCCTTGCGGTCATATCGCCGGTTTCGGTCATTGCAAGGGACCAGCCACCGGGGATCAGCAGGGTTGTATAGGCCTGTTCGATCACGGCGGGGCCATGCACCATGGTGCCCGGCGGCAGCGAAAGTTGGCGAAACACAGGGGTATCCTGCCATGTGCCATCCACATGCACGGGGCGGCGGGTTTCGGCGCTGGCTTCGCTGGGTGCATAGCCCGCGCCGGTTTGCGCACCACCCCCAAGGGTGCCGATGGCGGTCAGGCGCATGGTGACGATTTCAACCGCCTCGGTTGGATCGTCAAAGGAAAACCGCTGGCGATGCTGGTCCTCAAACCTTTCACGCAAGGTGGTCAGGGTTTGCACGTCCGCCTGCCCCTCGGGCATCGCAACCAGCAATTCAAACGCCTGCCCGCGATACCGCAAATCGGCGGCAAGGGTCAGGGCGCGGCGATCATCGGGCAGATTGTCACGCTCCAACAGGGCGGCACCCTGCGCGCGCAGATCGGCGGCGATACCGTTCAGCACCGGCAGGCTGTCGCGATGCAGGGGCAGGATTTCGGTGCGCGACAGATCGTGCTGAATATCGGAAAACAGGATGCCATGGGCCGAGAACGTCGATGGATCGCGGGGGAATATCACCCTTGTGATACCCAGTTCCTCGGCCACTTCGCAGGCGTGCAACCCGCCTGCCCCGCCAAAGCTCATGAGGGCGAAATCGCGCGGGTCCAGCCCCTTGGCGAACAGGGAAAATTTGATCGACGCGGCCAGTTTGGCGTTTACCACGGCCAGAATACCCGCCGCCGCGTGATCGGGGGTCAGGGACAGGGGTGTTTCGACCCGATCTTTCAACGCCTGCCGCGCGCCATCCAGATCAAGCGCGAAACTGCCCCCCAGAAACGTTGCCGCGTCCAGCCGCCCCAGGATCAGATTCACATCGGTCACGGTGGGTTCAACCCCGCCGCGCCCGTAACAGACCGGCCCCGGCACGGCGCCGGCGCTGCGCGGGCCAACCTGCAACCGCCCCGACGGATCGACAAAGGCAATGCTGCCGCCCCCCGCGCCGATGGTGTGCATTTCCACCATGGGAACGCGCACCGGCAAGCCATCAATTTCGCCCTGTGTCACCACGGTGCGCTCACCATTGGCGACGATGGCCACATCATAACTGGTGCCACCCATATCAACCCCGACCACATCGGGGGTATCCAGCGTTCTGGCCAGCTTTTGCGCCGCCAACACCCCGCCCGACGGACCGGACAGCAGCAATTTCACCGGCGCCTGCACCGCCGCCTCAAGGCTGATCGCGCCGCCGTTGGATTGGATCAGATACAGCGGCGCGGTGATCGCAGCCTCTGTCAGGCGGGCGCGCAGGGCGGTGACATAGCGGGCAATCACCGGCATCAAAAGCGCGTTGAGAACCGTGGTTGCCGTGCGTTCAAACTCGCGGATTTCGGGCGACACCTCGTGACTGCACGACACGGCCATGTCGGGGCAGCGGGCCAGCAGACGATCACGGATCGCGATTTCCTGTGCCGGGTTGGCAAAGGCGTTCAGCAGGCAGATGGCGCAGGCCGCAACGCCCGATTCCGCCACCCGGTCAATCACGCCGTCCAGCGCGGTCATGTCAATCTCGCGCACCACTTCGCCCGCTGCGCCGATGCGCCCCGGCGCGCCAAACCGGTGGCGCCGGGGGATCAGGATGCTGCGATCCGGGCCGCGCAGGGCGTATATATCCTGCCGGGCATGGCGCCCGATTTCCAGAACATCCTCAAACCCTTCGGTGGTGATCAACGCGCCCTTGGGCAAATCGCGGGTCAGCACCGCGTTGGTGGCAATGGTCGTGCCATGCAGGATCAGCGCGATGTCGGATGTGGTAAAGCCGAACCGTTCACCCGCCAGCGCAATCGCCTGGGTCAGGCCACGGGCCGGATCATCAGGGGTTGTGGGGGATTTCAGGCTGTGCGCCGCCCCGGTCACACTGTCGCGAGACTCCAGATCCGTGAAGGTGCCACCAATATCAACGGCAATGGTGATCCGGGGGGTGGGCTGGGCCATGGTTGGGTTTTCATCCTGCTGACTGTCGATCTGCATCAAACCTTGCCGAGGTCGTCTATAAAATCAAATTGATTATTTTTGACCCATCACATCAGATATTTTTATCACCTTGATGCCGCTGCGCCGTTTGCAACGCCAGTTGCGCCGCCGTTTCCACAACATGGCTTTTGGGAACGCCGAGATAGGAGGCGGTGAATTGCAACGGTTCCGGCACCCAGCCCGGATCGAACCGGCGCAGGGTGCCCGATGCCACCATGTCATGGCCGAGGGATTCAGGCAGGGCGGCCACGCCCAACCCCGCCTCGACCAACCGGAAACAGGCCGACAGGGACGACGATGAAAACATCTGCGCCCCCGGCCCGACCTTTTCAAACAGGGCTGATTTCAATTCTCGGTGGGGGCGGGTGTGGCGGGCATAGGTAATGACAGGGCGCGTGGCGATCAACCCGGCATCACCGCCTTTGGGCGCCACACAATCAGCGGCGACATACCATGCCAGATCGAACACCGGCAGCGCCACGTTATCGACCGACGATTCCGACACCGGACCCAGCAGGATCGCCAGATCAATCTCGCGGTCCAGCAGGGCGTTGCGCAGGTTTGATGAAACATCCACGGCGATTTCAATCTCGACCCGGCTGAAACGGTGGTGCAGCGCGCCCACGAATTCAGGAAGCCAGCTTTGCGCCACTGTCTCGGCCACGCCCAGACGCAGGTGCATTTCAATCCCTTCGGGGGCGATGATATTGGCCGCCACCTGTTCGGACAGATGTTCAAACTGTTCGGCATAGCGGACCAGCATTTCACCGCGCTTTGTCAGGGCCAACCCCCCGCCCGTGCGATCAAACAGCGCAACCGCCAGCATATCTTCCAGCGCCTTGATCCGGGCGCTGATGGCCGGCTGGGTCACGTTCAGACTTTGCGCCGCCCGCCGCACCCCGCCCAGACGGACGACTTCAAGAAAGCTGCGCAGTTGTTCAAGATTGAGCCGGGTCATTTTGCGCCTCTCGTGATGGTCAGGGCAAGCATCCCGCATGGGGTGCACCACTGCAACCGCCATCGCGGGCGGAGATTTTGGCAAGCCACTGGATCGAAACCCCGCTTGGGCGCATAATTGGCCGGTAATCACGGAGGGTATAATGGGCATTTTAGGCGTGGTCGCCGCCGCAGGGGTGGCATGGATATTCGGCGCGGTCTGGTACGGCGTCATTGGCAAACAATGGATGGCGGCCTCTGGGCTGCGCGAGGAAGACATAAACCGCAAAGATCCGGTGCCCTATATCGGCAGCTTTATCTGCACCCTGATCGTCGCCGCGATATTGCGACAGGTGTTGTCTTTGGGGGGCGCGATGAGCGTGACAAGCGGACTGGTGACAGGGTTCAGTCTGGGCCTGTTCATGGTGATGCCGTGGATCGCGACGAATGTGCTGTTTTCCCAACGGCCCCGGTCATTGATCTGGATGGATGGGGTTTATCCCACCGTGGGCATGGCCCTTATGGGGCTGGTGCTGACCCTGTTCTGATGGCGCAGATCAAAAGCTTTGCCGCGCTTGAGCGGTTCGGGCGACAGCGCCTGTCACGGCATTTCCACATGCGCGAATTCCTGATGTCAGAAATCGCCAATTTTCACGCAATGCCCAACATCCCCGACGATCCGGCCCTTGCCATCGCCGCCGGGCGGGCATTGTGCCAAAACCTGCTTGACCCGCTGGTCAATACTTTTGGCCCGCTGACCATACGGTCGGCGCTGCGCAGTTGCGCCGTGAATGGGTTTGGCAATGCCAACGATCTGAATTGTTCACGCAATGAAACCACGTTTGCCGGGCATATCTGGGACAGGCGCGACGGCGACGGGTGCATGGGGGCCACGGTGTGCCTGTCCATCCCGTGGTTTGCCGATCAATATGACCAAGGGCGCGACTGGCGCGATCTGGCATGGTGGTTGCACGATCACCTGCCGTATTCCGCGATCTGGTTTCACCCGGTCCGCGCGGCGTTCAACCTCAACTGGCACGAAAGACCACGGCGCACGATTTCATCCTATATTGCGCCAAAGGGAATGTTGCTGGCCCCCGGGGCCGACCCTTTGGAGGCGTTGGACCAGCGCCGGGCGCGTTACGCCGATTTCCCACCGTTTGAGGGCATCGCGTTTCCGCCTTTGCCCGGTGTCTGACGAAAAACGCCGCCCGTCAGGGGGCGGCGCATCGAAATACCATGGGGACAGGATCAGCCGTAGACGGCCTCTTTCCCGAAATGTTTGGTCAGCATGTAATAGACCACAGCGCGGTATTTGTTGCGCTCGGATTTGCCATAGGTTTCGATCACCTTGTTGATCGCATCCATCAACTCGGCGCTGTCGGACAGACCCAGCTTTTTGATGAGAAAGTTGTTCTTTACCGTTTCCAGTTCGGCGGGCTGCGACCCCGCAACAGTCGAGGCGTCAGCGTTGTAAATCGCGGGGCCGCACCCTTTGGTCACCTTTGTCAGCAGATCCATATCTGGCGTCATGCCGCATTTGTTCTTCAGATCGTCCGCGTATTGCGCGATCAATTCGTCTCTCTTCCCCATCGGTCCCTCACTTTTCATTATTTCCGGTCAGTCAACACGCCCCGGGCGCATGGGGGAATAAAAGCCTTCGTTTTGGGCATCTGACAATGGTGAATGTCATAATTCACCCAACCATGGCCAAATACCGCCACCAAATCAGCCCCGCAACAGGCGCTCCAGGTCTGCGCGGTCGAACGATCCGGGTGTCAGATGTTCAGCGACCATCCGGCGCCCCAGCGCAACCAGAGCAGCGTTCAGCGGCGTCGGCACGCCGTTCGCATCACCCATGGCGACGATCTCGCCGTTCAAAAAGTCGGTTTCAACCGACCCTGTATTGCGCAGCAGGCTTTGCAATGTCGAACCGCCCGGGCGCGGAACACCATTGATTTCGGCAGTTCGCATCATTTCATCGCGGCGCGGGTCAGAATGCCCCACATCCACCCATTCCACGCCCGACGCCGTGAACACCGCCTTTGCCTCGTCACGCACCAGGGCGGTCAGATCATCAGGAGCAGGCCCGGACCCAAGCGCCGCCTGCACGATATTGCCGAGGTTCATCAACAGTTTACCGTATTTGTTTTTCATCACCTTATCGGTGACGAAACAGGCGAACCCGGCCGCCTCAAGCGCATCGGCCAAGGCACGATCCGCGTCGTCGCTGCCATCCGGGTAACACCCGATGTCAAAGATCCCCAATCGCGGCGTGGCGTGAACCGCTACCACACCGGGCGTCAGAAAGGTGCTGGGAACAATCACCGTCACACCGTGGGTATTCATGCCCTGTGCGGCGGCAAACCGTTCATTTGCCACCCCGTTCTGAAAACAGAACACCGGCTGATCGGTCAGCCCACTTGCAATCAGGTGTTCCAGCGCGCCGGCCGTATCCTGTGATTTCATCGTCAGCAGGATCATGTCGTCAGGTTGCAGGGCAATCTCACCCGGCCCGGCAACACAGGTAAACCGCGCGTGAATTTCGCGGTCTGGGGTAAGCAGGCGCAAGCCATTGTCACGGATCGCGTCAAGCTGCGCACCCCGGGCGATGCCGATCACATCCTGCCCGCTGTGCGCAAGGGCGGCGGCAAGCGTGCCGCCAATTCCTCCTACACCGTAAACAATGAACCGCATGTCAGTACCGGTAATGTTCGGGTTTGAACGGGCCGTCCGGTGACACGCCGATATAACCGGCCTGTTCCGGGCTAAGCTTGCTCAGCTTCACGCCAATCCGATCAAGATGCAGGCGCGCGACCTTTTCATCCAGATGCTTGGGCAGGATATATACCTCGTTCTTATAGGCGTCGGTGTTCGTCCACAGTTCAATCTGCGCCAATACCTGATTGGTGAAAGACGCCGACATCACGAAACTGGGGTGGCCGGTGGCATTGCCAAGGTTCAACAGGCGCCCTTCGGACAGCAGGATCAACCGGTGCCCGTTGGGCATCTCGATCATGTCCACCTGTTCCTTGATATTTGTCCACTTGTGATTTTTCAGGGCGGCCACCTGAATTTCATTGTCGAAATGGCCGATGTTGCCGACGATGGCCATATCCTTCATCTCGCGCATATGCTCGATACGGATCACGTCGCGGTTGCCGGTGGTGGTGATGAAAATGTCGGCGGAATCGACCACATCTTCCAACAACACAACTTCATATCCGTCCATGGCCGCCTGAAGCGCGCAGATCGGATCAACCTCGGTCACTTTCACCCGCGCGCCTGCGCCGGACAGGGACGCAGCACAGCCTTTGCCCACATCGCCATACCCCATGACGACAGCAACCTTGCCCGCCATCATCGTATCGGTGGCGCGGCGGATGCCATCGACCAGCGATTCCTTGCAGCCGTATTTGTTGTCGAACTTCGATTTCGTAACGCTGTCGTTCACGTTGATCGCCGGAAAGGGCAGTTGGCCCTGTTTCACCAGATCATACAGGCGATGAACGCCCGTGGTGGTTTCCTCGGACACGCCCTTGATCTGGTCGCGCATCCTGGTGAACCAGCCGGGGGATTGTGCCATCCGCTTTTTGATCTGGGCGAACACGGCGATTTCCTCTTCGGAGGTCGGCACTTCGATCAGGTCGGTTTCGCCGTTTTCCACCCGGGCACCCAGCAGGATGTAAAGCGTTGCATCGCCGCCATCGTCAAGAATCAGGTTCGGCCCCTCGGGGAACTGGAACGACCGATCCAGATAATCCCAATGTTCCGTCAGCGATTGACCCTTGATTGCGAACACCGGCGTTCCGCCTTTGGCAATCGCCGCTGCCGCGTGATCCTGAGTCGAAAAGATGTTGCACGAGGCCCAGCGCACATCGGCGCCCAGCGCCACCAGCGTTTCAATCAGAACCGCCGTTTGAATCGTCATGTGCAGCGATCCGACAATGCGCGACCCGGCCAACGGTTTGCTTTCGCCGTATTCCGCGCGCAGTGCCATCAACCCCGGCATTTCGGTTTCGGCAATGTCCAGTTCCTTGCGCCCGTAATCGGCCAGCGCGATGTCCTTGACGATATAATCGGCCATGTGAATTTCCCGTTTCCTGATTTCGCAAAGCCTTAGCACCCTGCCCTTCCAGCCGCAATGTCAGGGCTGTCACCCCACGGCCTGCGACACCCTGACGCGGGAACATTTGCGGCTGCGGTGCATCCTAACTTATGACAACCCAAGGAATTGATCATGACACATACCCTCGCGCTGAAATCCATCACCCCCGTGACCCACAACGTCTTTCGTCTGCGCTTTGACAAGCCCGCGGAGTTTGATTTCAAGCCGGGTCAGGCGACGCTGCTCAGGCTTGACCGCGACGGGTGGCGGGACAAGAAGCACCCCTTTACCATGACCAGCCTGCCCGATGACGATGAGCTGGAGTTCACCATCAAAAGCTATCCGGCGCACAAGGGCCTGACCGAACAGATCGCTCAGTTGAAGGCAGGGGACAGCGTGATCATCGGCAATTCCTGGGGTGCGATCACCGATTCCGGGCCGGGGGTTTTCATCGCAGGGGGCGCGGGTGTTACGCCATTCATCGCCATCCTGCGCGACCGGCAGCGAAACAACGCGCTGAAGGGCTGCATGCTGATCTTCTCGAACGACAAGGAAAACGACATCATCCTGCGCGAAGAATGGGAAGGGATGCATGACCTGAACACCGTGTTCACCCTGACCGGCGAAGATACCGGCACCCTGCCGAACCGCAAGGTGGACGGCGCGTTTCTGGATGAGGTGCTGGAGGATTACGACCGGCGCTTTTATGTCTGTGGCCCGCCACCCATGGTCGATGCGGTTTCGGCCATCCTGAAAGATCGCGGCGTTCCCGACAATCACATCACCGTCGAGAACTCCTGAGCCGGTCACTTTACTTTGTGTCCCGGTTGCCGCACTCAGATGTGACGGAACAGGAAACACGAGGATGCAATGGCGCCAAGGCAACCCCGCGCATGGCAACGGATGCTGTCAGGGCGGCGGCTGGACCTTCTTGATCCCACGCCGGTGGATATCGAGATCGAGGATATCGCCCACGGTCTGGCCTTTGTGGCGCGCTGGAACGGCCAGACACGGGGCGATCATGCCTATTCGGTGGCCGAACATTCCCTGCTGGTCGAGGCATTGTTTACCCGGATCGCGCCGGGTGCGCCGGTGAAATGGCGGCTGGCCGCCCTGCTGCACGATGCCCCGGAATACGTGATCGGAGACATGATTTCGCCCGTCAAGGCGGCGGTCGGGCCGGGATACGGCGCGCTGGACGATCGCTTGATGGCTGCCATCCATTTACGGTTCGGCCTGCCTGCCACGATTCCGGCGGCGGTAAAGAAACAGATCAAGAAAGCCGACAAGATCAGCGCATGGTTGGAAGCAACTCAAATTGCAGGATTTGCCGAAGCCGAAGCCTCAACATTTTTCGGCCGGCCCGACCCGGCAATCATCGACGGGCTGTCGATTGTGCTGCGCCCCCCGGTGCAGGTGCGCGCAGATTTTACCGCCCGCCATCAAGCGTTGCTGGCGGGCATGTAAGATAGCCCGCAAACGCCCATCCTAACGGGGCGAACGTTTCGCCAGTATCCGTTGCAACGTGCGGCGGTGCATGTTCAGGCGACGGGCGGTTTCGCTGACGTTGCGGTCGCATTGCTCATACACGCGCTGAATATGTTCCCACCTGACGCGATCCGCCGACATGGGGTTTTCGGGCGGCGGCGGGAGGGCATCACCCCGGGCCAGCAGGGCTGCGGTGATTTCATTCGCGTCGGCGGGTTTGCTCAGGTAATCGGTCGCGCCGATCTTGACGGCGGCCACTGCGGTGGCAATCGCGCCATATCCGGTCAGAACCACGATCCGGCTGTCGGGTCGGCGTTCGCGGATGGTTTCAACCACGTCCAGCCCGTTGCCATCCTCAAGCCGCAGATCAATCACCGCATAGGCCGGGGGCCGGGCAGTGGCGATGGCGCGCCCCCCGGCAACGGATTCGGCGGTCTCAACCTCAAACCCGCGCTTTTCCATGGCCCGGGCCAGACGCTTCACAAAAGGTTCGTCGTCATCGACCAACAGAAGTGTCCGATCATCGCCGATCTCGTGTTCAGCCGAGTCTGTCATTGCCATGCCCCTTTGCGGCGCAGTTTAATTCCTGCCCACGTCACCTAGAGCGCGGATCGCCTGACGTCAATTTCTAGCCGGCGTTGTCAATGAAACAGGCGGTCTTTTCGGCCACCTCTTCGGCGCTGACGCCCGGTTCACCGTTGACGCCGGGGGCGCCACGAAAGAAATCGACAAACCCCTGTTTGGGCAGCACCAGATAGGTAAAGACCGAATGATCCATCAGGTAATATTCATCATCGGCGGCCCCGCGCCGGGCAAAATAGGTCTTATAGGCCTGTGATGCCGCTTTCACCTGTTTCGGCGAACCGGTCAGCCCCACCATGTCGGGGTGGATGTAATCGGTGAATTCGGCCAGAACCTCGGGGGTGTCGCGGGCCGGATCAATGCTGATGAACACCGGCTGCACATCATATCCCTTTGCCGCCAACAGATCGACAGCATCGGCATTGCGCGCCGCATCCATGGGGCAGACATCAGGGCAATAGGTATAACCGAAGTAAATCAGCGACGGTTTGGTGATGACATCCTTGTCGGTCACGGTTTCGCCGGTTTCCGACACCAATGTGAATGGCCCACCAATGGTGGCGGCCCCACCAGCGATTTTGGTGCTTCGGCAATCGGCAAACACATCGCCCGTGGCGCGCCCCGCCACATACCACCACGCACCGCCCACCAGCCCGACCAGCACCGCTGCCGCAGCAATTGCATATATTCTGACCATCAACATAACCCCAGATAAAATCAGGCGCATTGATCCGACGTGCGCCCCCGACATACAAGGGGACAGAGTGACACAATCGCGCGAATTCGCGCAGCAGAAAGGATGCCGGTGCATTCCGCATTTGACAACGCTCACCGGTCGAATTGGGTGCGTTTGCGCACACTTACCTATCTGCGTGCCGTCGCCGCAATTGGTCAGATGTCAGCGATCCTTGTCGGGTATTACGGGTTTGAACTGGCGCTGAAACTGGGCTGGTGCTTTCTGGTGGTTGCCGCCTCGGTGATTTCCAACCTCGTTTCACTGTCTGTCTTTCCTGAAAACAAGCGCCTGTCAGAAACCGAAATGCTGGCCCTGCTGCTGTTTGACATCACGCAACTGTCGGCCCTGCTGTTTTTGACCGGTGGGCTGCACAACCCGTTCGCCCTGCTGATTCTTGCACCTGTCACGATTTCGGCGACGACGTTGCAGTTGCGCTCGACGATGCTTGTGTCGGCCGTGGCGATGCTGGCCATGGCGATCGTGGCCTGGTGGTACATTCCCCTGACAACGCGTTTCGGGACGTTGGTGGAAATGCCCAGCATCTTTGTGTTCGGGTTCTGGATGGCGGTGATGATCGGCATCCTGTTTCTGGCCGCCTATGCCCGCCGTGTCACATCCGAAGTCAACGCCATGGCCGATGCTTTGGTCGCCACCCAGCTTGCCCTGTCGCGCGAACAAAAGCTGACGGATCTTGGGGGCGTGGTGGCGGCCACCGCCCACGAACTGGGCACGCCCCTTGCCACGATCAAACTGGTGTCCGGTGAACTTCTGGACGATATCGACGACCCCACCCTGCGCGATGACCTTGCGCTGATCGCCGAACAGGCGGACCGGTGCCGTGACATTCTGCGCTCTATGGGGCGGGCCGGAAAAGACGATCCGCACCTGCACACGGCCCCGATTGCCACCGTCGTGGAGGAAGCCGCCGAACCTCACGGCACCCGTGGGAAATCCGTGGTCTATCACATCGCCCCGCTGGCGGGTGCCGATCCGCGCCAGCCCGAAATTTATCGCCGCCCGGAGATCATCCATGGGTTGCGGAATCTGGTTCAGAACGCTGTCGATTTCGCCACCACAACTGTGTGGATAGACATCACCTGGTCCGACAATCAGATTCGCATACGGATCGCCGATGACGGCCCCGGATATCCGCCAAATATGTTGCCCCGCCTGGGGGATCCGTTTTTGCGATCCCGGCATTCCGATGAGCAAAACAAGCATCGGCCTGGCTATGACGGCATGGGTTTGGGCCTGTTCATCGCCAAAACCCTGCTTGAAAGGTCGGGCGCCGAACTCAGCTTTGCCAACGGGCGCGACCCGGACGAAAGCCGCGCCATGGCCGAATCGCAGCGTGGTGCGATTGTCGAATCGATCTGGCGGCGCGAATCGCTGGCCGTCGCGTTCAGCGACAGCCGAATCGCGCTGGGGTTGAACCGAAAGATTGATGCGATATAGCAACCAATCGGCATCAATTCGGTTGATAATGCGCGCTTACCCCAGAGTATCCCGCTGGGCGAAGGGGTGATTAACCTCTCGTTAAGAAATGACTCTCCACTCTGGGCGCGGGACCAGGGGACAGTGTAGAAATGATGTTAGAAGCTTTGGGGGCGGCTGTGTTGGCCATCAGTGTCGCGCTGATCGTATCGGTCTGCGCATTGTGGGCGCTGAGCGAATGGAACAAACGACAGATACGGCGCAATGAACATCCGGTCGGCCCCGAGGGGGCGGTGGTGTCGTTCGTCTTTGAAGGCGCGCACCCCGTTGACCTTAGTGATGCTGCACGACTGCTGATTTCGATCAGCGGCCGCGACATTCGCGATTTCGACGGGCTGGCCGCACTTCTGGCCAGCCGCTTTCCCGATCTGGCAGCGCGGGCCGCGAATCTCGGCGCCCATGAACACTGCAACATCTATTCGACCGACCGCACAGAGATTGCCACCCTGCGCAAACACAATAGCCGACTGCGTCTGTCGCTGCGCGACGTCGAGACGCCGAATGACCAGATCGCGCTGGACCGCCCAACGCTTATGTCGTTCGAGCAAGAGCTGACAAACCTGCGCGACACCACCGAAAACATGCCGTTTCTGGTATGGCGGCAGGATGGTGACGGCAATATCACCTGGGTCAACCGCGCCTATATGGATGCTTGCCAAACCTATGGTGATCCGTCGCGTCAGGGGCTGTGGCCCCCTGCACGTTGTTCGAAATAGACGTTTCGCAAACCACCAGCGCCCGGGGCAATCAACGTCAAAGGCTGGTCGGCAACGGCGCCGCACCTGACCATTGGTATCAGTTTCATATCACGCCTCTGGACGGTGATTTCCTGATTTCGGGCATCAATGTCGATACCGTCGTCGAGGCCGAGGATTCCCAACGGACATTTGTGCAAACCCTGTCAAAAACCTTTGCCGATCTGCCTGTGGGGCTGGCTGTGTTCACCCGTGACCGGCGGTTGGCCCTGTTCAACCCCGCCCTGGCCGATCTGACCACAGTTGCCCCCGAACGATTGATCATGCGGCCCACCATATTCGGATTCTTCGACATGCTGCGCGATCTGCAAATGATGCCCGAACCGAAAGATTATAATTCATGGCGCGAACAGATCGCCGATCTTGAGGCATCAGCCACCAACGGCACCTATCGCGAAACATGGCATCTGCCGTTCGGGCGCACGTTTCGCGTGACGGGCCAGCCGCAGATTGATGGCGCGGTCGCCCTGCTGTTCGAAGACATCAGCGATGAAATCGGGATGAGCAGGCGGTTCCGCACCGAACTTGAGGTCGGGCAATCTGTTCTCGACAGTCTTGATCAGGGGCTGGCGGTGTTTTCGCCAAATGGCGTGCTGACCCTGACGAACAGGGCTTATGACCGGTTGTGGGGGTCCGACACGCGCGAGGGGCTGGATACGCCCTATGTGGGCGATGCCGCCAACCGCTGGGCCGCTCTCACCACCCCCAGTCCGGTCTGGGCGGCATTTCAGGATTATGTCCTCTCGGATGAACGGGGCGAATCCTGGGTCGGTGATGCGATGTTGCTGGACGGTCGGCCCATCCGTTGCACGCTGCAACCGGTGACGGGCGGATCGACGCTGGCGCGTTTTGAAATCCGCACCAACCAGATGCAGCCCCTTCGGCCAACCCAATCCCTGCGGCCACGCGAACAGGTTTCGCAAACGCTCTGATCCGGCTTGCGGCTCTGGCCACGGAACGTCAAAGTGGCGCCATGTCTGCGCCGCTGCACATCCACTCTCGCACGCCCGAGGAAACCGCCGATCTGGCCGCCGCCCTTGCCGGGGTGTTGCGCCCGGGGGATGTGGTGCTGTTGCACGGGCCAATCGGGGCAGGCAAGACCCACCTTGCCCGCAGCCTGATCCGCAACCTGCAACCCCCTGATATGGCCGAAGACATTCCGTCGCCCACCTTCACGCTGGTGCAAACCTATGACAGCCCCGCCGGTGAAATCTGGCACGCCGATCTGTATCGGCTGGGCGATCTGTCCGAGGTTCTGGAACTGGGGCTGGACGAGGCGTTTGAAACCGCGATCTGCCTGATCGAATGGCCCGACCGGCTGGGCGATGCTGCCCCCAAAGACGCGCTGAGCGTCACCCTGTCCCCAACAGGCGACACCGGGCGCCAGATTACATTTCACGGCGCCCCCCCATGGCAAGCCCGACTGGCCGACATCGCCCGCAGATGGGGGGCCGAATGCACCGCCACCCCGACGCCGTAATGCTGCTCGCCGCAGGCCTTGGCGCCCGCATGGCCCCGCTGACGCAACGCCTGCCCAAGGCCCTGATCCCGGTGGCGGGCCGGCCTTTGATTGATCATGCGCTTGATCTTACCCATGGATTTTCCCGGCGGGTCGTCAATGTTCACCATCTTGGCAATCAGATTGCCCGGCATCTCAGGGGACGGGACGTTGCCCTGTCGTGGGAAACCGATACCTTGCTGGATACAGGTGGCGGCCTGCGCCACGCCTTGCCACTGCTGGGTAAGGGGCCTGTTTGCACGCTCAACACTGATGCCATCTGGACCGGTCCAAACCCGTTGGAAACATTGCGCGCCGCGTGGAAGCCAGCGCAAATGGATGCCCTTCTTTTGATCCTGCCTGCACGTCGCGCCAGGGCGCACAATGGTACGGGCGATTTTTCCGTTACCCCTGACGGACGGCTGAATCGTGTCGGCACCCAACTTTACACCGGGGCGCAGATCATCAAGACAGACCGCCTGACCGAAATCACCCAACGCGCTTTTTCGCTAAACCGGTTGTGGAATCTGATCGCCGCCGAAAATCGGCTGTTCGGGGTCGCGCATACCGGCGGATGGTGCGATGTGGGCCATCCCGGTGGCATAGCGCTGGCCGAGGAAATGCTGACGGAACACCATGTTTGACCCCCAGGATCACCCCCGCATATTCGCCCTGCCCCCCGGCGCCGATTTCCCGGCACAGTTGATTGCCGGGTTGCAATCGCGGCTCGCAGGTCATCCGCCCGAATCCATGGCCCGGGTCGAACTGGTGCTGAACACGGCGCGGATGCGGCGCCGGATTACGTCGCTGTTTCAGCAGGAACCGGCGCTGTTGTTGCCCCGGTTGCGGCTTTTGACCGATCTTGCCGCGCAGGTGCCAATGGCCGGTCTGCCGCCGCCCGTTTCGCCCCTGCGGCGCCGATTGGAACTGGCACAGTTGATTGCAGGCCTTATCGCCCGCGATCACACTCTTGCCCCGCGCGCCGCGATCTTTGAACTGGCCGACAGTCTGGCCGCGCTTATGGACGAAATGCAGGGCGAAGGCGTGCCCCCCGAGGTTTTGCGCAACCTTGATGTCACTGACGAATCCGGTCATTGGGCGCGCAGCCTGTCGTTCATATCCATCGTTCAGCCCTATTTCAGCCCCGACGCCGCGCCCGACGGCGAGGCACGCCAGCGCCGCGCCATTGAGGCGCTGATCGACCGCTGGCAAGACGCACCGCCCACACACCCAATTATCCTTGCCGGCTCCACCGGGTCGCGGGGGGCGACGGCGCTGTTGATGGCGGCGGTGGCGCGATTGCCCCAGGGTGCCGTCGTGCTGCCCGGGTTCGATTTCGACATGCCCGGTGACATCTGGGCACAGATGGATGATGCGCTGGTGTCCGAGGACCATCCGCAATACCGGTTTGCCCATCTGATGCAAAAGCTGGATCTGCGCCCCGATCAAATTGCCCGTTGGACAGAAAAAGACCCCCAGCGTGTCCGCAACCGTCTTGTCTCGCTTGCCCTGCGCCCGGCCCCGGTGACCGATCAATGGATGAACGAAGGCCCGACATTGGGCGATCTGACCGATGCAACCGCGCATATGTCGTTGATCGAGGCGCAATCCCCCCGACAAGAGGCGCTGGCCATTGCCCTGCGTCTGCGACACGCTGCGGAACAAGGGCAAACCGCTGCGCTGATCACCCCCGACCGGATGCTGACCCGGCAGGTGACGGCGGCGCTGGATCGCTGGGCGCTGATCCCCGATGACAGCGCCGGGCGGCCGTTGCATCTGTCGGCGCCGGGCCGGTTCTTGCGCCATGTGACCGAATTGTTCGGCGCGCGGTTGACGGCGGAACCGTTGCTGACGCTGCTGAAACACCCGATCTGTCACACCGGCGCGGATCGTGGCCCGCACCTGCGCCTGACCCGGGAACTTGAACTGTGGTTGCGCCGCAAAGGGCCGCCCTTCCTGTCGGCGCAGACCCTCACGGACTGGGCGTCCGAGCGTGACGATGTGCAGGCGATGACATGGGCCAACTGGCTGGGCCGTCTGTTGGGCGGGTTGGAACAGGTGGCCACCCGGCCCCTGCCCGATCATCTGGAACATCATATCGCCGTGGCCGAACATCTTTCGTCGGGGCCTGACGGCGACGCGGGCGAATTGTGGCTGAAAGAGGCAGGAATCGCAGCGTTGCAACAGGTGAACGCCCTGCGCGCCGAGGTGGAACATGGCGGCGACATGGGGCCGCGCGATTACCGCGCCCTGTTCCTTAACGTCATCACCGGCGAAGTGCGCGAACCCCTCGCCGCCCATCCGGGCATCATGATCTGGGGCACGCTAGAGGCGCGGGTGCAGGGCGCCGACCTGGTGATCCTTGGGGGCCTGAACGATGGCATCTGGCCCGAACTGCCCGCACCAGACCCATGGTTAAACCGGCGCATGCGCCAACAGGCCGGGCTTTTGTTGCCCGAGCGGCGGGTGGGGCTGTCGGCCCATGATTTTCAACAGGCAATTGCCGCGCCCGAGGTTGTTCTGACCCGCGCCACCCGCGACGCCGAGGCCGAAACCGTGGTGTCCCGCTGGCTGAACCGACTGACAAACCTGCTCAGCGGGCTGCCCGAAACGGGTGGGCCTGCGGCCCTGGCCGGGATGCGCGCGCGGGGCCGTGAATGGCTGACCATGGCCGAGGCGGTCGAGACTGATTTCACGCCCGTTGAGGCGGAAAAGCGCCCCTCGCCGCGCCCGCCTGTCGATGTCCGGCCCAAAAACTCTCGGTTACGCAGATCAAGACACTGATCCGCGATCCCTATGCCATTTATGCCCGGCATGTGTTGCGCCTGCGCCCCCTTGATCCGTTGCGCCAGGAACCCGACGCCCCCCTGCGCGGCACGGTCATTCATTCGATTTTCGAGCGTTTCGTGCGGGCATGTCCCGACCCGTCAGCGGCCGGCGCGCGCGATCAACTGCTGAGCATCGCCCACGATACACTGGCCGATGAGGTGCCATGGCCCACCGCGCGGCGCATCTGGACGGCGAAACTGACCCGGGTGATTGATTGGTTTCTGGATGGCGAAATTCAGCGGCGCCAAAGTGGCGCGCCAATCCTTTCAATGCTGGAAGGTAAGGGCGCGCTGCACCTCACCAACCCCGATTTCACCCTGACCGGCAAGGCAGACCGTTTCGATCTGCGCGATGACGGCACGCTGGTGATTTATGACTATAAGACCGGCATCCCGCCCAGCGCCGGAGAAATGCAGTATTTCGACAAGCAACTGCTGCTAGAGGCGGCCATGGCCGAGGCGGGTGCGTTTGAGGGGTTGCAACCGCAAAAGGTGGCCGAGGTGGCCTATATCGGCGTTGGGTCGAAACCTGCGTTCGCCCCCTTGCCCTGCGCGATCACGATGCAAAAATCGTGCTGGACCCGGATCAGACGTTGATTGAACTGGCGGAGCTTCTGACCGCCTATGCCCGCCGCAATCGCGGCTATACCAGCCGCCGCGCCATGCATAAAACCTGGAACACAGGCGATTACGACCATCTGTCGCGGTTCGGTGAATGGGACGAAAGCCAACCCCCGAGCCGGAGGATGTCGGATGAGCGCCCCCGATGAAGCCACCGCGCGCCAGATTCAGGCGGCGCGCCCCGGAACGTCAACCTGGCTGTCGGCCAACGCCGGATCGGGCAAGACCCGGGTTTTGACTGATCGGGTGGCGCGGTTGTTGCTGGATGGGGCATCGCCGCAAAACATCCTGTGCCTGACCTATACCAAGGCCGCCGCGTCAGAAATGCAGAACCGGCTGTTCAAACGGCTGGGTGAATGGGCGATGACGGCGGATGGCGATCTGTTGGCCAATCTGCGCGATCTGGGCGTTGAAGGCGCGCTTGGCCCTGAGCGCCTGCGTCTGGCACGCACCCTGTTTGCCCGGGCCATCGAAACCCCCGGCGGCCTGAAAATTCAGACAATCCACTCATTCTGCGCCTCGCTCTTGCGGCGTTTTCCGCTTGAGGCGGGGGTTTCACCACAGTTCACCGAAATGGACGAACGCGCCGCGCAGCTTCTGACCGCCGAGATTGTCGAGGAAATGGCCGATACTCTGGCCCCCGGGGTGATTGACGAAGTCGCGCGCCATTATACCGCCGAAGACTTTTCCGCCCTCACCGCCGAAATTTCCAAACATCGCGCCAGGTTCTTTCCGCCCCTTGATGGGGCGGCGATCCGCGCGAAACTCGGGGTGGACGACACCCTCACGCCCGCTGGCTTGCTCGGGCCGATATTGGGCGAAGGGGAAATTGATTTGTTACGGCGGGCTGGCGCAGCGATGGCCAAGGGAACCGTCACCGATGCCAAGAACGCGGCAATCCTGTTGCAGGTCGCCAACACCCCGCCATCGTTGCACAGTCTGGCGCAGCTTGAGGGCGCGATGCTGTTTGGCGCCAAGGCGAAATCACCATTCGGAGCAAAGATCGGAACCTTCCCCACGAAAAAGACCCAAGCCGCGCTGGCAGAGGACATGGATGATCTGAATGATCTCATGGAGCGGGTCGAGGCGGCGCGCGAACCGCGGATGGCGCTGCTGGCCGCTGACAAATCCATCGCGCTGCACCGCTTTGCCCAGGCGTTTCTGCCGCTTTACGAGGCGCGCAAGCTGGGGCGCGGGTGGTTGGATTTTGAAGATCTGATCCTCAAGGCGCGGGCATTGATGACCGATCCGGCAGTGGCGGCCTGGGTTCTTTATCGGCTGGATGGCGGGATTGACCATGTGTTGGTGGACGAGGCGCAGGATACCAGCCCCGATCAATGGCGGGTGATCGAACTGCTGACGCAGGAATTCACCGCCGGCAAGGGCGCGCGGGAACCGGGCGAACGGTCGTTGTTCGTGGTCGGGGATCGCAAACAATCAATCTATTCGTTTCAGGGTGCCGACCCCGAGGCATTTTCACACATGTTTGATTTGTTTCAGGAACGGCTGGCCGGGTCCGCGCCATTGCAACGGCTGGAATTGCAGCATTCGTTCCGATCCTCTGCTGCCGTTCTGGGGGCTGTTGATGCGGTGTTTCACGGGGCGGGCGGCGAACCGCTTGATCTTGAATCATCCCACCGAGCGTTCCACGCTGATCTGCCCGGTCGTGTCGATCTGTGGCCGATCATCGAGGCCGAAGAAGCGGACGAAGACACCGAATGGTACGACCCGGTTGATCGTGTCAGCCCCAATGCCGCCGATGTTAAACTGGCCCAGACGATTGCCGATGAAATTCACCGCATGATTGCCACGAACGAGACTGTTCCGGCACAAAACGGCACAAGGCGCCCGGTGCAACCCGGCGATTTCCTGATCCTTGTGCAGCGTCGCAAGCGGCTGTTCTCCGAGATTATCCGCGCCTGCAAACAGCGCGAGCTGGATATTGCCGGGGCTGACCGGCTGAAACTGGGCGCTGAACTGGCGGTGCGCGATCTGCGGGCGCTGCTGGCGTTTCTGGCCACCCCCGAGGATGATCTTTCGCTGGCCGCTGCCCTGCGTTCGCCCCTGTTCGGGTGGAGCGAGGCGCAATTGTTCGATCTGGCCGCAAAACGTGATGAAACCTATCTGTGGCAGGCCTTGCGCCGGGCAGAGGCAGACCATCCTGCCACCATGAAAATATTGAACGATCTGCGCGCCAATGCCGATTTTTTGCGGCCTTTCGATCTGTTGGAGCGTGTTCTTTTGCGCCACAAGGGGCGGCCCAACCTGTTGGCGCGCCTTGGCCCCGAGGCGCAGGATGGGTTGGATGAACTGCTGAACCAGGCGCTGAATTACGAGCGGATGGATATTCCCAGCCTCACCGGCTTTCTCGCGTGGCTGGATGCCGACGATGTTGAGGTGAAACGACAGGCCGACAGCGCGGGCAACCGGATCAGGGTGATGTCGGTGCATGGGGCAAAGGGGCTTGAGGCGCCGATCGTGATCCTGCCCGATACGCTGCGGGCGAAATCCGACATTCGAAATCAACTGTTTCCGGTCGAGGATGGCACCCTGCTGTGGCGGACAGGGGCAGATGACATGCCCGAGGTTTTGAAAGACTCCAAGGCGGTGCAGGTGGCCGCCGACGATGCCGAACGCGCCCGGTTGCTTTATGTGGCGATGACGCGGGCGGAAACATGGCTGATTGTCTGTGGCGCGGGCAAACCTGTCAGCCCGTCGTGGTATGATGCGGTTCAGACCGGATTGGAAAGCCTGACCACCACGGCGCATCCTTTTCCCACGGGCGAAGGGCCACGGCTGAGCCATGGGGATTGGGCCGGGGGTGCCATTGCAACCGAGGCACCCGTATCGGCGCAAGATACCGTTTTGCCAGAGTGGTTTGCCCGACACGCCCCGCCTTTGGCCGAGGTTGCGATTCTGACCCCGTCAAATCTGGGCGGGGCAAAGGCGCTGTTTGGCGAATCTGACGACCACGATACCGAGGTCGCCATGGCCCGGGGAACCGCGCTTCATCTGTTGTTGGAGCATCTGCCCGAAATCCCCGAAACCGATTGGCAAAGTGCCGCCGAAAGCCTGCTGGACGCCGAGCGCGCTGCGGAACTCCTCCCGGAGGTGCGCAATATTTTAACCACCCCCGCTTTGGCACCGCTGTTTCAACTCGGCACGTTGGCCGAGGTGGCCATCACCGCCGATCTGCCCGAACGGGGCGGGCAGCGCATGTTCGGCACCATTGATCGGTTGATTGTCAGCGACGAATCAATCCTTGCGGTGGATTTCAAATCCAACATCCGGGTGCCGGAAACGCCCACGCAGGTGCCCGACGGGCTATTGCGACAGATGGGCGCCTATGCCGCCGCCCTGAGCGAAGTTTACCCAAATCACCGGATCGAAACGGCAATTCTGTGGACCCGCGCCGCACAACTGATGCCCCTGCCCCACGACATTGTGAGGGAGGCCCTGCAAAGAGCCACGACATCTTGACGCCGCGCCCGGTCGTTCATACGTTCAGCCCTCAAATTCATTCGCTGGGAGATCATCCATGGCAACCGTAGCCGTCACCGACGACACCTTTGATGCCGAAGTAAAACAATCCGCAGTCCCCGTTATCGTGGATTTCTGGGCCGAATGGTGCGGCCCCTGCAAACAGATCGGCCCCGCTCTGGAAGAGCTGAGCGATCAATACGAAGGCAAGATTAAAATCGTCAAGGTGAACGTTGACGAGAACCCGAATTCCCCCGCCCAGATGGGTGTGCGCGGCATTCCCGCGCTGTTCATGTTCAAGGATGGCGCGGTCGTATCCAACAAGGTTGGCGCCGCCCCCAAGGCCGCGCTGGAAAGCTGGATCAAGGAAGAAATCTGATCACGCGATAGCGTCGGATCAAAGGGGCGCCTTTCGGGGCGCCCTTTTTCGTTGTCGCCCCTCGGGTGGTTGGCAATCGCCGCTGCGCTGTCCATATATCCCGAAACGGAGTGATACATATGGCAAAGCAAGACTTTCCCGGCTGGCACGGAACAACCATCATCGGTGTGCGCAAGGGTGACGAGGTGGTGATCGCCGGTGACGGGCAGGTTTCCCTGGGTCAGACAGTGATCAAGGGGACGGCGCGCAAGGTGCGGCGGCTGTCCCCCGGCGGGCATGATGTGGTGGCCGGGTTTGCCGGATCAACCGCCGATGCCTTTACCCTGCTTGAACGCCTTGAGGCGAAACTGGAGGCCACCCCCGGCCAGTTGCAGCGCGCGGCGGTTGAACTGGCCAAGGATTGGCGTACTGACAAATACCTGCAAAAACTTGAGGCGATGCTGATCGTGACCGACGGCACCGATCTTTATGTTATCACCGGCGCCGGCGATGTGTTGGAGCCGGAACATGACATCGCCGCCATCGGATCGGGCGGCAATTATGCGCTGGCCGCCGGGCGCGCCATGATGGACACCGACCGCAGCGCCGAAGACATCGCGCGCCGCGCCATGGCCATTGCCTCGGACATCTGTGTTTACACCAACGGCAATCTGACCGTCGAAAAGATCAGCCGCTGAAGCGGCACCCATCGCAAGGGGCCAGATTGCCCTGACCCGACATATAAGCAGAACGAAGGCCCCCAATGAGTGATCTGACCCCCCGTGAAATCGTTTCGGAACTTGACCGGTTCATCATCGGCCAGAAAGATGCCAAGCGCGCCGTTGCCGTGGCCCTGCGCAACCGCTGGCGGCGCAAACACCTGAACGATGACCTGCGCGATGAAGTGTATCCCAAGAATATCCTGATGATCGGCCCCACCGGCGTTGGCAAAACCGAAATTTCCCGCCGGTTGGCAAAACTGGCCCGCGCGCCGTTTCTCAAGGTTGAGGCGACAAAGTTCACCGAGGTCGGCTATGTGGGTCGCGACGTGGAACAGATCATCCGCGATCTGGTGGAAAACGCAATCACCATGACCCGCGATCACATGCGCGACGATGTGAAATCCCGCGCACAGGAAAACGCCGAAAACCGCGTTCTTGAGGCGATTGCCGGTGAGGGTGCGCGCGAACAAACCCGCGAAATGTTTCGCCGAAAGCTGCGGTCGGGTGAATTGGACGATACCGAAATCGAACTGGAAGTGGCCGACACTTCGAACCCCTTGGGGGGAATGGAAATTCCCGGCATGCCCCCGGGCCAGATGGGCGGCATGATGAACCTGGGCGATCTGTTCGGCAAACTGGGCCAGCGCAAGGTGCGCAAGAAACTGACCGTCGCGCAAAGCTATGACGTGTTGCTGGGCGAAGAGGCCGACAAACTGCTGGACGATGAAATCGTGAACAAGGCCGCCCTTGAGGCGGTGCAGGAAAACGGCATCGTGTTTCTTGACGAGATCGACAAGGTTTGCGCGCGCAAGGATGCCCGGGGCGGCGACGTTTCCCGCGAAGGCGTGCAGCGCGACCTGCTGCCCCTGATCGAAGGCACCACCGTTTCCACCAAATACGGCGCGGTGAAAACCGACCATATCCTGTTTATCGCATCCGGCGCATTCCATATCGCCAAACCATCGGATCTGTTGCCGGAATTGCAGGGGCGCCTGCCGATCCGGGTCGAACTGCGCCCCCTGACCGAGGATGATTTCGTCCGCATCCTGACCGACACCGACAACGCGCTGACCCTGCAATATTCCGCCCTGATGAAAACCGAAGACGTGACCGTCACCTTTACCGAAGACGGCATCAAGGCGCTGGCCAAGATCGCGTTTGAGGTGAATGAAAGCATCGAAAACATCGGTGCCCGGCGGCTTTATACGATCATGGAGCGGGTGTTTGAGGAATTGTCCTTTACCGCGCCCGACCGGGGCGGCGAAGAGATCACCGTCAACGGCGAATTTGTCGAACAAAACCTCGGCGAACTGGCCCGTTCCGCAGATATGAGCCGTTACGTGCTGTAACCCCCTTCCCTTTCCCCGCGAACCAGCCGAAAGAGGGGCATGGGTTTCATGCGCTTCTTTCGCGAGAACTGGCTGTTTCTGACCGCTGGCGTTCTCCTCTCGTTTACGTCCAGCTATGGGCAGACGTTTTTCATCTCGCTTTTCGCGGGTGAGATCATGGCCGACTATGGGCTGACCCATGGGCAGTGGGGGTTGATCTATACCCTTGCCACCACCTGTTCAGCCATCGCCATGATCTGGGCCGG
Organism: Oceaniglobus sp. K40-3; assembly: GCF_055808395.1. Taxonomy (NCBI): domain Bacteria; kingdom Pseudomonadati; phylum Pseudomonadota; class Alphaproteobacteria; order Rhodobacterales; family Paracoccaceae; genus Oceaniglobus; species Oceaniglobus sp. K40-3. The sequence goes on along the minus strand of NZ_CM147868.1, from coordinate 585,776 downwards.
CGTGTTGACCGACAAGTTTCGCGCCCGACAGCTTAGCGTTTTCGTCTGTCTGACACTGGCCGCCACCTGTCTGGCCATGGCTGTTGGGCAGGGGATGATTGTGCTGGTGGTGCTGATCTTTGCCCTGCGCCTGTCGGGCCAGGGCATGATGAGCCAGCTCAGCATCGTTACCATGGCGCGTTGGTTTGTCGCCACGCGGGGGCGCGCGCTGTCGGTTGCGGCCATGGGGTTTGCCCTGGGGCAGGCGGTGCTGCCGCTGATCTTTGTATCCCTGCTTGAGATTATAAATTGGCGCTGGTTGTGGGTGATTGCCGCAGCCCTTGTTTTGCTGGCGATGCCGGTAATTTACCGGCTGTTGCGGGCCGAACGCACGCCGCAATCGGCCGCACAAAACACCGCATCAACCGGTATGTCAGGGCTGCACTGGACCCGGATGAATGTGCTGCGCCACTGGTTGTTCTGGGCGATGATCCCGCTGCTTCTTGGGCCACCGGCCTGGGGCACTGCGCTGTTTTTCCATCAGGTGCATCTGACCGAGGTGAAGGGTTGGGCGCTTTTGGATTTTGTGGCGATCCTCCCGATATTCACTGTGGTGTCCATCACCACGACCTTTGCCAGCGGCGGGTTGATCGACCGGCTGGGAACCCCGCGTTTGATGCAGATTTACATGATCCCTTTTTCCATTGCCTTTTTCCTTTTGGCGGGCGCGGACACCCTTGTTGGTGCAACCATCGCCATGATGATTCTGGGTCTGGGCATCGGATCGCAATCGACCGTTCCCGCCGCCTTCTGGCCTGAATTCTATGGCACCCGGTATATCGGATCGATCAAGGCGATGGCGGCTGCGGTGATGGTGTTTGGGTCGGCCATTGGGCCTGGGGTCACTTCGGTTCTGATTGATCGCGGGATCGATTTTCCGACGCAGATGTTTGCGATTTCGGCTTATTTCGCCTTTGCAGCGGTGATTTCAATTCTGGCCATTGGCAAGGCGCGCCGCAGCCTAACGGTTGCGCCTGAGATAGACATAGTAGGCGCCTGAGCCGCCGTGGCTTTGATGCGCCTCGCTGACTTGTAAGACCACGCCCGCCAAAGGGGCCATGCGCAACCAATGGGGCACCTGCCGTTTCAACACCCCATGGCCGGAATGCCAGCCCTCGTGATGGCGTTTGCCCTGACCCTTGCCGGTAATCACCAGGACCAGCCGCTTGCCCATGGCATGGGCGCCGAGGATAAAATTGATCAGCGTCGGTTGCGCCTGATCCAGCGTCATGCCGTGCAGATCAATCCGCCCCTCCACCGCAAGTTTGCCCCGGCGCATCCGGGTGAACGCCTTGTGATCCATCGCCACCGGTTGCTGTGACAGGGCCGGTGCCGTGTCGGTGGTGATCCGGCCGGCGCTACGCCGCGGCCCCTGAATGGCAAAGGGCGCAATCGGCTCTGGCGTCGGGCATTGCGGTTTTTCAACCACCGGCGTTTCAGGTTTCGGGCTGCGATCCGGGCGCAGGGGCACCGCGTGTTCCACCACCTGGCGCCACAATTCGGTTTCTTCGGCGCTCAGCCGCCGGGGTTCGCGCCGCCGCGACATGCCCTAAATATCCGGGGCGAGGGCATAGGCCCGCTGAATTGGCATCAGCACGATCATCCGGCCCCGATCACGCACCCGGCCAGCGGCACGGCCGGCCTTGTCGCCCGTTCCGAAAAATATATCGGCCCGTTGCGCACCCTTGATCGCGCTGCCGGTGTCCTGCGCCACCATCAACCGGCGCATCAGCCCACGCCCGCCTTTTTCGATCCAGACCGGCGCACCCAGCGGGGTAAAATCCGGGTCAACAGCAATGGACCGCATGGCGGTGATTGACCGGTTCATCGCGCCCAACGGCCCCTTGTCAGCGGGAACTTCACTGACCTCGCGGAAAAAAACGTAGGATGGATTGTGACGCAGCAATTCTGCGCCCTCTTCGGGGTTTCTTTTCACCCAGTTACGAATGACCTGTGCGGACACCTGATGCGGTTTATAAACGCCCTGCCGCACCAATTCCTGCCCGATCGAGCGGTAATTATGGCCGTTCTTGCCACCATACCCCACCCGCAGATAGGTGCCATCAGGGAGTTTCACCCGGCCCGACCCCTGAACCTGAAGGAAATAGACATCGACCGGATCGTCGATCCACGCGATCTCCAGCCCACGATCCGCCAACAGGTTCTTTTCCTCGATGTCGCGACGCGAATACCATGTCTCGCCTGATCGCACCTCTTCGGGCAAACGATAGAGCGGGTATTGATATGGCCCGCCACGGTGACGCGACCCGTTCAATTCGGGTTCGTAATATCCGGTAAACAACATATCCTGTCCGTCTTCGATCAGGACCGGGCGAAAAAACAGTTCAAAAAATGTTTTGGCGTTGGGCTGTTGACCGGCCACCGCGCAGACCGCACGCCAATCAGGATCACGCATGTCGCCGCAGGTATTCAAGAAAACCGCAAGCGCCGCCTGATGATCGTCATCTGCCCAGCCCTTCAGGTCATCAAACGACAGGATCCTGTGCGTTACTTCCGACGCGGCGGGCGTTGTCATCGTCAACACCCCCGCAACACATGCTGCAAGCAGCGCACGCATCATTCCCCGGTGGCGACAAGTTGCCAGTTGGGGTCATTGGCGCCCATGGTGCGGCCAAAGGTCCAGACATCGCGTTGACGTTTGATTTCGGTGGCACTGCCTTCGATGATATCGCCGCCCTTGTCACGCACGACATAGGTAAGTTCCCCGGTGAAGCGGATGGTCATTTCACCAAATTGCGTATCGCGGGCATACTCTGCCTCGATCAGCGTGATTTCACGCAGGCCAACAAAGCTCGACTCGACGGTCAAACCCTGTTCGCGTCGCTGGGTGATCCCTTCGTCAAAGGCCTCGGCCACATCGGGCGCAAGGAAACTGCGCACATCGGTGATATCACCATGTTCAAAGGCCATGAGGATCATTTCATAGGCGCCACGCGCCCCATGAAGAAATTCGCCCACGTTGAACCCGGGTTCGGCCAGCTTCATCGCGGCAAGTGCCTTGGCGCTGGCGCTGCCATCCTCGACGTGATCGGTGATGTCACGATCCGGCCCGCCTTCGATCACTTCGAATTCGGGGCGGTTTTTCTTGGATGGCGGGGTTGGCCCCGACACGGGTGGCTTTTCGAATCCGTCCCGGGTGCCCAGCACGTTGCGAAGCCGTAAAATCAAAAACACAGCGATTGCGGCCAAAACCAGAAGCTGGATCACGGCAGAACTCATCTAAACCTCTTTTCGGGTGCCATCTGTCAGTGACAGGGTTGGTAACAGGCGTCATTGGTTCTTATGTAGGGGCGGGGCGTGGCCAAGTCCACTGTTGCCCCGGATCTGGAGGTTGCTATGTGGCTGTTCTTGCCGTTTCTTGCCGTACCCATCATCGAAATCGCGCTTTTCATTCAGGTTGGCGGCTGGATCGGGCTGTGGCCAACCCTTGGAATCGTAGTGCTGACGGCGATTCTGGGAACCTGGCTGGTGCGGACACAGGGCGCGCTTGCCATGTCGCAGCTGCGCGGATCATTTCAGAATCTACGCGACCCGACCGAGCCGCTGGCCCATGGCGCGATGATTCTTCTGGCCGGTGCGTTGCTTTTGACGCCCGGGTTTTTCACCGACGCGCTTGGATTCGCTCTGCTGATTCCGCCGGTGCGCAAAGCGGTGTTCCGGTTTCTGAAATCCCGCATCAAGGTTCAGACCTTTGAATATGGTGCGCGGCCCGGGCAGGGCCACCAAGACCCGCCAAGGGGATATGGTGATGTGATTGATGGCGAGTTCGAAGAGGTCGATTCGCCAAAGAAGCCCACCCATGGGGCGTCGGGCGCGCCGTCGGGCTGGACCCGGCATTGAAGGCTCTGCTAGACAGCAGAAAACCCAATGAACAAGGAGCTTCAGATGGCTGAATCCGACACCACGCCCGCCGCAGACACCCCAGCAGATACCCCAAAGGCACCAACGCCGCCGCAACTGCGCATTCTGGGCCAGTTCATCCGCGATATGTCGTTTGAAAACATCGTCGCGCGCAATGGTGCCAACGGCAATGTAACCCCCGATGTGCAGGTGCAGGTCGCGCTGGATGCCAAAAAACGTGGTGAGGGCCAATTCGAAGTGGTGGGTAAATTCAACATCACCTCGAAGGACAAGGAATCTGACGCCACCCTGTTCCTGCTTGAGCTGGAATACGGCGGGATCTTTGCGATCGAGAACGTCCCGGATGAACAACTTCACCCGTTTCTGCTGATCGAATGCCCCCGGATGCTGTTTCCGTTCATCCGCCGCATCGTCAGCGACATCACCCATGACGGTGGTTTTGCGCCGCTGAACCTTGATACCATAGATTTTGTCAGCCTTTACCGTCAAAGCCTGCAACAGCGTGCTGCGGCTGCTCAGACTGACGCGGCAAAGCCCAACTGATTTAGGGTTTCACGACCCAAAGCGCGCTGTCGCCCATTTCCTTTACAAAGGCGGAATGGGCGGCAGATTCCGTCTCGGTGATCCGGGGCGGCAATGGGGCAGGGCGCGGACGCGGGCGCCAGGTTTCGCCTGTATCCGCCGCGTTTGCGTTTCTCTGCGTCGGGGCAAGCACCAGATCGGGTTGCCGCCCGCCGATCAGTTCAAGATAGACCTCTGCCAGAATTTCAGAGTCGAGCAGGGCGCCGTGCAAGGTGCGCGACGAATTGTCGATCCCAAACCGGCGGCACAGGGCATCAAGGGATGCGGGCGAGCCGGGGAATTTCTTGCGCGCGATGGCAAGGGTGTCAATCGCCTGTTCCCATGGCAGTTTGGGCAGCTTCATCCAGCCCAATTCAGCATTCAGGAATTTCATATCAAACGCCGCGTTGTGGATGACCAGTTTGGCATCCCCCACAAAATCAAGAAACTTTTGCCCGATGGCGGCAAATTTTGGTTTATCCCGCAGGAAATCATCCCCCAGCCCATGCACCTCAAACGCTTCTTTCGGCATGAAGCGTTCGGGGTTGATGTATTCGTGAAACGTGTTTCCGGTCGGCATATGGTTGAGCAGTTCAACCGCGCCGATTTCGACGATCCGATCGCCGGCCTCGGGCTCAAAGCCTGTGGTCTCTGTATCCAGCACGATTTCACGCATCGCTGTTTTCCTCTTTCAGCCGCGCAACCAAAGCATCAACATCCCGGGTCGCGGATTCCATCGTTGTCGTATCAATCACCACATCGGCGCGGGCGCGTTTCTGGGCGTCGGGCGTCTGTTTGGCAAGGATGCTTTCAAACATCTGTTCGGTCATGCCAGGGCGCGCCATGACCCGGCGGCGCTGTTCGGCGGGGTCAGTTGAAACCACGGCGACAAGATCAATCCACGCATCTGCGCCGGTTTCAAACAACAGCGGAATATCCAGCACGATGATCGGCGCGCTCTGATCCTTGATAAAGGCCACACGGTCAGCGGCCACCAGTGGATGCACGATCTGTTCGATTTCTTTCAGCGCCCCGGCATCGTGGGCGATCCAGGATTTAAGAACTTCGCGATCAATCACGCCATCCTTTACCGCATCTGGACATATGGCACCAAGCGGGGCAACCGCCGCCCCCTGGGCCATACAGCCGATGCACCGCCGCATCGGCATCCCACACAGGCAACCCGTGCGCGGCAAACATTTCTGCCGTCGTCGATTTGCCCATTCCGATCGACCCGGTGAGCCCGATCAACATCGGGCCATTCATCGGCCCAGCACCACCTCGCGCGTGCGTTCATCCACCTCGGGGCGCATTCCGAACCATCGTTCAAACGCGGGGGCGGCCTGATAGATCAACATGCCCAATCCATCGACAGTGGTTGCACCAAATTCGCGCGCCCGTTGCAGGAACGTGGTGTCAAGCGGGGTATAAACTAGATCGGTAACCACAGCAGTGGGCGAAAGACCATCCAGAGGCACCCGGAAATCAGGCTTTCCCACCATCCCGAGCGAACTGGCGTTCACCACCGTCTGGGCATCATCCAGGGTGTTGCCCGCCTTGACCCAATCATAAACCACGATCTTTGCGCCAAATTCTGCCCGCAGGGATTCGGATCGTGCCCGGGTTCGGTTGGTCAGGCGGATTTCGGGTGTGCCTGCATCAATCAGCGAGGTGATAACAGCCCGCGCTGCACCCCCGCCCCAAAGATCGCCGCCGGCCCAGAGCGCGGATCCCAGTCGGGGGCAGATTCGCGCAGGTTCTGGATAAATCCATAGCCATCGGTGTTATCGGCGTGAATTTTCCCATCCGCCCGGAAAATCAACGTGTTCGCCGCACCGATCAGCGCAGCCCGGTCGGTTACCAGATCCGCAAGCTCAAGTACCGCTTCTTTGTGGGGGATCGTGACGTTACAGCCGACAAATCCCATTTTGGGCATGGTTCTGATGACTTGGGCCAGATCGGCCTGCGCAACATCCATTGGAATATAATATCCCGCCAGCCCCATCGTCCGCAGCCAGTGACGGTGCAGCGCCGGCGAACGGCTGTGCGCAATAGGAGAGCCGATAACACCGGCAAGGGGAATTTTCGCATCATTCATGACGATAGAATGCCTCTCAGGGTGAAGTAGGACAAGAGATCAAGCAACGGCAGGCCGAGAACCGTAAAGTAATCCCCCTGCACCCGCGTGAACAACCGCGCGCCTTCTTCCTCAAGCTTATATCCGCCGACCGAGTGGCGAATGCTTTCCCAGTTGCGCGCGACATATTCCTGAATAAAGGGTTCGGACAATGGCCGCATCTGCATCTGCACGATCCCCACATGGCGCCACACCGGTTTGCCCCCGTCATAGACCACAGCCGCGGACAGCAATTTATGGGTTTGACCGGACAAAGCGCGCAGATGTTCAATCACCTGACCAGATGTTTCCGGTTTTCCAAATATTTTCCCTTTTGAATCAAGCACCTGATCACATCCGATCACCATGGCATCGGGCCGCTTCCGGGCCACCTTGCGCGCCTTGAATTCGGCCAGGGCATCAGCAACATCCCGTGGTGTCGCCTGTTCTGCTATCATCGAATCGCGGATCGCCTGCTCATCTATCCGGGCGGGCAGGGCTTCAAAAACCAGCCCGGCATTTTTCAAAAGCTGCTGACGGATCGGGGAACTGGAGGCAAGTATCAGAGGAGCGGTCATGGGATAAATCCGGGGATAAATCGAGGGAACAACTTTGGACGACTCGGACAGTTTGGCCAAATATCCTGTGAAGGGGCGTTTTCAGGATTCTTGTCACCTCTCATCCGCAGATTGTCCACTGTGCATTACGCCGGCAGACCTGCTGTGAGTAAGAAGCGCGAGTGCCAATGTTCCACATATACCCCACAGATATATACACAGCGTAGAATACATAACCTTTTGTTTAAGATGATAATTTTATAGATAACATAGACTTGTCCACATACCGAAAAATACCGCGATGGGCATTTTCATACTGTGGACTACCCGCTGGACAACGCAATAATCCCCGTTGTCCACCGCCCTACTATCATCATCATCTTTTCTTCTCTTATATATAATGAGAAGGATGCCTTACCCAAAATGTCGGGACGACCCACATGCAAGATCTGCTGAGCTACGCCTATCCCTGGATCAAATCCCTGCATGTGATTGCCGTGATTTCCTGGATGGCTGGAATATTCTATCTTCCCCGATTGTTCGTACACCATGTGGAACGCGTTGAAAGCGGAAGCGAAACAGACAGCCTGTTTCAAATGATGGAATATAAACTGCTCAGGGTGATCATGACGCCTGCCATGATTGCGACGTGGCTGTTTGGCCTGCTGTTGGTTGCAACCCCCGGCATCATAGATTGGTCAGCTATCTGGCCCTGGACCAAGGCGGCAGCGGTGATTGCGATGACATGGTTTCACATGTGGTGTGCGGGGCAGCGAAAAATCATCGCTTCGGGTGAGGGTTCCCATCCCGGATCTTATTATCGCAAGATGAACGAAGTGCCGACATTGCTGATGTTCATCATCGTATTTTCGGTCATCGCGCGACCGTTCTAAGCAGCGTTGACTTTCCGACTGATAGCGCCTAGATCACCGCTTGCGGTCGTCCGATCGCAACTTTCCCTCTATTGATCTACTGCGCGTTACGCCAGGCGCATGTCAAGGATTTGCGACGATGACCCAGGACCGATTGAACCTTGCCGACCTCAAGGTGCAAAGCCCCAAAGACCTTTTGGCGCTTGCTGAAGAACTTGAGATTGAAAACGCATCAACGATGCGCAAAGGCGAGATGATGTTTTCGATCCTCAAGGAACGGGCTGACGATGAATGGGTCATTGGCGGTGACGGTGTTCTGGAAGTGTTGCAGGATGGTTTTGGTTTTCTCCGCTCGCCCGAGGCAAACTATTTGCCCGGCCCTGATGATATCTATGTTTCGCCTGATATGATCCGCCAATATGCGCTGCGCACTGGGGATACCGTGGCAGGTGTTATTCGTGGCCCGGATGAGAACGAGCGGTATTTCGCGCTTACGGGTGTTGAATCAATCAACTTTGAAAGCCCTGAAAAGGCGCGCCATAAAGTTGCCTTTGACAACCTGACGCCGCTTTACCCCGACGAGCGGTTCAAGCTGGAGCTTGAAGACCCCACAGTAAAAGATCGCTCTGCCCGGATCATCGACCTGGTGGCGCCCATTGGCAAAGGTCAGCGGTCGTTGATCGTTGCGCCACCGCGCACTGGTAAAACGGTGCTGTTGCAAAATATCGCGAATTCAATCGAAAAGAACCACCCCGAGGTCTATTTGATCGTCCTGTTGATCGACGAACGCCCGGAAGAAGTGACCGACATGCAGCGTTCGGTAAAGGGTGAGGTGGTTTCATCCACGTTTGACGAGCCTGCCACCCGTCACGTTGCCGTATCCGAGATGGTAATCGAAAAGGCCAAGCGCCTTGTAGAGCATAAACGCGACGTGGTTATCCTGCTGGATTCAATCACCCGTTTGGGTCGTGCCTTTAACACCGTCGTGCCGTCTTCGGGTAAGGTGCTGACAGGCGGCGTTGATGCCAACGCGTTGCAGCGGCCCAAGCGGTTCTTTGGCGCGGCGCGCAATATCGAAGAAGGCGGATCGCTGACAATTATCGCCACTGCACTGATCGATACAGGCAGCCGCATGGACGAGGTGATCTTTGAAGAATTCAAAGGCACCGGCAACAGCGAAATCGTTCTTGATCGCAAGGTTGCGGATAAACGTGTGTATCCGGCGATGGATATTCTCAAATCCGGAACCCGGAAAGAGGAATTGTTGGTCGACAAGGGCGATCTTCAGAAAACTTACGTTCTGCGGCGTATTCTGAATCCGATGGGCACCACGGACGCCATTGAATTCCTGATATCGAAGCTTAAACAGACAAAATCAAATTCTGATTTCTTCGATTCCATGAATACCTGACAGTCAACCTAACTTTCGGAACCGCGATCATGGACACAATTTTCGCCCCCGCAACCGCGCGGGGCAAGGCAGGTGTGGCGGTCATCCGGGTGTCTGGGCCCAACGCATTTACCGCATGTGAAACCCTGGTTGGGAACGTACCGTCCATCCATCGTGCCTCTCTTCGCCAGATACGAAGTTCTGACGGCGACATATTGGACGAAGCGCTGGTCTTAGCGTTTCCCGAAGGGCACAGCTTTACTGGCGAGCAGACAGTTGAATTTCAGATCCATGGAAGTATCGCGATTACGAACGCGGTTCTGTATGAGCTGGGCAATATTGATGGTTTGCGACTGGCCGAACCAGGCGAGTTCACGCGCCGCGCCTTGCAGAACAATCGGCTCGACCTAACGCAGGTCGAAGGTCTGGCGGATCTGATTGAGGCGGAAACCGAAGCGCAGCGCAAACAGGCGCAACGTGTGTTATCTGGGGAAATTGGCAAGCGGGCAGGAATATGGCGCGCTGATCTTGTCAGGGCGGCGGCACTTTTAGAAGCGACAATTGATTTTGCCGATGAAGATGTTCCGGTCGATGTATCGCCCGAAGTTCTCGCGCTGATCGACCGAACGCTTGCCACGTTGCGATCAGAAGCAGAGGGTTACCATGCGGCCGAACGTGTGCGGGACAGCTTTGAAGTTGCGATCGTTGGACCACCGAACGTCGGAAAGTCCACACTGCTGAACGCACTCGCCGGGCGTGAGGCCGCGATCACATCCGAGATTGCCGGGACAACGCGCGATGTTATCGAGGTCAGAATGGACCTCGGAGGCATCCCGGTCCTGGTGCTCGATACCGCAGGCTTGCGAGAGGCGACAGACCGAGTTGAACAAATGGGCGTGTCTCTTGCAAAAGCACGCGCAGCGGCAGCAGATATAAGAGTGGTTTTAATCGAATCGCCGGACGATCAACCAGGCATCGCTCTTGAGTCTGATGATATTGTGCTACTGGCCAAATGTGACCGCGGTCATGCCTCAATCCCGGCTATTTCCGGGCTTACTGGTGCTGGTCTGGATCGGCTGATTGGGAAAATTACCGAACGATTGCAACGCCGTGTTGGCTCCATCGGCGTGATTACGCGCGAACGGCATCGTGTCGCAGTCTTGCGGGGAATTGATGCTTTGGTGCAGGTGAGAATCGATGTAACAGATGGACAAGACCGCGCCGAGTTGGCGGCGGAGGGTCTGCGTTCCGTTGTGCGCACCTTGGATTCGCTGCTGGGCCGCATAGGGGTTGAGGATATCCTCGATGAGGTATTCGCGAGTTTTTGTCTGGGAAAATGAGGAGTGTTTCACGTGAAACAATCTGATTTCGACGTGATTGTGATCGGCGGCGGCCATGCAGGAGCTGAGGCGGCTCATGCAAGTGCGCGCATTGGGGCCCGCACCGCGTTGATCACGATGGATCGCAATAGTATCGGCGTTATGTCTTGCAACCCGGCCATCGGTGGCTTGGGGAAAGGGCACCTGGTGCGCGAAATCGACGCGTTGGATGGAATAATGGGCCGCGCTGCAGATCTGTCCGGTATTCAGTTTCGCTTGCTCAACCGTCGAAAGGGGCCCGCAGTTCAGGGGCCGCGCGCTCAGGCGGATCGCTCATTGTTTAAGGCTGCAATCCAATCGGCACTTGGTGAAATGTCCAACCTTCACGTCATCGAACAGGAAGTTGTTGATATTTTAATCGCCGAAAAGACCATTCGGGGAGTGGTGCTGGGGGACGGTAGCGAGGTTTCGGCGCGTTCAGTGGTTGTGACGACGGGTACATTTCTGCGCGGCGTTATCCACATCGGAGACCGTCAGATACCTGGCGGGCGGATTGGCAGCGCCGCATCGATGCGTCTCGCGAGCCCGGTTTGACGATCTTGGCGCGCCTCTGGGGCGGCTAAAAACTGGCACGCCGCCGAGATTGAGTCGGGAACGATCGACTGGCATCGTCTTGAAATGCAGCCAGGCGACGATGACCCCGAAATGTTTTCATTTCTTTCAAAAGGGCCCCATGTGCGGCAGATCGCCTGTGGAATTACCCATACGAACGAGAAAACTCACGATATTATTCGGGCGAACCTAGAGCGTTCGGCGATGTATGGTGGCCGTATCGATGGCGTTGGTCCGCGTTATTGCCCGTCCATCGAAGACAAGGTGGTTCGCTTTGCAGACAAGTCATCGCATCAGATATTTCTTGAACCGGAGGGGCTGAATGACTCGACGGTTTACCCGAACGGAATATCAACGTCGTTGCCTGAGGATGTTCAGGCCGCTTATGTGACGTCCATTGCGGGGCTCGAACGCGCGAAGATTCTGACGCCAGGGTATGCGATCGAGTACGATTATGTTGATCCACGGGCGCTTAGTCTGACCCTTGGATTTCGGGGGGTGGATGGGTTATATCTAGCGGGACAGATAAACGGTACTACGGGTTATGAGGAGGCAGCGGCGCAAGGCCTGGTGGCCGGGCTGAATGCCGCGCTGCTTTCGCTGGATCGTGATCCATTTGTGTTGCAGCGCTCTGATTGCTATATCGGAGTAATGATCGACGATCTGGTGCTTAGGGGTGTCTCGGAACCGTATCGCATGTTTACGTCCCGGGCAGAGTTTCGACTCTCGCTGCGAGCGGATAATGCAGATCAGCGGCTGACTGAACTTGGGATGGGCATTGGCTGTGTTTCTGCGCGCCGCGCCAAGGTTTTTGCGAGTAAGAAGGAAAGGTTGACGGCAGCACGGAGTTTGTTGGAAAGCGGGTCGTGGACACCTACGCAGCTTTCGTCCGGTGGCATATCAATTTCGAACGATGGGGTGAGAAGATCTGGTTTACAGCTGTTGAGTTTCAAAGATGTGGATTTCTCAGATCTGATTGCGTTAGATGAACGATTGGCGGTTGTGGATGAGGAAAGTCGGATTCAGCTGAAGCGAGATGCGACCTACGTTAACTATCTTGTTCGACAGGAGCGGGACGTGGCAGCACTGAAGCGTGATGAGGAGATTGGCATTCCAGCAGGATTGGTGTTCCGTGATCTCGGCGGGTTATCTAACGAGTTAAAGATCAAACTTGAGCTTTCGCGGCCTGAGACACTTGGACAGGCCAGTAGGATTGATGGAATGACGCCAGCAGCGTTAACCATTATACTGGCTGCCGTGCACGGTTATGGATCCAATGTCGCAGTTTGAGCTTGAACTGTCGTTCGCAGAGTTCAATAAGGTGTGGCCAAATGTTCCACGTGAAACATTCACGGCTCTGCTTGAGTATGTGCGGCGGCTGGTCCGATGGAACGCAAAGATCAACCTGGTTGCACCGTCATCGTTGCCGCATGTGTGGACCAGGCACGTGGGTGATTCACTTCAAGTCATTGATCATATTCCGCCTGGTACGCGCCATGTCCTTGATATCGGGTCGGGAAGCGGCTTTCCTGGCCTTGTCATCGCGATAGCCTTTGAGATGTTAAACCCCGGCATACGGGTCTCGCTTTTGGATAGTGATCGGCGAAAGTGCGAGTTTCTGCGGTCTGTTGCATATGAGTTTGCGCCCAGAACCAGCGTTATTGTTGAGCGCATCAATAGGGCTCCTGCTCAAGCAGCCGACGTGATTACGGCGCGTGCTGTGGCGCCTGTAAAGGATCTTCTGCGATTTTCTCAGCGGCACCTCTGTGAGGGGGTGTCGGCCTATTTTTGAAGGGCGCGCAGGTAGAGAATGAAATCGAAGATGCTCGGCGTGACTGGGAATTTTCTTGCGCTACCGTACCCAGTGTGACCGACGACGACGCACGTTTGCTAAAGATATGGGGTATTCATGAACGTTGATCCTATCCGCCATCGGCCCCCGCGAATAATTGCGGTTGTGAATCAAAAAGGCGGGGTGGGTAAAACGACCACAACCATCAATCTTGGAGCAGCGTTGGCTGAACTGGGACTCAGCGTTCTAATTGTTGATTTGGATCCGCAAGGGAATGCTTCCACCGGTTTGGGCGTCGAGAGTGAGAACAGAAAGCTGAGCACCTACGACCTCTTGCTCGACGACGCACCGCTTGCTGACGTCGTTTATGCGACAGAGATAAACGGTTTGTGGATTACGCCGGCGACTACCGATTTGAGTTCGGCGGATATCGAAATGGTGTCAAATGAGAAGCGAAGCTTTTTGCTCTATGATGCGTTGCGACAGCCTGCGATCGACCGGTACAGATTCGACTATGTCCTGATCGACTGCCCGCCTTCGCTGAGCCTTCTCACGGTGAACGCGATGGTTGCGGCGCATTCTGTGTTGGTTCCGCTGCAGAGCGAGTTCTTTGCACTTGAAGGTTTATCACAGCTGATGCTCACCATACGACAAGTTCGACAGAGCGCGAATCCGGATCTGAGAATTGAGGGGGTGGTTCTGACGATGTATGATGGACGAAATCGCTTGGCGCAACAGGTAGAAAACGATTCACGGGATACCTTGGGAGATCTCGTATTTCAGACGGTAATTCCGCGCAATGTTCGTGTAAGTGAGGCACCGTCCTATTCTCAACCGGTTTTGTCCTATGATAGTGGATCAAAAGGAAGTATCGCATATCGTGCGTTGGCGGGTGAACTGATTTTGCGGCACCGAGGAGACAATAAATGATTAGAGGGCGGAATGTCGGATAAAAAGCACGAACGGCGGGGATTGGGCAGAGGACTGTCAGCTCTGATGGCCGATGTAGGAGATGTTGAGGCAGCTTCTTCGGATGATCGCCCCGCGCGACGGGCTGATCAAATGATCCCGGTTGAGAAGATCGTACCGAACCCGGATCAGCCGCGGCGTAGTTTTTCTGCGGAGCGTTTGGAAGAACTCGCGGCGTCAATTAGAGAGAAGGGCGTTATTCAACCGTTGATCTTGCGTCAGAATCCTCGCAACGCCGATGAGTTTGAGATCGTTGCAGGTGAGAGGCGCTGGCGCGCCGCGCAGATGGCGCAGGTTCATGCGGTACCTGCAGTTGTTCGTGAACTGGATGATACCGAAGTTCTTGAGCTTGCGATAATTGAGAACATTCAGCGGAGTGATCTTAATCCGGTTGAAGAGGCTGCAGGTTTCCGTCAACTTATGGATCGCTTCGGTCACACCCAAGAGCGTCTGGCCGAAGCGTTGGGGAAAAGCCGCAGTCATATCGCAAACCTGCTGCGTCTGCTGAATCTGCCTGCCGACGTTTTGGAATTACTTCGTGACGGTCAGATTTCGAGTGGCCACGCTCGTGCGCTTATCACAACCGAAGATCCTTCAGCGCTCGCAAAGATTGTTGTCGCCAAAGGCTTGTCCGTGCGACAGACGGAGGCGCTGGCCAAGGCGCCCAAGGCGTCAGATGTTCCACGTGAAACAAAAGTAAAGCCGGAGAAGGACGCAGATACCAGGGCGCTGGAACAAGATCTTGCTGCTGCAGTCGGTATGGCCGTTGCAATCAATCATGACGCGGGAATGGAATCCGGCGCTGTGACGATACGTTATAAATCGTTAGAAGAGTTGGATGAACTGTGCCGAATGTTGTCGGCGAATCGCTAGGGCTAGTCGATTAGCAATTCACGGAGAATCGCGTTTAACAGCGGGCGTCCGGTGGGCGAAATCCACAGCCGGTCGCCGCTCTGTGTGATCAGCCCGTCATCTCTCAGGTTTCGCAAGATATCATCATTCAATGGCGATCCCGCGAGATGTTCATAACGCGCCATGGAAATTCCCTCGGACAGGCGCAGGCCCATCATCAGCATCTCAACGGACTGATCTCGTGATGACAGAATTTCCTGTGACGTCACGCTTCCGTCAGCACGCTCAACTGCTGCAAGCCATGCACCTGGCTGGCGAATTGCCTCGGTGGCGATCTTGCGGCCGTTCGCAGTAATCCGTCCGTGGGCGCCCGGGCCGACACCGACATAATCGCCATAGCGCCAATAGATCAGATTGTGTTTGGATTCTGCGTCAGGGTGGGCGTGGTTAGATGTCTCATATGCGGGCAGGCCCGCCGCCGAACAGATATCCTGGGTGGCGTCGAACATATCGGCAGAGCGGTTGTCGTCTGGCAGGCCGCGCAACAACCCGCGGGCATGTCGATCTCCGAAGGCGGTGCCTTCTTCAATAGTGAGTTGGTAAAGTGAGAGGTGATCCACTGCCATGTTGATTGCGCCACGCAATTCGGTTTTCCATTCGGCTAAGGATTGGTTTTGACGGGCATAGATCAGATCAAAGCTCACGCGATCAAACAGGTTACGAGCAATGTCAAAGGCGCGTGTTGCATCGGCCACGGAATGAAGCCGCCCGAGGGCGCGAAGATCGGTGTCGTTCAGTGCTTGAATACCCATCGAAATCCGATTGACCCCGGCCTGCCGGAATTCCCGAAATCGCCCGGCCTCAACAGATGTTGGATTGGCTTCAAAGCTGATTTCCATATCGTTCACGCAGGGCCAGGCGGAACGGGCTGTTTCGATCACGTCAGCGACGGTTGAGGGCGCCATCAGGCTTGGGGTGCCGCCGCCAAAGAAAATTGTTTGCAAAACACGGTTGGGTGTCATTCGCGCGTACCGTTGTATCTCAGCAACGAGGGCATTGCGCCATCGGGTGTGATCTACATGCGCGGTGACGTGACTGTTGAAGTCGCAATAGGGGCACTTTGATTGGCAGAAGGGCCAATGAACGTACAGCCCGAACCCCCCTCTGGAGTTGACTCAGGCAAAGCAGCCAGCCAGAAGTTTTGCAAAGGCGTCCGCACGATGACTTATCCGGTTTTTCTCGGCGCTTTCCATTTCTCCAAATGTTATATTATAACCTCTTGGCTGAAATATCGGGTCATAACCGTGGCCTTCGTCACCTCGCATTGGCCAGACGACCTCACCTGGCATGACGCCGGCAAAAACCTCATCATGACCATCGGGCCAAGCCATGACCAAGGTACAACAGAACCGGGCCGACCATGGGAAGGGCGCCTGTTTTTTCTCAAGCAGATCATGTGTTTTGCCCATTGCCATGACAAAATCGCGTCCGTTCGGGGTTTCGGCCCAATCGGCGGTATAGACGCCGGGCGCGTTGTTAAGCGCGTCAATCTCAATCCCCGAGTCGTCGGACAGCGTGATCAACCCAGACGCCCGGGCGCCGGCGTGGGCCTTGATGCGGGCATTTTCCACAAAGGTTGTGCCGTCTTCGACCGGTTCGGGCAGCCCAAGATCACGGGCAGATACGGTTGCCACGCGATAGGGGGCAAGCAGAGCAGTTATTTCCGCTAACTTGCCCGCGTTGTGCGTGGCAACCAGCAAGCGGTCGCCATCAAACCTCCGTGTCATGCGACTGCGGCTTTTGGACTGTCACAAGTTCGGCCATGCCCTTTTCGGCAAGATCAAGAAGCTCGTTCATTTCCCCGCGCGAGAATGTGGCACCTTCGGCTGACATCTGTACCTCGATCAACCGTCCTGACCCGGTAAGAACGAAATTTCCGTCGACCCCGGCTTCGCTGTCTTCGGGATAATCCAGATCAAGAACCGGCTGCCCCGCATAAAGACCGCAAGAAACGGCGGCCACATGATCAACCATGGGGTCGGTGATGATATCGCCGGCTTTCATCAGTTTGTTGACAGCCAGACGCAGGGCAACCCAACCACCGGTGATGGATGCACAGCGGGTTCCGCCATCGGCCTGGATCACATCGCAATCGATCGATATCTGCCGTTCGCCCAGGGCGACCCGATCAACCCCGGCCCGCAGGGCCCGCCCGATCAGGCGTTGAATTTCCTGTGTCCGGCCCGATTGGCCATTCTTGGCCTCACGCCGCATTCGGGTGTGGGTGGCGCGGGGCAACATACCGTATTCCGCAGTCACCCAGCCCAGCCCGGTATTTTTCAGAAACGGCGGCACGCGCTGTTCCAACGAGGCGGTACACAACACATGGGTATCGCCACATTTTATCAGGCATGACCCTTCGGCGTGCTTTGTTACCCCGACTTCGATTGAAATCGGGCGCATTTCGTCTAACTTACGGCCTGAGGGGCGCATGGGATTTCCTTTGCAAATTTGCCGTGGTGATACCCGGGGGATCATCCTTGGCGCAACCCCGATTGACGTTAGGGCGCTGGCACGGTTTCCTGCCGTGTTGGCCCGGAGAGAAACGCAGATGAACGAAGGCTCGAAACTTCTGTCGCAGATGAATGACCGATCGCGCGAGGTGTTTCGCCGTGTGGTCGAAGGGTATCTCGACACCGGCGATCCGGTTGGATCACGCACCTTGACCCGCACCATGACCGAAAAGGTGAGCGCGGCAACCATCCGCAATGTCATGCAGGATCTTGAATATCTGGGTCTGCTTGACAGCCCGCATATTTCCGCTGGCCGTATTCCGACACAACAGGGATTGCGGATGTTTGTGGATGGCTTGCTTGAGGTGGGAAATCTGACCAACAGCGACCGTGAAAGCATCGACGCCACCATGGGGCGGAATGAATCGGATGTCGGTACGTTGCTTGACCGGGTGGGCAGCGCGCTTTCGGGGGCAACGCGGGGGGCAAGCGTGGTATTGGCACCCAAACACGAGGCGCCGATCAAACACCTTGAATTCGTCAGCCTGTCGGCAGACCGGGCGCTGGTAGTGATTGTTTTTGCCGATGGCCATGTGGAAAATCGGATTTTCAATCCGCCGGCTGGGCAAACGCCCAGTTCCATGCGCGAGGCGGCGAATTTTCTGAATGCCCTGGCCGAGGGCAAAACCCTGAGCGAATTGCGCAGCGCAACCGAGCGCGAGATTGTCGCGCGCCGCCGCGAACTGGATACTCTGGCCGCTGATCTGGTGCAAAGCGGGCTGGCCATCTGGCAGAACGAAGGCGAACGATACGAGCGTTTGATCGTGCGCGGCCGCGCCAATCTTTTGGCTGGAACGACCGAGGAAGAGGATCTGGAGCGAATCCGCACCCTGTTTGATGACCTTGAGCGCAAGCGGGACATTGCCGAATTCCTTGAGCTGACCGACGAGGGCGAGGGGGTGCGCATCTTTATTGGCTCAGAAAACAAGCTTTTTCACTTTCGGGTTCCTCTTTGGTGGTTTCCCCATATATGAACGCTGATCGTAAGATAATTGGTGCCGTGGGTGTGATCGGGCCGACCCGTCTGAATTATGGGCGGATTGTTCCGATTGTCGATTACACGGCGCAGATGGTTGGCAGGTTGCTGACCGACCGAGGCTAGTTGGGTGAAAGAATGACGAAACCGCATAACGACATAGACAGCGAGATCGAAGAGCTGTTGGCCCAGGAAGGGTATGGCGACGCCAGCGATACGATCGCCCCAGAGGGGGGATACGGCTGAACCCGATCTTGCAGATCAGATCGAGGCCTTGCGCGCCGAACGGGATCAGTTCCGTGATCGGTTCATGCGCGCGCTTGCCGATGCCGAAAACGCCCGCAAGCGGAGCGACCGTGACCGCAAAGAAGCCGAACAATACGGCGGCTCGAAATTGTCGCGTGATATGTTGCCGGTGTTTGATAACCTCAAACGGGCACTGGAGGTTGTGACCGACGAACAGCGTGCGGCGAACCCGGCGCTGTTGGAAGGGATCGAACTTACCATGCGCGAGCTGATCTCGGTGTTTTCCAAACACGGGATCGACGCGATCACGCCCGAGGTGGGCGACAGGTTTGATCCGAAAATTCATCAGGCGATGTTCGAAGCCCCGGTGCCGGACACCAAGGCGGGCGACATCATTCAGGTGATGGGCACAGGCTTCAAACTACATGACCGGCTTTTGCGCGCCGCTCAGGTCGGGGTCAGTTCGACTCCGAAGTCATAAGCGCCTTCAGTTCGTAAATCAGGTTCAGGGCATCCTTTGGCGAAAGCTCATCAGGGTGTACCTGTTCCATCCGCGCGGTCATGGGCGAAGGCGTTGACGGGGCAGGGGGCGATGTGGGTGCCACTGAAAACAGTGGCAGATCGTCGATCAGCGCCGCCTGTCGTCCTCCGCCCTCGCGCTCTCCCTTTTCCAGCGCCTCAAGCACGACCTTGGCCCGGCCAACCACCGATTCCGGCAGTCCGGCCAATCGCGCAACCTGCACACCATAAGACCGATCCGCCGATCCCTTGCGCACCTCATGCAGGAACACCACATCGCCCTGCCATTCCTTGACCGTGACTGTGGCATTCTGTGCCCCGTCCAGCCGGTCGGCCAGTTGCGTCATTTCGTGATAATGGGTGGCAAACAGGGCGCGACAGCGGTTCTTGTCGTGCAGATGTTCCATGGTGGCCCAGGCGATGGACAACCCATCATAGGTGGCTGTGCCACGCCCGATTTCATCAAGGATCACCAGCGCGCGATCGTCGGCCTGATTGAGGATTGCGGCGGTTTCCACCATTTCAACCATAAAGGTTGACCGCCCCCGCGCCAGATCGTCGGCTGCACCCACCCGGCTGAACAATTGCGACACGATCCCGATGTGGGCCTTCTGTGCCGGAACGAAACTGCCGATCTGGGCCAGCAGGGCAATCAGGGCATTCTGGCGCAGAAAGGTTGATTTACCGGCCATGTTCGGCCCGGTCAGCAGCCAGATCGCGGTTGCGCTGTCTGGTGCGGACAGCGCGCAGTCATTGGCCACGAACCCGGTCGCGCCTTGTCGACGCAGGGCCTGTTCCACCACGGGGTGGCGCCCTTGGGTGATGTCAAAGGCGCGGCTTTCGTCGATGCGTGGGCGGGTCCAGTTTTCACCCCGCGCCAGATCGGCCAGCGCGGCGATCACATCCAGTTCCGACAGGGCGGTGGCCGTCATGCCAATCGTGGCAGCCGCCGCCAGAATGGCACCTTTCAGGCTGTCATAGAGCCGCTTTTCAATGCCCAACGCCCGCCCGCCCGCGTTGAGAATCTTGGTTTCCATCTCGCTCAGGGGGACGGTGGTGAACCGCACGGCATTGGCTGTGGTCTGACGATGGATGAAGGTATCCGACAGGGGGGCGACAGCATCTTTTCGGCATGGGTGGCAGTGGTTTCGATGAAATAGCCCAGGACATTGTTGTGCTTGATCTTGAGTGACGAAATGCCGGTCTGGGCGGCATAATCGGCTTGCAACCGTGCAATAACGCCGCGCCCCTCGTCGCGCAGGGTGCGGGCCTCGTCCAGATCGCCGTCATACCCTTCGGCGATGAATCCGCCATCCCGCGCCAACAGCGGAGGTTCGGCAATCAGTGCCCGATCCAGCAGTGCAATCAGATCGTCGTGGCCAGTCAGATCCCTGATGGCGGCCCCGATCAGATTGGGCAGATCATCGGCAGGCATCGCGGCAATGTCGCGGGCACGTTCCAATCCCGCGCGCATCGCGGTCAAATCGCGTGGCCCGCCCCGGTCCAACGCAAGACGTGACAGGGCGCGATCCATATCCGGCACCCGGCGAAGGGCGCCGCGCAGGTCTTCGCAATACCGGGTATGATCGACGAAATGACTGACCGCATCCAGCCGCCCGGTGATCGTGATAAGGTGGCGTGACGGGCTGCTGAGCCGTCGTTCCAGCAACCGGCCCCCACCCGGTGTCAGCGTCCGGTCGATGGCGGCCAGAAGTGACCCATCACGCCCGCCGGACAGGGCGTGTGACAGTTCCAGATTGCGCCGGGTCGCGGCGTCGATCTGCACCACCTGTTCCGCCGATTCCCGGATGGGCGGGCGCAACAGGGGCAGTTTGCCCTTTTGGGTGATTTCCAGATAATCCACGATGGCGGCCATGGCCGAAACCTCGGCCCGCGTGAAGTTGGCAAAGGCGTCAAGAGAGGCGACGCCAAACAGATCGCACAGCCGCTTTTCGCCCCCGGTTGAATCGAAACTGCTTCGCGACAAGGGGGTAAGGGCCGCGCCGGTGTCGGCCACCAGTTCGGCCAGTTCCAGTTCGCGGTTGTCAGTGACGATTACTTCGCGGGGCGCCAGACGTGAAAGTTCGGGGCCGAGCCGAACAAGGGCGCAGGGCGCGACCCGGAATTCGCCGGTAGAAATATCAACCCAGGCCAGCGCCCCGTCGCCGCGCACATCGGCATGGGCGGCCAGAAAATTGTGCCGTCGCGCCTCAAGCAGGGAATCCTCGGTCAATGTGCCTGGAGTGACCAGCCGAACCACCCCACGTTTGACGACCGACTTGCTGCCCCGTTTCTTTGCCTCTGCGGGGTCTTCCTTTTGCTCGCAAACCGCGACGCGAAACCCTTTGCGGATCAGCGTCAGAAGGTATCCTTGGGCCGCATGCACCGGGACGCCGCACATGGGAATGTCATTGCCCTGATGTTTGCCCCGCTTGGTCAGCGCGATATCCAGTGCCTGAGCGGCGGCAACAGCATCGTCAAAGAACATTTCGTAAAAGTCGCCCATGCGGTAAAACAGCAGCGCGCCGGGATATTCCGATTTTATATCAAGGTATTGCGCCATCATCGGCGTGACGACGGTGTTTGTGCTGCTCATGGTGCCCCCAGGATCGACCGGGGGCAACTTAGCGATCATGCCATTGGCGTGAAAGCTGAAATCATCGGAATGGCCTTTGCTCTTGCCGCGGTGCGCGATCCGCGCGACGTATGACTGGTCGGATGCAGGAGGATGGAATGCGAATTGCCATGTGGTCAGGGCCGCGAAACCTTTCGACGGCGATGATGTATGCATTTGGGGCGCGGCCTGATTTTGCCGTGGTGGACGAGCCGTTTTATGCGGCATATCTTACACGGACTGGCATCGATCATCCCTTGCACGATGATATTCTGGCCGCGCAAAGCGCCGACCCCGCGGTGGTTGGCAAAGCGCTGACCGGGCCGGTTCCCGAAGGGCGCGCACATTACTATCAGAAACACATGGTTCACCACATGTGCGAGGGGTTCATGCCAGATTGGCCTGACGACACGCGGCACGTGTTTCTCATCCGTCACCCGGCGCGGGTGGTTGCCAGCTATGCGGTGAAACGCGAGGCACCGACCGAGGCCGATTTGGGCTTTGCCGATCAGTGGCGGGTGTATCAACAGCTTACCGCCTTGGGCGCGCGTCCTTTGGTGATTGATAGCGCTGATATTCGTGCCAATCCCCGGGGCGCGTTGCGCGGGCTTTGCGCAGGGTTGAATTTGTCGTTCGATGACAGAATGCTGTCGTGGTTGCCGGGCGGGCATCGTCACGATGGTGTCTGGGCAAAGCATTGGTATGGGGCGGCGCACCGTTCTACCGGGTTCGCCGGGGCCGAAGGGCCGCTGCCTGATCTCACGCCTGAATACGCTCGTTTGGCTGAAACCGGGCTTGAACCCTATCGCGCACTGGCGTCGGTTTCGGAAAAAATTGCGATCTCTGAAACTTCTGACGCGCTATCTTCGTGACTTGATCAACTGCGGGACAACACCCGTAGTCAAGTTTTGGAGATATTTAATGAAGTTTCTTGCTTATTCTGCACTCGCCCTGACCACGATGACCGGCGCTGCCCTGGCCGATGCCCACGCCATGGGGCCTGCGGTGATGGCCGCCGATCAGGATGTATCGAACGGTGTTGTCAGCGCCGACATGGTAATGGCCGGTGAAAACGGCTGGTTGGTGGTGCACCGCACTGACGCCGAAATGAAGCCCGGACCAGTTGTCGGCTATGCGCCTTTGCGCAAGGGGGAAAACACCGACGTTGCCGCCATTCTTCAGGAAGACGTGGCCCCGGGCGATATGTTGATGCTGATGGTCCATGCCGAAACAGGTGGTATGAAAACCGGTGTGTTTGAATACACGCTCGGCGCCAAGGAAGATGGCCCGATCAAGCCCGATGGCAAACTTGTCATGCAGGTTGTAACCGCAAAATAGGTTTTCTGACGATCCCCGGTGGGTTTTTCCTTTTCCCCATCGGCCTGGCCCGAATCGTCGCGCATGACGGTTCGGGCCTTTTTTGCCTACCCGGTCCGTTTGTTCCGGTTCGCGACCAGTTTCAGGCGCAAGGCGTTCAGGTGAATGAACCCTGCGGCGTCTTTCTGGTCATATGCGCCGGCGTCGTCTTCGAATGTCACATGGGCCTCTGAATACAGGCTGTGATCTGACCAACGGGCGACGGTGCGGGCGGATCCTTTATAGAGCTTCAGGCGGACGGTTCCGGTCACATGTTCCTGGCTTTTGTCGATCAGGGCCTGAAGCATTTCCCGTTCAGGGCTGAACCAGAAGCCGTTATAGATCAGCTCGGCATAGCGGGGCATGATCGAATCTTTCAGGTGGCCCGCCCCGGATTCCAGCGTGATCTGTTCGATCCCCCGGTGCGCCTCAAGCAGCAGCGTGCCGCCGGGCGTTTCGTAAACACCCCGTGATTTCATCCCGACAAAGCGGTTTTCCACAAGATCAAGCCGCCCGATCCCATGTTTGCCGCCCAGTTCATTCAGGCGGGTCAGGATGGTGGCGGGTGACATGGCCTCACCATTGATGGCCACGGCGTCGCCACGCTCAAACGTGACTTCTACCATTTCGGGGGTGTCGGGCGCATCTTCCGGGTTAACCGTGCGCTGATACACATAATCGGGTGCTTCTTGCGCGGGGTCTTCCAATACCTTGCCCTCGGACGAGGTGTGCAACAGGTTGGCATCCACCGAAAAGGGTGCTTCGCCGCGTTTGTCCTTGGCGATCGGAATTTGATTCTTTTCGGCGAAATCAATCAGCCGGGTCCGGCTGCTCAGATCCCATTCACGCCAGGGCGCAATCACCTTGATCTCGGGGTTCAGGGCGTAACAGGCCAATTCGAAACGCACCTGATCGTTGCCTTTTCCGGTGGCCCCATGGGCGACGGCATCTGCACCTTCGGCGGCGGCGATTTCAACCAGACGTTTGGAAATCAGAGGCCGCGCGATCGATGTGCCCAACAGGTACAGCCCTTCGTACAGGGCGTTGGCGCGAAACATCGGGAACACGAAATCGCGCACGAATTCTTCGCGCAGGTCTTCGATGTGGATCGAAGCGGCGCCCATCAGCTCGGCCTTGGCGCGTGCCGGTTCCAACTCTTCGCCCTGACCAAGATCGGCGGTGAACGTGACAACCTCGCACCCGTATTCGGTTTGCAGCCATTTCAGGATGATCGAGGTGTCCAGACCCCCGGAATAGGCCAGGACAACTTTCTTCGGGGCGCTCATCGTTATCTCTCCTGCAAAGGGCAAACCGTTGCGGCGATACCTTCAAAACCGGAAAAGGGCAAGGTCGTGCCTTGCGCGGACTGTGGGAATCGGGCCAGATCGCGCCATGAATGATTTTGCCGATACCGCCCTTGCGACCACCGCCAGAATGCGCGCGCTGTTTCCGGCAACGCCGCTTCAGCGCAATGATTTCCTGTCCAGCCGCTTTGGTGCCGATATCTGGTTGAAACGCGAAGATCTCTCGCCGGTTCGATCCTATAAGATACGCGGGGCGTTTAACGCCATGCGCAAGGTGCGCGCCGAACACCCGGATCAGGGGCTGTTCATCTGCGCCAGTGCGGGCAATCATGCCCAGGGCGTTGCCTATGTCTGTCGCCATTTCGGGGTGCGCGGGGTGATTTTCATGCCGGTGACGACACCGCAGCAAAAGATCAATAAAACCCGCACCTTTGGCGGCGACAACGTGGAAATTCGCCTGGTTGGTGATTATTTTGACGACACACTTGCCGCCGCACAGGATTATTGCGTGCAGGCGGGTGGGCATTTCTTGTCGCCGTTCGACGATGCTCATGTGATTGAAGGACAATCCAGCGTCGCCGTCGAAATGCTGGCTGAGCTTGATTCGCCGCCTGATTTCGTGATTCTGCCGGTCGGCGGCGGTGGCCTGTCGGCGGGAATCAAAAGCTATCTTGATGTGATGGCACCGGATACCCGCCTGATTTATGTCGAGCCGCTGGGCGGCGCCAGCCTGACGGCGGCCCTTGCAGCGGGTGAGCCGGTGACGATCAAGGGTGTGGACAGCTTTGTTGATGGTGCGGCGGTCGCGCGGATCGGGCAGCGCACCTTTGCGGTTTTGAAAAATGCGCCGCCGGTTGATGTCTTGCTTGCGCCAGAAGATCGGATTTGCCTGACAATCCTTGAAATGTTGAACGTTGAGGGGATCGTCCTGGAACCGGCCGGCGCGCTTTCGATCAATGTTCTGGGTGATCTGGCCGATCAGATCCGGGGCAAACGAGTGGTCTGTGTCACCTCGGGGGGAATTTTGATTTCGAACGCCTGCCCGAGGTCAAGGAACGGGCGCAGCGGTATTCCGGGGTCAAGAAATATTACATCCTGCGGATGCCTCAACGCCCCGGTGCCCTGCGTGATTTTCTTGCTATGCTTGGCCCCGACGATGACATCGCCCGGTTTGAGTATTTGAAGAAATCGGCCCGCAACTATGGGTCGGTTCTGATCGGGATTGAAACCTCTCTGGCCGCGAATTTTGCCGTCCTGACTGCGAAACTGGATGCGGCTGAATTCATTTATCGCGACATCACCAACGACACCACATTGGCCGAGTTCCTGATCTGACGCGGCCATCCTCATACGGTGTCTTTCAACCCTGTCAGAAACACTTGTCGCGAATTTTTATAGACGGCGGTTACCCGCGCGACGGTGGCGGCGCTTGAACGCCCCTCCCGCGCTGCATTCTCACCCTCCTGGCAGACGCTTGCAAAGCCGTGGAAACCAAGATTAAGAGCACTTCCTTTCAGAAAATGCAGGTCGGCGCCCAGTTCATCCGGTGGCGCGTCGGGGGTCAGCCGATTGATCACCTCGTCCACCTCTTCCAGAAAGAGACTGACGATTTCGCCAAAGTCGGATTCGCCGATTTCGTCCTTTAGCTGAGCCACCCGTTTCCATGCAATCATCCGGTCTGCCTCCTCTTTCCGTCGCAGTAATACCGCGCAGGAGTTAACGTTTCGTGATCACTTGCAGTGGGGTGCCAAGCGGTGCCGTTTCACGGATTCTTAATTCAAGCACGGCAAAAGGTCATATGGATTTCGACAACCCACATTTCGATGATGATTCTGCGGGTCACGATGCGGCCCTGCGGGCGCAGTCCGCCAGCGATGCGATCGAGCGGGTTCTTGTTGTCGATGACAGCCGCCTGCAACGTAAAATACTTACCGCTTCGCTGGAAAAGTGGGGTTTTGAGGTGCATCAGGCCGAATCGGGGCAAGAGGCGCTGGATCTCTGCGCGACACTTGATGTCGATCTGATCATCAGTGATTGGATGATGCCGGGCCTGACGGGGCTGGAATTTTGCCGGGCTTTTCGAAAACTTGGTCGGCGGCGGTATGTTTATTTCATCCTGCTCACGTCGAAATCAGAAAAAAACGAGGTGGCGAAAGGGCTTGAAAGCGGCGCCGACGATTTCATGACCAAACCGGTCAGCGCCGAAGAATTGCGGGCACGAATAACCGCCGCATCGCGAATCATGACCAATGAGAGAGAGCTTTCCGAGAAAAACAGACTGATTTCAGCAGCATATGCCGAAATTAAGGCGCTTTATGCCGCTGTTGACCGTGATTTGAACGAAGCCCGCAAATTGCAGCATTCGCTGTTGCGGGACAGATCGGTTGATTTCGGAAGCGCACAGGCTTCTTTGGTGCTGCGGTCTTGCGGTCATGTGGGCGGCGATCTTGTCGGGCATTTTCGCGTCAACGACACCCGGGTGGGGCTTTTCTCGCTCGATGTGTCGGGCCACGGAATTGCGTCGGCGTTGCTGACGGCGCGGTTGGCGGGGTATCTGTCTGGGAGTTCGCCGGATCAGAACATGGCGCTGATCAACATCGGCCCGGGCAATTACGTCGCCCGCGATCTGCGCGATGTGGCCGAACGGTTGAATCGCATGATGCTTGATGATGTCGATACTGAGCATTATTTTACCATGCTGCTTGCCTATGTCGATCTGACGACGGGCGAGGTTGATATCCTTCAGGCGGGGCATCCGCACCCTCTTTTGCAGCGGCGCGATGGCACGATCGAGATTGTCGGTGATGGCGGAATGCCCATTGGCCTTTTGGCGGCGCCGGAATTCGGGATTTGCAAGGTTCACCTGTCGCAGGGTGATCGGCTGTTGCTGGCGTCCGATGGTATTACGGAATGTGCGGATGAGGCGGGCAATCTTCTGGGGGAAGAGGGGCTAATCGACATCATGCAGGCGAGCGTAAACATAACCGGTGAATCGTTCTTTCAAGCGCTCTTGTGGGATCTGGCCTCATTCGCCACCAAGGAGGACATGGATGACGATGTTTCCGGGGTTCTTCTTGAGTTTCATGGAAATTCTGCCGTCCCCTCGTTGTAATCCCATCTTTCCGACCGCCGGCGCAAAGCCGCCGTTGACCGGGTAAATGGCACATGGCCAACGACATTCGCTGCACAAGCTGTCATGACCATGGCCGAGCCATCCTGCGGCTTGTTTGAATTTACCAGTGCGCGATTTTGCGACGTGTCGGAGACCGCCATGCCATTAACCACCCGGATTGAATCCGCGATTTCTGCGGCCATCCGCGCTGGGCAGACGGGGTCGGCGCCGCCCCGATTGGCTGCGGCGTTGAATTATGCGGTAACGCCGGGCGGCGCACGGATCCGCCCCACGATTTGCCTGAGCGTCGCGATGGCCTGTGGCGACGATCAACCGGGGCTGAGCGATGGCGCTGCTGTCGCGCTGGAACTGATCCATTGCGCCAGTCTGGTTCATGATGATCTGCCGTGTTTTGACAATGCCGACACGCGGCGAGGCAGGCCATCGGTGCATCGGGCCTTTTCACAGCCGCTTGCCGTACTTGCAGGTGACAGCCTGATTGTGATGGCGTTTGAGGTTCTGGCCCGCGCCAAGGGTGATCCGGCCCGTGCCCTGGCCCTTATGCGTATTCTTGGCGGCCACACCGGAATGCCTGGCGGGATTTGTGCCGGGCAGGGGTGGGAAAGCGAGGATCATATTGATCTGTGCGCATATCACCGCGCGAAAACCGGCGCATTGTTTATCGCGGCAACCCAGATGGGCGCCGTTTCATCGGGGCAAGACCCGGAACCCTGGGCAGAACTGGGGGCCCGGATCGGCGAGGCGTTTCAGGTGGCCGACGATCTGCGCGACGCTCTGGAAGATGCCGAGACTGTGGGCAAACCCGTGGGCCAGGACCATCGCAACGGGCGCCCGAATGCGGTTCATGCGCTTGGCGTACAGGGCGCGATGGGCCGGTTTCGCGATAGTCTGGGCGGCGCGATCGCCAGCATACCGGCCTGCCCGGGCGAGGCGCTGCTTGCGGATATGGTGCGCCATTATGCCGAGTTGCTTGCGCCGGTGGGGCCGGTGGTGCCAACGCGCAAATAACGATCCGGGATCAGGCGGGCCAGACTTTGACGTGGGCGCCGACCTCGACCTGGTCATAAAGCTGGATGATATGTTCATTTTTCAACCGGATACAGCCTGACGATACGGCCGTCCCGATGGTCCAGGGCTGGGGCGTGCCGTGAATGCGGTACATTGTGTCGCGGTTTCCGCGATAAAGGTACAGCGCCCGCGCCCCAAGCGGATTGTCGGGGCCACCGGGAACGCCACCGGCATATTGGCCGTAAATTTCGGGTTCGCGGCGAATCATGTTTTTGGTCGGGGTCCAGCTGGGCCACTCGGCCTTGCGCCCCACCCGAGCCGTGCCGCGAAAATTGCGCCCGGCGTCGCCCACCGCCACGTGATATTCGGTCGCCACTCCGGGGGCGGTCACGTGATACAGCACGAAATAGCTTGGAAAGACGTGAATACTGCCGACAGGCACATCATCACGGATGTTTTTCACCACGGGGTCAAAGCTTTCGGGTGTGGTGTGGGGCGGGCCAACGTGGGCCTGCGCCGCAAGAGGGGCCAGCCCAAGAACCGACCCGGCGGTCTGGATAAAATGGCGACGAGTAAGCATGGGGCCTCCGGCAGTCTGGCAGATTTCGGTGTCAATTTGCACCGGCGGGATGCGAAGTAAACGCGCCGCACCTCTGATTTTTGCCATATGCGACCAATGGGTCACGTTCACATACGCGTTAACGCCGTGATATCACGCGATGTTTACATCCGGGAAAATGCTGTTTCGGTGCTGGTCCAGATAAATGCGCAGCCACGGGGTGAACGCATTCGGGGTGCTGGCAACATCGGCAAGCAGGGCGTCAAGCGCGACCCAGCGCACCTGTGACACCTCTTTCGGGTTGAGACGCAGCACCATATCCGGCGGGGCGGTTGCGACGAAAATATCCACGACTTCATGTTCTGTCAGCCCGGCCCCCACATCCGCGCGATATTCAATCCTGTCACGATGGTGCAGGGTAAGGCCGGTGATGCCCAATTCCTCATGCAACCGCCGCCGGGCGCAGGCGGCGGGGTCTTCCTGCCAATCGGGGTGGGTGCAACAGGTGTTGGCCCACAGGCCCGGGGTGTGATATTTTTCTGCCGCGCGCCGTTGCAAAAGTATATGTCCCCGGTGGTCAAGCACGAAGACTGACACCGCCATGTGACGCAGGCCACGGATATGCACATCCAGTTTTTCAACCGGAGTCAATGTGCCGTCGATCCAGGCGGGAATCATAAGAGTCATTGATGTGTTTCCCCAGCAGGTCAGACCGGATCAGGCGGGTATTTCGGCCCGATGCCGCGCGGGTATTGGCCGGGATTGATGCCGAAGGTCAAGCATTCCGCGACGTGTCTGCGGATCCCGCTGAAAATGGATGTTTCCGGTCCGTATTTGGCGATATGGTCAGGTGTCAACGCCGCGACCACGCAAGTGTTCCAAAATGGCGCGCGAGGCGGTACGTTTGGCCGCATTGACCGCGTGGCTATTTTTGGCCCATTGAGTCGCAAACGCCCGACCCGGACTGAAACGAAAACTGAGACGCGAGGACTTCGATGGATTTTGACAGGCTGTTCCAGGGCCAATTGGATGATCTGAAGGCCGAGGGAAATTACCGAATCTTCGCCGAGATGGAGCGAAAGTGCGGCCAGCACCCTCATGCGGTGAATCGTGGCGCTGACGGTGCGCGGGACGTCACCGTTTGGTGCTCGAACGATTATCTGGGCATGGGGCATCATCCCGACGTGGTCGAGTCGATGGTAAATGCGGCGCGCAGCTGCGGTACCGGCGCTGGCGGAACGCGCAACATCAGCGGCACAGCCACCCACCACGTCGCGCTGGAAGCGGAGCTTGCCGATTTGCACGGCAAGGACGATGCGTTGTTGTTCACAAGCGGTTATGTTTCGAACTGGGCCGCGCTGGGCACCCTGGGCAGCCGCATTCCCGGTGCCGTGATCCTGTCAGACGCGTTGAACCACGCCAGCATGATCGAAGGCATCCGACATTCCCGTGCGGACAAGGTGATCTGGAAACACAACGACCCCGAGGATCTGGACCGCAAGCTGGCGGCGATTCCGGCGGACAGGCCCAAGATCGTGGCGTTTGAATCGGTTTATTCCATGGATGGCGATATCGCGCCGATCGCCGAAATCTGTGATGTGGCCGACAAACACGGTGCCATGACCTATCTCGATGAGGTGCACGCCGTGGGTATGTATGGCCCGCGCGGTGGCGGTGTCTCCGAGGAACTGGGCCTGGCGCATCGGATCACCCTGATCGAAGGTACGCTGGGCAAGGCATTCGGTTGTTTTGGCGGTTACATCACCGGCAGTACGGCGCTGTGCGATTTCATTCGCAGCTTTTCGTCGGGATTCATCTTTACCACGGCTTTGCCTCCGGCGGTCGCCGCTGCGGCGCAAACCTCGATCCGGCATCTGAAAACCTCGGATGTTGAACGCAAACGTCAACGGGAACAGGTGGCAAAGCTGCGTGCGCGGCTTGACCAGATGGGCATTCCCCATCTCGACAATCCCAGCCATATCATTCCGGTGATGATCAAGGATCCGGTGAAATGCCGGATGATCAGCGACATCCTGATGAGCGATTTTGGCATTTACGTTCAGCCGATCAACTATCCCACCGTTCCAAAGGGAACCGAGCGTCTGCGGTTTACCCCGGGGCCGTTGCACAGCGATGCGGATATCGAACATCTGTGTGGCGCGTTGAATTTCCTCTGGCAGCAATGTGCCCTGTCGCGGCAGGTGGCTTAGGGGCGGCTCAAGGAAATTTTACCCTGTGTTGGGAATTTCCACGCTAAAAGACGACAATAAAAGGAGATTACGATGAACAAGTTTCTGGTTGCCTGCGCCACTGCGGGCCTTCTGGCCACTCCGGCCCTGGCCGAGATTGCAGCGTCGGGTGATGCCGCTGAGGGTGAAAAGGCCTTTAAGCAGTGCATCAGCTGTCATGTCGTCGTGAACGAGGCGGGCGAAACGCTTGCGGGACGCCGGGCAAAGACAGGCCCAAACCTGTATGGCGTGCCCAATAGCCCGGCTGGCGAAGTCGAAGGGTTTCGGTTCAGCAAATCCATGACAGAAGCCGGGGAAAAGGGTCTGATATTCGACGAAGAACATTTCGTCGCATATGTTCAGGATCCCACCGGTTTCCTGCGTGATTTTCTGGATGACAAAAAGGCACGGGCCAAAATGGCGTTCAAGGTTCGCAAGGAAGAAGATGCCGTGAACATCTTTGCCTATCTTGCGTCGCTGTCCCCTGCCGAGTGATTTTTTCCTGACAGGTTGTTTTGGGCCGCCGGATCGTTCTGGCGGCCTTTTTGATGCGCGTTTCCCCGGGCCGTTTAGCGCGCCAATCGCGCCAGAAAGGCGGCATCGCCCTCATTGGCAAGCTGTTCAACCGCCATGGGTTCATCAAGCCAGACAGCAGAATGGCCGGGTTCGCTTGGCGGGCCATGGGGGCGGATGGGGCGCGCCAGATAGATATGGCACAGTTTTTCCGCCCAAATCCCATAGTCCGGCATGAAGGTGAATTTGCGGAATGCGCCCAGCCGCCGGGGGGCCGCGATATGCCACCCGGTTTCCTCAAATACTTCGCGGTGCAGGGCGGCGATGGGCGATTCGCCCGGGTCAATCCCGCCGCCGGGCAGTTGAAACTCTGGTTCTGGCTCTGCCTGAAAGGTCAGCAGCACCGAACCCGCACGGGGCAGGATCGCATAGACCCCGGCGCGCCGGATATATCGCTGCCCCTTGATCGGCGCTTTGCCATACCGTCTGATCATGTCTGCCCCTCACCTGTTGGTCATTGCGCTATTCTGACTATATAGACGCGATATGCCAACGCGAGACGCGTAAGGAAACCCATGACCCTTGGATCGAAAATCGCCTGGGACGACACCGTCCTGCCATTTCAGCTTGACCGTTCCGATATTCGCGGACGGGTGGCGCGCCTTGATGGCGTGCTTGACCATGTGCTGGAGCAACACAATTATCCCCCCCAGATCGAGGCGCTGGTGGCCGAAATGGCACTGCTGACCGCATTGATCGGGCAGACCATCAAACTGCGCTGGAAACTGTCATTGCAGGTGCGCGGTGATGGCCCCGCGCGGCTGATCGCCACCGATTATTATGCCCCCGGTGCCGATGGCAGCCCGGCGCGCATCCGCGCCTGGGCCAGTTATGACGCGGATCGGCTGGAGCCGGGAAAGGCGCCGTTTGATCTGATCGGCAAGGGGTATTTTGCGCTGCTGCTGGATCAGGGGCAGGGCAACACGCCCTATCAGGGGATTACCCCGATTGCCGGCGGGTCGCTTTCTGCCTGTGCGCAAACCTATTTTGCCCAGTCTGAACAGCTTCCGACGCGCTTCGCCCTTACCTTTGGGCGCAGTCAGATGCCGGGCGAGGATGAAAGCTGGCGTGCGGGTGGGGTGATGTTGCAACACATGCCAAAGGCGTCGCCTTCGGTCAGTGGCGATGCCACCGGAGAGGCCGGGTTGCTGAACCCGGACGATATTCTTGACGGTGACGAAGGCGAAAACTGGCTGCGCGCCAACACCCTGCTGGATACGGTCGACGAAATGGAACTGATCGGGCCTTCGGTGCAACCAACCGATCTTCTGGTGCGGCTGTTTCACGAGGAACAGCCCCGGGTGTTCGACCCGCAGCCGATAAAGTTTGGCTGCGGCTGCTCGGCTGACAAGGTGCGTCAAAGCCTGTCGATCTATTCGGCGCGCGACATTGCAACAATGACAACTGACGAAGGCACAGTCACCGCCGATTGCCAGTTTTGTGGCGCACATTATGAATTCGACCCCAAAACCCTGGGGTTCGAGGCCGAGGTGCCAGATGGCAACGACGCGTGACCGGCTTTTGGCGGCGCTGGATCAACCCGGCGCCGCCTCTTCCGATTTCGATCTGAACCCCGATACGATTTTGCCGCCGGGGCGCAAACTGCGCGGTGCCGCCGTGATGGTGCCGGTGATTGACACCGCGACCGGGCCGCAGGTGATTTTGACGAAACGCTCGTCCGCGCTGAAACACCACCCCGGTCAGATCGCCTTTCCGGGGGGCAAGATTGACGCAGGCGATGAAAATGCCACCGCCGCCGCCCTGCGCGAGGCACACGAGGAAATCGGGTTGGACCCGGCGAATGTTGAACCGCTGGGCATTCTGCCGCCCCATGAAACGGTGACGGGGTTCACCGTGACGCCGATCCTGGCCATGATCCGGGCCGAATTCACCACCCGTGCCGAACCCGGTGAAGTGGCCGAGGTGTTTCGCGTGCCGCTGGCCCATGTTACCGATCCTGCGCAGTTCACCGTGCAATCACGCCATTGGCGCGGAATGCCGCGGTTTTATTACACGGTGCCGTTCGGCCCTTATTATATTTGGGGGGCCACGGCGCGCATTTTGCGGGCGCTGGCCGCGCGGATGCAATGACGGCGATCACCGGACACTGGCTGTGCCATCCCGGAACGCAACAGGTTTTGGCCCTGTTGAAAGATGGGGGTCACGGGGCGTTTCTGGTGGGGGGCTGTGTGCGCAACGATCTGATGGGCCTTTCGGTGGGTGATATCGACATTGCCACCGACGCCCTGCCGGGGCGGGTGACGGAATTGGCGAAACATGCGGGCCTGCGGGTTATTCCCACGGGGATCGACCATGGCACGGTCACGATCATCGCCAGTGATCTGCCCCATGAGGTGACGACATTTCGTGCCGATGTTGAAACCGACGGACGCCACGCCGTGGTGCGGTTTTCCACCGATGTGGCCGAGGATGCCCGGCGGCGCGATTTTACCATGAACGCGCTTTATGCCGATGCGGCGGGTGCGGTTTATGATCCGCTGAACGGCCTGCCTGACCTGACGGCGCGGCGGGTGCGGTTCATCGACGATCCGGCGGCGCGCATTGCCGAGGATCATTTGCGCATCTTGCGGTTTTTCCGGTTTTACGCGTGGTATGGCGACCCGGCCGAAGGGTTGGACGCCGAAGGTCTGGCCGCCTGTGCCGCCGGATCAGAGGGGCTGGGGCAGCTCTCGCGTGAACGGGTGACGGGCGAGTTGTTAAAGCTGCTCTCGGCCCCCGATCCGGCCCCGGCTGTGGCCGCCATGGCCCATTCTGGCATTCTTGGCGCGGTTCTGCCCGGTGCGGACGCGCGTGTGCTGCCGCTTTTGGTGCATCTGGAGATTGTGAACCCCGATCCCCTGCGCCGTCTGGCCTGTCTCGGGGGCGATACCGACGGGTTGCGCCTGTCGCGTCGGCAGGCGGACCGGTTGAAACATCTGCGGGCGGGCATGGGCGATATGACCGGGGTTGGCGCGTTGGCCTATCGTCAGGGCGCCGAGGTTGCCCGCGATATTGCGCTGCTGCGCGCGGCGCAGTTTGAAACGTCACTGCCCGAGGGCATCGAGGGCGAGATCGCTCGCGGCGCCGCTGCGCAGTTTCCAATCAAGGCGGTTGATCTGATGCCCGCGCTGACCGGGCCGGCGCTGGGCCAGCGTTTGAAACAGCTTGAAAATCGCTGGATCGCGTCGGATTTCACCCTGACACGACGGGAATTGCTGGGGTAACGCGCACCAGAATTGCCATTGGCACGGGCGCGCAATATATCCCCATGTCAGGAAGGCGAAATTCCATGTTCCGTTATTTTGAAAATCTGGTCGATCCTTATACCCCGTATGAGGAACAGAACACGCCGCCCACGCGGCTGTGGCCGTTTATCCGTGCCTATTCGGTGCCGTTCCGGCGGGTGTTTGTCATGGCCGGGGTCAGCTCGGTCATCGTCGCCGCCGTGGAAATCGCGCTGATCTGGTATATGGGGCGGGTGGTTGATGTGCTGTCCAGTGATGTGCCTGCCACTGTCTGGGCCAATTACGGGGCCGAATTCATTGCCGTTGCCCTGTTTATCCTGTTCATCCGCCCGGCGTTGCAGGCGGTGAACGTGGGGCTGTTGAACAACGCGATTCTGCCGAACTATGGCACGCTTTACCGTTGGCGTGCCCATCGCCATGTGTTGCGCCAATCGGTCGGGTGGTTTGAAAATGACTTTGCCGGGCGCATTGCCAACCGGATCATGCAAACGCCCCCGGCGGCGGGCGAGGTGGTGTTTCAGGCGTTTGATGCCGTCACCTTTGCGCTGGCCTATGTTGTCGGGGCGGCGGTCCTGCTTTCGGGATCTGACCCCCGGCTGGTGGTGCCGCTGTTGCTGTGGTTGGTGCTGTACGGTGCCTTGATGCGCTGGACCATTGCGCGCGTCGGTCCGGCATCGCAGGCGGCCTCGGATGCGCGCAGTCTGGTAACGGGGCGGGTGGTGGACAGTTACACCAACATCCATTCCGTCAAATTGTTTGCGCAGGATGACACCGAAATCGGCTATGCCCGCGCGGCCATTGAAAAGGCGCGCGCAACCTTCAATGCCGAAATGCGGATTTTCACCACCATGGATGTTTCCCTGGTGATATTGAATGGCCTGCTGATTGTCGGGGTTGTGGGTTGGGCCATGTATCTGTGGGTTGGCGGCACGGCGACGGTGGGTGTTGTGGCGGCGGCGACGGCGCTGGCGTTGCGGCTGAACGCGATGACCGGCTGGATCATGTGGGCGCTGACCACGATGTTCCGCAACCTTGGTGTCATGGCCGAAGGGTTACAGACCATCGCCCAGCCGATCACCCTGACCGACAGCGCCGCCGCAAAACCCCTGATGTTGGGCGAAGGGCAGATTGAGCTGCGCAACCTGACCCATCATTATGGGCGCGGGATTGGCGGGTTGCAGGATATTTCGCTGACCATCCGCCCCGGGGAAAAGATCGGTATTGTCGGGCGTTCGGGGGCCGGGAAATCAACCCTGGTCAAGCTGCTGTTGCGCTTTTACGATCCTGACGGCGGGCAAATCCTGATTGACGGGCAAGACATCACCAAGGTGCAGCAAGACAGCCTGCGCGCCGCCATTGGCATGGTGCAACAGGACAGTTCGCTGTTGCATCGTTCGGTGCGCGAAAACGTTCTGTATGGCAGCCGTGACGCCAGTGATGAACAGATGCTGGCCGCCACCCGCCGCGCCGAGGCCCATGATTTCATCCTCGATCTGCAAGACTCCGAAGGGCGGCAGGGGTATGACGCGCAGGTGGGCGAGCGTGGCGTGAAACTTTCGGGCGGGCAACGACAGCGCGTGGCGCTGGCCCGGGTGATCCTGAAAGATGCGCCGATCCTTGTGCTGGACGAAGCAACCAGCGCATTGGATTCCGAGGTAGAGGCCGCCATTCAGGATACCCTTTATGGCATGATGGAAGGCAAGACGGTGATCGCCATCGCCCACCGTCTGTCGACCATCGCGGCCATGGACCGGATCGTGGTGATTGATGACGGGCGCATTGCAGAAGGGGGAAATCACGATACATTGCTGGCCAAAGGCGGGCTTTATGCCCGGTTCTGGGCGCGTCAATCGGGCGGGTTCATCGACACGGAAGCAGCGGAATAATGATCTCTCCTCACAAACTCGCCGGGCTGATTGATGCTTTTCGCCCGGCGGCGGGCGCGCCGCCTCGCACCCTGTTGGCGTTCTTTCACTGGAACCTTGAGGGATCGTGGAAATGGCTGTGGGTCGCGGGCGGTTTTTCGG
The DNA here is from genome assembly GCF_055808395.1 of Oceaniglobus sp. K40-3. Classification (NCBI taxonomy): domain Bacteria; kingdom Pseudomonadati; phylum Pseudomonadota; class Alphaproteobacteria; order Rhodobacterales; family Paracoccaceae; genus Oceaniglobus; species Oceaniglobus sp. K40-3. The sequence continues at coordinate 548,454 of NZ_CM147868.1, read as the reverse complement.
CAATGGCCGGCACAGCCGAGGTGATAACGGCGATCATGCTGGGCGCGGTGATCGACGCCGCGCTTGATACCGGGGCGGCCACGTTTTTTACCGACAAGTTCTGGATGCTGATCGGCGTTGCGGCGTTTTTTGTTGTGGTGCGGCCCATTCTGTTTGGCCTGTCTGCTGCCAGCAACGCAATCATCGTTGGCCCGAACGTGAATCCGCTGGTTCTGACCCGGCTGCACCGTTGGACAATGGGGCAGGCGGTGACGTTCTTTGATGATGATTTTGCCGGACGTATCGCCCAGAAACAGATGCAGACCAGCCGCGCGATCACCGATGTGGCGACCGAAGTGATCAACGTGGTGTTCTTTGCGCTGGCCTCGCTGGTGGGATCGGCGGTTTTGTTGACCACCATCAACCTTTGGGTGGCGTTGGCGCTGGCGGTCTGGGTCGCTGTTTATCTGTATATGATCCGCTGGTTCATGCCGCGCATCCGCACCCGGGCGATGGCCCGAGCGGCCAGTCGCGCGATGGTGACGGGGCAGGTGGTGGATACGATCACCAACATCAAGACGGTGAAATTGTTCGCCCATGCCGATCACGAAGACAAGGCCGCCATCGGTGCGATCCGCAGTTTTCGCGACCGGGTGATTGCCTTTGGCGTCATGGCCTCGACCTTTCGGTTTTCGCTGATGACGCTGGCGGGGGTTCTGCCGGTGCTTTTGGTGGGCGGCACGCTGTATCTTTGGGCGCAGGGCACGGCGACGCCGGGCGATATTGCGGCGGCGGGGGCGATTTCGATCCGCATCGCGCAGATGACCGGCTGGGTCAGTTTCACGCTGATGTCGGTCTATGCCAGCGTGGGCGAGGTCGAGGATGGAATGAACACCCTGACCCCGCCCCACACCCTGACCGACAGGCCGGATGCGCCCGAACTGAACGCAAATGGCGATATCCGGTTTGAGGATGTGAGTTTCGCTTATGGCCGTGAAAAGGGCGGGATCGACGGAATCGACCTGACCATCGGCAGGGGGAAAAGTTGGGTATTGTCGGCGCGTCGGGGGCCGGAAAATCCACGCTTGTTTCGTTGTTGCTGCGGCTTTACGACCCCGAGCAGGGGCGCATGACGATCAACGGTCAGTGTCTGGCGGATGTGACGCAGGAAAGCCTGCGCCGCAATATCGGCATGGTCACGCAGGAAACGGCGATGTTCAACCGCTCGGCCCGGGACAACATAACTTATGGCCGACCGGGCGCCAGTGACGACGCGATGATCAAGGCGGCCAAACGGGCCGAAGCCCATGATTTCATCCTCAATCTGGTCGATTTCAAGGGGCGCACCGGGTATGACGCGCACCTTGGCGAACGGGGCGTGAAACTGTCGGGCGGGCAACGCCAGCGGATCGCGCTGGCCCGGGCGATCCTGAAAGACGCCCCCATTCTGGTGCTGGACGAAGCGACAAGCGCGCTGGATTCCGAGGTCGAGGCCGATATTCAGCGCGCGCTGGACAATGTGATGGAGGGCAAGACCGTGCTGGCCATCGCCCACCGTCTGTCAACCATTGCGCGGATGGATCGCATTGTCGTGCTTGACGACGGGCGGATTGTCGAAGTGGGCACCCATGACGATCTGCTGGCCCATGGCGGCATTTATGCGCGGTTCTGGAACCGGCAGTCGGGCGGATTTATCGGGCTAAGCGACGCGGCCGAGTAAGGATAGCCCGCCTTTCGACGGCAGGGATTGCGAAGGAACAAGGCGCAGGATAACCGGGCGCCATGGAACACATCATTGAACGTCTGGGCCATCATGGCGATGGCATTGCCGAAGGGCCGGTGTTTGCACCGCGCACCCTGCCGGGTGAGCGGATCACGGGCGAGGTTGCGGGCGGGCGCATCGACGCGCTGCGCATTGTCACCCCTTCGCCTGACCGGGTAACGCCGCCCTGTCGCCATTATCGCGCCTGTGGCGGGTGTGCATTGCAACATGCCTCGGATGGTTTCGTGGCGGATTGGAAAGTCGGTGTCGTGCGCCATGCCCTGAGTGCGCAGGGGATTGAAACGGCGGTTGGCGGCCCCGAAACTTCGCCAGCCAATTCGCGGCGTCGCGCCACTTTGTCGGGGCGTCGCACCAAGAAGGGCGCGCTGATCGGGTTTCACGGGCGCGCGTCGGGTGTGATTACCGAAATCGACGGCTGTACCTTGCTGCACCCCGCCATTCTGGCCGCAATTCCCGCCTGTCAGGCGCTGGTGATCGCCGGGGCATCGCGCAAGGGCGAAATGGCGATCACGGTTACCCACGGTCTGGCCGGGCTGGATGTAACGGTGCGGGGCGGCAAACCTCTGGATGGTCCCATGCGGGTTGAATTGTCTGGTCTTGCCGGGCGGTTCGATCTGGCCCGGCTGGTGTGGGACGATGACGTGATCGTCGAAATTCGCCCGCCTGTTCAGGTGTTTGGCCCCGCCCGCGTCACCCCGCCCCCCGGCGCGTTTCTGCAAGCAACGATCGAGGGGCAAAACGCATTGACCGAGGCCGTTCTGCGGGCGGTGGGCGATGCGAAACGGGTGGCCGATCTGTTCGCGGGCTGTGGCACCTTTGCCCTGCCACTGGCAAAGCGGGCCGAGGTTCACGCGGTGGAAAGCGTGGCCGATATGCTCGCGGCAATGGATCGCGGCTGGCGCCATGGCGCGGGGCTGAAACAGCTTACCCACGCCACACGCGATCTGTTCCGCCGCCCGCTGTTGCCGGATGAGCTGTCGAAGTTCGATGCCGTGGTGATTGATCCGCCGCGTGCGGGCGCCGAGGCGCAGATGATCGAGATTGCCAGCGCCGGGGTGCCCATTGTCGCGGCGGTGTCGTGCAATCCGGTCACTTTCGCGCGCGATGCCAAGATATTAACCCAAGCGGGATACATGTTGGATTGGGTGCAGGTGGTTGATCAATTCCGCTGGTCGCCCCATGTGGAACTTGCCGCGCGCTTTACCCGTGGCCACATGCCGGGCGACTGAGACAAGGGGATATCATGGGATTTCGCGCGCGCCTTGCCGCCTTTCTGGAGCGCCCTGCCGTTACCAACGGTGTTTTGGCGGTGATTCTGGTCAACGCCATCCTTTTGGGGCTGGAAACCTCGGACAGGGTGATGGGTGCCACGGGGCCGCTGATTCCGGTGCTCGATTCCCTGTGCCTGTTGATTTTCGTTGCCGAGCTTCTGGCCAAGATGTTCGCCTATGGCACCCGGTTCTGGCGGCGCGGCTGGAACCTGTTTGATTTCATCATCATCGCCCTGTCGCTGGCCCCGGGGGCGCAGACGCTTTCGGTGCTGCGGGCCTTGCGGATATTGCGGTTGTTCCGGGTGATTTCGGTTGCGCCCAGTTTGCGCCGGGTTGTCGAAGGGTTCATCACTGCATTGCCGGGTATGGCCTCGGTGTTTTTGCTGATGTCGCTGATTTTCTATATCGGTGCGGTCATGGCGACCAAGCTGTTCGGCCAGAGCTTTCCTGACTGGTTCGGCGATATCGGGCTTTCGGCCTATACCCTGTTTCAGATCATGACGCTTGAATCCTGGTCAATGGGCATCGTGCGCCCGGTGATGGAAACCTATCCCTATGCGTGGTTGTTTTTCGTGCCTTTCATCCTCATCACCACCTTTGCCGTCGTAAACCTGCTGGTCGGTCTGATCGTGAATTCCATGCAGGATGCGCACCATTCCGAAGACAGCGCGCGCACCGATACCTATCGTGACGAAGTGCTGGCGCGTCTGGTTGCGATCGAACAAAAGCTTGCCGGTGACAGGGACGCGAAACCGTGATCGCGCGGGCGTGAAAATCGGTTCCGGGGGCGGGTGATTTCTGTATGCTGCCTGAAAAATTCAGAGGCAGTGTTTGAAAATGCGTTTTTTCCGATTCTTTATCCTTGCCTTCGGGCTGGCCGCGTTGTCGGCCTGCGGCAGTTCAAAATTCCGCACCTATAACGGCCCCGAGGTGACCCAGATTGTCGTGTTCAAAGGCGAACGCACGATGTATCTGATGCACAACAACGAGCGGCTGAAAACCTATCGGTTTGACCTTGGGTTTGCGCCCGTGGGTGACAAACAGGTCGAAGGCGACGGCAAAACACCCGAAGGCGTGTATTTCATCGACCGCCGGAACCCCGAAAGCCGGTTTCACCTGTCTATCGGCCTGTCTTACCCCAACGATCAGGATCGCGCCGAGGCGGCGCTGCTGAACCAGAGTCCGGGGGGCGATATTTTCATCCATGGGCGCGGGCCGTTTTACAAGCTCAAGCGCAACCGCAAGGATGACTGGACCTGGGGTTGTATCTCGGTATCGGACAGCGAAATAGAAGAGATATATTCGATGGTGGCAACGGGAACGCCAATCGTGGTCGTCCCCTGACCACGATCAGGTGCCGGTCAGCAGGGTCCACCAGATTTTGCCGTTGGGTTCCTGATACCACGAAAACCCCATCTGGCGCGCCCGGGGGTCAATGATGACATCCCGGGTCGAGGCCATGTCGGCCCAGGCGGCGAGGGTTTCAAGCTCGGTCTCGAATGTTTCCGAGATGTTTTCGCCCAGCATTTTGCCAGTGTAGCCCGCCCGCTTTACCCGGTCGATGGGTGACGATCCGTCCGATCCAAAATGCCAGGGGCGGTTTTGCACCGACATGTCACGCGAATGGGTTGCCGCCGCCGCGTTCAGTTCGGAATTGAACCGCAAGGGCGCGGCGCTTGATGCCTGACGCAGCGCGTTGATCGAATCAAGCATCCGAAACTGAATCTCTGCCGTGTCGGTCGATTTGATGTGATACACCTTGGCAAGCGGTTTGCCGTCACTGCCCAGACGGGGCGGAGCGGGTGGGGTACAAGCGGCCAACACGGCAAAAGCGGGCAACAGCAGGGCAAAACGACGATTCATCAGCGGGATCACCTAGTTGGTTTCGACACCCGGACTTATAGGTAAACTTTCCCTGGTTCAAACCCCCTGATGCCAACCAAATGTGCGGGTTCGCACCGGTGTGATTTGCGGTTGGCGCGCGATCCCTGTAAATGAAGGGCAAATGACAGCGTAATAAGAAACAAAGAGGTGCTTCATGTCAGAAGGTCACGGAAATATGTTCAACCGGCGTCGGTTTTTGGGCACTGCGGCTGCGGCAACGGGGGTTTTGGCCACGCCGGCGTTCGCCCTTGAGAACAGCACCGAATATCTGCCGCCAGCCACGACGAGATCGCCGGAATGCATCGAGTTTCCGGTCGCTTGAGTGGCAGCCATATTTCGACAATCTGACCAATGGCGCAATTTTGGTCGATATCACGTCGCGCACGCTCCACTTCTGGAACGAGGACGAATCGGTCTATAAATTGTACCCGACATCCGTGCCCCTGACCGACGATTTGACGCGCAAAGGGCGCACCGAAGTGGTGCGCAAGGTCAAGGGCCCGACATGGAGCCCGACCCCCGCAATGAAAGAGCGCAACCCTGAATGGCCGGATTTCGTACCCGCAGGGCCAGATAACCCATTGGGAACACACGCTTTGTATCTTAGTTGGCAATATTACCGCATCCATGGCACCCAGGATACACGCAAGATCGGCCGAAGATCTTCCAACGGATGTATCGGTCTTTACAATGAACATATCGCCCAACTGTTCGGTATGGCCAAGCATGGAACGCAAGTGTTGCTTATTTGACGAAATTCAGGCGAAACAGCCCCTTAGAGCCTGAAGTCATATTTGCATCGGACGTCCAATACTGCTTAAAGAAATTACGAGGTACAGTCTTGGGTGCCTGCTGCCGTCCTCAATAACCCCGGCACCAGGCGATACTGGAGGATTAAAATGAAGAAACTTGCACTCGCTGCCGCATTCGCGATTTCCGCCACTGGCGCAATGGCTGGCGGTCTTGCCGCTCCTGTTCTGGAGCCTGCTGTCATCGTCGAAGAAACCACTTCTTCGTCGGGCGGCATCGTTGTTCCGCTGCTTCTGCTGGCGGTCATCGTGGCTGTGGCTGTTTCCGACTAATCGTCGAAACGCATGAAGAAGATTTAAAAGCGGCCGGAGCAATCCGGCCGCTTTTGCTTTGGAGAGGCGCCGACGCTCATCCAACCCAGCCGCGCAGATTTTCGCCGATCACGGCTGAAAGCGCGGTGATGTGGGCATCATCATCGTTCAGGCAGGGGATATAGGTAAAACTCTCGCCGCCCGCATGCTCAAAACTCTCGCGGATCTCTTCGTTGATCTCTTCCAGGGTTTCGATGCAATCGGCGGAAAACGCGGGCGCAATCACCGCGATGCGTTTTTTCCCGCCCTCTGCCAGACGCGCGACCTCTTTCACGGTATAGGGTTTCAGCCATTCTTCGGGGCCGAAAACCGACTGAAACGTCGTGGTGATCTGCGTGTCGTCCCAGCCCAGCCGCTCCTTGAGCAGCCGCGTCGTTTTCTGGCACTGGCAATGATAGGGATCACCCTCGGTCAGATACCGCTGCGGCATCCCGTGATATGACACGACGAGGATTTCGGGTTTCACCTCCATCGCGTCATATCGGCGCTGCACCGATTGCGCCAAAGCATCAATATAGGCGGGATGTTCGAAATAGGCAGGCACCGTGCGCACGGCGGGTTGCCATTTTTCCTTCATCAGGCTCGCGAAAGAACTGATCGTTTGCCGTTGCCGTGGTGGCGCCGGCGTATTGCGGGTAAAGCGGGAAAAACAGGATCTTCTGACACCCGGCGGCAACCATCGCCCGCACCTTGGACCGGGTCGAAGGATTGCCATAGCGCATGCAGTAATCAACCATCACCGCGGTGCCATATTGCGATTGCATCGCCGAGGCGATCTTGGCGGTCTGGGCCTTGGTGATGGTGGCAAGGGGGCTTTCCCCGATATCGTGGTTCCAGATGGTTTTGTAATTCGCGCCAGAGGTAAAGGGCCGCTTGCTTAGGATGATCAGTTGCAACAGGGGTTGCCATTTCCAACGGGGGTAATCAATCACCCGGCGGTCTGACAGGAATTCGTTCAGATAGCGGCGCATCGACCAATAATCATAGCCATCCGGCGTGCCAAGATTGGCCAGCAACACCCCGACCCTGGCCGGCGGGGTTTTGGATGATCCGTTGGCGCATGGGCTGGACAGGCCGCATCGGGCGCGGTGAACATGGGTGTGCCGTTGGCAGATTTCGCATCCGACATGGGTATATCCCGTTGAGTTAGGGGAATGTTCTTAGCGAGATAACGGGTTTTCGCCCGGGGTCAATCGTGCCCTGGTGTCGCAGGATCGCGCGCCGGGCGTTCATCGACCCCCAGAGCATCGGCCAGACGCGCCTTGGCCGATCCGGGGCGCATGGGCTTTTGCTGGCTTTCATCCGGGGCCCAGCCGGTGAGAAACACCAGATCAAAGGTGGCGCGCACCCGGTTTTCGTCAGCGGCGAAATGGGTTTGGTAAATCGCAGTGGCTTTGGCAAACAGGCCGCGAGGGGCAAACCGGCGGTCGCGCGCGGCAAGGGCGTTGGTTTCACCCATGGCGCGCAGATCATGCATAAGGTGAAGCGCGGTCTTGTATGTCACCGTCAACGGCGCGCAATCGGCAACCGGAAGGGCGAACCCCGCCCGTTGCAGAAGCGCGCCCAGATCGCGGATTTCGCCCATGGGGGCAATGCGGGGCGACAGCCCCCCGCGCAGGGCGATTTCGGCTTCGGCGATGGCGGTGCGCAATTCATGCAGGGTTTGCCCCCCGGAAACACCCCAAGGAACAGCCCGTCAGGTTTCAGCGCGCGCCGTGCCTGCACCAATTGCCCCACCGGATCGTCGGCCCAATGCAGCGTCATGGTGTGAATCACCAGATCGTGCGCGCCGGGGGTAAGGGCCAGAGTTTCGTCAGGCGGAACCACCGATGCGCCGGGCAGGGCATTGGCCCAGATGTCAGGGTGGGCGGTGACAATCGCCGGGGCCTTAAACGCTCTGTTAACCTCTTCCAGTCTTTCCTGAACCTGGGCCAGCGCCTCATCATGCAGAAACTGCGCATCGCGCAAGGTGGCGCGGGTGCGATGCAGGGCAAGGGCCGTTTGGTCGGTCAGGGGCGGTGGAACAGACATACCGCAGAAGTAGGGGCAGAATGGCCGGAATGCAAAGCGTGTTAAGCCTGATTTATCCGCATCAGTGTGCGTTGTGTGACACCATGGTCGAACAGGGCAGCGGGCTGTGCGGGCCATGCTGGCGTGACACGCCCTTTGTGGCCGGGGTGATTTGTGACATTTGTGGCACGCCCTTGATGGGCGATGATGATGGCCACGTGGTGCATTGCGATGATTGCATGGCGATTGCCCGCCCCTGGGATCGGGGCCGCGCGGCCATGGTTTACCGTGATCAGGGGCGGCGCATGGTTCTGGCCCTGAAACACGGCGACCGTCAGGATATCGTGCGCCCGGCCGCCCGGTGGATGCACCGCGCCGCCGAGGGGTTGATAACGCCCGAATCCCTTATCGTGCCGGTACCCATTCATTGGCTGCGGATGCTCAAACGACGGTTCAACCAATCGGCGCTTTTGGCCAGCGCGCTGGGCATCGAGGCGCGCGTGCAGGTTTCCTTGCGGGCGTTGGAGCGGAACCGAAACACCGACCGCCAGGATGGCAAATCCCTGAACGAACGGTTTGCCAATGTTCAGACAGCGATCCGGCCTCACGGCAAATACGGCGCCCTGTTGGCGGGGCGTGATGTGGTTCTGGTGGATGATGTGATGACCACTGGCGCCACCCTTGCGGCCTGCGCCGAGGCGTGTCTTGCCGCTGGGGCGGCCAGGGTTGATATTGTAACACTGGCGCGCGTGGCCAAGGACACCTAAGTATCTGCTGACCGGAATTGCAGGAGCGACCCATGGCCAGCGTTGAAATCTATACCTCTCCCTTGTGCGGCTTTTGTCATGCGGCAAAGCGGCTGCTGACGCAAAAGGGGGTGGGATTCGTTGAAACCGATGTATCGCGGGATGCGGCGCAGAAACAGGCGATGATGAAACGCGCCAACGGGGGCCGAACGGTGCCGCAGATTTTTATCGGCGGTCAGCATGTGGGCGGTTGTGACGAACTTTATGCGCTAGAGCGCGCGGGCAAGCTTGACCCGATGCTGGCCGCCTGATGGGCCGCCATGGTGGGTGACACCGACCCTCTTGCCGTCGCGCTGTTCAGCGAGATTTTCATGGCCGGGCAATTGGCGCGCAACCGTCTGTCGCGCGCTTTGCCCAAGGGCATGGAACTGAGCCATTTTTCGGTGATCAATCATCTGGCCAACACCCGCCGGGATCGCAGCCCGGCGCAATTGGCCGAACGGTTTCACGTGACCCGGGGGGCGATGTCCAACACCCTGCGTAAACTTGAGGTGTCCGGGTTTATCCATATTCGTCCCGATTGGGACGATCACCGACGCAAGATCGTAACGCTCAGCGATACCGGGCGCGCCGCTTTGGCCGAGGCGCTGGCGCTGATGGGGCCGATCCTTGATGACATGGTGCAGGGGGTGGGCCGCGACCGTCTGCGCGTGGCGCTTCCGGTGTTGCGGGACGTGCGCCTGCGGTTCGAGGAATAGCAGGCTAGGCAGGCTTCAGGCTTGTTGTAACATAATTGCAACTCAGATCGCGGTCAGACAGGCTCCAGGACCAACCAAGGGGGTTGAAAATGAAACCGGTCTTATCGACCGGGTTCAGGGCCGATCGGTGCAGCAGATCGAACAGTTCATCCGGGGTGATGAATTTGGCCCAGTCATGGGTGCCCTTGGGCAACCACCGCATCACCCATTCGGCCCCGACAATGGCCATGGCAAAACTTTTCGGGGTGCGGTTGAGGGTGGAACAGATCATCAATCCCCCGGGTTTCAGCAAGGTCTGGCACGCGGTGAGATAGGACAGTGGATCTGCCACATGTTCGACCACTTCCATATTCAGGATCGCGTCGAATTGTTCACCTGCGGCGGCCAGATCCTCGGCGGTGGTATGGCGGTAATCAATGGTCAGCCCGGATTGTTCGGCGTGAATCTGTGCCACGGGGATATTGCCGGCGGCGGCATCGGCGCCCACAACCTCGGCGCCCAGTCGGGCCATGGGTTCCGATAACAACCCGCCTCCGCAACCGATATCAAGAATGCGCAGCCCTTTGAACGGCTGGTCAGTTTTCAGGTCGCGGTCAAATTCCGATGCAATCTGCGCCGTGATGTAATCCAGGCGGCATGGGTTAAGCATGTGCAGGGGTTTGAATTTGCCGTTCGGATCCCACCACTCGGCGGCCATTGCCTCGAATTTGGCGACTTCGGCGGTGTCGATGGTGCTTTGGGGGGCGGAATGCGACATGAATGTGATACCTTTTTCGTTATCTGCCCGTGGTAGGACGGCTTTGCACGTTATATAGAGTTTTGATGGACAAGGTTTCAGGTCAAAACAGCGCAGCCAGCTATCTTTATCGACCGATCGACCCTTTCGATCAGCGTATGCTGGATGTGGGTGACGGACATCGGGTGTATGTCGAACAATGCGGACGGCCCGATGGCATTCCGGTTGTGGTGCTGCACGGGGGCCGGGCGGTGGGTGTTCACCGTCCATGCGGCGGTATTTTGACCCGTCGGTGTATCGAATCATCCTGTTCGATCAGCGCGGCTGTGGCCGTTCGCGCCCTCATGCAAGTATCGACGCCAACACCACCTGGCATCTGGTGGCCGATATTGAGGCGATTCGCACCACATTGGGCATTGAGCGCTGGATTGTGTTCGGGGGCAGCTGGGGCGCGACCCTTGCGCTGATCTATGGCGAAACACACCCCGACCGTGTGGCCCATCTGGTGCTGCGCGGCGTGTTCCTGATGACACAAGCCGAGTTGAAATGGTTTTACGGGGGCGGTGCGGGAAAATTCTGGCCGGATGTCTGGGCGCGCTTTACAGATCTGATCCCCGAAGAAGAACACGGCGATCTGATCGCCGCCTATCACCGGCGGTTGTTTTCCGGCGATATGATGGTGGAAACCCGCCACGCCCGGGCTTGGGCAAGTTGGGAAAATACCCTTGCCAGCATCTATAACGACGGCCCCGGCGGTGACAGCCCGGCGGAATATGCCCGCGCCTTTGCCCGGTTGGAAAACCACTATTTCACCAATGCCGGGTTTCTTGAGCAGGACGGGCAGATATTGAAAAATATCAACCGGTTGCGGGGTGTTCCGGGCACCATCGTACAGGGGCGGTACGATATGATTTGCCCGCCCGCCTCGGCCTATGGGTTGCACAAGGCCTGGCCCGGGTCGCGGCTGATTATGGTGCCACGGGCGGGGCATGCCCTTTCGGAACCGGGGATCAGCCGGGCGTTGGTTCAGACGATGGATGATTTGCGTTCTGCAACAACCTGAAAGGATTTCTCGGGGTAGGGGGTTACGGAACGGGTTTGTTTTCATTAACCTGCCAGTCAATAAAAACCGGAGAATGGCCGTTGGGTTCACTTTCACGCATTGTTATACAACGACTTTTTCTAGGTCTATTGACCATGTTTGTGGTCTCGGTCGTGATTTTCACCGCCGTCAACATGTTGCCCGGCGATTTTGCCCAGGCAATTCTGGGGCAAGGGGCAACCCCCGAGGCCGTCGCATCAATCCGGCGTGATCTGGGGTTGGATCAGCCCCCGGTCGTGCGATATTTCCAATGGTTGGCCGGGGTCGCCCAAGGCGATCTGGGCACAAGTTTTGCGCAGGCGAATTTCGCCAGCTTCACCGGCACGGACTCTGGACAGGCCACAGTCGCGGCGCAGATCGCCCCACGTTTTGCCAATACGATGTTTCTGGCCGGTGTCACAGCGATGATCGCCGTGCCGGTTTCGCTTACTCTGGGCATTTTGGCGGCGCTTTACCGCAACTCGGCGTTTGACCGGCTGGCCAACATTTTCACCCTCAGCTCCATTTCCAGCCCCGAGTTTTTTCTGGCATATATCCTGATCCTGTTTCTTGCCGTTCTGAACCCGATCCTGCCGTCCCTGTCCAACATCTATGACGGGATGGGGCTGGGTGAGAGGTTGGAGAAAACCCTGTTGCCCGCGCTGACGCTTACCCTGGTGGTGACCGCACATATGATGCGGATGACCCGGGCGGCGATCATCAATCTGCTGGCCTCACCCTATATTGAGATGGCCCGGCTGAAAGGTATGTCGCCCATGCGGGTGATTGTGCGCCATGCGCTGCCCAATGCATTGGCGCCAATCATCAACGTGATCGCGCTCAATCTGGCGTATCTGATCACCGGGGTTGTCGTGGTCGAGGTGGTGTTTGTTTATCCGGGCATTGGGCAATTGTTCGTGGATTCGGTGAAAACCCGTGACATTCCGGTTGTACAGGCCTGTTGCCTGATCTTTGCCGGGGCTTACATCGTTCTCAATCTCTTGGCTGATATTCTTTCCATCCTGTCCAACCCCCGGCTGAGGCACCCAAAATGAACATCGTTTTCGGCCTTATCGGAGTGTTGGTGCTGCTGCTGTTGGCAGCTTGGGTGTTGCGGTTTTTGGGCCGCCTTTCGGGGCGCAATTATTTTCGCGATATGGAGTTGACCACTGCTTTTGGCTGGATTCTGGCATTGGTGGCAGGGGTCGGGGCGATCTATCTGTACTTTTTTGTCGATGCTGCCGTGTTTTTCCGTTGGGTTGTACATGGGGTGATCGGCTTTGCGATTGCGGCCTGGCTGTTCCGGTTGCTTGGTCGGCATGTCGGGCCGAACGGCACCCGTCGGCAGTTTCGCCAGATGCCGCTGACGGCCAGTTTCGGGATCTTGATGATCCTGACCTATGGCGTTCTGGCGATCTTTGCCGGCGTCATCGCCCCCTATGGTCAGGCCGAGATTTTTGCAAATGTCAACGTGCTGCCCGGTGGTGATCCGGCCTTTGGGGGGATCCGGCGCACCCATTGGGCACCGATCAGATTGGGCGGGATTTGTTGTCGCGGCTGATTTACGGGGCGCAGAATACTGTTGGCATTGCGTTTGCCACCACGCTGATCGCGTTTTTTCTGGGCGGGACTCTGGGGTTTTTGGCGGCGACGCTGGGCGGCTGGCTGGATCAATTACTCAGCCGGATGGTGGATGTGCTGATGGCGATCCCATCCCTGATTTTCGCGCTGCTGCTGATGACCATCGCCAGCGCCTGGGCCGGGTCGGAACCGCATTTGTTGACGATCTACATGATTCTGATCATCGCGGTCATCGATTCGACACGGGTGTTTCGCCTGGCCCGCGCCGTGGGTGGCAATATCGTGGTCATGGATTATGTCGAAGCGGCCAAACTGCGCGGTGAAGGGTTGCGATACCTGATCTTCAAGGAAATTCTGCCCAATGCCATGGCGCCCCTGCTGGCCGAATTCGGGCTGCGGTTCTGTTTCGTGTTCCTGACCGTTGCGTCGCTGTCGTTTCTGGGGGTGGGCATTCAACCGCCGCTGGCGGATTGGGGCACCATGGTGCGCGATCTTTCACAATTCATTAATTTCGCGGCCTTTTCCCCTCTGACAGCCGCATTGCCGCTGATGGCGGCCGGGGCGATTGCGCTGTTGACGGTGGCGGTCAATTTCGTGGTCGACTGGATGCTGCATCGGTCTTCGGGGTTGAAAGAATGACACGGTGTCTGAAACTGCTGGTCCGGTTGCAGGACAAACCGGGTCTGATTTATATGCGCATGACCCGCCGTCTGGTCAGGGGGCGCGGCAGTTGACAAGATGTGATCACTTTACCCTTTCAGGGGTGATATGCCGACGGGGATACCCCGCAAACAAAAAACAAACGGGAGAATGACATGACCAATATTTCACGACGCGGGCTGTTGCGCTCGGGGGCGGCGGTGGGTGTGCTTGCCGCGACGGGCCTGCCGGTGATGGCGCAGGGGAAAAAGGGCGGACGGCTGCGGCTGGGCCTGGCCGGGGCCAACACCAGCGATAGCTGGGATGGCCGCACCCATTCCGATACCTTCATGATCATGGCGGCGTTTGGCTGTGTGTTCGATTGCCTGACTGAAATTTCGGCGTCGGGCGAATTGGTCGGCGAACTTGCCGAAAGCTGGGAGGCGTCACCCGACGCCAAGACCTGGACATTCAAGCTGCGCGAAGGTGTGACGTTCCACAACGGCAAACCTTTTGGCGCCGATGATGTGATCGAATCCCTGAATATGCATGTGGCCGAGGGTTCAAAATCTGCGGCACAGCCGATTGTCGCAGCGATTTCCGAGATGAAAAAGCTTGGCGATCACGAAGTTCAGATGGTGCTGGAATCCGGCAATGCCGATTTCCCCTTCCTGATGTCGGATTATCACCTGTTGATGTATCCCGCCGGTCAGGTCGAAGAGGCGATCGCCAAGGGCATCGGTACGGGCATGTATAAGGCCGAAACCCTTGATCCGGGCGTTCGCTTTTTGGGCAAGCGGGTGGACAGCCATTACAAGGATGGCAAGGCCGGCTGGTTTGACGAGGTTGAACTGATCGGGATCAACGATGCATCGGCGCGGATGAATGCGTTGATGACCGGGCAGGTCGATGCGGTGAACCGCGTTGATTTCAAGACCGAGCCGTTGATGAAGGCCAACCCGATGGTCAAGATTTTTGAGGTGACGGGCAATCAGCATTTCACCTTTCCGATGCTGACAAACCTTGATCCGTTCACAGACATGAACGTGCGCAAGGCGTTGAAACACGCGGTCAAGCGCCAGGAAATGGTCGACAAAATCCTGCAAGGGCACGGCGCCGTGGCCAACGACCACCATATCGGACCGGCAAACCGGTATTATGCGGCCGATCTGGAACAGAATGACTACGACCCCGACAAGGCCAGATTCTATCTCAAAGAGGCTGGAATGGACGGGCTTTCGGTTGATTTGTCAGCGTCAAGCGCGGCCTTTGCCGGGGCCGTGGATGCGGCGCAACTGTATCAGGCATCGGCCAAAGGTGCGGGGATCGACATCAACGTGGTGCAGGAACCGGCCGATGGATATTGGTCGAATGTCTGGATCAAGAAACCCTGGTGCGCGAGCTATTGGTCGGGGCGGGCGACCGAAGACTGGATGTTCTCAAGCGTGAACGAGGCAGGTGCGCCCTGGAACGATAGCAAGTGGGTGAACGATCGGTTCCAAAGCCTGTTGGTTGAGGCGCGGGCAACCCTGGATTCGGACAAGCGGCGCGAGATGTATCGCGAAATGCAGGCGCTTGATTCTGCCGAAGGCGGAACCGTTGTTCCGATGTATGCCAATTTTGTTGATGCGGCCTCGGCCAAGTTGGCCAATTCCGGGACCATCGGCAATGTGTTCCAGATGGATGGGTCGCGCTTTATCGAACGGTGGTGGTTCGCCTGATCCATTCGGTTATTTGACACAAGCGCGCCCCGCAACAGGCGGGGCGCGTTTTCGTTATTCTGCGGCAAAGTTGCGAATGGCGCGTTGGCGCAGAACACGTTCAACCTCTCGAAACAATTCTTCTTTTCCCAAGGGTTTTGACAGATACCCGTCAAGCCCGGCGTTGAGGTAATGGGCCCGGTCTTCGGGGGCGGCGTCGGCGGTCAGGGCGATGACAGGCAGGGCGCCGGCGGGTTCTGTCAGGCCGCGTATCTGGCCCAGGGTGCTTAGCCCGTCCATATCGGGCATATGCATATCAAGCAGAACAAGATCGAAATCCCGATCTTGCAGGAGGGATAGCGCGGCCTTGCCCCCGTCGGCCTCGGTCACGGTGATCTGGGCCTTTTCCATGAACGCCCGGGCGATCAGCCGGTTGGCGTGGTTGTCATCGACCAGCAGCACACGTTGTGCCGTGAGCGACAGCGCGGCAAGGGCGTTCATCTGATCGGGGAAGGCCGCGCCATAGCCGTTGTTTCAGCCGCCAGCAAACCGGGCAAGGCGAGGGGCATGGAAAACCGGAAGGTCGAACCATGCCCGGGGGCTGATTGTATGGTGATATCCCCGTTCATCATTCGTGCCAGACCACGGGATATGGCAAGGCCCAGTCCGGTGCCCGCTGCGGCCCGTTCATCATCAGTGTCCACTTGGGAAAATGACCGGAACAGCCGTTTCTGATCCTGCTCGCTCAGCCCTTGGCCGGTGTCGCGAACCGTGAACCAGAAACATTCATCCGGTGAGACACCAAGCGACAGATTCACCTCACCATTATTGGTGAACTTGATGGCGTTCGAAATCAGGTTTGACATGATCTGGCGCAGCCGGAGCCCATCGGCGAGGATCAGAGGCGGCACATCCGGCGCGATATCAAGCACAAGGCGCAGCCCCTTGCGTCGGGCGAGATCGGTAAACAGGCGCATCACTGTGTTGGCCAGATGGGCAGGGTCTGTTGCGGTAGGTCTGATTTCCATTTTGCCTGCTTCGATCTTGGCGTGATCCAGAACATCATCCACCAATGCCCGCAGGGTGGTGGCCGAACTCAGCAGAATATCGGCGCGATCCCGTCGCTGATCGGTGTCGGCGTCGTCAATCTCAAGCTGGGCAATGCCAAGGATGCCGTTCAGGGGGGTTCTGATCTCATGGCTCATGGCGGTGACAAACCTGCTTTTGGCGCGGTTGGCGGCCTCTGCGCGGTCCCGTTCCTGAACGATGGACTGGCGCATTCTGTGCATCGCAAGAATGGCTTGTAGCATGTAAAAACACAAAACCGCCGTTACAACGAGACCGACAAGGCGCAGCGTCATGTCGGGTTCCTGCTGCAACTCTGCGATGGAAACAACGATGCCCGTTACAATGACCGGGCTGATAATCGCGAGGGTAAAGGGCATATGATAGGATCGGACCGTGATCACATGCAGGATAAAGCCGAAGAACACGGTTGACGCATAGATATGTGCGGCGACACCGCCGTGATGCCAGGCAAGAATCGGCACAGAAATGGTTGCCGCGCTGCCAAGAAGGCAAGCCAGGAACTGTGCCGCATACCACTGGTGGGAATACTGTACCCTGAGCCGATCAGAGCTGCGCCAACTGAGCATTTCAGCGCAAAGATAGGCGATGAACGTGACAAGAACGGACCCATAGCCGACAAAGAACAGCGCAGCACCGAACGCGAATGACACCGACACCAAACGCGGCGCCCTGTCGCGCAGCGTCATTTCATTCTGACGGGCGAGGGAATCTAAAAATAATCTGGACGGCACGTTTGTCCCCATGATTCGCAATCACAGCCACTTTGGGGCCAAACCCTTAACGGATCATGGCCATGTCCGGTAAATGCAGCGTAACAAAACAGCTTGTGTTCCGGGCAGTTTGATCTTAGGTAGCCTCAGTCAGCGGCGCGTTGGGGGTTAAACCCGAAGGTTCCACCGGAAATTTCACGGGCCGCGCGCCCGTTTTTTTGTGCCCGAATGTTGGGAATATAGGTCAAGCCATGTCTGACATGATTGCAAAAGCCACAATCGACCGTCGCCTTGCCGAGGTGATCACGCCAGTGATCGAGGGGCTGGGATTTGAACTCGTGCGCGTGCGCTATATGGGCGGAAAGACGCCCACGGTGCAGATCATGGCCGACAGGCCCGATGGCGGCATTGAGGTTGACGATTGTGGCGCGATCAGCACCGCCGTGTCGGCCCATCTGGATGTGGAAGACCCGATTGAAGAGGCTTACACCCTGGAAGTGTCCAGCCCCGGCATTGATCGGCCCCTGACCCGGCTCAAGGATTTCGATCTTTGGGAAGGGTATGAGGCAAAGATCGAAACGACCGAAATGATCGACGGGCGCCGCCGGTTCAAGGGGCTTTTGGCCGGGGTCGAGGGCAACGAGGTGCTGATCGAGATCGAGGAGGGCACCATCGGTTTGCAGTTTGACTGGCTGAGCGACGCCAAGCTGGTCCTGACCGAAGATCTGATCCGTGACGTGCTGCGCAGCCGCAAGGACGCCGGACAGATTGACGAATCACAGTTCGACGCGGTGGAAACCGTGCTGGACGACGAAGATGATGACACGCCGCCAAAGGCACCAAGGGAGAATTGAGCGATGGCGATTACCTCTGCCAACCAGCTGGAGCTGCTTCAGACCGCCGAGGCGGTGGCACGCGAAAAGATGATCGACCCCAATCTGGTGGTTGAGGCGATGGAAGAATCCCTCGCCCGTGCGGCCAAAAGCCGGTACGGCAGCGAAATGGACATTCGCGTGGCGATCGACCGCAAGACGGGGCGAGCCACCTTTACCCGGGTCCGTACGGTTGTTGAGGATGAGCTGCTTGAGAATTATCAGGCGGAGCTGACAGTCAAGGACGCCAAGCAATACATGGCGGATCCGCAAATCGGTGATGAAATCACCGATGAGGTTCCGCCGGTTGAAATGGGCCGGATCGCCGCCCAATCGGCCAAGCAGGTGATTCTGCAAAAGGTCCGCGAAGCCGAACGTGACCGCCAGTTTGAGGAATTCAAGGATCGCGCCGGGACCATCATCAACGGTGTGGTCAAGCGCGAAGAATACGGCAACGTCATTGTCGATATCGGCCGTGGCGAAGGGATTTTGCGTCGCAACGACAAGATCGGGCGCGAAAGCTATCGCCCGAACGACCGTGTGCGCTGTTATATCAAGGATGTGCGCCGCGAAGTGCGCGGCCCGCAGATTTTCCTGAGCCGCACCGATCCACAGTTCATGGCCGAATTGTTCAAGATGGAAGTGCCCGAAATCTATGACGGCATCATCGAGATCAAGGCCGTGGCCCGTGACCCCGGTTCGCGCGCCAAGATTGCCGTGATTTCCTATGACAACTCGATCGATCCGGTCGGCGCCTGTGTTGGTATGCGTGGCAGCAGGGTACAGGCCGTGGTGAACGAACTTCAGGGCGAAAAGATTGATATCATTCCCTGGAATGAGGACATGCCGACGTTCCTGGTGAACGCATTGCAGCCTGCCGAAGTCTCCAAGGTGGTGCTGGATGAAGAGGCCGAGCGGATCGAGGTCGTGGTGCCCGATGAGCAGCTTTCGCTGGCCATTGGCCGCCGCGGACAGAACGTGCGTCTGGCGTCGCAACTGACCGGGCTTGATATTGATATCATGACCGAGGAAGAAGAATCCAAACGCCGTCAGGCCGAATTCGAAGAGCGTACCAAGCTGTTCATGGACACGCTGGATCTGGACGAATTCTTTGCCCAGCTTCTGGTTTCCGAAGGGTTTACCAACCTCGAAGAGGTTGCCTATGTCGAAGCGGACGAACTGTTGGTCATTGATGGTGTGGACGACAGCACGGCGCAGGAACTTCAGGCGCGTGCCAAGGATTACCTTGATGAACAGAACCGCAAGGCGTTGGAAAAGGCCCGCGCATTGGGCGTTGAGGACAGTCTGGTTGATTTTGAGGGCCTGACACCCCAGATGATTCAGGCACTGGCCGAAGACGGCGTTAAAACGCTGGAAGACTTCGCCACCTGCGCCGATTGGGAACTGGCCGGAGGCTGGACGACCGTGGACGGCGAGCGGGTGAAGGACGACGGTGTTCTGGAGACATTTGACGTTTCTCTGGAAGAGGCGCAAAATATGGTCATGACAGCCCGAATCCAATTGGGCTGGGTTGATCCCGCCGATCTTGTGAGTGACGAAGAAGAGATTGACGAGACGGCCGAAGAGGCCGAGGCGTAAGGGCGCACAGGATGTCACGCGGCGGCCGCGAAAAAGATTATACCGACCCCGAACGCAAATGTATTGCGACGGGCGAAGTGCATCCAAAGCGCGGCCTGATCCGTTTCGTTGTGGGGCCGGATGATTCGGTCTATCCGGATCTGGCAGAAAAATTGCCGGGCCGGGGAATATGGGTTTCTGCCGAACGCTCGGCGCTGGAACTGGCGGTGAAGAAAAAGCTGTTCTCGCGCGGGGCCAAACGACAGGTGATCATACCGCCAGGGTTTGTGGCGGATGTTGAGACGGCGCTGTTGCGCCGGGTAACCGACAGATTGGCCATGGCGCGCAAGGCGGGCAAGGCGATTGCCGGGTACGAAAAGGTGAAAGACTGGCTGTTGCAGGAAAAGGCAGCCATCCTTATTCAGGCCAGTGACGGGTCGGAACGGGGAAAATCCAAGCTGCGGCCACCCGGCGGAAGGGGGTCGTTTTTCGAGATTCTGACCGCCCCAGAATTGGGTTTGGCTTTCGGTCGGGAACATGTGATACATGCGGCGCTCGCCGCAGGGGGACTCGCTGATCGTTTCAGAGAGGACGCCGTGCGGCTTTCAGGCGTTCGGGATGATGTCGGTGGGGACGCCACCGGAAAGGTAAAGAAGACCACATGAGCGATAGTGACGGCAAAAAGACTCTCGGCCTGCGGGGCGGACCCCGTTCTGGACAGGTAAAGCAAAGCTTTAGCCATGGCCGGACCAAGAGTGTCGTGGTCGAGACCAAGCGTAAACGGGTCGTCGTACCCAAGCCCGCTTCTGGCAAGACCGGTGGATCCGGTGGTACGGGGGGATCCCTCCAAGCGGCCCGCAGGGATTTCGGACGCCGAACTGGCGCGCCGGATGAAGGCGCTGGCCGCGGCCCGCGCGCGTGAAACGGAAGAGGCCGCGCAACGCGAGGCCGAGGAAAAGGCCCGCGCCGCCGAGCGCGAGCGCCGCCGCGCCGAGATCGAAGCCAAGGAAGCCGAAGAGCGCGAGCGTGAAGAGCGCGCCAAGGCCAAGGCCGAGGAAGACGCCAAACGCCTGCGCGATGAGGCTGCCGCCAAGGCAAAGGCCAACGCGCCTGCTGCCCCGGCCGCAACGCCTGCCGATCTGGAGGCCAAGGCCGCCGATACGGGGCGCAAGGGCGGTGGCTCTGCGCCTGCCCGCAAGGATGACCGCGATACTGATCGCACCGCCAAACCCTCAAAGGGGCGTGATGATTCGCGCCGCTCGGGCAAACTGACGCTGAATCAGGCTTTGACCGGTGGCGAAGGCGGGCGGCAGCGGTCCATGGCGCAGATGAAGCGCAAACAGGAACGCGCCCGTCAAAAGGCGATGGGCCAACAGGTTGCGCGGGAAAAAATCGTCCGCAATGTCAATCTGCCTGAAACGATCACGGTGCATGAATTGGCCGTGCGGATGGCCGAACGTGTGGCCGACGTCGTGAAATTCCTGATGAAAGAGGGCGTCATGGCGACCCAGAATCAGGTGATCGATGCCGATACGGCCGAGTTGATCATCGAAGATTTCGGTCACAAGGTTGTACGCGTTTCGGATTCGGACGTGGAACAGGTGATTGACCAGGTTGATGACGCCCCCGAGGATCTGATTCCGCGCGCACCTATCATCACCGTCATGGGCCACGTCGATCACGGCAAAACATCGTTGCTCGATTCAATCCGCAAGGCCAAGGTTGTGGCAGGTGAGGCCGGTGGCATCACCCAGCATATCGGCGCCTATCAGGTGACGACCGATGACGGCACGCTGCTGACCTTCCTTGATACACCCGGCCACGCTGCGTTCACGTCGATGCGGGCGCGTGGTGCCCAGGTGACGGATATTGTCGTTCTGGTGGTTGCGGCAGATGATGCCGTGATGCCCCAGACGGTTGAGGCGATTGCCCACGCCAAAGCGGCCAATGTGCCGATGATTGTGGCGATCAACAAGGTTGACCGGCCCGCCGCCAACCCGACCAAGGTGCGTACCGACCTGCTGAATCACGAAGTGGTGGTTGAGGCGATGTCGGGCGATGTGCTGGATGTCGAAGTTTCGGCGATTACTGGTCAGGGTATCGATCAACTGCTGGAAAGCATCGGGCTGCAAGCTGAACTGCTTGACCTCAAGGCAAACCCGAACCGTGCCGCTCAGGGTGCGGTGATCGAGGCGCAGCTTGACGTGGGCCGCGGCCCTGTGGCGACGGTTCTGGTGCAGAACGGCACCCTGCGCAAAGGCGATATCTTTGTTGTCGGCGAGCAGTGGGGCAAAGTCCGTGCACTGGTCAACGACAAAGGCGAACGTGTGGATGAAGCCGGGCCTTCGGTTCCGGTTGAGGTTCTCGGCCTGAATGGCACACCCGAGGCGGGTGACGTTCTGAACGTGGTGGAAACCGAAGCGCAGGCACGTGAGATCGCTGAATATCGTGAAAGTGCCGCGAAAGAGAAACGC
This sequence comes from Oceaniglobus sp. K40-3, assembly GCF_055808395.1. Classification (NCBI taxonomy): domain Bacteria; kingdom Pseudomonadati; phylum Pseudomonadota; class Alphaproteobacteria; order Rhodobacterales; family Paracoccaceae; genus Oceaniglobus; species Oceaniglobus sp. K40-3. Next base: position 526,442 of record NZ_CM147868.1, on the reverse strand, counting down.
GCCGCCGTCGGTGCTGCAACCACTCTTGAGCAGATGATGGCCAAGGCCAAGGCAGATGAGGATGTGGCCGAACTTCACATCCTTCTGAAGGCCGACGTGCAGGGGTCTGCCGAAGCGATCGTTCAGGCGATGGAAAAAATCGGCAACGATGAGGTTCGCGTACGGGTTCTGCATTCCGGCGTTGGTGCGATTACGGAAACCGATGTTGGCCTTGCCGAAGCATCGGGCGCACCGATCATGGGCTTCAATGTGCGTGCCAATGCCTCGGCCCGGAACACCGCCAACCAAAAGGGCGTGGAAATCCGGTATTACTCGGTGATCTACGATCTTGTGGACGATGTGAAGGCAGCGGCCTCTGGTCTGTTGTCGGCAGAGGTGCGCGAAACCTTTATCGGCTACGCCGAGATCAAGGAAGTGTTCAAGGTGTCCAACGTCGGTAAAGTCGCCGGGTGTCTGGTGACCGAAGGCGTGGCGCGGCGCAGCGCCGGTGTGCGCCTGCTGCGGGACAACGTCGTGATCCATGAAGGCACCCTGAAGACGCTCAAACGCTTTAAGGATGAGGTGCCTGAAGTTCAGTCGGGGCAGGAATGCGGTATGGCGTTCGAGAATTACGATGACATCCGGCCAAAGGACGTGATCGAAATCTTCACCCGCGAAGAGGTGGAGCGGAACCTGACCTGATCCGGTTCACAAGACAGAAACAAAAAAGGACAGTCTGTGAAGACTGTCCTTTTTTATATTTCGTGAGTGTTGCGGCTGATCCGATCAGCGAACCTGAACCGGTTGGCCGGTATATTGTGTCGGCCCGACCTGAATGACCATCCGGCCATCGTCGAGCGAGCGCACAACGATCCCCTGAACCGAAACACAGCTACCGATTGTTATTGTCTTGACCATAGTATTTCCCCTGTTGACCCGATGATCATACCCAAGATTGGGTTGCTGACCATGCGAAGTTTGAGCAATAACGGCAAATTTGTGGTCAAAAAGTGAACAATCCGTTAATCGCGCGCGCGATGTGGCAAAATTACAGCAGTTTAGCGCCAGCGGGATCAGAGCCAATCACGTAAAATCGACACCAGTGGAACGTCTGCTGCTGGCATCGGGTACGTACGAAGGTGTTCGGGGCGCACCCATTTAAGTTGCTGATTCTCCCGCGACATGGGCGTTCCCTGCCACTTTCGGCAGGCAAACAGCGGCATGAGAAGGTGAAAGTCGTCATAGCTGTGACTGGCAAATGTAAGCGGCGCGAGGCAGCTTGCCCAGGTGTCGATGCCCAGTTCCTCTTGCAACTCGCGAATCAGGGCCGTTTCGGGGGTTTCGTCCGGCTCTATCTTGCCACCCGGGAATTCCCACAGGCCCGCCATTGATTTGCCTTCAGGCCGCTGAGCCAAAAGCACCCGCCCATCCACATCAATCAGCGCAACGGCAGAAACCAGAACGACCCTCATGACCGATAATCGGCGTTGATCGTGATATATTGGTGGGTCAGATCGCAGGTCCAGACGGTCGAGGCGCCAGCCCCAAGGCCCAGATCAACATTGATCGTAACGTCCTGTTTTTTCATGTAATCCGCGCCATCCTGTTCGGTATAGCCCGGCGACACCCAACCATTTTCGGCCACCAGAATATCACCCAAACGGATGGTTAGCAGGTCACGGTCAGCAGCGGCGCCGGATTTTCCGACGGCCATGACAATCCGGCCCCAGTTCGGATCTTCGCCCGCGATAGCGGTTTTCACGAGAGGAGAGTTCGCGATGGCCATGGCAACCTTGCGCGCATCGCTGTCGCTGTCGGCGCCCCCGACGTTCACGGTAACGAACTTGGTCGCGCCTTCGCCATCGCGCACAACTTGATGGGCAAGATCCAGCATGACGGTGTTCAGCGCCATCTCAAAGGCCAGGGCCGCCGGGCTGTCGGGGGCTGTGATCGCCGGGTTCCCGGCGGCGCCGGTTGCGGCCATCAGCAGGGTGTCAGAGGTCGACGTATCGCTGTCCACGGTGATCGCGTTGAACGAGGTTTCGTTCAGCCGGCTGACCATCTGTTGCAACATGGGCTGGGCGATGGCGGCGTCGGTGAAGATATAAACCAGCATCGTTGCCATATCCGGCGCAATCATCCCCGATCCTTTGGCGATGCCTGCGATGTTCACGGTCACACCGTCCAGGTTGACACTGGCCATGGCACCTTTGGGGAAGGTGTCGGTGGTCATGATGGCGGCTGCGGCCGCTGCGATGGCCCCGGGCGACAATGTGTCGCGCAGCTCGGTCAGCTTGGCGGTGATGCGCTCGTCGGGCAAAGGTTGGCCGATAACCCCGGTTGAGGACGAAAACACCCGCGATTCGGGCAGGTCCAGCACGCCAGCCACAGCTTGGGTGACACGGGCGACTGATTCCAGCCCGTTTTTGCCGGTGAACGCATTGGAATTACCGGAATTGACGATGATCGCCGCGCTTTCGGCCGACTCCTGTCCGATCTTGGCCTGACAATCCAGAACCGGCGCCGCCCGGGTGGCAGAGCGGGTGAATACGCCTGCGATGGTGGTGCCGGGCGCCAGCCGCGCCAGCATCACATCGGTGCGATTCTGGTATTTTACCCCCGCCGCGACCGAGGCGAATTCAACCCCCCGATCACCGGTAACGCAGGAAACCCCCGGCTGGTGCCAGGGGGAAACGGGATTGGCGGCTTTGGTCTTGGTCGTCTGGCTGGCCATGGTGCCGCCCTCCCTTTGGTTGGTGTCAGATCACTGGCTAAGCAGATCGGCGTCGCGCAGCAACGCGGGGTCGATCTCGCCGGTTTCCGGGCGCTCGATCGTTGCGGCATCGGTGATCTTGGCAATCATGTCCTGCACGGCCTGTTGACGGATGTTGTCGGTCAGCTCTTCGCGGACGTCTTCAAGCGACGGGGCCTCTTTCTGGCGCGTGTCGGTCAGGGTCAGAACATGCCAGCCGAACTGAGTTTTCACCGGAGGCGAAATTTCGCCCACTTTCAATGACATGACGGCATCTTCGAACTCTGGCACCATCATGCCTTTGCTGAACCAGCCCAAATCGCCGCCGGACGGGCCGGACGGGCCGGTGGATTTTTCCTTGGCCAGAGTGGCGAAATCGGCACCGCCATTCAACTCTTCGATCAGCGCCTTCGCCTCATCCTCGGTTTCCACCAGAATGTGACTGGCGTGATATTCCATCTCAGGCTCGGCGTCGCCATAGGTTTTTTCATAGGCAGCCTGAAGGTCTTCGTCCGACACTTCGGCATTGGCCAGTTTGTCGATCACTTCGCCCGCCAAAAGCGCGCGGCGTTCGTTATCAAGAACCAGCTTCGCGCGCTTGTCCAGTTCGGTCACTTCCTGACCAAGTGCCGTTTGTTGAATAAGCTGCTCCAGAATACCGTCGTACAGCACCTGATCGGGAAGCTGCTTGTATTGCTCGGGCAGGCGCTGTTGCAGCACGATCATATGACCCAAGGTAATGTCGGTTCCGTTCACCGTGGCGACGACTGTATCGGCGTCTTGCGCAAAGGTTGGCGTGGCCAATCCCAGAAACAGCGTGCTCACCACAGAGATTACGTGAAGTTTCGACATTCTATTGTCCTTCCTGTCTGCCCCAGAAGGGCTTGACGTTGACACCAAGTTGACCGGCCCTTACATGGCGTCTTGGCCATGAGGGGCCCGTATTCTTGCCGTATCTATTGTGGCCTGCGGGCATGGGCAAGTATTCCCCTCACACGAAGCCGTCAGGAGAGAACATGTTGGGTATCGGAACGCTTGCGAAAAAGGTCTTTGGCACGCCAAACGACCGCAAGGTCAAATCGGTGAAACCGCTTATCGATAAAATCAACGCGCTGGAACCCGAGTTTGAAAAGCTCTCTGACGGCGAGATCAAGGACCGAACCGAGGCTTTGGCCAAACGCGCCCTGGGTGGTGAGAGTCTCGACGCGATCCTCCCCGAGGCCTTTGCCAACTGTCGTGAGGCGGCCCGGCGTGCGTTGGGTCTGCGGGCCTTTGATGTGCAGCTTATGGGCGGGATTTTCCTGCATCAGGGCAATATCGCCGAAATGAAGACCGGCGAAGGTAAAACCCTGGTCGCGACCTTTCCGGCCTATCTGAATGCCCTGACGGGCAAGGGCGTGCATATCGTTACGGTTAACGATTACCTGGTTCGCCGGGATGCTGAATGGATGGGCAAGGTGTTTGGCACGCTGGGTCTGACCTGCGGGGCCGTCTATCCGCAGCAGCCCGAGGAAGAGAAAAAGGCCGCCTATGCCGCTGACGTGACCTATGCCACGAACAACGAGCTGGGCTTTGATTATCTGCGCGACAACATGAAATCCGAATTGTCGGACATGTATCAGCGGTATCACAATTTCGCGATTGTCGATGAGGTGGACAGCATCCTGATCGACGAGGCGCGCACGCCGCTGATTATTTCCGGCCCGTCCCAGGACCGCAGCGATCTGTATCGCACCATTGATGCGGTGATTCCGCTTTTGGACGACAGCCATTTCAAGCTGGATGAGAAAACCCGCAACGTCACCTATACCGACGAGGGCAACGAATTTCTGGAGCAACATCTGGCCAGCGCGGGCATCCTGCCCGAAGGTCAAACGCTCTATGATCCCGAATCAACAACGATCGTTCACCACGTCAACCAAGGCCTTCGGGCGCACAAACTGTTCACCAAGGACAAGGATTATATCGTCCGTGACGGCGAAGTGGTGCTGATTGATGAATTCACGGGCCGGATGATGGCCGGGCGCCGGTTGTCGGATGGTCTGCATCAGGCGATCGAGGCCAAGGAAGACGCCAACATTCAGCCCGAGAATGTCACCCTGGCCAGCGTCACCTTTCAGAATTATTTCCGCCTGTACGACAAATTGTCGGGCATGACCGGCACCGCCGTCACCGAAGCCGAGGAATTTGCCGAAATCTATGGTCTGGGTGTTGTGGAAATGCCCACCAACCGCCCCATTGCCCGGGCAGATGACCATGATGCCGTATATCGCACCGCGCGCGAAAAATACGACGCCATTGTCGAAAGCATCAAGAAATCAAAGGCCAAGGGACAGCCGGTTCTGGTTGGCACCACCTCGATCGAGAAATCGGAATTCCTGTCGGAGCTTCTGGGCAAGGCCGGGATCGAACATAATGTTCTGAATGCCCGCCAGCACGAAAAAGAGGCCCAGATCGTGGCGGACGCCGGTAAATTCGGTGCGGTGACGATCGCCACCAACATGGCCGGGCGCGGCACCGATATTCAACTGGGCGGGAACGTGGACATCCAGGTGTTTGACGCGCTTGCCGCCGACCCCGAGGCGGACCCCGAAGAGGTGCGCTCACGGATGGGCGAACAGGTTGCCGAAGACCGTGAAAAGGTAAAGGCGGCGGGGGGGCTGTTCGTTCTGGCCACCGAACGCCACGAATCCCGGCGGATCGACAATCAGCTGCGCGGCCGGTCGGGCCGTCAGGGCGATCCGGGGCGCTCCAGCTTCTATCTGTCGCTGGAAGATGATCTGATGCGCATCTTCGGGTCTGAGCGGCTTGAAAGTGTGCTGAACAAGCTGGGCATGAAAGAGGGCGAAGCCATCGTTCACCCCTGGGTGAACAAATCGCTGGAAAAGGCGCAGGCCAAGGTTGAAGGCCGTAACTTTGACATTCGTAAACAGCTTTTGAAGTTCGACGATGTGATGAACGATCAGCGCAAGGTGATTTTTGGTCAGCGGCGCGAAATCATGGAAGCCAAGGATCTGCACGAAATCACCGAGGACATGCGCCATCAGGTGATCGAGGATCTGGTAGACGCCTATATTCCCCCCAAAAGCTATGCCGATCAATGGAACGGCGAAGGGCTCTATGTTGCGGTGATGGAAAAGCTGGGTCTTGACCTGCCAATCATCGCTTGGGTCGATGAGGATGGCGTGGATCAGGAGGCATTCCGCGAGCGGATCATCAAGGCCAGTGATGAGTTCATGGCCGCCAAGGCCGCGCAGTTCGGTCCCGAAAACATGCGCCAGATCGAAAAGCAGCTTTTGTTGCAGACGATTGACGGAAAATGGCGTGAACACCTGTTGACGCTAGAGCATCTTCGTTCGGTTGTCGGGTTCCGGGGTTATGCGCAGCGCGACCCGCTGAACGAATACAAGACCGAATCGTTCCAGTTGTTCGAAGGCATGTTGGATTCCCTGCGCGAAGACGTGACCCTTAAACTTTCGCAAATCCGGCCCCTGTCGCAAGAGGAACAACAGGCGATGCTGGCCCAGATGCAGGCGCAGCAGAATGCCCTGGCAGGAAATGCCACGCCCGAGGTCGAGGCCCCTAGGGAAAACCCCGAGACAGGCTTTGTCGAAGACGATCCGTCGACCTGGGGAACGCCAGGGCGCAACGATTTGTGCCCCTGCGGTTCGGGCAAAAAGTTCAAACATTGCCATGGCGAAGTAACCTGAGCGGCCAGATTGACGGGTAACCCGGCAAACCATCGCCGCGATCCCCGATTGCGACGGAATCGGCGACATTCTGATGTTGAAAAATCTGCTGCGAGACATGAAGATCGCCAGCAATGACGACAAGGATTGCAGGCCCTCAATGATGTTCCGGTGCGCGGCGATTATCGCCGCGTTTCTTCTTTGCGGCACCTCCGTTGCCCGGGCCGAAGACGTCACGCTGACCTCGCGTGACGGCTCGGTCGAGGTGTCGGGAAACCTGTTGGGCTATGATGGTGAATTCTATCGCGTCGATACAAAGTTCGGCAGGCTGACGCTGGATGGGTCGGGGGTGATCTGCACCGGCCCCGGCTGCCCCGATCTGACCGCCTATGTTGCCAGGTTTACCATGTCCGGGGCGCGGGCGATGGGGGCGGTTCTGCTCCCGTCGCTGCTTGAATCCTTTGCGGCGCGCAACGGGTTTACCGTGCGCCGTGTGGCGAAAGACAATGACAGCTTCCAGTATGAGTTGGACGAACGTGATACGGGAAATGCGGCGGCGCGGGTGACATTCAAGCTCAACAGCTCTGACGAAGGCTTTGCTGATCTGATCGCCGATGAGGCCGACATTGCCCTTTCCCTGCGCGAGGTCACACCACAAGAAACGGCACTGGCCCGCACTGGCGATCTGGGCGACCTGACAGCCCCGGGCCGGGTGCGGATCGTGGCGCTTGATGCGCTGGTGCCGCTGGTGTCGGTGGCAAATCCGGTCAGCCGCATCCGTATGAGCGACCTTGCGGCTGTCGTGGCCGGTGAAATCACAAGCTGGGCTGATCTGGGCGGTGACGGCGAACCGATCGAACTTCACATGCGGGCCGAAGATTCAGGCCTTGTGCAGGCGTTTCAGGCGCGGGTTCTGGACGAGTTCGGCAGGGACAGCCTGCGGGCCGATATCATCCGCCATGACACCAACGCGGAATTGGCCGATGCGGTGGCGCACAACCCATTTGCCCTTGGCATCGGGAACTTTTCCGACATCGGCAATGCGGCCCCGCTAGAGGTGACCGGCCCGTGCAATTTCACCACCGAAGCCTCGGTCAACGGCATCAAAACCGAAGATTACCCCCTGACGGCGCCGCTTTTCATCTATCTGCCTGCCCGTCGTCTACCCCGGGTTGCACGCGAATTTTTGCGTTACATCAGTTCGCCCGCCGCACAGCCGGTGATCAGGCGGGCCGGTTTCGTCGATCAGTTTCCCGCCGCCATCCCGTTTCAGAACCAGGGCGCGCGGTTTGCCAATGCCATCGACAACGCCGGCGCCGAAATCGGGCTGGAAGAATTGCAACGGATGGTGCGCAGGCTGACCGGCCTCAGCCGCCTGACGGTGACCTATCGGTTCGAGGGTGGGTCAACGGCACTTGATGCGCAATCCCGTTCCAACGTGGCGCTGTTGTCCGAGGCGCTGGAGCGCGGCGTGTTCGACGACAGAACACTGGTGTTTGTGGGGTTCTCCGACGGCGATGGCCCGGCGTCAATCAACAGGCGCATTTCAGGCACCCGGGCCGCAGCGGTGCGCGACGCGGTCCGCGCAGCGGCCCGCACCGTGGACCCGACGCGCCTGACCCTCAGGACCGAAGCCTTCGGAGAAGCAATGCCCATGGCCTGTGACGCGGTGCCGTGGGGGCGCCGCGTGAACCGCCGGGTCGAAGTCTGGCTGAAATAGAACGTCACAGATACCCGGCACTGCGAAAGCTCAGCTCGGTCGATTTGCCAATAATCAGGTGGTCGTGAAGGATCAGCCCAAGCGCATTGCAGGCCTCGTTGATCTGGGCGGTCATCGAAATGTCACTGTCGCTGGGGGTCGGGTCACCCGAAGGATGGTTGTGAACCAAAATCAACGCCGAGGCATTCAGGGACAGCGCCCGTTTCACCACCTCGCGGGGATACACCGGAACATGATCGACGGTGCCTTTTGCCTGTTCCTCATCGGCGATGACCACATTCTTGCGGTCCAGAAACAGAATGCGGAATTGTTCGGTGTCGCGGTGGGCCATGGTGGTGTGGCAATAATCCAGCACCGCGTCCCAACTGCTGACCACGTGGCGTTGCAACACGCGGGCGCGGGCGATGCGGTGGGCCGTTGCTTCGACGATCTTGAGATCCTGCATCACGGCCTCGCCCACACCGTCAACCTCCATCAATTGTGCCGGGCTGGCCGACATGATCCGGCCCAGATCACCGAAATGGTCGATCAGGCGGCGGGCGAGCGGTTTCACATCCTGACGGGGAATCGAGCGGAACAGCAGCAGTTCCAGCATCTCGTAATCCGGCACGGCATCTGCGCCACCCTCCATGAACCGGGCGCGCAGACGTTTGCGGTGATCCTTGATATAAGACGGCAACCGCGCCGCTTGCACCGGAGCGGCCCCGCTGAACAAGGGCAGGGGCGCTTCGGCAAAGGAGGTGGGGCGGCGACTCATGAAGCGAGTTTGGGTGCCAATGGTAAATCACTGGTTAATACCCGCCCCGTTAGCCGCTTTTCATGCCGTCCCAGAAGGTTTTGACCTTCTTGAAAAAGCCCGAGGTTTCGGGGTTGTTGTCTTCGGACAGCTTGTCGAATTCGCGCAGCAGTTCTTTCTGCCGCGAGGTCAGGTTGACCGGCGTTTCGACGGCCAGTTCGATGTACATATCCCCATGCCCGCCACCGCGCAGCATTGGCATCCCTTTGCCACGCAGGCGCATCTGCTTGCCGGACTGGCTCCCGGCAGGGACTTTCACCCGGCTGCGGCCGCCGTCGATATTGGGCACCTCGATGTCACCCCCGAGCGAGGCCGCGACGATGGAAACAGGAACGTGGCAGAACAAATGCTGATTTTCGCGCTGAAACAGGGCGTGATCGGCCACTTCGATGAAGATATAAAGATCGCCCGATGGCCCACCGCGCAACCCGGCCTCGCCCTCGCCGGACAGGCGAATCCGCGTGCCGGTTTCCACCCCGGCAGGGATGTTGACCGACAGCGAGCGGTCTTTTTCAACCCGGCCCTGACCGTGGCAGGCGGGGCAGGGATTCTTGATCGTCTGGCCCGCGCCTGAACAGGTGGGGCAGGTGCGTTCGACCGTAAAGAACCCCTGTTGCGCCCGCACCTTGCCCATACCGGCACAGGTGGGGCAAACGCTGGGTTCTGATCCGCCCTCGGCGCCAGTGCCGTGGCAGGTGGAACAGGCCAGCGCCGTCGGGACGTTGATTGTCTTTTGCAGGCCGTTGAACGCATCTTCGAGCGAGACACGCAGGTTATACCGCAGGTCGGACCCGCGGCTGGCGCGTTGGCCACCACGACCGCCGCGCCCGCCCATCATGTCGCCGAACAGGTCGTCGAAGACATCGGAAAAGGCGCTGGCGAAATCGCCCTGCCCCCCGGCGCCAAACCCGCCCTGTCCGCCCCTTGGGGCACCCCCGCCTTCAAAGGCGGCGTGGCCGTAACGGTCGTAAGCGGCCTTCTTTTCCGGGTCTTTCAGAACGTCATAGGCTTCGTTCGCGTCCTTGAACTGTGCCTCGGCATTCGGGTTGTCGGAATTGCGATCCGGGTGCAGCTCTTTCGCCTTCTGACGAAACCCTTTTTTGATTTCGTCAGCCGAGGCGCCTTTGGCCACGCCCAGTGTTTCGTAATAATCGCGCTTTGCCATCAGGTCTCATCCTTTGGGAACGCAAGGACCGGCCCGATGGTGCCGGGCCGGTCCAATGTCATTCCAAGCCGCACTCAGGAGCCGCGTTTGTCGTCGCCCAGATCTTCGAAATCGGCATCGACAATATCGTCATCCACGCTGCTGGGGCCATCTGAACCGTCGTCTTCGGTTTCCTGCCCGGCTTTCGCCTGCTCGGCTTTGTAAATCGCCTCGCCCAGCTTCATTGCGGCTTCGGTTACGTTCTGGATGCCGCCCTTGATCTTGCCGGCATCCTCGGTTTCCAACTGTTCGTTCAGGTTGGCGATCGCCAGTTCGATTGCCTCGATCGTGGTTGGATCGACCTTGTCCTTGTGCTCTTCCATCGCCTTTTCGGTTGAATGGATCAGCGACTCGGCCTGGTTTTTCGCCTCGACCAGCTCGCGACGGCCCTTGTCCGCCTCGGCGTTTTCTTCGGCATCCTTGACCATCTTGTCGATGTCCGAATCCGACAGGCCACCCGACGCCTGGATCGTGATCGCCTGTTCCTTGCCGGTGCCCTTGTCCTTGGCGCCCACCGACACGATGCCGTTGGCGTCGATGTCGAAGGTCACTTCGATCTGGGGCATGCCCCGGGGTGCGGGCGGGATGTCTTCAAGGTTGAACTGACCGAGGATCTTGTTGTCGGCGGCCATTTCACGTTCGCCCTGAAACACCCGGATCGTCACGGCGTTCTGGTTGTCTTCGGCGGTCGAGAAGATCTGCGACTTTTTGGTCGGGATCGTGGTGTTGCGGTCGATCAGACGGGTAAACACACCGCCAAGGGTTTCAATTCCAAGGGAAAGCGGCGTCACGTCGAGCAGAACAACGTCTTTCACGTCGCCTTGCAACACGCCGGCCTGAATGGCAGCCCCCAGCGCGACCACTTCATCGGGGTTGACGCCCTTGTGCGGCTCTTTGCCGAAGAATTTGGTCACTTCCTCAACCACGCGGGGCATCCGGGTCATGCCGCCGACCATGACGATTTCGTCAATGTCGCCAACCGACAGGCCTGCATCCTTCAGCGCGGCCTGGCAGGGTTTGATCGACGCCTTGATCAGATCACCGACCAGCGATTCCAGCTTGGCACGGGTCAGTTTCATGACCATGTGAAGCGGCTGACCGCCTTTCGGGTCCATCGAAATGAACGGCTGGTTGATTTCGGTCTGCGAGCTGGACGACAGTTCGATCTTGGCCTTTTCCGCAGCTTCCTTGAGCCGCTGAAGCGCCATCTTGTCTTTGGTCAGATCGACGCCGTTGTCCTTTTTGAACTGGTCGGCCAGATAGTTGACGATCCGCATGTCGAAATCTTCACCCCCAAGGAACGTGTCCCCGTTGGTGGATTTCACTTCGAACAACCCGTCGTCGATTTCCAGGATGGTCACGTCGAACGTGCCGCCACCAAGGTCATAGACGGCGATGGTTTTGGTTTCTTTCTTGTCCAGACCATAGGCCAGCGCGGCCGCCGTCGGTTCGTTGATGATGCGCAGCACTTCAAGGCCGGCAATCTTGCCCGCGTCCTTGGTCGCCTGCCGCTGAGCGTCGTTGAAATAGGCGGGCACGGTGATGACGGCCTGCGTCACTTCCTCACCCAGATAGGATTCAGCGGTTTCTTTCATCTTTTGCAGGATGAATGCGCTGATCTGGCTGGGCGAATATTTTTCGCCGTGGACCTCGACCCATGCGTCGCCGTTGCCGCCGCTGATCAGGTTGTAGGGCAGGTTTTTCTTGTCTTTGGCAAGGTCGGCGTCGTCGAAGCGGCGGCCGATCAGGCGTTTGACGGCGAAAATGGTGTTTTCCGCGTTGGTCACGGCCTGCCGTTTGGCGGCTTGTCCTGCCAGGCGTTCATCGTCGGTGAACGCGACGATTGATGGTGTGGTGCGCGCACCTTCGGCGTTTTCGATCACGCGCGGTTGGCTGCCATCCATGATGGCAACGCAGCTATTGGTCGTTCCAAGGTCGATTCCGATGACTTTGGCCATGCTCAAATCCTCTCTAAGGCGATGTTATGCGGGCAACCCGCGGTGCGGCATTCCCCGACGATCCCAAGTAATATGCAGGGGTAAGGCCCCGGCAGCCCATTGATTGTGCCGGGAACAAAGCCCCCAGCAGGGCGTCCCGGCGTATATAAGGGGCGTGTTTGGGGCCTGCAAGCGGCGGAACGTGTGGAATCTGCCGGAATTTGCGAGTCTTGTCGGGGTATTGGGCGACTTGGGGCGGTGACAATGGGGCAGATGATGCGGATACGGGGTTTTGAGATTCACCGCGGGTGGCTGAATCGCGCTGCGCAAGAGGCGGTGCTGGAAGATTTGCGGAGTGTCGTCCGGTTCGCGCCGCCCGTGCATCCGGTGACGGCGGGCGGGCGGCAGATGTCGGTACGTATGACCTCGGCGGGGCGGGTTGGCTGGATTTCCGACCGGGGCGGATACCGTTATGCGCCGTGCCGCCCGAATGGCAATCCGTGGTCCGCCATACCCGAAAGCGTGCTGACGATCTGGCGGGCGCTGGGGCCTGCGCGGTTGCCCGATTGCTGTCTGATCAATTTCTATGGCGAGGGCGCGCGCATGGGGTTGCACCAGGATCGCGATGAAGGGACGTTTGACCATCCGGTGATTTCATTGTCACTGGGGGACGAGGGATTGTTTCGCATGGGCAATGTCGAACGTGGCGGCAAAACCGAGAGCCTCTGGCTGAGCTCGGGCGATGTGGTGGTCATGGGCGGTGCCGCGCGGCTGGCCCATCACGGGGTGGACCGGATCAGGTTTGGGTCGTCCACGTTGTTGCCACGGGGCGGGCGGGTGAACGTGACCCTGCGCGTGGTTGACGACCATGAAATCGGCATCGTGTGACGTCGGGATGAGCCAAATCGGGCCACCCATACCCATGGATGGCCCCGTATTCAGAAAATCGTTGACCTAGAGGATCAGGTCAAGAAGTCCGCCGTCATTATCGGCATCGTCATCGCAATCGTCGTTGCCGTCATCCTCGGAAAGGATATCCAGCGACAAGAACGAAATAAGGTCATCACCGTGTCCGCCGACATCGCCAATGGTCAAAAGATCGGCGACGACACCGTCTTCGCCAAGGGTTGCATCAGCGATGGCATCTACGTCAATTCCGTCTTCGCCAAGCACCTCGACGCCCAGTTGCGCGTCGATATCAACACCGTTTTCGTCGATTGTGACCGACGGAAAGGCATCGACATCCAGGATTTCCTGATCGCCCAGTTGTACGTCGGCGAAAACATTGGCGTGTACGCCGTCGTCGTCGACATCCGCATCAACAATGCCCTTGGCATGCAGCCCGTCTTCGCCGCCGACGTCGGCATTTGTGATGGCAAAGGTATCCACGCCATCTTCGTTCAGATCGGCACTGGCGAAGGTAACCGAGTCGACGCCGTCTTCGCCGCCGACGTTGGCATCGGCAAAGGCGTTTGTATCCAGCCCGGTTTCGTCCAATGTGGCATCGGTCACGGAATAGGCGTTAACACCGTCTTCGTCGCCCAATCCCACATCGCCGATGATCTTGGTATCAAGGGCATCGTTTGTGTCGTCGCTGAATGTGTCCAGCTTGACGATAGGGTCATTGAAAGAATGGCCAAAGCCAAGGGTCTTCAGGTTGAAAAATCCGAACATCTCACTCTCCCAGGTTGTTCACGAGTGATAATAGTCACGAAAAATTGTGAGAATTAGTTCCGTGTGAATCGGGAACAATCTGTTTCCGATTTACGTTAAGTTAACCATTTTATAATCCATTGATTATAAAGGATTAACCTATAATATCGACAAAAATCACATCTCTCAGGCGAGAGTGCGACGTTTCCCGAAGCTGCACAATCCGAGAGAGCAGGCATCTTTATGCAAATTTGTATAAATTACCGCCGTGCGCCCCAGCTGAGCGACGCGTGTTTGCGGGTATAAAATTCACCCATCAGCCCGATCATCAACAGGACAAGCGACACGTAAAGCGGATACATGACCGAAGAATTATGCGGTGAATAATTGATAAAGGCGAACCCGCGCGCCTGATCAATGGTGTGAAACAGCGGGTTCCAATCGAAAAAGGCCAGCATTTTCGCGGGCAGGTTGTTGGCGACAAACATCTTGCCCGAGGCAATCATGTTGGCGCGGGAATAGATCATCGACAGGATGTTCACCACACTGGGCGCCCATGGCTTCATCGCGAGAAAAACCAGCCCGATGGCCACACCGGAAAACCACGACAACAGCACCATGGCAAGCACGCCGATCGGATCCCAGATATGCACAGGCTCCCAGATGACATGGTAGAAATACAAAACCAGGCCCATGGACAGAACCTGAACGTAGAGGGTGCCAAGGGCGGCAGATGCAATGGAGACAGCCGTGGTCATCGGCGCGTGCTTCATCATCGGCGAGGCTGGGCCTTCCGATGAAATAATCGCCATCACTGTCCGGGTGTGAACCATGTAAAGAAAGATGCCCGACATGATGTAAACAATGAAATCGCCGCGGATCGCGTTGCCCCGCATCCCGAGAACGGTGAACAGCAGGAAAAACGCCGCGACGAAAATCACCGTCTGCAGGATGTTCATCAGGATCGACATCAGCGCATTGGAGTGGGTCTTGCGCACGCTGCGCACCGTGTTGTGATAGATCAGTTCAAGAATATTGGCGGCCGACCCAAGGGGGTCGCGCGCGTCTGCCGCTGAAACATTCGTTCACCTCATTACGCTATCGGTCGTGCCGACAACGATCTTTCTTGCACGATATTCTTGCCGTTTCATTGACGACACACCATAAGGCCGAAAGCCATTTCAAACAACTGCCAGAACATTCTGGCGATAATTTGACGGATCAAAGGATAGACGTGATGGATCTTGATACTCTCACAAACGTGATGCGGCGCCTGGCCCTTGAGGCGGGGGACAAGATCATGGAGATTTATGGCGCCGATGATTTCGAGGTAAAGTCAAAATCCGACAACAGCCCGGTAACCGAGGCCGATGAAGCGGCGGATGCCATTATTTCGGCGGGGTTGCGCGCGGAATTTCCCGATGTGGCCCTGATCACCGAAGAACAGGCCGCGTCACACGATCTGAAGGCGTCGACATTCCTGATCGTCGATCCGCTGGACGGCACCAAGGAATTCGTCCAGCGGCGCGGCGATTTCACCGTGAACATTGCCTATGTGGTTGACGGTGTGCCGGTGCGCGGCGTGGTCTATGCCCCGGCGAAGGGGCGGTTGTTCTATACCACCGCCACCGGAAAATCGGTTGAGGAAACCGGCAGCTTTGACAAGGACACCGCAGGCGAAACCACAGCGATCACAGTGTCACAGCCTGACAATTCGGCGCTTCTGGTTGTGGCGTCAAAATCGCACCGGGATCAGGCAACCGACGACTACATCGGAAAATATGCGGTCAAGGACATGAAAAGCGCCGGGTCGTCGTTGAAATTCTGCCTGATCGCCACGGGCGAGGCCGATATATACCCCCGCCTTGGCCGGACCATGGAATGGGACACGGCGGCGGGCCATGCTGTGCTGAACGGGGCAGGCGGGCGTGTGGTGCGCTTTGATGACCACACGCCGCTGATTTACGGCAAGCCGGATTATGCTAATCCGTTCTTTATCGCCTATTCCCCCGACGTGGCGCTGAAACCGGCCTGAACCGGGGTCTGTCTAGGCGGCCTGTTGTCGGCGCGTTATCCGGCCAGCGCGGATGAACGCGGCGGTAAAGGCCGCCGCGAGGATCAGAATCACCGTGGGGGCCGGGGCGCTGTCGAGGTAAAAGCTGATATAAATGCCTGCAAACCCGGCCAGCAATGTCACCCCCAACGCAATGGGCAGCATCCGCTCAAACCGCTTGGTCAGCAGGAACGCGATGGCACCGGGGGCAATCAAAAGCCCGATGGACAGGACGATTCCAATGGCGGACAGTGTGGCAACGATGGTCAGTGAAATCATCGCCAACAGCCCGTAATGAAGCCACCCGGTGCGCAGGCCAACGGCCTGGGCTTGAATGGGGTCGAAGGCATGCAGCAGGAAATCCTGCCGCTTGGCGATGATGGTGCCACCCACCAGTGCCGCAATCACCCCCGCCGTCCACAGATCGCCGGTCGAAACGCCCAGCATGTTGCCGAACAGGATGTGATCCAGATGCACGTTCGAGGAAATCTTGGTGTAAAGCACGATCCCGAATCCGAACATCCCGGAAAACACGATGCCCATCACCGTGTCCTGTTTCACCCGGCTGTTGTCTGACAGAAATCCGGTGGACAGCGCGCAGACCATACCGGCGCAAAAGGCCCCCACGATCAGGGGAATATTCAGGATATAGGCGGCCACGACCCCGGGCAGCACCGCGTGACTGATTGCATCGCCCATCAGCGACCACCCCTTGAGGACCATGAAACACGACAACAGACTGGTGGGTACGGCGAGGATCGCCATGATCAGGAACGCGTTGTTCATGAAGGCGAACTGAAAGGGTTGCAGAAGGGTGTCGATCATTGCTGCGGCTCCAATGCTTTGGCGGCGCGGCGACGGGCGGCGAGATAGCCGTGCTTGGGTGCCACGAAAAATGCGACGAGGAAAATCAGGGTCTGGAACGTCACGATCAACCCCCCGGTCGCCCCGTCGAGGAAAAAGCTGAGGTAAGCGCCGACAAAGCTGGTCGTCGCGCCGATGGCAACGCTGAGCATCAACAGGCGCGGAAACCGATCGGTCAGAAGATAGGCCGTGGCCCCCGGTGTCACCACCATGGCGATTACCAGAAACGCGCCGACGGTCTGCAACGCCGCCACGCAACAGGCCGACAGCAGTGTGAAAAATATGACCTTGAGAAGATCCGGCTTCAATCCGATCGAGCGCGCGTGGTTTTCATCAAAAAAGGCGACCATCAGATCCTTCCATTTGGCCAGCAGGACCGCCAGTGAAATGAACCCGATCAGCGCCAGTTGCAGGGTGTCTTCGGGGGTAATGGCCAGAATATTGCCCATGGTGATCGTCTGAATGCTGACCGATACGGGCGACAGCGACACCATGAACAGGCCCAGCCCGAAAAACGAGGTAAAGATCAGCCCGATAATCGTGTCTTCCTTCAACCCCGAGCGTTGATTGAGAAACAGCATCGCCCCCGCCGCCAAACCCCCGGCGGCAAAGGCACCCAATGCAAAAGGCAGGCCCAGCATATAGGCCCCGGCCACCCCCGGCACGATGGAATGAGACAGGGCGTCACCGATCAGCGACCACCCCTTGAGCATCAGATAGGCGGACAAAAACGCGCAGACGCCGCCCACCAGCGCGCTGACCCACATGGCGTTGAACATATAGCCATAAGAGAACGGCAACAGCAGGGTTTCGATCATTCCGCCGCCCCCGGCTCATCTCCGTACACCACAAAGGGGCGTTCATCGTCTGTAATCACCCGCACTGTGCGGCTGTCGTCGTCATCATGCAGATCGGTGCCGCCCAAAACGAAGTGGCGCAGCACACCGCCGAACGCTTGTTCCAGATTGGCGTGGGTAAAGGTGGTTTCCGTCGGGCCAAAGGCCAGAACGGTTTCTTTCACCAGAACCGTGCGGTCACAAAATTCCGGCACGGACCCAAGGTTGTGGGTGGAAACCAGCATCACCCGCCCTTCATCGCGCATGTCGCGCAGCAGTTGGACAATCGCCTCTTCGGTTTGCACATCCACGCCGGTGAACGGTTCGTCCAGCAGAATAACCCGCCCCTCTTGTGCCAGGGCGCGGGCCAGAAACACCCGCTTGCGCTGTCCGCCCGAAAGTTCGCCAATCTGGCGGTGGCGGAAATCGGCCATGTTGACCCGCGCAAGGGCCGAGGTCACGGCATCGCGGTCGGCCTGCCGGGGGTGACGGAAAAACCCCATGTGGCCATAGCGCCCCATCATCACGACATCTTCCACCAGCACCGGGAACGACCAATCCACCTCTTCGGATTGGGGCACATAGGCCACGATATTCTGGCGCAGGGCCTCTTTTACCGGCATGCCCAGCACGGTGATTTCGCCCTTGGCCGCCGGGACAAACCCCATGATTGCCTTGAACAGGGTCGATTTCCCCGCGCCGTTCACCCCGACCAGCGCGGTGATCGTGCCGGTTGGGATGTCAAATGTCGCGTTGCGCAACGCGGTGTGGCCATTGCGATAGGTGACGGTCACGTCGCGGGCGGTGATACCATTGGGTGAGGTCATTCGGTCAGCCCTGTTGCTATGGTCTCTGAGGTGACGCGCAGCATGTCGATATAAGTTGGCACCGGCCCGTCGGCTTTGGTCAGGCTGTCGACATAAAGAACGCCGCCATATTTCGCCCCGGTTTCCCGGGCCACCTGTTTGGCGGGGGATTGTGGCACCGTGCTTTCGCAGAACACCGCCGGGATGTGATTTTCGCGCACCCCGTCAATCACCTTGCGCACCTGTTGTGGCGTGCCCTGCTGGTCGGCGTTGATCGGCCAGAGGTACAGTTCCTTCATGTCGAAATCGCGGGCCAGATAGCTGAACGCGCCTTCGCAAGACACCAGCCAGCGCTGTTGTTCCGGCACCTTCAGAATGTCGGCGTGCAGGGGTTTGATGGCATCACTGATCTGTTTTTTATAGGTCTCGGCATTGGCGCGATAGGTGTCGGCATGGTCCGGGTCATATTTGACAAAGGCATCGCGGATATTGTCCACATAGATCAGCGCGTTGTTCAGGCTCATCCAGGCGTGGGGGTTGGGTTTGCCGTCATATTCGCCGCCGGTGATGCTCATCGGGGTCACACCATCGGACAGGGTGGCGCGGGGAATGTCGGTCAGGTTGGAAAAGAACTGTTCGAACCACCGCTCCAGGCCCAGCCCGTTCCACAGGACCAGATCGGCGTTCTGCGCGCGGATGATATCGCGCGGGGTGGGTTGGTAACCGTGGATCTCGGCGCCCGGCTTGGTGATGCTTTCGACGGTTGCGACGTCACCGGCCACGTTGCGGGCCATGTCGGCGATGACAGTAAAGGTGGTGATCGCCTTGAATTTACCATCCTGTGCGGTGGCGCCAGTGGCCAGCAGGGCAGCCGCAAAAGTTCCGAGCAATGTTGAGCGCAATCCCATGAGGTTCTCCGGGTGAGGTTGAGAAGATCCGTTGAAAGGTGCGTATGAGAATTATTCGCGATTGTAAATGGAATTGATAACCATTCGCAAAGATACTATGCATTTGAGAACCGGAGACAGATATGACCCTTGCCAAAGACACCACTGCCCAGATGACAAAGGCCCTGCGCAAGGCCGGGGTGCGTGTGACGCGCCAGCGAATCGCGCTGCTTGCCGTTCTGATGGAGGCCGACGATCACCCCGATGCCGAAGAGTTGCACCACCGCACAAAGGCGGTTGAACCGGGGGTTTCGCTTGCCACAGTCTATCGCACCCTCGCGGCGTTCGAAGCGGGGGGCGTTGTTCATCGCCACAGTTTCGAAGGCGGCGGTGCGCGGTTTGAAACGGCCACCGCAGCGCACCACGATCATATCGTCGATCTGGACAGCGGCGAGGTGTTCGAATTCAACTCGGACAAAATCGAACGTCTGCAAGATGAAATCGCCGCCGAGCTTGGCTATGAGGTGGTGCATCACCGTATGGAACTTTACTGTCGCAAGGCTAAGTAAGGGGCATAAACCCGCCGCCGCCCAAGGCAGACAGTCATTGCAAGTCAGGCCTATTTGCGATGTGTGTGGCCGAAATCCAAGCTGAGGTTACTGTTACCGTGTTCGCCAAGTTTCTTATCGCCTGCCTGTTCGCCGTCGTCACATTCGCTGTGCCGGTCCATGCCCAATCGTCTGACAAGGCAACGACCGATCAAACGCCCAGCCAGACCCTGATTGATATCCTTCAGAACGATACGGCGCGCGCCGAGCTGATCAAACAGCTTGAGGCCGCCGCGCCAGAGGCCGCCACCCAGGCGACGGCAGACAGCAACCAGACCGTGGCGCAACAGATCGTGTCGCAGGTCAGCACGGGCATCGGAACCGCCAAGGATGTGGTCGGGCGCGCAATGGACGAGATGGGGCGCGTGGGGGCTCTGGTCGCCGATGTGCAGGTGACGGGCATCACGGTAACACCTGACGCGATCACCCTGATGCTGGTTATTGCGGCGGTTGTGGCGGTCAGCATCCTGGGCAAACTGGCGCTGGATCAGGTGATCCGGCGCAACCGGATCAACGCGCTTACCCCGTTCCGGCGACGGCTGTTTCTGATTGGCGTCTATGCTGTGCTGCGGTTGGTTACGCTTCTGTTGGCCTGGGCGGCGGGGTATGGAGCAACGTTTTTGCGCCAAACCGGCGGGGCCGGCCCGACGGCAACCGAGGCTATTTTTCTGACAACTGTTCTGGTTTTTGGCCTGTGCCGCATCGCGCTACGGATCATCATGACTCCGGACGCCGAGCATGAGCCTTCGCTGTCGCACTTGCCCCCCGCGCCCAGGAGGCGGTTTATCGCGGGTTGCGCGGATTTATCGCTGCCTTGGCGTTCAGTTTCATGTTCGTGCTGCCGCTGGTGCGCGAATGGATCGGATTTGCCACGGTGCGGCCGGTTCGCACCCTGTTGGCCACGATTCTTTTGGGGATGGCCATCGTGCTGATCCGGCGGATCGTCAAGGTGCTGGATATTGCCCATGCGGCGCAAGAATCTGAACAGGACGGTGCCGGGGCCATGCTGTCGCAGGGGGTGCAAATGGTATGGCGTGCGATCTGGCCGCCTCTGGCGGTGATCTATGTCATTTATTGCTGGCTTATCGCGGTGACACGCCCGCGCGAAATGGCCGATCTGGTTTTGGGGGGAACGGTTTATTCAATCTGTGCGGTGCTTTTGGCGCTGCTGGCCCTGTGGCTGATTCGGGGGGCCACCCTTTGGCAGATTGAGCTGCCCCATGCCATTGACCGGACGATGCCCGATCTTGCCCGGCGCAGCAGCGGCGTGGTGCGGATGCTGTCCGGTGTGTCCGGTGCCATGGTGATCGCCGTTGCCGTCATTGTGGCAATCGCGGCCTGGGGGCTGATTGATCCGCAGGTCTGGATGTCTGACCCGGCTGTTCAGCAGGTGTTCTGGCGCATCGTGTCGGCGGCGCTTCTGGCTGCAATTCTGGCGCTTTTGTGGGCTTTGATTGCGTCTTTTGTCGATCAGCGTTTGCGCGGCGCCACTTTGGTGGACAACAACCGCGCCCGCACCCTTTTGGGGCTGTTTCGCAATGCCTTTACCATTCTTGTTATCGTGCTTGGCACGATGGTGGTGCTGTCACAGGTGGGCATAGATATTGCGCCGCTTCTGGCGGGTGCCGGGGTGATCGGGCTGGCCATCGGGTTTGGCGCGCAAAAGCTGGTTCAGGACATCATCACCGGGGTGTTCATCCAGCTTGAAAACGCCATAAACGAAGGCGATGTGGTTACCGTTGCGGGCATTACCGGTGGGGTTGAAAAACTGTCAATCCGGTCGGTGCGAATGCGTTCGCTGGATGGATCGGTGCATATCGTGCCGTTTTCCTCGGTCGATACGGTCACCAATTCGACCCGCGATTTCAGCTTTCATGTGGCCGAAATTGGCGTTGGCTATCGCGAAAAAGTGCCTGAGGTCATCGCGGCGATGCAAGCGGCCTTTGACACGCTGCGCGAAGGCACGTTCGGGCCTGACATTCTTGACGATTTCGAGGTGCATGGCGTTACATCCCTTGGAGACAGCAGTGTTTCGGTGCGCGGTCGGATCAAGACGAAGCCGGGCAAACAATGGGGATTGGGCCGCGCGTACACGGCCCTGGTCAAGGAAGAATTCGACGCCCGCGGAATCGAAATTCCGTTCCCCCATCGCCAGTTGATGCTGCCGCCCGAACTGATCGAGGGTTTGTTGCAACGGCAAAAGTCGGGCGACGATGCCAAGGTGATCGAAGGTTAAGCGCCGCGCGCCCGCCAGCACGGCAACACATCCCCCGGGGCCGGTGTGGCCCCGTAAACCCCCGCGCCAGCGCCCGCGCCACGCAATGGGCCGCTGCGGCCCCGATTTCAAGCAGGGCGGCGTCGTCCACCGGTTTTGCCCCGGTGGACAGGGCAAACACGATGTCACCGTCATGGGGGGTATGCGCCGGGACAACGGCGCGTGCGATCCCGTCATGGGCGGCCACGGCCAGCCTGTGACACTGGGCCTTGTCCAGCGCCGCGTCGGTGGCAACGATACAAGGGGTGGTATTGGCGCCCGCCGCCATCGCCTGCATTTTGAGGCTTTGGGGTGTGAAACACAGCCCATTACGGGGATCAGACCCCATGGCGCCAAATTCGCCGTCCATCTCGAACGGGGCGGCCCAGAAATGACCATCGGGGGTTGTCGCACTGCCCACCGGATTGGCCACCACCAGGGCGGCCACGGTGATGCCGCTTTCCAGCACAAACGAGGCCGAGCCAAGCCCGCCCTTTTCCATGGCGCAAACAGCCCCGGTGCCTGCCCCGACGCTGCCCAATGCAAAATCTGATGTGGCACCTTCAAACGCTGCACGGCCCAACGCCCGGTAAGGGTTTGCACCCCAATCCTTGTTACCGCCGTTCAACAGATCGAACAGGATTGCGCCCGGCACGATTGGCACCAGGGCCGACGCCAAACGAAACCCCCGCCCGGCTGCGGCCAGGCCATCCATTGCGCCGGAACAGGCGTCCAACCCAAAAGCCGAGCCGCCGGAAATCACCAGCGCATCAACCTTTTGCACGGTCTTGTCCGGCGCCAGCAGATCGGTTTCCCGCGTTCCGGGGGCGCCGCCCATCACATGGCAAGAGGCGGTAAAAGGCGCATCGCCCGTCACCACCGTCGCGCCGGATTTCAGCGCGTCATCCTGGGCATGCCCCACCCGCAGCCCTGCCACATCGCTCAGCAGGTTGCGGGGGCCAACCGTCAGTTTGCGTTCAGATACAGCGCCCACCGTCCACCTCCATGGCGACGCCGGTGATCATTGACGCCTCATCGCTACACAGGAAACAGGCGGCATTGGCCATGTCTTCGGGGGTTGAGAACCGGCCCAACGGGATTGTTGCCAGAAATTTGGCGCGGATTTCCGGTGTGTCTTCACCCATGAAGGATTTCAGCAGCGGGGTTTCCCCTGCCACCGGGTTCAACGCGTTCACCCTGACACCAAAGGGGGCCAGTTCCACGGCCATCGCCTTGGTTGCTGTGATCATCCAGCCCTTTGATGCATTGTACCAGTTCAAACGCGGGCGTGGTGAAACCCCGGCGGTCGAGGCAATGTTGAGGATCGCGCCTTTGCCCTGCGCCTTCATTGCGGGCACCAAGGCGCGGGCAGTCAGATAGACAGATTTGGCGTTCACGCGCAGGACGCGATCAAATTCCTCTTCGCTGATGTCTTCCATCAGGGCGGGCAAATGGGTGATGCCGGCGTTGTTGACCAGAATGTCGATTTCCCCAAAGGCGGAATGGGCGGCCTTGGCCATGGCGTTCACGCTGGCGCCGTCGCCTACATCGACAGTGCAGGGGATGCCGCTGATTTCCCTGGCCACGGCGGCCGCAGCATCGCCATCAATATCCGCGCAGATCACATGGGCCCCCTCGGCGGCGAATTTGCGGGCGATCCCGGCGCCAAAGCCCGACCCGGCACCGGTGACGATGGCGCTTCTTCCGTTCAATCTCATATGGTTTCCCTTTTCTTTATGTCTGGCAAAACAGGTGCGGCGGCGATCAGCGACCGGGTATAGGGGTGGTTTGGTGCAGTGAACACCGTTTCGGTATCGCCCTGTTCGACGATTTTGCCCGTCTTCATCACCAGTACCCGATCCGTTACCGACCGCACCACGGACAAATCGTGGCTTATGAACAGATAAGCCAACCTGTACCTGCGGCAGAGATCGGCCAGCAAATCAAGAACCTGCGCGCGCACCGAAACATCCAGCGCCGAAACTGCCTCGTCAAATACGATCAGATCGGGTTTCAGGATCAAGGCGCGCGCGATGGCGATGCGCTGGCGTTGTCCGCCGGAAAACTGGTGAATGAATTTACCTGCATCCTGCGGCTCCAGCCCGACGGCGACAAGGGCCTCGGAAATGGCTGCTGTGCGGGCCGCACCCTCGGGGGGCTTTGGCATCAGATGAAAGGGTTCGGCAATCAGGCGGGCCACCCGGTGGCGGGGGTTGAAACTGCTGTAGGGGTCTTGAAACACGACCTGAAGCCCGCTGCGCAGGGCCGGGGGCAGGGTGGAAATATCGTGGCCGAATGCGGTGATCGTGCCACCCTGCAATGGCTCTAACCCCAGAATGGCGCGGGTCAGGGTGGATTTGCCGCAGCCGGATTCACCCACCAGCCCGATCCGTTCGCCCGCGTTGATTGTCAGGCTGACACCATCAACGGCCCGGTGGAATTTACGCTGTGAAAACAGCCCCTTGCGTGGCGCCGGGTAATCGCGCACCGCGTCCTTTATCGTAAGGATCGGGTCGTCGTTTCGTTCCGGGCGAGGCATGGCGGGGCGATGGGTGGAGGCGGCAAACAGGGCGCGGGTATAGGGGTGCTGCATATTGCTCAGCAGGTCGCGCGTCGGTGCCTGTTCCACCACGGCGCCGTTTTGCATCACCACGATCCGGTCGGCCATATCGGCCACCACCGCCAGATCATGAGTGATCATCATCAGCCCCATGCCAAAATCCGCCACCAACCCTTTGAGGAGGTCCAGGATTTGCGCCTGGGTCGTGACATCCAGTGCCGTTGTCGGTTCATCCGCGATCAACAGTTTCGGGCGCAAGGCAATGGCCATGGCAATGACCACCCTCTGGCGTTGCCCCCCGAAAGTTCATGAGGATAGCGCGACAGGGGAAAGCGATCTTCGGGCAGGCCCACCCGGTTCAGCATATCGCGGGCACGGCGGCTGGCCTCGGCGCGGTTGCCCTTGTCATGCACCCGGATGGTTTCGGCAACTTGCGCGCCGATTGTCTGAACCGGATTGAGGGCGGTCATCGGTTCCTGAAACACCATGCCCATGGCATTGCCGCGCAGGGCGCAAAGGTGGTTTTCCGGGGTTTGCAGAATGTCGGTTTCGCCAAGGATCAGCCTGCCGGTGGCGGCGGACCCCTGCGGCAAAAGCCCCATAACCCCAAGCGCCGTCATGGATTTTCCTGACCCCGATTCGCCGGTCAGGGCCACGATTTCGCCCGCGGCCACGTCAAACGACACATCGCGCAGAATGGGCGTGCCGTGGATGGCCACGCCAAGGTTCTGGACGGAAACCAGCGTCATGTGCGCAGAATCCGCAAGCGAGGATCAAGCCAATCACGCAACCCGTCGCCCATGAGATTCAGCCCCAGAACCGTCAGGATGATCGCCATGCCCGGGAACAATGCCAGATGGGGGGCGATGCTGACCAAAGTTTGGGCATCGGCCAACATCCGGCCCCAGCTGGCAGTTGGGGGCTGGGCACCAAGGCCGACATAGCTCAGGCCCGCTTCGGCCAAAATTCCCAATGAAAACTGGATGGTGCCCTGAACGATCATCAGGTTGGCGATGTTGGGCAGGATATGTTCGAAGGATATCCGTGCCGAAGATTTGCCCGCCACCCGCGCAGCAAGAATGAAATCGCGGTTCCACAGCCCGAGGGCCGCGCCGCGGGTCAGGCGGGCGAAAACCGGGATGTTGAAGATCCCGATCGCAATGATCGCATTGACAGCCCCGGCCCCGAACACGGCAGTGATCAGGATCGCGATGACAAGCGACGGAAACGCGAAAACGAGATCGTTTCCCCGCATGATGATTTCGTCCAGCCACCCCCCGTGCAGGGCCGCAGCGGATAAACCCAGGGGGATGCCAAGCCCCATACCGATGCCCACAGCCAAAAGCGCCACGGCAATCGACGTGCGCGCGCCAACCATGATCATCGACAGAATGTCGCGCCCGAAATGATCGGTGCCGAACCAATGCTGTGCGCTGGGCGATTGCAGTTTGTTCGGAATATCCAGCAATTCGATGTTGTAAGGGGTAAAGATAAACGAAACGATAGCGGCCGCCACGAAAACGGACGTGAGGGCGATACCAAGGGTCAGATTGCGGCTCATACGCGCGCCCTCAACCGGGGGTCGACAGCGGCATAGGCCAGATCGACCAGGAAATTCACGGTGATCACCGCAAAGACCAAAAGCATTACCACGCTTTCAACCACGATCAGGTCACGGGCGCTAATGCTTTGAAAAACAAGGCGCCCGAGGCCCGGTAGAAAGAATACCTGTTCGATGATGATCGCCCCTGCCAACAGGAATGAGAACTGTAAACCGATGATCGTCAGCACCGGGATCAGGGCGTTGCGCAGGGCGTGACGCCATAGGGCCTGACGCCGGGTCAGACCCTTGGCGCGGGCGGTGCGGATGAAATCTTCGCCCAGCATGTCAAGGAGGGAAGAGCGCATGATGCGTGCCAGAATTGCCGCCTGAGGCAGTGCAAGGGCGACGGCGGGCAGGGTCAGTGCCTTGATCCCGTTGAATAATCCCTTGTCCCACCCGGGGAAGCCACCGGCCGAAAACCAGCGCAGGTTGATTGCGAAAATCAGCACTGAAATCATTGCAAACCAGAAATTCGGAATTGCGACCCCCAGTTGTGTCGCCGCCATCACCGCCGTATCGCCCACCTTGCCACGGCGTGATGCGGCATAGATTCCGGCAGGAAAGGCGACAAGTGTGGACAGCGTAAGTGCATAAACCGCGAGCGGAAGCGAGACCCACATCCGGTCACCAATCATGTCACGCACGGGCGAGCGATAGGCATAGGAGGTGCCGAAATCGCCCTGCAACATGCCCGTTACCCAGTTGATATAACGGGTAAACTTCGAAACATCCAGGCCGAGCTCAACTCGCAGGGCGGCCACTGTATCTGGTCGGGCATTGACGCCCAACATGAACGACGCCGGATCGCCCGGCGCCACTTCGACCACCAGAAAAATCACGACGCTGGCGACAATCAGCGAAATCGCAAGCGACAACGCGCGTTTCAGGGCATAGCGCAACATGATGCCGACGTTATGTAAGGAATGGCGACCGGTCCAGCGGGTTGTGTGAGTCAAAGGTAAACATCTGGGAACGCGATCTTTTACACGTCACCGGCGGCGCCCTGACGATGCACCGGACGCACACCGACGCAGCACACGATCTGTGTGGCATCCAGAATCAACGTAGCGGGCGCAGGACGCTTTACGCATATTTAACCTGCAGTGCGTAACCTTGGATGAGAAAGGGGGTTTGTAGGCCAAAGGCATTGGTGACAGGTGAAACGGGCCGCCTGGGCCCGTTTCTGATTGGTGTAGAATATCAGTCGCCCCAACTGACCCCGGTAAGATCAACCGCTTGGGTTGGTTGATTCAGCCACAGGCCTTTCAGCCCCACCTTGGCAACGGTGGGAATGGCCAGTTCGAAGAGATAGGCGTTTACGTAATCCTCGGCGATCATGCGCTGGGCGTCCTGCAACACCTTGGTACGCGCATCGGGGTCGGTGGTGGCGTTCAGCTTGTCCATGATCGCGACGAATTCAGGCTTGCCGTATTGGAAGTAATAATCCGGGTTGGCATAGATTCCGATATCCATCGGCTCGGTGTGGGACACGATGGTCAGGCCGAAATCCTTGCCTTTGAAGGTGTTTTCCAGCCATTGTGCCCATTCCTGGTTCTCGATCTGCGCCTTGATGCCAACAGCGCGCAGTTGCGACGCGATTATTTCACCGCCTCGCCGGGCATAGGAGGGTGGCGGCAATTTCAGAGTGGTTTCAAAGCCATCGGGAAAGCCCGCCTCGGCCAACAGCTTTTTCGAAAGCTCGGGATCATAGCGCGAAAGGTCGGTCAGATCGAGATAGGCCGGGTTGTGGGGGGCGAAATGGGTGCCGATGGGCGTCCCCAGCCCGAACATGGCGCCATCAATGATCGCCTGGCGGTCGATAGCATGGGCCACCGCCTCGCGCACCTTGATGTTGTCAAAGGGCGGGCGCTTGTTGTTCATCGCAAGAATGGTTTCACCCTCGGTATTGCCGACCAGCACCTGAAACCGTGGGTCGGCCTCGAATTGCGGCAGGTTTTCGGGGGCCGGAAAGCCGACGAAGGCGTCCACATCCTCGGCCATGACAGCGGCAAAGGCGGCGGTGGGATCGGAGATGAATTTGAACGTCGCATGGGCGAGTTTCGCAGGCACACCCCAGTAATCGGGATTGCGCGACAGGTCGATCCTATCACCCTGTACCCAGTCGTCGAATTTGAACGCCCCGGTGCCGATGGGCATGTTGGCCAGATTGTCCGCCGTTTCCGGCGCTACGATCACGGCGTCGCCCCAGGCCATGTTGAACAGGAAGCTGCCAGTTGGCTTGGACAGTGTTACCTTGACAGTGAGCGGGTCAACGACATCAACCGTTGCGATGGGGGCAAACAGGCCCTTTTGTGCGTTGGTACTGTTCTCTGCGCGGGCCCGGTCGAGGCTGAACTTTACATCCGCGGCGTCCATCGCGGTACCGTCATGAAACGTCACCCCGTCATGAAGATGGAAAGTATAGACCAAGCCATCGTCGGAAATATCCCAGCTTTCGGCAAGGCCCGGAATGATCGCCCCGTCCGAGGCGAACCGGGTCAGCCCTTCGTAGACGTTGGAATAAAGCACTGAATCGATGGCGCCTGCTGCCCCTGCAGTCGGGTCAAGGTTTGGGGGCTCAAGCTGTATC
This sequence comes from Oceaniglobus sp. K40-3, assembly GCF_055808395.1. NCBI lineage: Bacteria > Pseudomonadati > Pseudomonadota > Alphaproteobacteria > Rhodobacterales > Paracoccaceae > Oceaniglobus > Oceaniglobus sp. K40-3. Next base: position 497,651 of record NZ_CM147868.1, on the reverse strand, counting down.
GCGACGGTGATTGCGTCCTGCGCGGCAGCGGCGGTTGCGCTCAGAGCGAGGGCCGCAAGAATGGGGGTGATACGCATAGAGATTCCTTCGTTCAGGTTTGGGCAGGCACAAGCAGAGCAACCAGAGACAGCGCCATGACCGTGACGCTGTCCATCATATCATCAACTCCGATCCATTCATCCGGTTTATGTGCCAACTCCAGAATCCCGGGGCCATAGGCGACACAGTTCTTAAGCTTACCGATCCTGTCGATATGTTTCTGATCATAGGTGCCGGGCGAGGCGACAAATTGCGCCGGGCGGCCGATGACCTGTGCGATCGCACCGGCGACGGTGCGCGCGACGGGGGCGTCGCGGTCAGTCATGGACGGCAGAACATGGTTCAGCTCGCGCAGGTCATATTCGAAATTTGGCCGGGTCGCGGTGAGACCTTCAAGAATACCCTTCACCTCGTCGCGCACCTGATCCAGCGGTTCCTCGACCAGAAACCGCCGGTCAATCACGATTCGGCAAGAATCCGGCACGCAATGGGACGGCAGGGCGGTGCTGTAGGCCAGTTTCTCCGCCTGACCACCGTGGATGGAATTGATGTTCATTGTGGATTGGCGTGCACCTTCGGGCACTACCGGCATATCCGTGCGGCGGCGCGCCATGGCCGGAAACAGATCCGTTTCAAAGGCGTTCAACACTGCGCTCATGTGGCGTATAGCGCAATCACCCAGAAATGGCATGGAACCGTGGGCGATTTCACCAAAGGTTTCGATTTCGGCCCACCAGCCGCCGCGATGGCCCAAACAGACACGATCCTTGTTCAGTGGCTCGGGAATGATGACGTGCTGCACCTTCTGGGGTGAGAAATATCCCTGCTGTGCCAGATAGGCGACGCCGCCATACCCGCCTGATTCCTCGTCGGCCGTACCGGAAATCTCGATCGCGCCAGTATAATCTGGAAAGGCGGCGATGAAACATTCCGCGGCGATGATCGACGCGGCCAGCCCGCCCTTCATGTCACAGGCGCCCCGGCCATAGATCCTGCCGTCTATCAATTCTCCGCCAAAGGGGTCGCGCGTCCAGCCAAGGCCTATATCCACAACGTCGGTGTGTGAGTTGAAATGCACACAATCACCCCCTGCGCCCCGTCGCGCCGGGCGACGATATTCCAACGGGGGTATTTATCGCAATCCCCCGGCGCATCCTTGGCGCGGATCAGATGGGTGTCAAAGCCCGAGCCACGCAGCCGCTTGTCGAGATATTCGCAGATCGCACCGTAGTTTTCACCCGGTGGGTTGAGTGTGGGAATGCGGATCAGATCCTGGGTCAGTGCAATCAGCGCCGCGCGGCTGTCGGCGATTCGGGCGTGCAGATCGGAAAGGCGTGGGTTGGTGCTTGTGTCCATAGAATGAGTGTGGCTGATGGCGCGCCCTGTCGCAATGGCAGACTGGGGTGCCAATGATGGTGCTCTGAGTATTTGTATCAGTAAAAAGCGCGGCCGTACTTTTTACTGATACAAATACTCAGAGTTCGACAGATCGATCAGGCGCTGTCGCTGCGGAAACTGCGGGGTTTCAATCCATGTCGGGTGAGCTTGTCGTAAAATGTCTTGCGCGGCAGGCCCAATACGGTCGCAGCGCGCGCGGCCTTGCCGCCAGAGCGGCGCAAAGTCTCGGAAAGGACGGCTTTTTCAAAGGCATCCATCTGTTCGGCCAGTGTCATCATTGAGGGCCCGGTTGTGGTTGCGTTGAGGCCGAGGACGAAGGAATGGGCGAAGTTGCGCAGTTCCGGCAGGTTGTCGGGCCAGTCGCGGGCCATCACCTGTGCATATACCGAATCCGGGATCGGCGGCATATCCTGGTTGAGGTTGCGCACGGCTTGCCGTACCAGCGCTTCGAACAGCACAGCAAGATCGCCCCTGCGCCGCTCAAGCCCGGGGAGTTCGATCTCCATCAGGTTGAGTGCGAAAAACAGGTCTTCGGACAGGCCCCGGGCACGCAGTTCGGACAGGGGCAGAAGCGCCGAGGTGATGAGGCGCAGATCGGCACGGCGCTCGATAAGGCGAAGCAGGTCATCCTGCTGATGCGGGCTGGCGTGGTCGAGGTGTTTGAGTGAGAGCGTCGCGCTGGGCGCCAACGGGTCAAGGGCCGCAACCGCATTACCCGGTGCGCCCTTGAGGGACAGGGTCGCAAAAACGGCACGGTCTTCGCTGAGTGCGTGAATCGTATGCGCGGCGAGCCGTTTGCCTGCGCCGCCGGGGCCGAAAAGATGCAGGTGGATCGGCAGGGCTCGCCGCGCGGCGCAGGTTGCGGCGCAGGGTTTCGGCGATTTCCGAGGGGCCGGGAAAATTGGTGGCGGCGGCATCGGAGGTTTGCAGTTGCCGTTCGATCCGGCGGGTGCGCAGCACCAGCGCCCTGTGATCCTGTGCGCGGATCAGAACTTCGATCAGATGGTCGGGGTCGCAGGGTTTTTCCAGAAAATCATAGGCGCCGTTCGACATGGCGCGCAGGGCCGTGGGCACATCGGATTCGCCGGTCAACAGGATGACCGGCAGATCGGGGTCAAGGCGGTGGGCGTGGGACAACACATCGAATCCGTCTTTGCCGGGCATGCGTATGTCGGACAGGATGACCCCGGGAAATCCGGCGATTACATGATCTTTGGCCTCAACAAAGCTGGCCGCCTGAATCACGGTCATGTCGGCCAGTTCCAGGCTTTGGGCCAGGGCGGCGCGCAGGGCGCGGTCGTCTTCGATCAGCAGGACATGGCGAGAGAATGCATCGGTCATGGGGACGCTTTCGGAAGGGTAAAGGTAAAGGCGGCGCCATGGCCGGTGTTTTCCGCCCGGAGGGTGCCACCAAAACTGCCGATGATGCCAAAGCTGATCGACAGCCCGAGGCCAAGCCCTTTGGAGGCGCCTATTTCCTTGGTGGTATAAAAGGGTTCGAACACCCGGGCGGGATCGGCCAAGCCGGGGCCGGTGTCGGTGATGGTACAACTGGCCATCTCGCCAGAGGCAAGGGTGACAGTGATCTGACGCCGGGCGCTTTCGGCCACGGCATCGGTGGCGTTGGTGATGAGGTTGACCAGCACCTGTTGCAGCCGCACCGTGCCGCCGCGCACCATGATGGCGTGTTCCGGTGGGGCAAATGTGATGGTGACGCCGCCGTCACGACAGAGCGTTTCGGTCAGACCGATGGCGTCGCGGGTGATGGCCACCAGATCGACCGTGTCGATGCGCACGGTTTCATTGCGGGCAAAGGCGCGCAGATTGCGGATGATCCGGGTCACGCGGTCGGTCTGATTGGCGATTTCGGTGAGGTTGTCTGCGGCCTCGCTGATCCGGTCACGGGCGATCAGTTTGCGGGCGTTGCCGGTAAACGTTTGAATCGCGGCGAGGGGTTGGTTCAACTCATGGCTCAGCCCGGCGGACATCTGGCCCAGTGCGGTCAGCTTGCCCGCCTGCACCAGTTCATCCTGAATCTGGCGCAGTTGCGCGGTGCGTTCCTCGACCCGGGCCTCAAGGGTGGCATTGGCCGCCTCTTCAATCAACAACCTGTCGGCAAGTCGCTGACGGCGCTGGGCGAGGGCCAGTAAAGCCAGCCCAAGAAGCCCGGCCAGTGCAGCGGCCAGACTGGCCTGCAACAGGGCCGTGGTGCGGGCCGGGCCGATATCCTTGAACACCAGTTCGGTCATGTTCAGTTGCGGCACCATCCGACGTTGAACCATGGCAGCGGCGGGCAGGGTGCCGGTATTCTGAAACTGCCATATTTCGTGGCCGAACCGATGCCCGACAGTATGGGCAGGCAGGGGTTTCACACTGTCGTTGGGGTATTGCGGTGTGGGAACAAAGGCCATGGTTGGCGGGGCATCACGCGACAAAAGCAGCCCGGGGCGGTTGGAGACAAAGACAACATCAGCGGAATCGACAAAGGCGATGGCATCTTCATCGACGCGCCAGTCGAATTCCACTTGCGCCACATCTATTACCAGAACAACGACACCGCGCGTCTGGGGGATGGAGCGGGCGTAATAGAACCGGCGCTGGCGATCTGACGGATCGACGGCGTGATAAAATCCCAGCGCGCCGGACATGGCTGTCAAAACGTCGGGGCGGAACCCCTGAAAGTCGCCGATCGGGTTGTTGGGGTCTTCGCCACCCGAAGCGGCGATCACGATGCTGTCGGCGTTCAACACCAGCAGCCGGTCGATGCCGGTGGTCAGGGCGGTGCGCAGCAGAAAAGCGTTGGTTTCGTCCCGGGGCGCGGTGCCGGCGAGGGCGCTGGACACCTGGGGATGGCGGGCAAGTACGTTGACCAGCTCGCGGTGGTTTTCCAGCGCGCCGAGGATCCGGTCAGCCCCTGCGCCAGGCGCACGGTTCCGGTTTGGGAAAGCTGGCTGAGCGTGCTGCGATAGGAGGCCAGATAGACGACAAGCGACAGCGCGCATGTCACCAGGACATAGCCCGTGAACAGGAGGATTTTCCGGTGCTTGCGGGTCATCTGGGCATAGGGCGAATCGGCCTTTGGCAGTTTGTGTGGAATATCGCACAAATATGATGTGGCGCTATGGGTTTGTGTGAAAATCCGCCCGGAAATGCGGGTATGATCAAGGTGCGACCTGATAACATGCTGAAATATATATAAAATCCATAACGCGGGATTTTCTTTGATCCGATGCCCCAAATCTTGGCATGGTCGTTTCAGGTGGTGGGCCGATTGTGCCTGCCATGACAGTTCTGGGAGGACCGAATGAAAACTTTGATTAAAGCCGCAACCGTGGCCGCCGTGGCCTTTGTGCCGGGTGTTGCCGCCGCTGCCTGTGATGATGGCGAGATCGTCATCAAGTTCAGCCATGTGACCAACACCGACAAACACCCCAAGGGCATTGCCGCCTCGCTGTTTCAGCAGCGCGTCAACGATGAGATGAATGGCATCGCCTGTGTCGAGGTTTACCCGAATTCGACCCTTTATAACGACGATCAGGTGCTTGAGGCGATGTTGCAGGGCGACGTGCAGATGGCCGCCCCATCCCTGAGCAAATTCGAGGCCTTTACCAAGCAGTTCCGCATTTTCGATCTGCCGTTCATGTTTACCAATATCGACGCGGTGGATGCGTTCCAGAAATCCGATGCCGGTGCGGCGATGAAACAATCCATGTCGCGTCGTGGGCTGTTGGGCCTGGAATTCTGGCACAACGGGATGAAACAGTTTTCGGCCAACAAGCCGCTGCTGTTGCCCGAGGATGCCAAGGGCCTGAAATTCCGGGTGCAGCCCAGCGATGTGTTGGTTGCCCAGATGGAGGCGCTGGGCGCTTCGCCCCAGCCGATGGCGTTCTCCGAAGTCTATGGCGCGCTGCAAACCGGCGTTGTGGATGGGCAGGAAAATACCTGGTCCAACATCTATGGGCAAAAGTTCTTTGAGGTGCAGGACGGGTCGACCGAAACCAACCACGGCGTTCTGGATTACCTGGTCGTGGTCGGAACCGACTGGTGGGATGGGCTTGATGCGCCGGTGCGCGATCAACTGGCCAAAATCCTGACCGAAGTGACCGATGAGCGGAACGCCGCTGTGGGCCAGGTGGATATGGAAGCCCGCCAGGCGATTCTGGACACCGGCGCCGTGATCCGTGAGCTGACCCCCGAACAGCGTCAGGCATGGGTTGATGCGATGAAGCCGGTCTGGTCGCAGTTCGAAGGCGACGTGGGCGCCGACAATATCGCGGCGGCGCAGGCGATCAACGCCTCCATGTAAGCGCGGGGCTGTCTGGCCCCATCGCACCACCTCCGGTCCGGGCGCCGGGGGTGGTATTTTCGTTGCCCGTCTCATTTCCTTTCCAAGACAGGAGCGGCCCCATGAGCGCCCCCAGACCCTTTGACGACACCGCGTTTGGCCGTGCCGTCAACAGCCTTGAGGAAACCATACTCGCCCTGTTGCTGGGCCTGATGACGTTGGTGACGTTTGTGAACGTGGTTCTGCGATACGGGTTCAACACATCGCTGATCTGGGGGCTTGAGGTGGTGTTGATCCTGTTTGCATGGCTGGTGCTGTTCGGCATTGCCTATGGGTTCAAGGTCACGTCGCATCTGGGGGTCGATGCCGTAACCAACATGCTGCCGCCGGGGCCAAAACGGGTGTTGGCGGTGATTTCGGCGCTGGTCTGTCTGCTGTATGTGGTGCTGTTGGCCAAGGGGGCCTGGGATTACTGGGCGCCTTTTGCCGGGCTGCAACAAACCACGGGCCGCTGGTTTCCCACGGGTCTGACCGAAGGGGTGCGCAGCCGGGCGTTTTACACCACCGATCAGGTGCCGATGCCAGGTTTCCTGAGCTTTATCGAACCCTATACCCTGAACCGCGGCTTTTCCGAAGCGGAATGGGAGCATTATGAAAAGCTCCCTCGTGTGATCCCCTATGCCATGTTGCCGGTTGCGACGGCGCTCATGCTGCTTCGGGTGGTGCAGGCGGTTTACCGGATTGTCAGCGGCACACAGGACAGCATGATCGTCAGCCACGAAGCCGAAGATGCGGTTGAAGACGCCGCCGCCAAGATGAAAGACGCCTGAGCCATGGATGTTGTTCTTCTGTTTGTGCTGATCGTCGGGCTGCTGATGATCGGCGTTCCCATCGCTGTGTCGCTGGGCCTGTCTTCGATGATCTTCCTTTTGGTGTATTCTGACACCTCTTTGGCCAGTATCGCACAATCGCTGTATCAGGCGATGGCCGGGCATTACACGCTGCTGGCCATTCCGTTCTTTATTCTGGCGTCGTCGTTCATGTCGACCGGGGGGTGGCCAAACGGATCATCCGGTTTGCCATCGCCTGTGTCGGGCATCTGTCGGGGGGGCTGGCCATTGCCGGGGTTCTGGCCTGTATGATGTTCGCGGCCTTGTCCGGGTCTTCGCCCGCCACGGTTGTTGCCATCGGGTCAATCGTGATCGCGGCCATGCGGCAGGTGGGATACACCAAGGAATTCGCCGCCGGTGTGATCTGTAACGCCGGCACGCTGGGCATTCTTATCCCGCCTTCCATCGTGATGGTGGTCTATGCCAGTGCCACGGATGTTTCGGTGGGGCGGATGTTTCTGGCGGGGGTGCTTCCGGGGATACTGGCCGGTACGATGCTGATGCTGACCATCTATGTGATCGCCAAGTTCAAGAACATGCCAAAGGGCGAATGGCGCGGCTGGGGCGAAGTGTTCGACAGTTTCCGCGATGCCCTTTGGGGGCTGTTGTTGATCGTCATCATTATGGTCGGGATTTACGGCATCCCCGGTGTTACCGGTGCGATTTTCACCCCCACCGAGGCGGCGGCTGTGGCCTCGGTCTATGCGTTCTTTGTGGCGACGTTCATTTATCGTGACATGGGGCCGCTGTCGCGTGGCGAAGGCGAGGCGCCGCTGGCGCTGTACCAGAACCCCAAGGCGATCGTGACGGCGTTTTTCCACCGCGACACGCGCAATACCCTGCTGGATGCGGCCAAGCTGACGATCATGCTGATGTTCGTGATCGCCAATGCGCTGATCCTGAAACACGTTCTGACTGACGAACAGATCCCGCAATCCATCGCGAATGCCATGCTGTCGTCCGGTCTTGGGCCGGTGACATTCCTGATCATGGTGAATGTCATCCTGTTGATCGGCGGGCAGTTCATGGAGCCGTCGGGCCTGTTGGTGATTGTCGCGCCGCTGGTGTTTCCGATCGCGATCGAGTTGGGGATTGATCCGATTCATCTGGGCATCATCATGGTGGTGAACATGGAAATCGGGATGATCACGCCGCCCGTGGGGTTGAACCTGTTCGTCACCTCGGGGGTGGCCGGAATGCCGATGATGGCCGTGGTGCGCGCAGCACTGCCCTTCCTTGCGGTGCTTTTCGTATTCCTGATTATCGTCACCTATGTGCCGTGGATATCAACCGCGCTGCCAACGGCGGTCATGGGGCCCGAGATCGTGATTAAATAGCGGGGCTTGTTAACATGATTGCCGAAAAAGGGGCAAAATTGGTTCTGAAAGACGACTAAAGCCACGATTTTTAAAGGTTAATCGCCCCTTCACGCCCTGCTGTTACACCTGTCGTCGGTGGGAAGAGGGGTGAGATTTAATGACTGCGCATGTGAATGCGCCGGTGATCATCAAACGTAAGAAGATCATTGCCGGCGGGCACCATGGTGGTGCCTGGAAAGTGGCCTATGCGGATTTTGTAACCGCGATGATGGCGTTCTTCATGTTGATGTGGCTGCTGAACGCCACGACCGAGACGCAGCGCAAGGGCATCGCGGATTACTTCAATCCGACGGTTCCGATTGTCCGCATTTCCGGCGGCGGCGGCGGGTCGTTCGGTGGTGACAGCGTGTTTTCCGAAGAAATACTCGCCAAGAGCGGTGCCGGGGCGTCGGCGACGTATCACGCGGATGGTGACAATGCGCGCGGCCCTGCGGGCATTGACAGCGACCGTGCGGGCGATGGTGAAGGCGACATGCCAGAGCAGTTCTCGGACATTTCTGAAAAGCTGACCGGTCGCAGTGGCGAAAGCACGGTTAGCGCGCATCTGGCCCGCCACATCGTGACCCGGGTAACCGACGAAGGATTGATCGTTGAATTGTTCGATCTGCCGGGCGCGATGTTGTTTGAGGGTGATTCGGATGTGGCCACGCCGCTGCTGCGGGAATTGCTGTTTGTGGTCGGCGAAGTGTTTTCCCTGAGCAGTAATCAGATTGCCATCGGGGCCCATGTCCGGGCGCAGCCGGTGGTGCTGTTGCACGATCCGGTCTGGGATACATCCACCGCCCGCGGCGACAAGGTGCGCGTTCTCATGCGCACCTCGACCCTAAGCGATAAGCGTATTCAACGGGTTACCGGCTTTGCCGATCGCGAACAGGTGGTCGCGAATCCGATGGCGGTGCGCAATAACCGGATTGAACTGATCCTGTTGCGATAGGAAAATCGCCCGTTCACGCGGATTTTAACGGTTAGCGGCCTGTTAAGGCTGCTGCCCTAACAAAGGGGGAGAACCTGACAAACGCATCAGAAAGGCGCATCAATGACCATCTCTTCCTCGCTTTCGGCCAGTGTGGCCGGGTTAAACGCGAATGCACAGCGTTTGGCCGGGATTTCCGACAACCTGGCGAACTCATCGACCTATGGCTACAAACGGGTTGAGACCGATTTTCACTCGATGGTGGTGAATGGCGGTTCCCAGTCTCAGGGTAAATATACCGCGGGCGGGGTGACGACCACAAACAGCCGGTTGATCAGTGAGGGCGGCCAAGTTGTCGGCACTGCCAATTCCATGGACATCACCATCGAAGGGCGGGGCATGTTGCCCGTGACCGAACGTTCGGCGGTCGGCAAGGGTGGCGCGCTGCCCTTGTCGTTGATGACAACCGGATCGTTCAAGGCCGATGCCGAGGGTATTCTGACAAACGCGACAGGGCAGGTTTTGACCGGCTGGGCGCTGAACCCTGATGGATCACTGCCCAGCGTGACCCGCGACACCAGTGCGGCCCTGACGCCAATCGACATCACCCACAATCAGTTCGCGGCAAATCCGACAACAGAGGTGACCATGGGCGTGAACCTGCCCTCGGGCGATTCACAGGCGGGGGCATCCGGTGCGCCCCGGGATCTCTCGGTCGAATATTTCGGCAATGTCGGGCAGGCCGAATCCCTGAGCGTGACCTTCACGCCGACGGTTCCGGCCACCGGCGTTTCCAATGAATGGACCATGGTGATCACCGACTCGGCCTCTGGCGGTGCGGTGGTGGGCGAATATAATATGACGTTCAACAACACGGCGGTAAACGGCGGCACCCTGGCCACGGTTACCGATGTCAGTGGCGGGGCGTATAATTCCACAACCGGATCAATGACCATCCCGGTGGGTGGTGGCGATATTGAATTTACCATTGGCCAGATCGGCGCCATCGACGGCATGACTCAGCTTGCCACCAGCTTTGCACCCACCGGCCTGACCAAGAATGGATCGCCGGTCGGCAATCTGGTCGGCGTCGAGATCGATTCAGGTGGTATCGTCAACGCGGTGTACGACACCGGGTTCAATCGGCCGATTTATCAGGTGCCTCTGGTCGATGTGCCCAATCCCGATGGGCTTTTGTCAATGAGCAACCAGACCTACAAATTGTCGGATCAAAGCGGGCCGATGTTTTTGTGGGATGCCGGTGACGGGCCAACGGGTGGCACCAAAGGTTATTCCCTTGAGGCGTCGACGACCGATGTGGCGGTCGAACTGACCAACCTGATTCAAACTCAGCGCGCTTATTCATCGAATGCCAAGGTCATTCAGACCGTCGATGAGATGCTTCAGGAAACCACCAATCTCAAACGGTAACCGCACCTCTTCGCAATACGCAAAGGACTGACAGATGAGCATGATGGCGGCTTTGAATAACGCCCTTAGTGGGCTGAACGCGGTTGGGCGATCGGCGCAGGTGGTTTCGTCCAATATCTCGAACGCCCTGTCGCCGGGCTATGGCCGACGCGAGGTGGCGCAGTCTTCGGGCGCGTTTGGCGGTGTGCAGATTGACGGGATAACGCGATCGGTCAACGCCGTGGTTCTGTCAGACCGCCGGTTGGCCGATGCACGGGTGGCCGAGGGCGCAGCCAGCACCGAATTCCTCGACCGGCTTGAAACACTTTTGGGGGCGCCGGACGATCCGGGTGCCCTTACCGGGCGATTGAGCACCTTGGAGGGGCGGCTTCTGGAAGCAGCAAGCCGCCCGGATTCCGGCACCCGGTTGGAATCGGTGGTCGGTGCCGCGCGGGATCTGGTCAGTCGGGTCAACAGGATCGGTGTTGGCATACAGGCGGAACGGGTCAGTGCCGACAGCGCGATTGCCCGGGATGTCGAAACGCTCAACACCACCCTTGCCGAGGTGCGCGACCTGAACGCCAGCATCGCCAGCGTGACGAGCAATAACGGCGATACCAATGCCCTGAAGGATCAGCGGCAGATCCTGATTGACCGGATTTCCGAGATTGTACCCCTGCGGCAAATCCCCCGTGATCGTGATGTTGTGGCGCTGATGACGACCGGAGGGCAGGTCATTCTCGACAGTCAGGCGGCGACGTTCGAATTCACCCGTGCCAATACGATCACGCCGGGAATGACTCTGGCGGGTGGTTTGCTGTCTGGCCTTATGGTGAATGGCCGGGAAATCGACATGACCCCCCAAGGCGGCCCCATGGGCGGCGGGCGTTTGGCGGGTAATTTCGCGGTGCGTGATACCTTGGCCCCTCAGGCGCAGGCGGATATCGACGGATTTGCCCGCGACCTGATCCAACGCTTTGAGGATGCAACCATCGACCCGACCCTCGCGCCGGGTGATCCTGGTCTGTTTACCGACAATGGCGCTGCTCTTGCAGCCGCGCCGCCGCCGGGCATCGCCCAAAGGCTTAATTTGAATGATTTGGTCGATTCAGAACAGGGGGGCTGGCGACGCGTCTGCGCGATGGCTTGGGGGCCGTTACCCCCGGGCCGGTCGGCAATGCCACATTGTTGCAATCCCTGTCCGATGCGCTGAACGATCCGCGCAGTACCGCTCTGGGGGTGTCGGTTTCGGCATCGGGTTTCGCGTCAGAGTTGATGTCGCGCACCAGCGGCGCGCTGTTTCGGGCCGAAGAATCGCAAACCTTTGCCCAGAACCACGCCGATGCCTTGCGCGAACAAGAATTGTCGGGGGGTGTCGATACGGATCAGGAGATGCAAAAACTGTTGCTGATCGAGCAATCCTACGGCGCCAACGCCCGGGTGATACAGGTGATTGACGACATGATGGGTCGTCTGCTGGAGATTTAACCATGATACAATCCATAGGCGATCTTGCGATGAGCTTTGCCAACCGCTCGTCCAACGCGCGCATTCGCACCGAACTCAACACCCTGTCGCAAGAGCTGACCACCGGGCGAAAATCCGACCTGCGCAGTCCGCTGGCCGGCGATATGGCACCAATCGCCATGATCGAACGATCCCTGTCCAACCTCGCGGCTTATGGAACCGTGAACAGCGAAACCTCTCAATTCCTGAGCGGTGCGCAACTGGCCCTATCCCATATATCGGCGCAGTTGGGCGATTTGGCCGGTGCCGCGTTTGCCATGGAAAACACCGAAAATCCCGCTCTGATCGCCAATTTTGGCAAAGAAGCGGATATGCGGTTTACGACCGTCGTCAGTGCCCTGAATACGACGATTGCCGGGCGCAGCCTGTTTGCGGGCAATGATACTGCCGCGCGGCCGGTCGATGATCCGGCGCTGATTCTTGATGATCTGGCGTCGGCGATTCCTCTCGGCGCGTCGGCCCAGGATATTTCCGACAGTGTCGATGCCTATTTTGCGCCGGGCGCCGGATTTGAAACCGGCCGCTATCTTGGGGCGGATACGCCACTGGGGGCGGTTCGCCTGTCGGCTGACGACACGGTGTCCTTTGCCGTGTCGGCAAAATCCGATGGCCTGCGTTCGGCACTTGCGTCCACGGCTAAAGCGGCTTTGCTCAGTCGCGGGGTGCTGGACGGACAGGCTTCGGAGCAGAAAAAACTGATCCAGATGACCGGTCTTGACCTGATGCAATCCGAAGCTGAGGTGGTGATGTTGCGGGGCGATATCGGAATTTCCGAGGCGCGTCTGGATCAAGCGCAAACCCGCAACGAGGCCGAGAAAACCGCGCTCACCTTTGCCCGTTCCGATCTGGTGGCCGCTGATCCCTTTGAGACGGCCAGTCGGCTGACCGTCGTGCAAACACAATTGGAAACCTTTTATACGGTCACGGCGCGCCTGTCACAGCTGAACCTGACGGGGTATCTGCGATGAGGATCGTGCGGCTCATCGCGCTTTTCTGCCTCTGTCTGGCCACTCAGGTTTCGGCAAGCCCGGTTCGCATCAAGGATCTGGTCGAATTTGACGGCGTGCGTGGCAACGATCTGGTCGGATATGGGTTGGTTGTTGGCCTGAACGGTACGGGTGACGGTATTCGGAATGCGCCGTTTACCGAAGACATCATGGCGAGCATTCTTGAACGCCTGGGCGTCAACGTCACCGGAGAACAGTTTCGCCCCAAGAACGTCGCGGCAGTTCTGGTGACTGCGGCCTTGCCGCCGTTTTCCCGCGCGGGATCGCAAATTGATGTGACAGTTTCGGCCATTGGTGATGCAAGTAGCTTGATGGGGGGACTCTTGTGATGACCCCACTGAATGCAGCCGACGGACAGATCTATGCGGTGGCTCAAGGGACGATTCTGGCCGGGGGTGCGGTGGCCGCCGGGGCCGGGGCCACTGTGACCCAGGGTGTGCCGACATCGGGTGCGATTCCGGCAGGCGGCCGGGTGGAGCGGGAGATTGATTTCGACTTTACCCAGTTGAAATCAATCCGGCTTGCCTTGCGGACCCCGGATTTTACCACTGCCGGGCGGATTGAACAGGCGATCAACCGGAATCTGCGACGCAATGTTGCGGTGATGCTGGATGCGGGGACGGTGCTGATCGATATTGCGGCAACACGACTTCCTTCGCCAGCCCATGCGATCGGACGGATCGAAAACATCACGATCGAACCGCAGCGCAAGGCACGTGTCGTCGTTGATCCAAGTTCGGGCACCATCGTGATGGGAGAAGATGTGCGGATCAGTCGCGTCGCCGTCAGCCAAGGCAATGTAACGATTCGAATTGAGGAAGCGCCGCTGGTCGTGCAGCCAAACCCGTTTGCTGCGGGTGAAACGGTTGTGGTTCCACGCAGCAACGTCGGAATCAACGAAGAGCCTGGAATCGGGTTGGCCGAGGTGCCGGATGGCACGTCACTGTCCGAAGTCGTTCAGGGGTTGAACGCGCTTGGTGTCTCGCCCAGAGATATGATCGACATCCTGAAAAGCATCAAGGCGGCCGGCGCGCTCCATGCCGAGTTCATTGTGCGTTAAGGCCTTGTTTCCGCAACGATTGCCCTCTGATGAGGCCATGTCAGCAAAACAGAAAAGATGTGAACAGCAACCTGGATGAAACCCTGATCCATCGTGAACAGGCCGCAAACTGGCCGGACACACAGGGCAACCTTGCGCTGATGCAATGCTCCATTTCACCGAATAGGGTGTCCTATCGAACGTTGGGCTTGAAAAATCAGGCAAGGATCAGGGGCAGGCCGATGCGCTTTAGCATCATCTGTTCTGTTTGCCCCGGTGTATCGTCGCAAATTACGGCCTTGGCGGTTTGTGGGGATTTCCAGCGCAGGGGGCGGGGCGTCCGAATTTGTCGTGATCGGCGAGAAAATAATAATCAGTTGCGGCGCGTCGCATGGCATTGCGCAGCGCAAGGCCGTCACGATCAAAATCGGTAAAGCCCTGTTTGGCGTTCAGGCCACCAAGGCTGATGAAAGCCAGATCAACATTGTGGCCCGCCATCATTTCTATCGCATCCGGCCCGGTTGTGATGTTTTGCGCAAGTGACAGGGTGCCCCCCAGCAGTATCACCTCGGCCACGTTGCCCAGTTCCTGGGCGATGGCGATGTCATTGGTCCAGACCTGCAACCCAACCCGGACGCGCAATTCCCGCGCAAGGGCCAGTGTGGTTGATCCGCAATCCAGAGCAAGTCGCGTGCCATCCGGAACAAGGGCGGCGGCGCATTTTGCCATGCGGATCTTGCCTTTTTCATTGGTGGCAAGGCGCACCTGCAAATCGGGTTCTTGCAGCCCGATCCGCACGGCGCCGCCATAGACCAGCCGCAAAAGCCCCCGGTCCGCCAGTTGTGCAAGATCACCGCGAATGGTTTCGCGCGTGACCCCCAGTTGCGCGGCGAGATGCACCGTGCGTGCGGTTTCGGCCTTGTCCAGATGATCAAGGATCAGCCGGTGGCGCTGGATGGGCAGATCGGTCATCGGCGGCTCGCCTTTTGCTGCTTATGGATACCACAGAAAATTCGATATGCCAATAACATCAAAAAACTTCCAAATTATGCAAAGTTGCGTCATCTCTGTATTATTCGCCGGAAAGGAAACCCGATGACCAAAACTGACCTGCCAAGCCATGCCCGCGTTGTGATTGTCGGGGGTGGTGTGATTGGCGCTTCGACGGCCTATCACCTGACCAAACTGGGGATCTCTGACGTTGTGCTGTTGGAACAGGGGCAGCTTTCATCGGGGACGACATGGCACGCGGCCGGGTTGGTGGGGCAGTTGCGCAGCCATTCGGCGATGACCGGGCTGATCCAGTATTCCACCAAACTCTATTCTGAACTGCATCGGGAAACGGGGCTGCAAACCGGCTGGAAGCAATGCGGCTCGCTGTCGGTTGCGCGAACGGACGAGCGGATGACCCAGTTGCACCGCACCATTGCCAGCGCCCGCGCCCAAGGGGTCGAAGTGCAGGAGCTGACCCCCGAAGAGGCGGGCGAGAAATGGCCGCCGATGCGCGTGGATGATCTCAAGGGTGCGATCTGGCTGCCGGGTGATGGCAAGGCAAACCCGACCGACCTGACGCAATCTCTGGCCAAGGGCGCGCGCATGGGCGGCGCGCGGATCGTCGAGGGCGTGCGGGTGACGGGCATTACCCAGACCGATGGGCGGGTGACCGGGGTTCAGACGGTGCAGGGCGATATTACAGCCGAAATCGTGGTGAATTGCGCCGGCCAATGGGCGCGCAAGCTGGGCCTGATGTGCGGTGTCACGGTGCCGATGCATTCAGCGGAACATATGTATATTGTCACGGGTGCCGTTCCCGGGGTTCACACCGATCTGCCCGTGATGCGCGACCCGGACGGTTATATTTACTTCAAGGAAGAAGTTGGCGGTCTTTGCATGGGCGGGTTCGAACCCGTGGCCAAACCCTGGGGGATGCATGGCATCCCCGATGATTTTGCCTTTCAACTGCTGGAGGACGATTGGGATCAGTTTGAAATCCTGATGGAAAACGCCCTTATCCGGGTGCCGGGGTTGGAAACCGCAGAGGTTAAGAAATTCTATAACGGGCCGGAAAGCTTTACCCCCGACAACAACTTTCTTTTGGGCGAGGCGCCAGAGCTGAAAGGGTTTTTCGTTGGTGCCGGGTTCAATTCGATGGGCATCGCAAGCGCCGGCGGGGCCGGGCGCGCGCTGGCGGAATGGATCGTCGAGGGCGCGCCAACGATGGATCTGTGGCCCGTCGATATTCGCCGGTTTGCCAAGTTTAACAACAACATGACGTGGTTGCATGACCGGGTGAAGGAAACGCTGGGAATGCATTACACCATGCCCTGGCCGAACCTTGAACAAGACAGCGCGCGCCCGTTCCGTCGCCCGGCGCTTTACGACCGGTTGAATGTCAGAGGCGCGGTGTGGGGCAGCAAGATGGGGTGGGAACGGGCGAATTACTTTGCCCGTAACGAAACGGAAACCTCTATCGGTTATTCCTTTGGGCGTCAGAACTGGCACGATGCGGCGGCGGCGGAACATCTGGCAACCCGCAGCGGGGCGGCGTTGTTTGATTTGTCGTCGTTCTCGAAACTGATGGTTGAGGGGCGCGATGCATTGGCGGTGCTGAACCGGATCTGCGCCGCCAATCTGGATCGGCCTGTCGGCGCCTCGGTCTATACCGGGATGTTGAACATGCGCGGCGGTTTTGAAAGCGATCTGACAGTGTTCCGGCTGGGCGAAGCACGGTTCATGGTCGTGACCGGATCGGCGCAGGCGGTCCATGATGCCGACTGGATTCGGAAAAACACGCCGGATGATGCCCATGTTTGGGTGTCGGATGTCACCAGCGCGTGGTCGGTGCTGGCCGTGATGGGGCCTGACGCGCCCGGGCTGGTGCAAAGCCTGACGCGCAGCGATCTTTCGGTGGCGGCACATCCGTTCGCCACAGTGCGCGAAATTGATTTGGGCTATGCCACGGTGCTGGCCAACCGGATGAGCTATGCCGGCGAGGCAGGGTTTGAATTGTTCGTGCCGGTGGAATTTACCCTTGGGGTTTATGACGCGCTTGTGGAGGCGGGGCCGCTGGTTCACGCCGGATATTACGCGCTGGAATCGTTACGCATCGAAAAGGGGTTTCGCGCCTGGGGGCGGGAACTGACGCCTGATATCACACCTCTTGAGGCCGGGCTTGGGTTTGCCGTGGATTTCGACAAACCAGGCGGCTTTATCGGGCGCGAGGCGTTGCTGGCGCAGCGCGGGCAACCGTTGCATCAACGGATCGCGCTGTTCAGCGTCGATGCCCCCGAGCCACAGCTTTGGGGTGGTGAATTGTTGCTGCGCGATGGGGTGCCCGTGGGTAAAATCATGTCAGCGGCCCATGGCCACAGTATCGGGCGGCCCATAACCCTGTGCCGGATTGAACAACCGGACCGTGCGATCGACCGTGCCTATCTGGCGGAAGGCAGGTTCGAGATTGACCTTGCAGGGGTGCGGTTTGCGGCCACCTGGCACCCGAAGCCGCCGGTCTAGGTGCGTCAGGTCGTCAACCTTGCGGCCTGATCCTGTGCGATTTCCAGAAAGGCGCTGACCAGTTTCCCCCCGCGCCGTTCACGCAGGCAAATCAGGGTTTCGTCCATCATCATCTCGTCTTCTTCGGCGATCGGAATGCGCACCAGGCGCGGATCGTCGCCGAATTCTGCCGCAGAGACAAACCCGACGCCCACACCCGATGCCACAATTTCGCGCACCGCTTCGCGCCCTTCGGCGATGATCGACGGGGTAAAGGTGAATCCCTTGGCCTTTGCCGCCTCTTCGAATTTCTTGCGGGTCTTGGACCCGGCTTCGCGCATCACCAAAAGCAGGCTTTGCAGGTCGTGAAAGCTGAGCGATTTGCGCGCGGCGATGGGGTGATCCCGGGCAACAAAGGCCGAAATCGGGGTGGAATTCAGCGCAATGGTTTCAAAATCGCGCGATGGGGGCAGTTCGCCCAGAATTCCGATATCCGCTTCATAGCTGAACAGGCTTGCGATCACGGTTTCGGTGTTGCCGCCGCTGATCGTAATGCCGACGCCGGGGTATTTTTCGCGAAATTGTGCAAGGATCTTGAGCATATGCAGCGCGCTGTCGGCGACAATGCGCAACGTACCGGAACGGGTGGCACGGCTTTCGGTCAGCAACTCACGCGCCTGTTCTTCGTTCTCGAACAATCGGCGGGTGATTTCCAACAGCCTGTCCCCGGAGGGTGTCAGCGTGACTTGCTTTTTATGTCGGTTGAACAGAAGAATATCGTATTCTTCCTCAAGCTTGCGTACCTGATCGGAAATTGCGGGCTGAGTCAGGAAAAGGGTTTCTGCCGCGCGGGAAAACCCACCGCAAATGGCCACATAGTGGAAGGCGCGAAGCTGAACATAGCGCATGTTTGCAATCCTTCATAGGGTGGGGTTATATATTCATTGAAACTAACGATTTGCTCAATGAACGACAAGCGCGCTTTATGATTGTTCGCGCCTGTCGCTCTCAGCGCCTCTAATTTTAAGGACTGCATGTGCTGCCTGTCGCTTTTCTAATTCATCTTGCCGGGGCGGTTATCCTGCTGTTGTGGGCTGTTCGCATGGTGCGGACCGGGGTTGAGCGGGCCCATGGCACACGTTTGCGGGCGGCCTTGCGCGGGGCGCGGGGCGGCACGGCACAGATGGCCGTGGTTGGAATGATCCTGGCGGTGGTGCTGCAAAGCTCAACCGCGGTCGGGATATTGGCGACGGGGTTTGTGACCTCGGGCATATTGACGGTCGCGACCGGGATCGCGGCATTGTTGGGCGCGGATCTGGGATCGGCGCTGGTGGTCAAGATCCTGTCATTCGATCTGTCGGGCCTGATACCGCTTTTGTTGCTGGTGGGCGGCACGCTGTTCTTGAAATTCGAGGCCCGCACAGTGCGCCAAACCGGGCGGATCGTGCTGGGCATCGCATTCATTCTGTTATCGTTGCAAATGGTGGGCCAGGCGACAGAACCCTTGCGCGACAGTAATCTGTTGCCGGGATTGGTGGGCTATCTGCGTGGTGATCCATTGACCGCCTTTCTTGTGGCGGCGGTGATTGCCTGGGTCGTGCATTCTTCGGTGGCGACGGTGCTGTTGTTTGTGACCTTTGCGAATGGTGGCATGTTGCCGCTGGAGGCCGCCGTGCCGATGGTATTGGGCGCGAACCTTGGGGGGGCATTATCGCGGTCTGGCTGACCCGGGGAATGGAGATCGAGGCCCGCCGCATTCCTTTGGGCAACCTGATTTTTCGTGGCGCAGCGGCGGCGGTACTGTTGGCGGTCACGTTGATTGCCGATCTGCCGGTCGCGCTTTTGGGCAGCTCGGAGGCGGCGCAACTGGTCAACTTTCACCTTGTTTTCAACTTTGTGCTGGTGCTGCTGGCCTTGCCGTTTGTCGGCCCGATGGACCGGCTGACGGGATATATGCTGCGCGATACCAAGGTGGAAACCGGCGATGGTGGCCTTGTTCCCACGGTCAGTATGCTGGACCATGCGCCGGTCGATAACCCCACCCTTGCCCTGGCCAGCGCCAAGCGCGAATTGTTGCGCATGGGCGAAACCGTTGCGGCCATGTACAGCCCGGTGATGGAGCTGATGGACGGTGGCAATCTGGAAAAGATCGCCCGCGTGCGCGCGCTGGATGATGAGGTGAACCGCAAGCACACGGACATCAAACTGTTCATCGCTGAGGTGAATCGCGGCAACCTGACCGACCGGGAAGCTAGACTTGGCATCGACCTTACGGAATTTTGCATCAATCTTGAACATATCGGCGATATCATTGCCAAGGGGTTGCTGACCCTTGCCGAAACCCGCGCGCGCGAAAACCTGCGGTTTTCGGCCGAAGGATGGCGCGAAATGTCAGAGCTGCACAGCCGGGTCGAGGCAAACATGCAGCTTGCCCTGAACGTGTTGATTTCCGGTGATATGGCAAGCGCGCGGCAGTTGATGAAGGAAAAAGAGGTCATGCGAAAGCTGGCCCGTGACAGCCACGACCGCCATCTGGAACGGCTGTGCAACAGTCAGTCTGCCAGTATCGACACATCCGACATCCACCTGGAAATCGTGCGGGCGCTGAAAGAGATCAACTCGCTTTTGGTGACGGTGGCCTATCCGATCCTGACCGAAAGCGGGCACCTGCTGGAAAGCCGTCTGGCGCAGCCTCGTGATGTATAGATTTAATCGTTACATGGATACAAAATAACGATTTTACATATACAACGTAGCGTGGAAATAACAGGTCATACCGCCATTCACAGAGTGAGGCCGCGCCATGTCTGACCTTTCCAACGACCTGTTCCCGAACCCCGCCAAAGGAGAGCCTTTCCTGCTTACCCCCGGCCCGCTGACCACTGCCTTTTCGGTGAAAGAGGCGATGTTGCGCGATTGGGGGTCATGGGACGGCGATTTTCGCGCCATGACGAAAAGCATGTGCGATCAATTGGTTGCATTGGCAGGTGGCGGCTCGGATGACTTTGCCTGTGTGCCCATGCAAGGCTCGGGGAGCTATTGCGTCGAGGCGCTGCTGGGCACGTTCGTGCCGCGTGACGGCAAGGTTCTTGTGCTGGCCAATGGTGCCTATGGTCTGCGCGCCGCTGAAACCATGCGGTATCTGGGCCGCGCCTTTACGCTGATCAACAAGGGCGATTACATGCCCCCGCGTGGTGACGAGGTGGCCGCTGCATTGGCCGCCGATCCGGCGATCACCCATGTGATTGCCATTCATTGTGAAACCTCATCGGGCATTCTGAACCCGGTGGCCGAGATTTCCGAGGCAACCTATGCCGCCGGGCGCAAGCTGTTGGTTGATAGCATGTCGGCCTTCGGGGCGATTGATCTGGATGTGAACCGTATCCGGTATGAGGCGATGGTGTCGTCCGCGAACAAATGCATCGAAGGTGTTCCCGGCTTTGGCTTTGTGATTGCGCGCAAGTCGGAATTGGAAACCTGCGCGGGCAATTCCCATTCGCTCAGCCTTGATATTTACGCGCAATGGGTTGGCATGGTGAAAACCGGCCAGTGGCGTTTCACGCCCCCACCCATGTTGTCGCCGCGTTTCTTGAGGCCCTGCGCCTGCACGCGCAAGAAGGCGGCGTGGCGGGCCGGGGGGCGCGCTATGCCCGCAACCGCGATGTGATGGTCGCCGGAATGCGCGAGCTTGGCTTTGAAACCCTGCTGAAAGACCGCTGGCTGTCGCCGATCATCGTCACGTTCTTTTGCCCCGCTGACCCCAGATTTGATTTCACCGGGTTTTATGAACGGATGAAGGACAAGGGGTTCATCATCTATCCGGGCAAGCTGACGGTCGTGGACAGTTTCCGCGTCGGCTGTATTGGCCGGATGGATGAAACGATCATGACCCGTGTGGTTCAGGCGGCCAAAGAATCGCTTGCCGATATGGGTGTCACATCGGCGGCGCCGCCCGCTGCTGCAATTGCCGAACGGGCCAAACTTGCCGCCTGACAGGGCCTTCACCGACAGATAAGGATTAACCGAGAATGAACGTTTCTTCCCACGCCCCCGTTATGGCAAACGACCGCAGCTATCCCTGGCCCAAGGTCACGGCGATCGCCATTTGCCTTGATGGCTGTGAACCGGAATACCTGACTCAGGCGATTGCCAAGGGCCTGATGCCGACGCTCAAGCGGATGCGTGAAACCGGGACCGACCGTCTGGCCCATTCGGTGATCCCGTCGTTTACCAACCCCAACAACCTGTCCATCGCCACCGGGCGCCCCCCGGCGGTGCATGGGATTTGCGGCAATTACCTGTACGAACCGGAAACCGGCGAAGAAGTGATGATGAACGACGTGCGGTTCCTGCGCGCGCCGACCGTGTTTTCCAAATTCTATGACGCCGGCGCGCGGGTGGCGATTGTCACCGCCAAAGACAAGCTGCGCGCGCTGTTGGGGGCGGGGCTGAAATTTGACGATGACCGCGCCAAATGTTTTTCCGCCGAGAAATCCGACACCTCAACGGCAGCCGAACATGGGCAGGACGCGGCCAGCCAATGGTTGGGTATGGCGCAGCCCGAGGTATATTCTGCCGAGCTTTCCGAGTTCGTCTTTGCGGCTGGGGTCAAGCTTTTGGCGGAATGGAAGCCGGACGTGATGTATCTGACAACCACCGATTATGTTCAGCACAAATACGCCCCCCATCAGCCCGAAGCCCAGGCGTTTTACGAAATGTTTGACCGCTATCTTGCCCAGCTTGATGAGATGGGCGCGGCGATTGTGGTAACCGCCGATCACGGGATGAAACCCAAGCATGACGCCAATGGCGCCCCTTCGGTCATCTATGTTCAGGATCTGCTGGATGAATGGCTGGGCGAGGCGGCAGCGCGTGTTATTCTGCCGATCACCGACCCCTATGTCGTTCACCATGGTGCGTTGGGTGGTTTTGGCACGGCCTATTTGCCCAAGGGCACCGATACCGCCGATATCATCGCCCGTCTGGCCGCACGGCCCGAAATCCTGGAGGTGATGGACAAGGCCGAAGCGGTGAAACGCTTTGAGCTTCCGGCGGATCGGATCGGTGACATCGTCATGATCTCGACCGAAAATATGACCATCGGCACCTCGGCGCACCGGCACGACCTTGCCGCGCTGAACGAACCCCTGCGCAGCCATGGCGGCCTGACCGAACAAGAGGTGCCCTTTATCGTCAACCGCGTGATGGACCTGCCGAACGAACCGGTTTTGCGCAATTTCGATGCGTTCTTCTATGCCACCACGGCAGCGGCGCTTTGATGGGAAAGGTTAATCATGACCGACAGGTTTGAACCGCGCGTCGAGGGCATGCGCATCGGTGGAGAGATCGTTTTCACCGATGATGTGATCGAAGTGCATTACCCCTATACAGATGAGGTGATCGGCAGTGTTCCCGCCGGCAAGGCGGAACATGCCCGCCGCGCGTTCGAGATTGCAGCGGCCTATAAACCAAGTCTGAGCCGCTATGAGCGCAGCCAGATCCTGCAACGGGCAGAAGTGTTGATTGGTGAACGGCGTGAATATCTGGCCAAATGGCTGGTGCTGGAGCTGGGCATCTGCCACCAGCACGCGCTGTATGAAACCAGGCGCGCGCAGGATGTCTATCAATTCGCCGCGCAACAGGCGCTGATGGATGACGGCGAGATTTTCTCGTGCGATCTGACCCATAATGGCAAACAACGAAAGATATTTACCAAACGCGAACCTGTCCGGGCCATTTCCGCGATTACGCCGTTCAATCACCCGCTGAACATGGTCAGCCACAAAATTGCGCCGTCGATTGCGACGAACAATTGCATGGTGTGCAAGCCGACCGAACTGACGCCGCTGACGGCCATCGCGCTGGCCGATATTCTCTATGAGGCTGGGTTGCCGCCAGAGATGTTCCAGATCGTGACCGGCTGGCCCGGGGACATCGGCGAAGAGATGATGGTGAACCCGAACATCGACATCATCACCTTTACCGGCGGCGTGCCGGTGGGCAAACTGATCGCGTCCAAGGCGGGCTATACCCGGCAGGCGTTGGAACTGGGCGGCAATGACCCGCTGATCATCTGTAACGACCTGAGCGACGCCGATCTGGAAAAGGCGGCAACGATTGCCGTGGCGGGGGCGACGGGAAATTCCGGTCAACGCTGCACCGCGATCAAACGCATTCTGGTACAACAAAGCGTGGCGGACCGGTTCGTTCCCATGGTTCTGGCCAAGGCGAAAGCGGTCAAATTCGGCGACCCGCAAGACCCCGCGACCGAACTTGGCTGTGTGATCCATGCGCAGGCCGCCGAGCTGTTTGAAAAGCGGGTGTTCATGGCCGAGGAAGACGGCGCCAAGATCCTTTATCACCCCGGTCGCAAGGGCGCGCTGTTGCCCCCCATCGTGGTTGATCATGTGCCCCATGACAGCGAATTGGTGATGGAAGAAACCTTTGGCCCGATCATCCCCATCGTGCGCGTGCCCGATGATGATGCGGCGGTGATGGACATTTCCAACGCAACTCCGTTTGGCCTGTCGTCGGGGGTTTGCACCAATGATCTGCATCGCGCGATTGCCTATATCAACGGGCTGGATGTTGGCACCTGCAATATCTGGGAACAGCCGGGGTATCGGATCGAAATGTCGCCCTTCGGGGGGATCAAGGATTCGGGCAATGCGGTAAAGGAAGGCGTGGTCGAGGCGATGAAGTTCTTTACCAACGTCAAAACCTATTCCCTGCCCTGGCCGGACTAGGGCAATCGTATCTCCCTGCACCTGACGCGGCCCCATCATGGGGCCGCGATTTTGCGTTTCAAGACCAAAGGTTTGAGCAATGAAAATCACCCACACCGAGGGCGAGTCAAACCAATCGGCCGCGCGGCGCGCCTGGGCGGCCAAACACCCCGATGCTGCCACCCGTGATCTGTTGGCGCGCGACGCCGATGCCTTTGTGCATCAATCCCTGTCGTCGCCCTGCGTTTCGACCATCGCCAAGGCCGAAGGCATCTGGATCGAGGACACGGCAGGCCGCCGTTATATGGATTTTCACGGCAATTCCGTGCATCATATCGGCTATGGCCACCCGCGCCTGATTGCGGCGATCAAGGATCAGCTTGACACTCTGCCCTTTGCGCCGCGCCGTTTCGCCAACGAACCGGCGGTGGATCTGGCCGAAAAGCTGGCGGCGATTGCGCCCGGTGATCTGTCGAAGGTGTTGTTGACGACCGGCGGGTCGGATGCGAACGAGGTGGCCCTGAAAATCGCCCGTGCCGCAACCGGACGGTTCAAGACCGTCAGCTTTTGGGATGCGTTCCACGGCGCCGGCTTTGGCGCGGCAAGCGTGGGGGGCGAGGCGACATTCCGCAGCCATATCGCCGGGCCATTGATGACCGGAACCGAGCATGTCGCGCCCTTCAACTGTTATCGCTGCCCCTATAATCACCCGGGGCCGGAAAGCTGCGGGCTGGCCTGCGCCGGGATGATTGACTTTGTGCTGGGCCGCGAAACCGATGTGGCGGCGGTGATTGCCGAACCCATGCGCGCGGTGCCGATCGTGCCGCCGCCCGGGTTCTGGAAACAGGTGCGCGCGGCCTGCAACCGGCACGGCGCCCTTTTGATCATGGATGAAATTCCAACCGGATTGGGCAAAACGGGCCGCATGTTTGCCTTTGACCACGACGATATTATCCCTGACATTGTGACCCTGGGCAAGGCGCTGGGCGGTGGCATTTTGCCCATCGCTGCCGTGATCGCCCGCAAGGATCTGGATGTTTGCGGGGATTTTGCCATCGGCCATTATACCCACGAGAAAAACCCCGTTACCGCGCGGGCGGCCCTGACCACCTTGCAGATCATCGAAGATGAGGGGCTGGTCGAGCGGAGCGCGACCCTGGGCGCATACGCGCTGGAACGGTTGCAGGATTTTGCCCCCCGCAGCCCTTTTGTGGGCGATGTGCGGGGCAGGGGGTTGATGTTCGGGGTGGAAATCGTCAGGGACCGGACCAGCAAGGCCGAGGCGCGCGACCGGGCCGAACGCATATATTACCGCTGCCTTGAAGCGGGCCTGTCGTTCAAGATCAGCGCGGGGTGCGTGCTGACGTTATCGCCGCCCCTGACCATAGGGCGCGAGGATCTCGATCGCGCGCTGACCATCGTGGAAACTGCCATTCTGGCTGAAACATGACCGCTGTTGCCCTTGGTATCGTGTTGTTCTCGGCGCTGTTGCACGCGGGCTGGAATGCGATGTTGAAAGCGGTGGATGACCGGGCCGGGGTTCTGGGGGCGGTGTCGCTGGTTCATGCGCTGGCCGGGGTGGTGCTGATTTCCATATCCCCGATTCCTGCGATGGCAAGCTGGCCGTCGATCCTTGTTTCGACGGTCGTGCATTATGGGTATTATCTGTTGTTGTTCCGTGCCTATCGCCATGGCGATCTGAGCCAAGTTTACCCCATATCGCGCGGGCTTGCCCCGGCCATCGTTGCGTTTTCGGCCTGGGTTCTGATCGGTGAGGAGTTGGTGCCGCTGGCGGTGACGGGGCTGGTGGCCATCACGGCGGGGATTTGCCTTTTGGCGTTTCAGCGCGGCGCGGCCACGGCACCGCGCAGCACACTCGGGTTTGCCATCCTGCTGGGCCTGTGTATCGGCACCTATTCAACGGCGGATGGCATCGGCATACGAGAGGCGGGAACAGCCACGGGATACATGGGCTGGCTGTTTTTATTCGAGGCGCCGGTGCCGCTTGCCATCGCGCTTCATCGGCGCCGGAACCGGGGGCATTTTGCGCCGCGCACGTTGATCCTTGGGGTGATGGGCGGGATGGCGGCGGTCATGGCCTATGGGTTGGTCCTTTATGTAAAAACCTTTGCCCCGCTTGGTGCGGTGTCGGCGGTGCGCGAATCCAGCGTCATAATCGCGGCCCTGATCGGAGTTGTGTTCTTTGGCGAACGGCCATGGCAGGGCCGTATCATTGCGGCCTGTGTCGTTGCATTGGGCGTTGTGGCGTTATCTTGGGCAGCATGAGTACGACCTATAAGTATAGACTACTAAATGATAAAATAAATAGATTTTACTTATTGTTAAAGGGTTCCCAAACTCCTCTCAGAGAAGGCCCTTTTCTGTGTCATCCTTCTGTCGCAAGATGATTGTACTAGGGATCTGATCCACCACGGGGGAAATGCCGGGATCACTGGCGCAAATACCTCCGATACATAACATCCAACCCAACAGGGGAATGACCATGACCAAGACCACCATACTGGGCCTGACCGTAGCGGTCTCTGCGCTCATCGCCAATGCTGCCTTTGCTGAAACCGAACTGACGGTTTACACCGCCGTCGAGGCCGAAGATCTTGCCCGCTATGCCGCGACCTTCAACGAGGATCACCCGGATATCAAAATCAACTGGGTCCGCGATTCAACCGGGGTCATCACGGCCAAGCTTTTGGCGGAAAAGAATAACCCGCACGCCGATGTGATTTGGGGCGTTTCCGCAACCTCGCTTTTGGTGTTCAAGACGGAAGACATGCTGGCCCCATATGCGCCCGCAGGGCTGGACAAGCTGTCGCCCAAAATGCGCGATTCCGACAACCCGCCGTCATGGGTCGGGGCCGATGCCTATGTTGCCGCGATCTGTTACAACACGATCGAAGGTGAAAAATTGGGCCTGACGGCGCCGACAAGTTGGATGGACCTGACAAAGCCGGAATATGCGGGCCATGTGGTCATGCCGAATCCTGCGTCTTCCGGCACTGGTTTCCTTGATGTGTCTGCCTGGTTGCAGATTTTTGGAGAAGACAAGGGCTGGGAATTTATGGACGGCCTGCACCAGAATATCAGCGCCTATACCCATTCGGGGTCCAAGCCTTGTAAAATGGCGGCGGCCGGGGAAACGACAATCGGCGTTTCCTTCGCCTTCCGGGGCGCGAAATCCAAGGGCGATGGTGCGCCGCTTGACATCATTGTACCAACCGAAGGCGTTGGTTGGGATGCAGAGGCGAGCGCGATCGTTGCGGGCACGGCCAACGAGGAAGCCGCAAAAACGCTGCTGGATTGGTCGATCACGCCCAAAGCGATGGAAATGTACAATGTCGGTTTTGCCGTTCTGGCCGTTCCCGGCATTGCCAAGAAAGTCGAATTCTATCCTGACAACATAGAAGATGCGATGATCGACAATGACTTCGAATGGGCGGCCAATAACCGCGCCAAGATCCTCGAAGAATGGTCCAAGCGGTACGACACCAAGTCCGAACCCAAGGGTTAACACGTTTCGCCTGAACCTGACACTGAGGGGCGCTGTACGGCGGCGTCCCTTCCTTTGCCCTTCCCGGAAAGCCAAACATGCCAGACAATGCCGAAAGTTACCTGAAAATAAACGAACTGTGGAAGGCGTTTGGCACTTTCGTTGCACTGAAAGACATCAATCTCGACATTGGGAAGGGCGAATTCATCTGCTTTCTCGGCCCCTCGGGATGCGGCAAAACCACACTTTTGCGCGCCGTGGCGGGGTTGGACCCGCAAACGCGCGGTCAGATTCATCAGGGCGGTCAGGATATTTCTGCTTTGCCCACCTCGAAACGTGACTACGGGATCGTGTTTCAATCCTATGCCCTGTTCCCCAACCTGACGGTCACCCGCAACGTGGCGTTCGGGTTGGAAAACACCGGCCGCCCCAAATCAGAGATCAGGAAACGGGTGGCCGACCTTCTCGAACTGGTCGGTTTGCCCGAACAGGCCGAAAAATACCCGGCTCAGCTTTCAGGTGGCCAGCAACAGCGCATCGCCCTTGCCCGTGCCCTTGCGATCAATCCCGGGCTTTTGCTGCTGGATGAACCGCTTTCAGCGCTGGATGCCAAGGTGCGTGTTCATTTGCGGCATGAAATCAAGGATTTGCAGCGCAAGCTTGGCGTGACAACAATCATGGTGACCCACGATCAGGAAGAGGCGCTGTCCATGGCCGACCGCATCGTGGTGATGAACCACGGCACGGTCGAACAGATCGGCACGCCGGCCGAGATTTACCGTGAACCCGCCTCGTTGTTTGTCGCTGACTTTATTGGCGAAACGAACAAAGTCACCACCACATATCGCGGCGGGCGGGTCACGTTCGGCTCGGTTTCGCTGGCCACTGAAATGCAGGGCGTGGCCGAAGGGGCCGCCGTCACCGTGGCTGTGAGGCCCGAAGACGTGGTGCCGCATCTGTCAACAGCGGACGGGGATGGCGCGGCAAACCTGTTGTCGGCGCGGCTGGTCGACATGGAGTTTCTTGGCTCTTTCTGGCGTTGCCATCTGCAATCCGACATTCTGGGCGGGCAGGAACTCATCGCCAATTTCTCGGTCAATGCGGTGCGGCGGCTGGATCTGAAACCGGGGTTGAAAATGGCAGTGGAACTGCCGGCGGAACGGGTTCTTGTCTTTGCGGAAGGGGCCTAGGATGTCGGATACAAGCCTTCCTCCCGGCCGCGCCGTCACCCTGAAACTGGACCGGGACGGCGCGATAAAGCGCGCCTTTATGGCGGTGATCGCGCTATACCTGATCGTGGCGCTGGCGCTGCCGCTTTATACCATGCTGTCCAAAAGCTTTGTGACCTATGGGTTTGACCTTGATCGTTATGAATTTCAGGTCAGCGACGACGCCGGCACTTTCGGCCCGCCGCAAACCGCAGCGGCGATCAATGCGCGTCTGGGCGTGTTTACCCCCAAGGATCTGGCATCCACCTCGGATGGGCGGCTTGCGGCGACTGAATTTTTCCCGGATTTCAGTTTTCGCAGCCCGGTGAAATACCGCATTCGCGGCACTGTCCCGGATGCGCCCTATCTTGTCGGGTTGGATCTGCGAAATACGACCGACTGGAAAGAGTTCGACGGCAACACCTTTCGCCGTATCAACCTGCGCCCGGTGCAATCGGTGGGGACGCAGAACTATGCCGAGTATTTTTCGAACCCGGCCCTGTTTTCGTCGATCGAGAATTCTCTTTTCATTGCGCTGATCAGCACCGTGCTGACCGTGACGGCGGCTTTTGGGTTTGCCTATGCGCTGAATCGCAGCCTGATGCGGTTCAAGGGGTTTTTCAAACTGGTTGCGATGATGCCCATCCTTGTGCCGTCGCTGTTGCCGGGAATCGCGCTGATCTATCTGTTTGGCAATCAGGGGATGCTGAAATCCGTCATGATGGGGCAGAGCATTTATGGGCCGATCGGCATCGTTATCGGATCGGTGTTTTTCACCTTTCCCCATGCGATGATCATCATCACCACCGCGCTTTCCATCGCGGATCAGCGCCAGTACGAGGCGGCGGAATCCCTGCGCGCCAGCAAATGGCGAACATTCTGGACAGTCACGATTCCCGGTGCGCGCTATGGTCTGATTTCGGCGGCTTTCGTGACCTTTACTCTGGTTATCACCGATTTCGGCCTGCCCAAGGTGATCGGCGGGCAATATAATGTGTTGGCCATCGACATCTATAAACAGGTGATCGGCCAACAGAACTTTGAAATGGGCGCTGTGGTTTCGGTAATCCTGCTGATCCCGGCGATCCTGGCCTTTATCGTTGACCGACAGGTGCAGAAAAAGCAGGTATCGCTGCTGTCCGCCCGCTCTGTTCCCTATCAGCCGAAACCCAACAAGCAGCTTGAGATCCTCTGCCTGTTGTGGTGCGGGGCGATGGCGGTGTTCATTCTTGGGCTGATCCTTGTTTGTCAGTTCGCGGCGCTGGTGCAATTCTGGCCCTATAATCTGAACCTGACCCTGGGCAATTATGATTTCAACCGCACTGATGGTGGTGGCTGGGCGGCCTATCGCAACTCGATCCAACTGGGGGTGCTCACTGCCGTCATTGGCACGGTGATCGTGTTTGCCGGGGCCTATATGGTGGAAAAGATCGACGGATTCAGAACGGGGCGCGGTGTGTTTCAGTTTCTGGCGATGTTGCCCATGGCGGTGCCGGGGATGGTGCTCGGGCTGGCCTATATCTTTTTCTTCAATGATCCGGCGAACCCGCTGAACCCGATTTACGGCACGATGACGATCCTGGTGGTTTCGACCGTGACGCACTTTTACACGGTGGGGCATTTGACGGCGCTGACCGCGCTGAAGCAGATCGATGCCGAATTCGAACCGGTGGCAAGTTCCCTGCGCCAGCCCTTTTACCGTCTGTTCGTGCGTGTCACGGTGCCGGTCTGCCTGCCTGCAATCCTCGACATTTCGATCTATCTTTTCGTCAATGCGATGACGACGGTATCGGCGGTGGTGTTCCTTTACTCCACCCATACGGCGCTGGCGTCGGTTGCGGTGCTGAACATGGATGACGCGGGCGATATTGCCCCGGCGGCGGCGATGGGAATGATGATTTTCTATACCAATGCCGGGGCGCGCCTGCTGCATATGTTCGCCTCGCGCCGGATTCTGCGCAAAACCCAAAGCTGGCGTGGGGCATAGGCGCGCGCCAGCGGGGCCAGTACCCGCCGGATCACCCGGTCAGACCGGCATCTTCTAACCGTTCCCGGTCGGGCAGGTCGCGCAGGCTTGCCAGCCCGAAAGCCACCAGAAACTGATCGGTGGTCACATAGGTATATGGCGCGCCCGCACGGGGGCTGCGCGGCCCCATGGCAATCAGATCGCGGGCGCGCAGGCGGGCAATCAGATTGCGGCTGATGTCTTTGCCGAAAATGTCCTTTAACCCGTCCCGCGACAGGGGTTGGTGATAGGCGATGGCCGCCAGCACGGCGACCTCGAATTCATTCAGGTCAAACACCTGATCACCGATATCCGCCGCCGCCCGGATCGCAGGGCCAAAGCGCGGGCGGGTGCGCAACATCCAGCCACCGGCGACAGGAACCACCTCATAGGGGCGGCGCTGAAGCTCGATCCCGATATCCTCGATCAACAGATCCACCGAAACCCCGCGCCCCACAACCCGGGCCAGATCTTCGCGGGGCACCGGCGACGCGCTGGCAAACAGCACCGCTTCGATTCGGGCCATCCATTCCTGCCAGCGCAAGTTCTGCGGCAGATCGTTCAGTTCAGTGTCGAGCGGAGCGGGCGGGGGTGCCATCGTCAAAGCCCATAAAGCCGGAACGTCGGGCGCCCGGTCATCTCGTGGATGGCACCCAGATCGACCAACCGGTCACACAGCCGCCGGGCGGCGCGGTCGGTCATCGAAACCCTGCTCGCGCCGATCAGAGGCGACAGCATTCCCGAGGGCGAAACCGCATCATGGCTGAGAAACAGTGCCAGCGCCTCATGTGCCCCTTTCGCCCGCAGTTTTGGCCGGATCGCGCCCAGATGTGCGGCGCGGCGTTGCAGACCCGATGCCATCCGAAGGGCCGCGTCACCGCCTGCGATGATTGCGGTGTGGACGGCCAGCAGGGCGTCACCCTCGCCCATGGCCAGAGCGCGCACGTCGCGGCGCGCGATATGTGCCGCCAATAGCGGAACCGGCGCGCCCCAGCCAAGCGTCCGCGCCAGAACGACATCGGCCAGCATCAGTGCCGCCGCCTCTTGTCGGGGAAAACGATGCAGCACTGTCGCCAGGGTTTCCGCAGCGCAGGCCACAGGCGATCCCGACAGCGCAGGCAACAGATCGCCACCGGACATCTGCGCGGGAAGGCACCTTTGCAGACGGTCCTGCCAGGTGGAAGCGCGCAGATTGATCCGGGCCATGTGCCGCCAGCGCGCGAACATTTCGCCAGCCGGCCCCAAAGCATCCGCGCCCCGGGTCAGGCAAATCGCATCGCGAATGTCGGCCTCGCGTTCAGTCCGCCCTTCAAAGGCAAGGCTGCTGACCGCCGCCTTCAGGGCAAGCCGGTCACGCAGCAGGGCCACAGGCAGGGTATCACCCGGCCTGCGCACCGCAAGGTCCAGCATCGCCAGCGCGGCACCGGATGAAAATGTCACGGCGTCGCGCGTACCGCTTCGCGCGCTGGCAATCACCCATCCGGGCAACAGGGTGACCGGATGGTCATTCGGGGCAGGAACAATGCGGGCCTTCATGGCCCGACCATAGCCAATCACGGCGCTTATGCCAGAAACATTCCGAAAAACCGCCGCTACGGCGCTTCTCGGAATACCTGAAGTATTCACCATCACCCAACGCGTTGAAATCTGTGATTCCAGGCAGTGTTGGGTGATTCAGGTTTTTGGCAAAGTGCTTTAGCGAGCCCGCGTTGAGCGCCTTTCGGGTTTCGTCGGTGGCCAGAACATTGTGTAGCTGCTGAAACTGGGCGCGGGCCTGTTCCTTGTTGCCGGAACGCAGATAGGCATAGCCGCGCAACATCGCCAGATCACGGCGCAATCCGCCTTCTGCCTCTTCCAGGGCATTGAAATAATCAATCGCGGCCTGATTGTCTCCGGCGTTAAAGGCCTGAACGCCCCGCTGATCCAGGATGATCACCTCGGCATCGCGGCGTTGTTTGTCGGTCAGATCTGTCGCGGCGGCGATGCGGGCGGCGTCATCGGTCATGTCGCGTTTCAGAAACGATAGGGTCAAGCCGAACCGCGCGTCACGGGTCAGCGTTCCGCCCAGCCGACCGTTGGCCGCCGCCGAAAACAATGCCAAAGCTTCCAACGGGCGTTCCATGTTATAGGCGCACCAGGCCCGTTCATAGGCGATATCCAACGATTGCGGGCGGGTAGAGCGCGCCAGACAGTCGCGAAACGCCCCCCTTTGCGGCGGCGCGGGTGCTGGCCAGCCGCCGATCACCTGAACGGGGCAAAGATCCAAGCGCCGGCGCGGCAGCGGCCGAGGCAACAAGAGTACCGGCCGGTGTGTGTGACGCAGGCGGTTCCGTTGTTACGGTCCGGGGGGTGTTGCAGAGGCCGGTGTGCGCGCTGTTGGCGCGGGGCTGCGCGGTGTTGACGTGCGGGCCGCAGCCGGGGCCGCTGGTTGCGTCACGCCGCGCCCACGCCCTGCCAACAGGCGCCGTTCCAGGGCATCGAAGGTGGCGCCGTGGTTTGGAAACCGCTGTTTGGCAACACCGATCAGGCCCTGTAATTCGCTGTCTTTGCTGATCGTTTCGGCCTTTTCGATGGTCGCGACCAGATCGGGGATCGTGGTGCAGGCGTTGACAATCTGACGATAGGTGGCAAGCGCGCGGGCCGGATTGCCCGATGAGGTCTGCAATTCGGCCAGGTTCCAGGCATTGTTGATCCGATCACAGCGGAACAGCGCCGGGGTTTTCGCGCCGATTTTGGTGGCGGCCACGCCATCACGGGTGTTGATGGCCCGATCAAAACTTTCCTGCGCCTCGGCCAGGTCGATGGCCCGGGCCAGATCCGATGGCACCTGCCACCCGGGATAGCGCGCCTTGGTCTGTTGCAGCACCCGGCGCATGCCTTCGATGTCGCCGCGCCCGATGCGGGCATAGATATCGGCGATTTCGGTGGTTGGCCCGCCTTGTGTCTGTGCCAGCGATTTCAGGTCGGCGGGGGCGTCCAGCCGGGAAACTGGGTTTGCAGACGGCGGACTTCGGCCTTGATCGCGGCTGTGTCGTCTTGTTGGACATAAAACCGCAGCGCCCGCAGATCTTCTGAACCGGGCACGCTCTGGGCCAGTGCGGCGCCGGGCAGATGCAACAGGGTGGCGATAAGGGCGGCGGCAAGAACGGGGATCAGTTTCATAGTGGCACACACTCCGGAGCGGCGGTGATCTGGGCGATCAGCGCCATCAAATGAAGGGTTGCGGGATAATACGCCTGGTCGACCGTGCGATAGAGCGGAATTTCCGCCCCCCGCCCGTGGTCGGCGGCACAATCAATCAACGCGGCCAAAGCACCATAGCCCACATGGCGGCTGGTTTCGGTGACGTTGCCGGTTACCCGGTCCATCACCGTCGCAAAATTGCCCGGGGTTACGGCCCCGGTTGTTGCGGCCCGTCGATAGGCCTGAGCCTGACGCACCAGCGCAGGATGGGTGACATTGCCCGACCACAGCAGGAACAGCGGCACGCGCATCGCCTCGTATCCATTGTGATCGGCATGGTCGGGTGCGGCGAACATGCCGTTCGGCCCGACTCCGATCCAGTCGGGGATCAGGCCGGTGCGGGCCAGTTCGCTCATCAGTGTTTCGCCATCGGCGGCGCAGACGGCCAGATCCCGGGTGCCGGTGACGCGGGCCACTTCGCGCATGGCGCGGGGCATGTAATAGGACGGGTTGATAACCACCGTGCCGTCCTGTTCAAACCCCTGCGCGGCGGGCATGAACAACAACCGCCCCGACCCGTCGGGGGCGGGGCGCACGCAGGTGGCCACCAGATCACGCGCGATGGCCCCGGCCCGGTCAATCAGGGCGCCGCCCCCATCACGGGTGCCGCGGATCAGCAGCGCCCAGGCATAAAACAGATCACCATCCGAGGCGTTGTTCCGGTCGGGCACCGTTCCCGCCCCGGCCGGCAACCAGCGCCACGCCAACAGGGCATCGCTGCGGATTGCCAGATGTTGTTCGGTCCAGGAATAGATGGCGTCAAAGGTTGCGTCATCACCAAACAGCGCCGCCATCAACAGGCCATACCCCTGACTCTCGGAATGGCTGGCCCCGTCCTGCGGGCCGTCGATCACCCGGCCGTCGTCACTGAGAAAGGCCGCCTTCCATGCGGCCCAGGGCGCGGCCAGCAGATTGGCATCGCCCGACAGCGGCGTGGCGCCGTCGGTTTGCGCCCAAACGGCAAGGGGGTGGGCGGCGGCGGCAAGGGCCATGGTCAGGTGATGCAATGCGCGGCGTCTGTTCATCGTTTCCGCCTTCCTCTTGTGGTCACGACAAAAATCAACGCCAGCCCGACCGACAGGAAGGTCAGCCCGAACAGCACAAGCCCAAAATAGAACGGCGACCACGAGGCGTAATTGCCCGCCACATCGTGGAAATTGTTCAGTTGCAACGGCTCAAGCAACTGTGGCGGTGTGTTGCTGTCCCGCCAGCTTTGCCATTTCCCGGAGGGGGTAAGCAGCGACACCCGCCCCACCGGTCCTTGGGTTGCCAGCCGCGCCTGTGCCAGTTGCACCGAAATGTGCTGTAGATCGGCGTCGGGAGCAAAGATCAGCCACAGGTTTTGCGGGTCGTCGGCGGCGGGTTGCAACAGCATCGCCCTGGCCTGACGGTTGTGCAGCCAAACAGACAGGGTGCCGTCACCGGGCATGGCCAGTTGGCGCACCTCTTGAGGCAATGCACGCACCCAGTCGGGCAAGGCAAGGCGTTCGGCCATTGACGGATCGGGGGGCGCGGCGGGCTCTTCTTCCTCGGTCGGGGGGTCAGCACCTGGCCCAGTTCGCGCCGCGAAATGCCCAGTCCCCCGATCGGAACCAGCCCGAGATCGGCAGTATCAATCACGGTCAGGCTGGCGCCTTCGATCCGGGCGGTGCCGGCAATCGGGCGCAGGGCCGCTGCCAGCATCGTTGTCGTGTCGTCGTCGGCGGTAACGGGTTGCTCGCGCTGGGGGGGACAACCTGATCAGGACGCAACGCTGTCAGGGTCGGCCCCATCCCCGGCACGATCATGCGCGGGCTGGGCGGCACCTCAAGCGTAGAATCGGGATTGATCCGCAACAGGGGCGTTTCGATCGCCGGGCAGGGCAAATCTGGC
The DNA here is from genome assembly GCF_055808395.1 of Oceaniglobus sp. K40-3. Lineage (NCBI taxonomy): Bacteria > Pseudomonadati > Pseudomonadota > Alphaproteobacteria > Rhodobacterales > Paracoccaceae > Oceaniglobus > Oceaniglobus sp. K40-3. The sequence goes on along the minus strand of NZ_CM147868.1, from coordinate 461,714 downwards.
GGATCGCCGGGGATGATGGCCACAAAGGTCACGGCATTCACGCCGGGGTGCAGCAACCGGGCGGGAAATCCGACATCCAGCCAGGGGCGTGGCTCCAGCGCGCCGCGATCCAGCGGCAGCAGCCGCACGGTGGTGTTGTTCACCTTGACCAGCATCAATGCGCCCTCGGGCAACCCGTCAGCAAAGTCATAAGCCAGCCGCAAAAGCCCCTTCTGGGATGCCAGAAGCAGCCAGTCGTCGGGCAGACGGAACCGCACGGGCAATTCGGAATAGCGGTTATAGGTTACCAGTTCACCGTCTTCGGTGCCGCTTTCACCCGGCTCGGGGGTCAGGGCGCGAAGGGGCGTTACCTTGCCCGGGGTCAGGGTGGGGTTGCCCGGCACCGGGGTTGGCAGAGGCAGCAACCCATCAAGGGGCGGCAGGCTGCCGTCCGGTCCGGCGGCCAGCACCAGCACCAGCGCCCCATCGGCCCCGCGGCGGACTTCGGCCAGGGGTGCGCCGTCGCGCAACACGGTGATGCGGGCGCGTTCGCGCCCCTCATCGGACGTACCATAAGGCGATTCATGACGCAGCACGACCGGCGCCCCATCGCGCAGCGCGGCCAGCCGCACGGAAAACCCGGCGAGCATTTCAGCATCCGCAGGGTCGGACAGCCGCACGGGCAAATCGCCACTCAGCGCCAGTTGCGCGCGTACGGCCAGGGCGAGACTGGCGGCATCGGTCGACAGATCCGCCGCGCTCAGCCGGGCGCCGCTGGCGTTGGTGTCGATCTCGGTCCAGACGGCAAAGGTGGCGTCGGGGCCACAAAAGATGCGATGGGCATGGCGCACGGTCACGGTGATCTGGTTGCGCCCCTCATGCAGCAGACTGCCGGGCAGCACGATGGGTTCGAACCCTTCAAAGGCACTGGGGCGCTGCGGGTCAAGGGCGGTGCCGTTCACGGTGATCTGCAACTGTGACTGGTCCGGCAGAACGTTGATGGCAATGCGATAGGCAAGCACCAGATCCGATGCCCCGGTGCCCGGAGGCAGATCGACAAAGAACCCGGCGCTTTGCACTTCGCCCGACAGGCGGATTATGCCGTCGATGGTGGGCCGGTCGGCGCGCAGGGGCAAAAGCATCGTCTGGGGCAGGGCGGTTGTTTCTGTCTCGGTCGCGGAGCTGCGGTCGTATTGCGGCACGCTTACCGGAACCTCGGGCAGTGGTTCGGCATCCGGGGGGGCGGTGTGATGGCGATTTCCGGCGCCGGTTCCTCGATGGTGTCGGGGGTTTCATCCGAAGGCGCCGGCAGATCAAGAACGGGGGCCAGATCAATCACCGGCACATCGTCGCTGGTGGCGGTCTGCGCATTGAGCGGCAGCGCCAGAACAAGGCTCAGGACGGCGGCAAGGGGGCGTAGGGCCATCACTGGTGCACCTCTCCGCTGTCGGCGGCGCTGCGCGCGAGCGGCGCCGCAGTGTCGAAACGGGCGGCATGTTCATCGCGGGCAATCGCATCGAGATCGACCCCGAACGCGAGCAGATGCACCGGTTTGTTGTCGGGCAGGGGGGCCGCGCCAAGGGCGGCGCGCCGCCCCGGTTCGCGGGCCAGATCCATGATCAGCGCCGGGAACCCGCTCAGGAACAACCACAGGGCATAGCCGAACCCGGGGATCATCCCCTTGCCCCGGGCGCTGGCGGCGCGAACCTTGCGCCAGTTTTCGCTGTCACCAAAGATCAGGAGCGCCACGGTTTGCTGGGCTGACATGTCCTGTTCGGCCTCGTGCAGCAGGTGAAGTATCTGCCCTTCATGGGTGCTGCGTACCCCCATCACCCGGGCCAGAATAGGCGCCGCAAGATGTTGGGATTCGGTGAAATGCGGGCAGAAATACACGTTCCTGTCCTTGAGTTGATGCACCAGATTGGCGCCGGGCGTGCCGGATTCAACCAGAATGCGCACGCCGCTGGTCGAAGCGTTGACGATTTTCACAGTCAGTTCATCTTCGGGCGCGGCCCCGATCCACATGGTGGCGGTGATGTCCGTATTTACCCGGGGTGATGCCCGGCGTTGCTGTTTTTCGGCGACGGCGCGATAGGCAATGGACACCAGAATGAAGTTGAATATCGCCCAGCCGCCGACAACGCCCAGCACCGCCCGGTCTCCCGGATATACCGCCCAGCGGATTCCCATGGCGACCAACCCGGCAAGCATCGCGATCCACAGGATCGTCAGGGGCCAATGGATAGGCGAGATGTAGTTTTCCTCGAGGGTTTCGTCCTTGGCGGTCACATTGAATTTGGCGCCACGTGGCCTGAGCATGGTGCGCACCACCGCCCGTACCAGATAGGGCGCCTGCGCCACTTCGTAGATTTCGGAAATCAATGGCCATCGCACACGGGCATAAAGCGCGTTCTGCACCAGGAACGACACCGCCAGATAGGTCAACATATAGGCCATGACATCGGGGAAGGTGGCCACGAAGATTTCGACACCGAAAAACAGGTAAACCAGTGGCACGAGAAGATAGGTCAGCCGGATCAGCGGAAAGAGCCAGAAGCTCATGGAATTGATATAGCACAGCCGCTGGGGCGCGCGCAGACCCCGGCGAAACAGCGGGTTTTTAAGGAACAGCATCTGCATCATGCCCGTCGCCCAGCGCCCGCGCTGTTCAATGAACGAGGCAAAGGTTTCAGGCTGCAACCCGGCAATCATGGCCCGGTCAAGATAGAGGCTCTTCCAGCCGCTGGAATGAATTTCCAACGCGGTTTCGGCATCTTCGGTGATGGTTTCCCCGGCAAAGCCGCCCACGCTGTCCAATGCCGCACGCCGCAACACGGCGGCTGATCCGCAAAAGAACGCCCCGCCCCAGCGATCCAGCCCGCGGTGGATGCAGGAATAGAACATTTCGTTTTCCGGCGGACATTCGGCGCTGAGTTGCAGATTGCGCTGGATCGGGTCGGGGTTGATGAAAAAGTGCGGCGTCTGCACCAGAAACAACTTTGGATCATCCGCGAAATACCCCACGGTCCGCGCCAGAAAATCGCGCGATGGCACATGGTCGGCATCGAACACCACCACCAGATCGCCGGTCAGATCCTCCATCGCGGCCGACATATTGCCGGCCTTGGCGTTTTCATTCCTTGCGCGGGTCGAATATTTTACGCCCAGTTCGGCGCAGAGCTTTTGCAGATCGGCGCGGCGTTTGCGCGATGCAGCGGCCAGCTCCGGGTCGGTGGAATTGCACCGTTGATCGGTGCCGCCATCATCGCACAGCACCACTGTTCGTTTGTCGGTGGGATAAACCATATTGCGGGCGGCGGCCAAAGTGATGCTCAGCATCTCGACCGGTTCGTTATAGGATGGCACCAGAATATCGACCGTGGGCAGTTTGTCTGGCGTGACCTGGGGCGGGAAGGGGCGCGCGGTCGGGTCAGCGTTGATGAACGCGTTCAGCATGAACACCAGAATCGAATAGGTTTCGACGACGAACAGCAATACCGCCACGGCAAAGGATACCGAAAGTGACGGATCGGGTATGGTTTCCAGCAGCCGCCACAGCCAGTATCGCATGACGATGACCGTCGCAGTGGCCAGCAACAAAAATCGCGGCACCATGCTGGAGGTAAAGGGTTTCAGCAGCGCCACCATGATAACGGCGGAAATGCCCAGAAACGCCTGCCCACCGGTTGAGGTGGGCACACTGACCAGGATGATGATCGGCATGCTCATCAGTGCCCATAGAATGAGAACCGGGCGGTTTCGCGTCCGGCCCTTGGCCGAGAAAATGCTCATGGCGCTTCCGTCATGGTTGATGGGTTGTGGGGCCGGTCATTGCGGCGGCGCCGCAAGAGGTGACATGACACGGCTGCCCGATGCGACGCTTAGCCGGATCTGGGCATCCCGAATGGGCGCCAGGGCCTGTTCAATCGGCCCGTCCACGCAGTTGCGCAGGAACACTTCAAGCGACCGGGTGCCGCGCGGCAGGCTGCGCGCGCCGCTTTCCAACCGTCGCAGGGCAATCACACAGTTTGTCGAGGCACCGCTGCGCCATTCCTGCCAGAAATATGGCCCAAGCGTATCATTGGCCGTGCGCAGATTGCGGTTGTCCAGGGTGCGAAAGGGGGTTGGCACGCCGCCGGCCCGGGCGGTTACGCCCTCAAGATCGAAACGCCCTGCATTGCCGCCACCATGGGCACGCAGCCACAGAAAATTGTCCCCCTCAAGGGTGGTGGTGTTTTCCAGCGCGACGATCTGTTCGCCTTCGCCCACACCTGCGCGCTGAATCATCAGCTGCGCTTTTGGGGCATCTGTCCAGATCTGGTTCAGGCGTCCCAGGGAAAACTGAACGCTGGCACGGCTGACGCCGATGCCGAAATTTCCAAGCCCGGGTGCGGTGGTACAGGCCGCGAGGGCCAGCGCTGCAATCAGGGCGCACCGCCGCAGGACCGGCCGCCCCAGGCGGAGCGCGGTGTGATTCATGGCGACACGATTCATCGTTCTCCCCTTTTTGCAGGAGGTGGGTTGCCGTTTATCAATTTTATTCGACTCTGCTGCCGATGGATGACCGGGCCCGGATTCTTGATCGGGCTTCTCGAATTATCCACAGGCAGTGTTCTGACCTGTATGATCTGGTTTTTCCAGCCAGAATTTTTGAAATATTGGCGATTGTGATATTTTCCCGCTGGATTGGGTCTTTGGGACACTCTGTCAGGTGCCACCTGTGCCGGGTCTGGGCAAAACTGTGGCAGGTTCGCGGCGTGCTGCCCAAAGTCCGGCCCTAAGATGTACCAGTCTTGTCACAGATGGGTGCCGCTTTGCGCCATTATTTGTTGGTTAACCTTGTGTCAGGGCCCGTAGCATCGGTTTGATCTTGGGCTCCTTTGTCGGAGAACCGGCGAAGCCCAAAGAAGATGGCGGCACCCATGGCCCAGATGGCACTGACAGCGCAGACCGGTTCACTTTCCTCGGCCAAGGGGGCGACGGGCAAATATATCGCATCTGGCGTTGACCGGGCGCGCGCCATGACGGGGAACCGCCATAACCGTCTGATCGTCACTCTTGCGGCTGTCATCGTGGTGCCTCTGCTTGGCAGCATTGTCTGGCTGGTGACCGGTCAGACCATTGGCGGTATCAACCCCATTCCCTATGCTGTTTCGCTTGGCCTTGTCGGGGTGACCTGGTTGATATGCACCAACTATAACCTGGATCTGGGCGCCGCCTCTGGCGCCGGGGCGGACAAGGCGCAATATCTTGTGGCCGCGCTGGCCGAGGCCGAGGCGCAGATCGCGCGCATGAACGAGCAATGTCGCGATCTGGAACACCAGTTGAATATCGACCCGCTGACCGGTGTGAACAACCGTCGCGGGCTGGAGGCGGCCTTTGTCGCCCATGGCACAGGAACCGTCATGGCGCTGTTGGACATCGACCATTTCAAAAAGATCAACGACACCTATGGTCATGCCGTGGGCGATCGGGTGCTCAGGGATTTCGCCCGCCTGCTGCGTGCCCGTCTGAATGATGCATTGCCCATCTATCGGGTGGGGGGCGAAGAATTTGTGGTGCTTTTCCCGAACGCCGAGGCATCGGAAGTGGCCGCGCGTCTGGACAAGTTCCGCAATGATCTGCAACTGGATACGTTCACCCGCACCACCGACCGCGTGCCGGTGTCGTTTTCGGCGGGTGTGGCCCTGCGTGACAGCGCCGCGCAAGGGTTCAGCGACATGTTCAAACTGGCCGATGACCGGCTTTATGCCGCTAAGATGGCCGGACGCGCCAGAACCATCTGCGCCGACACCCCCACGCCCACTGATCTGGCCAAAGCTGTATAACTGCGCGTGGAATTTACGCCGGCCCATGCCGCCCGATAGGGGGACGGGCCGGGGTGACGCGATTCCGCCGCTTGCAGGGCGGCCAGAACGGGACGGGAATGTCACGTTGCCGTCCCTGTCGGGGTTGTTTCTGGCACGCCACCAAAGAACGTGGTCAGTTCCTGCGCCAATGCACCGTATTGCTCGACCACCTCATCTTGTGATGGCAGTTTGAAATCGTCTTTACGTTCAAGGAACGGGCAGCTCAGAACCGCGACAACGCTTTTGCCGGGTCCAAAGATCGGGAATGCGATGTTGGTTACACCCATGGCGGTTTCCGAGGGCATCCGTTCATGCCCGGTGTTGCGGATGCGCACAAGATCGCGGTCGAAGGCGGCTCTGTCCAATGGCGGTTCGCCCAATGCGCGGCGGTGCTGCGCCAAAAGCGCGTCAATTTCCCCAGCGGGCCGGAACGCGGCCAAAACCCGCCCTGTTCCGGTGTTCCAAAGCCCGATCACGGTGCCGGTTCGCAGGGCCAGCCCCCAGTTCCCCGGGGCCTCGGCCGAGGCAACGACGACGACATCGCCGTTGCTCTCCATTCCCATATGGCAGGATTGCCAGACCTTTCCGGCAAGGGCACGCATCTTGGGCAATGCAATTTCGATGACCCGCCCGATAGGCGGGTGGCGCTGGCTGATCGAAAACAGTTTCAGGCTGAGGGAATAGCGATCACCGGAATCGGAGCGAACAACGTAACCCCGACGCACCAACGTGGTCAGCATCCGGTAAATTTCGCTTTGGGACCGGTCCAGTGCCTTGGCCACTTCCCCCTGAAGAAGCCCTTCGCCCTGGCTGGCCAGAAGTTCGATAATGTCCAACCCTTTTTCCAGGGCGGGGGCGCGATATTTTTCGCCACTGTCGGTCATGGGGCCTCCCAGAGGGAAAATCGCGATGATGCGCCTCATCGTCAATCTTGATTTGTCAGAAAATAAATGTTTTGTATATGAATGCAAGGCGCAATAATACAGGGGCGTCGCCTTTGACATGCGGAACGTCGAACGCCGGCTTTGATCAGCGGCAACAGCAAGAAAAACCCTGTTAATGCAACGACCACCCAAGCCCTGAGAGGTTAACCGATGGCCACAATTACCCGTGTTGAACTGCACATGATCGATCTGGTTCCCAAGGTGAAACGGGTCGATGCCATTCAGTCGTTTGTCAGTCAGGAAACGCCGTTCGTCACCATTTATGACAGCGACGGCGCCAGCGGCACCGGGTACAGTTACACCATCGGCACCGGCGGGCCGTCTGTCATGGCGTTGCTGGAACACACGCTGGCGCCCGCGCTGATCGGCAAAGACCCGGATCGCATTGATGGCATCTGGTATGATCTTTTGTTCCTGACCCATGCAACGGCGGTTGGGGCGATCACCTCGCTTGCGCTTGCGGCAATTGATACCGCCCTTTGGGATATGCGCTGTAAAAAGGCCGGGCTTCCCCTGTGGAAGGCGGCGGGCGGCAAACGTGACCGTATTCCGCTTTACACCACCGAGGGTGGCTGGCTGCATCTTGAACAATCGGCGCTGGTTGAAGATGCGGTTGCCATGCAGGAAAAGGGCTTTCGCGGGTCGAAGATCAAGATCGGTTCGCCCCATATCAGCGAAGATGACGCGCGCCTTGGTGCCGTGCGCGATGCCGTTGGCCCCACCTATGAAATCATGACCGATGGCAATCAGGGGTTTTCCCTGTCCGAGGCGATCCGCCGCGCGCAGGTTTTGGAAAAGCACGGAATCGGCTGGTTCGAAGAGCCTCTGCCTGCCGATGATGTTGCCGCCCACGTGGAGCTGTCGCGCCGCACCACGGTGCCGATTGCGGTGGGCGAAAGCATGTATTCGCTCAGCCAGTTCAAGGATTACCTGCAAGCGGGGGCCGCCTCGATCGTGCAGGTCGATGTGGCGCGGATTGGCGGCATTACCCCATGGCTCAAGGTCGCGCATCTGGCCGAAGCCTTTAACATCATGGTTTGCCCGCATTTCCTGATGGAACTTCACCTGCCTTTGGTTTGTGCGGTGCCGAATGCCAAGTGGCTCGAATATATTCCTCAGCTTGACAGTGTTACGGGTGAAACGATGCAGATCGAAAACGGCCTCGCCATTCCATCGAATGTGCCCGGGCTGGGCATTGATTGGGATTGGCAGGCGATCACCGCGAAATCGCTGATAAATGCGACAATCACCAGCGCGGCCTGAGAGCGAGAGCAACCGTTGACCACCAGATCCTTTGCGGATCAACACGGAGACTGACCCATGACCCGGATTACCAGCCTTGCCACCCATGATTTGCGCTTTCCCACATCCGACAGCCTTGACGGATCGGACGCGATGAACCCCGACCCCGATTATTCAGCGGCCTATGTGGTGTTGGAAACCGACGGCGATCATGCCGGTCACGGGCTGACCTTTACCATCGGGCGCGGCAACGAAATCTGCATCGCGGCGATCGAGGCATTGCGCCCGCTTGTGGTTGGCCTTGAGCTTGACTGGATGCGCGAAGATATGGGCCGCTTCTGGCGCCACATCACCGGCGACAGTCAACTGCGCTGGATCGGCCCCGACAAGGGGGCGATCCACCTTGCCACCGGCGCGGTGGTGAATGCGGTTTGGGATCTGTTGGCCAAGGAGGCAGGCAAACCTGTCTGGCGACTGGTCGCTGAAATGTCGCCCGAAGACATCGTCCGGCTCATTGATTTCCGTTATATCACCGATGTTCTGACCCCGGATGAGGCGCTGACCCTGCTGCGCAAGGCGGAACCCGGCAAGGCCGAAAGGGTCGCGACGCTCGAACGTGAAGGATACCCTTGTTACACAACCTCTGCCGGGTGGTTGGGATATTCCGATGAAAAACTGCGCCGTCTGTGCCGCGAAGCGCGCGATGCCGGGTTCACCCATACCAAGTTCAAGGTGGGGCGTGACGTTGACGATGACATCCGCCGCCTGACGATCGCCCGCGAAGAACTGGGCGAAGATATGAATATCATGATCGACGCCAATCAGGTCTGGGAGGTGGATCAGGCCATTGATTGGGTCAAAAAGCTCGCCTTTGCGCGCCCGTTCTTTATCGAAGAACCGACCAGCCCCGACGATGTTCTGGGCCACGGCAAAATTCGTGATGCCGTCGCCCCGATCAAGGTTGCAACCGGCGAAATGTGCCAGAACCGGATCATGTTCAAACAATTCATCGCCCATGGGGCCATCGACATCGTGCAGATCGACAGTTGCCGTCTGGGCGGGCTGAACGAGGTGCTGGCGGTGCAGCTTATGGCGGCAAAGTTCGACCTTCCGGTTTGGCCCCATGCGGGGGGTGTGGGCCTGTGTGAATATGTGCAGCACCTGTCGATGATCGATTATGTTGCGATCACCGGCGAAAAAGACAGCAAACGGATCGAGTTTGTCGATCATCTGCATGAACATTTCCTGAATCCCTGCGTTGTGACCGACGGCGCCTATCAGGCCCCCGATGCGCCCGGGTTTTCAATCGAAATGCTGCCCGGCACGCTCAGAGATTTTCGCCATTAAGGTGGGGTGGGGGCGGGCATTTTTACCCCCTGAGCGGCCCCGGGATGCGGTTTGTTCCGCGTCCCGAAACACCCGGCCAGTTTGGTGAAACTGGCGCCGATGCTTTCGGTTTCCCGCAGTGATACGAATTTGTCCAACTCGGGCCAGGCCAGGATTGCCGCATCAATGGCCGGGTCCGAACCGCTGGCGTAAAGGCCCGACTGGATCATCAGTTCCGCCCGCTCATAAGCGCCCAACAGGCGACGCGCCTCGCCAATCAGCGCATTTTCATCCTCGTTGGCGGCCAGTGGCAGGGCGCGGGATACCGAGCGCAGCACATCAATCGCCGGAAAGCGCCCGCGTTCGGCGATGGCGCGATCCAGCACCACGTGGCCATCAAGAACACCGCGCAGGATGTCCGCGACGGGTTCATCCATATCCGACCCTGCCACCAGAACCGTAAAGATGGCGGTAATATCCCCCATGGCGCCCGCACCCGGCCCCGCCCTTTCGCACAGCGTGGTGATCATCGAGGCCGTTGTGGGCGGATAGCCACGCAAACTTGCCGCCTCACCGCCCGATACGGCGATTTCACGATGGGCGTCGGCCAGCCGGGTGATTGAATCGGCCAGCAACAGCACCTGTTTGCCCTGATCGCGAAAATGCTCGGCCACGGTCATTGCCGCCAGCGCGCAACGACGGCGAAGAGCGGCGGACCGGTCAGAGGTGGCGGCGACAATGACGGTGCGTGCCATTCCGCCCGGCCCCAGCACCCGTTCGACAAACTCACGAACCTCGCGCCCGCGTTCGCCGATCATGCCGATAACGATGACATCCGCCGTGATCCGTTGCGCCAGCATGGCAAGGACCGTGGATTTCCCCACGCCTGACCCGGCAAACAGCCCGATCCGCTGACCGCGAACAATGGGCAGGATCGTGTTGAACACACACAGCCCGGTTTCAAGCCGCGCGCCCAGCCCGCGCCGTTCCGTCGGGTTGATCGGGCGCCCGGTCAACCGCCGCGTGGTTACTCCGGGCAGCAGCGGGCGATTGTCCAGCGGCTCTCCATAAGGGTCGATCACCCGACCGATCCAGGTGTCGTCGGGTGCCAGAACCGCTGGCCCCAACAGCCCGACCCGCAGCCCGATGCCAAGCCCGTCTAGGGGCGAATCGGGCAGAACTGTCATGCGGTCGCCGTCGATGCGAACAACCTCGCCCCGGGCGATGCCTGCGGGTGTTTTCAACCGTACCAGATCGCCCATGGTGGCATGTTGCGACAACCCGCTAACGATGATTCGCCCGTCTTCCAACGCGGCGATGCGCCCGACGGGACGTGATATTGTGGCCGTTTCCACCACGCTCAGCAGATTTTCGAAACCGATCTGGGCCATTTTGGCGCCTCCTTTTACCGTGCGAACCCTTTGTAAAGGAATCAGGGTTAAACCTTCGTGTAGTTTGATCGAGGGAGAAGCCCCGATGTTCGACAACATCGAAATGATGCAGCGGGCGCAGGCCATGGCCCGCCACGCAAGCCAAAGACAGACGTTGGTGGCGCGCAATGTCGCCAATGCCGACACCCCCGGCTATCGCGCGCAGGATATGCCGGGTTTTGCCGAAACGCTGGCGTCGCCCACGCCGGGCGTTGCCCTGCGCGCCACACGCCCCGCCCACATCCACGAAGCTGACGATGCCGCCGCGCGTTTGGGGGCGAAGGACGCGGGTGGCGAACCCTCGCCCAACGGCAACACCGTGTCTTTGGAAAACGAAATGATCCGCGCCGCCGATATCCGCCAACAGCATGACATGGCCATGGCGATCTATGCCAAGGCCCGTGACATCCTGCGCGCCAGCCTTGGCCGTGGACGATAGGACAAATACCATGAACACACTTCTGCAATCACTCGGACTCTCGGCCAGCGGCATGAATGCCCAGGCCGCCCGCCTGCGCCACGCGTCCGAGAATATCGCCAACGCTGACACCCCCGGATATCACCGCAAAACCGTCAGTTTTGACACGGATATGCGGGATGACGTGACTGGCGCGGTCAAGGTCGGGCCGGTCCAATTGGACAAATCCGAACTGAGTGAAATCTACGATCCCGGTCATCCGCTCGCCGGGGCAGACGGCACTTATGAGGGGTCCAACGTCGATCTGATGATCGAAATCGCCGACGCCCGTGAGGCACAGCGCAGCTATGAGGCGAATCTCAAGGTTTTCGATCAGGCACGACAAATGTCGCAGGGCCTGATCGAGCTTCTCCGCCGCTAATTTCCGCCGGATCTCCGGCCCACCGAAAGGACATCCAGAATGGATATCAACGCAATCAGCGCCGCCCGGAATTACGCTGCGGCGCGCCCGCTTACCGCCCCCGATCCCGGCGCAGAAGGCGACGGTTCATTCGCCCGGCTGGCGCAGGATTTCCTGAGCACGATGCAAAGGGGTGAAACGACGGCAAACGCTGCCATGACCGGTGCCGCCGATCCTCATTCCCTGGTACAGGCCCTGGCGCAAACCGAACTCGCTATCGAAACGGCGGTGACCGTGCGCGACAAGGTTGTCGAGGCCTATCAGGAAATTCTGCGGATGCCGGTGTAATCCGCGATGAACGAGGCGCTGTTTTACGACATCCTGCGACAGGGCATGTGGATCGCTGTAATGATTTCCACGCCTATTCTTGCGGTTGCCTTGGTCGCCGGCCTGACGGTCGGGCTGTTTCAGGCGCTTACCTCGATTCAGGAAATGACCCTCACCTTCGTGCCAAAGCTGATCGCGATCATCGTCGTGTTCTGGGCCACCATGGGGTTCATGACCGAAACGCTGGTGTCGTTTTTCGACACCACCATCATCCCCACCATCGCCGGAGGCTGACATGGACAATACCGTTTACACCACCCTGAGCCGCCAATCGGGCCTGATGCGCGAAATGCAACTGGTCGCCAACAACATCGCGAATATTTCGACCACGGGTTTTCGCAAGGAAGGGATGGTGTTTTCCGAATTCATTGACAAACTTGAGGGCGACAATCCTTCGCTGTCGATGGCCGGTGCGCGGGGGCGAGTCACGGATCAGGCCCAGGGCGTGCTGACACAGACCGGCGGCACGTTCGATTTCGGAATCGAAGGTCAGGGTTATTTCCTGATAGAAACCCCTGATGGGCAGGCCCTGACCCGCGCCGGGAGCTTTACCCCCTCCGCAGAGGGCGAACTGGTCACACCCGATGGGTTCCGGTTGCTTGACGGCGGCGCGGCGCCGGTTTTTGTCCCCGCCAACGCCCGCTCTGTCACCCTGGCCGCCGATGGCACCCTGTCTGCCGACGGTCAACCACTGGCGCAGATCGGGCTGTGGCAGGCGACAGATCCCAGCGATACCAAGCGCCGCGATGGTGTCATGTTTGCCCTTTCCAATCCACCCGAACCCGTCCCCGATGGAAAAATTCTGCAAGGGTTTCTCGAAGGGTCCAACGTCAGCCCGGTGTCTGAAATCGCCCGGATGATTCAGGTGCAGCGGGCCTATGAAATGGGTCAGGGGTTTCTCGACAAGGAAGATCAACGCATCCGCAACGTCCTGAGCACGCTCGGACGTTAACCTTATAACAACAAAGGAGTTCGCCATGCGCGCCCTGCAAATTGCCGCCACCGGGATGAGTGCCCAACAGATGCGGGTCGAAGTGATTTCAAACAACCTCGCGAATATGAGCACGACGGGATACAATGCCCGCCGCGCCGAATTTGCGGACCTGCACTATCAGCAGCTTTCGCGGGCCGGCACGATCAACGCCGCCAACGGCGCGCAACTGCCCACCGGTGTACAATTGGGCCTTGGTGTGCGCCCCGCCGCGATCACCATGAATGTCGAACAGGGGTCTTTGTCACAAACGGGTGGCGATCTGGATATCGCCATCGAAGGCAGTGGATTTCTGGAGGTGACCTTGCCTTCGGGCACGTCCGGATTTACCCGCGATGGCGCCCTGAAACGGTCCGGCGACGGTCTGATCGTGACCTCCGATGGGCATCCGGTTGTGCCCGAAATCACCATTCCCAGCGATGCGCGCGCGATCTCGGTCAACGGCGAAGGTGAGGTCTATGCCTATTTCAACGATCAGGTTGCACCGCAGCTTCTGGGCCAATTTTCACTGGCCAGTTTCACCAATGTAAAAGGGTTGGAGGCGATGGGATCGAACGTATTTCTCGAAACACCGGCGTCCGGCCCGGCTCTTGTGGGGGCGCCGGGTCAGGACGGGCTTGGCACCTTGCGCCAAGGGTATCTTGAAAGCAGCTCGGTGGATGCAGTGCGCGAAGTGACGCAGTTGATCGAGGCGCAGCGCGGCTATGAATTGAATGCCAAGGTGATCACCGCCGCCGATCAGATGCTGGGCGCAACGACGCAGATCCGATGATCCGCCTGTTAACCTTCCTCGCGCTCGTCGCTCCGGCCATTGCTGCGGCGGATACGGTTGTTGCGGCACGCACGATCCGATCACAGGCGATCCTGACATCTGCCGATCTCGCGATGGTGGCCGCCGAAACGCCGGGGGCGTATTCCGATCCGGGCAGCCTGATCGGTCAGGAAACCCGCGTTGTTCTTTATGCCGGGCGCCCGATCCGACCCACCGATATCGGTGCGCCGGCCATTGTCGAACGCAACCAGATTGTCATGGTTTATTATCGCAGTGGCGCCCTCAGGATCGCAATGGAGGGACGGACACTTGCCCGGGCCGGCGTTGGTGACCGGCTGCGTGTCATGAACCTTGAATCCCGCAACACAGTGACCGGCACCGTTGCCAAGGATGGCTCGATCCTTGTTCTCAACGCCCTGCCCTGAGGAAACCCGATGCGCATACATCTTCTCGCCCTACTTGTTACCCTTGGTTGTGCCCGGTTGGGCGATGTCGGTCAGGTGCCCGAATTTACGCCAACGGAAACCAGCAATGAAATCAGCGCCATGGCCATTCCCGGTCTGCCTGAAACGCTGAATCCTGACCGCCCTGTCGATCAAGCTTCGCTTTGGAGCGGTGGGCGGCGGTCACTTTTGGGTGATCGGCGCGCCGACACGCGCGGCGATATTCTGACCGTCGTGATCGAAATTGATGACCGGGCCGAAATCTCGAACTCGTCGCAACGCTCGCGGAGTGGATCCGAAAGCATGGGTATCCCGTCGTTGTTCGGGCTGCCCCAGCGGGCAGATGAGCGCCTTCCGGCGGGGGCCACGCTTGCGGATGCTGTATCGACAAATTCAGCCAGCAGCAGCGCGGGCGATGGATCGGTAAAGCGCAACGAAAAGCTGACCTTGCGGGTTGCGGCAACCGTGGTGAACGAACTTTCGAATGGTGTGCTGCAAATTCAAGGCAGTCAGGAAGTGCGTGTCAACTTTGAAATTCGCGAGTTGGTCGTCACCGGCTTTGTCCGCCCGGAGGACATCTCGCGTCAAAATGAAATCACCTATGACAAAATCGCGGCGGCGCGCATTTCTTACGGCGGGCGCGGCCAGATCAGTGATGTTCAACAGCCCCGGTGGGGCCAACAAATCGCCGACATTCTTCTACCGTTCTGAGGAGCAGACATGATCCGAATACTTGTGCCGCTGTTAATCATTCTCATCGGATTGGGGGCTGGCGTCGGAGCGGGCATCGCTTTGCGCCCCGAGGCTATCCCTGAAACCCCACCGTTGGCCGAGGGAATCCGTGTGGTGATGTGGGGGCGATACCGGCCGCCGCGCCAAACCACCAAACCCTCGAAGACGAAAAGAACAGCGAATTCGTAAAACTTTCCAATCAGTTCGTCTTTCCGCTGGTCGAAGATGGCGCGGTCGCGGCGCTTGTTGTTCTGTCATTGTCCCTCGAAGTTGCGCCAGAGCAGGCGGATGCTGTTTATGCCCGAGAGCCGAAATTGCGCGATGGATTTCTTAGGGTCTTGCTAGATCACGCAAATGCCGGCGGTTTTGCTGGATCGGCATTCACGTCGAACCGAACAATGGATGATTTACGACGCGCCCTGTTGGAAAAGGGTCGTGAAGAATTGGGAAGTGCACTCTATGATGTTCTGATCCTGGATATAAATCGGCAAGATAACTGAGATTTGCGCACCCTGTCGGATGCGCAAACGGCCGCGCCGGATTATTTTTTCTGGCGCGGTCTTTCTGTTTGCTTTTGCAGCTTACCCAGAACGTCGGCCCGTCCGAACGATAGGCGGGCGCGCGTCAGGAACATCTCGCGTGCCAGGGCCAGTTCGGCCATTTGCGTCTGATGTCGCGTAATCGTCCCGTCTACCCATCGCCGCCATACGACATCGACGCCGGTCATCCGTGCAGGATCGAGGTTAACTGTGTCGTCTCGCGCCCGGATCTGGGCGCGAAGCTGGTTGATTTCGCGCTGAAGCACATTCATCCGGCTGGAAATGCGACTGAGATCTTGCAGATCAATGTCTCGTTTCATATCCGCCAATTGTGACAATCGGGTCAGCCCATCCTTGTTCATCGGCGTTTCGCCTTTTTGCGCATGGCTTCCGCAAATCGAATCGCAGCGGCAACAACGGCGTAATGATCGGGGTGTATTTCGTCGCCGATCTGAACAACGCCGTGAAGCAACCGTGCCGTGGGCGGATCGCGATGCAGGGGCACATTGTTCTCTTGTGCCCGCTCGCGAATTCTGGCGGCGATTTCATCAACGCCCTTGGCAACACAAACCGGCGCCCGCCCAGATTCACGATCCCATTTCAAGGCTACTGCATAGTGGGTCGGATTGACGATCACGACATCGGCGCCGGACACATCAGACAACATTTGATTCATCGCAATGTCATAACCCTTCTGGCGGCGCTGTTGTTTTACGTGTGGATCGCCTTCCGATTCCTTGGACTCGTCGCTCATATCCTTGTGCGACATCCGGTTTTTGCGCAGGTGCTCTGCCCGTTGCCATATGAAATCAATTGCTCCCAGGGCGAAAGAAACGACCAGAACCAACATGAAGAACGTCATGGACAGCCGCAACATCAGTTCCGCAACAAGGGGCGGGTTGAGTGCGACCGCACCCAGGATCTCGGGCATCTTCGTCCACAGGAATGCTCCGAGGATAAGTGAATATATCGACAATTTCACAAAGCTCTTCACAAATTCAAACAAGCCATTCCGGCCGAATTTGTTTTTGGCATTGGACAATAGCGAGATCCGGTTCAGTTTGGGCTGTACCTTCGTCACGGTGACCGTGAACGCCTGTTGAGCAAAAACCGACACGAGCGCAAAGGCCGCTGGAATCAGGGCCCAAGGCGCGAGATCACTTGCGATGTCGCGCCCAAAACCGGCGCTGAGTGCGGTCCCACTGGCATCAAACATCTGCTCGGCCAGCCGATCTGCCCGTGCCAAAAAACCGGCAAAAATTTGGCCAAGATCGGACAGGCCGGCCGCCCCCAGCGCTACCCCCGCCAACAAAAATCCGGCATACCCTGAGGCTGTTATCAAATCGTTAGAGCGGGGAACTTCCCCTTTTTTCCGGGCATCCTCCAGTTTCTTGGCAGAAGGTTCGTATTGCTTGTCGTCTTGTTCGTCATCTCCGCCGCTCATGGGCTGCTCCTGAACGGCGCCGAAAGAAACGCGTCAAACTGACCAGACCAGATAGACAGGATTGTCGGCAGTGCGAACCCAAGGAACAGCAGACCTCCAGCGGTAATGGCGGGAGCCCCGACCAAAACGACCATCAACTGTGGCATCGCCTTGTTGATCACCCCGAGCGCCAGATTATAGACGAGTGTCGCAATGATAAATGGTGCCGCCAATGTGAAGGCGAGTGAAAAAGCATGCGCGATCTGGGCAAGCCCCCAAGGCATGATATCAGCGGCGTCGGGAAGTTCGCCCAACGGAAGAATATCGTACGAGACCAGAAACAGCATTACGATCTTAACATGAAGGCCAAGCATCGCGCCGAGAGCAAGACCGGAAATAACCATTATGTGGCCTACCGCGGGCATTGGATCCGCAGCTTGACCACCGAAGAGCTGCGCCAGGGATGTCGCTTGTGCGGCCATCGATCCGCACATTTGCAAAACGAGGATGAACAAGCGCAGTGCCGCCCCTATGGAGAGCCCGACGACGGTTTCAGAAGCAAGAACAATGCCCCATGGTGGCATCTGTGAAAGCGCCGGAAATCGCGGAATGACCCCTGGCGCAACCAACAACGTGAGCCCTAGCGAAAGGATCAGACGCACCCTAAGCGGGACAACACGCTCTCCGAATGCGGGCATGATCGCGGCTGCCGCACCCACGCGAAGGAAAACAAGGAACCCCACGAAAAGCATTCCCTGAACTTGCGCGACAATGGCTGCCGCCAACTCAATCACGGAGCGATCATACCGACCAGGGCAGGGCGGGCGTCACTGCCGATTTCCTCGAATGAAAGGACGGGATTGGCGATGCCCTTTGCGGCCAGCACCATATGGAGAAACCGACGACGGCGGGTCGATGTGACCAGTGCGGCAAATACTCCGGTCCCGCCTATCACGCCCACCTTTTCGGCAATGGCCGTGGCCAGGCGATTGAAATCGTCCGGGGGCAGGGCGATGTCGGTTGCGCCGCTTTCACCTTCGATCTGATGGGCGGAAAATACGTCCTCCCATTCCGGTGCGAGTTGCAACAGTGGCAATGTGCCATCAGCGCGTCGCAGTTCGGCAATCAGTTGAAACCCTAGTCGCTGACGTACCTGTTCGCAGATTGTTTCAGGGGTGGCCCGGGCGTTCCGAGCCTCGGCGATGGATTCGAGGATCAGAGGCAGATTGCGGATCGACACCCGTTCGGCCAACAACAGCCGCAGAATCGACAGCAATAGATCGACAGGCACTTTATCAGGGATCAATTCATCCAGGAGCCGACGATTCGCGTCAGCCCTCGATTTATCGCTTAGTTGAGTAAATTCGTCCAACAAACGGCGCAACGCTTTCATCGTCATCAGGCGCGGGAAGTTTTGCTTCATCACCTCCAACATATGCGTCGCTAAAACTTCGGTTGGCGTGACTGTGGTAAGCCCGCCAATGGCCGCGCGATCCTGAGCTTCGCGTGATATCCAACGCGCCGGCGCGCCATAGACCGGCTCTTTTACATCATCGCCGCTGGGAATATCATTCACGCTATCAGATACTAACGCGAGTATTCTATCAG
The DNA here is from genome assembly GCF_055808395.1 of Oceaniglobus sp. K40-3. NCBI lineage: Bacteria > Pseudomonadati > Pseudomonadota > Alphaproteobacteria > Rhodobacterales > Paracoccaceae > Oceaniglobus > Oceaniglobus sp. K40-3. The sequence goes on along the minus strand of NZ_CM147868.1, from coordinate 443,231 downwards.
GCAAAATCCTGTCCCGAACCTGTTCGACGCCCTGGATCCTGATGACATACGTACCTGGCGGCAAAGAGGCGTCGTCGGTCAATCGGATCTCGGGGAGTATCAGCCCATAAACCATCGCTACATGTCGCCGCATATTGCCAATTCGCGCATCGAGTCCGTCCCCAGGATCCAGAACCATAGGTACCAGGTCGGGCGCGAATTCCAAATGGATGTCGTCCAGATCAAGGATGTCGCCCATACCTGCCTCCGCGATTTCCATTTCGTCAATCGTTGGTATCGCAGACGCCGCCTTTTGATTGCCCGCATGCCGATATCCTGCGAATGCGGCAGCCCCCAGCGCAAGGCCGCCCAGCATAAAAGGCAAAAATGGCAGCCCCGGGAGCAGCGCAAACAGCACCATCAGAACCGCGACAGTTGCCAGCGCGGCGGGATAGCGACCCAGTTGCGAGAAAATAGCGAGATCCGTGGATCCGGTCGCACCTCCGCGCGCCAGCAACAATGCTGATGCAATTGAAATGATCACTGCGGGAATTTGACTAACCAATCCGTCGCCAACCGTCAGGATGGCATAGGTTTCAAACGCCCGACTGACTGGCATATCATGAACCACGACGCCGATGATCAGCCCCATTACCAAATTCATTATGGTTATGAGAAGACCTGCAATAGCATCCCCTTTTACGAATTTCGACGCGCCATCAAGTGAACCAAAAAAAGTGGTTTCCTGTTGTTCACGTTCCCGTCGCGATTTTGCCTCGGCGTGATCGATCGCCCCAGCGGACATATCGCTATCAATTGCCAGTTGCTTGCCCGGCATTCCGTCAAGGGCAAATCGAGCCCCCACCTCTGCCATCCGGGCGGCGCCTTTTGTGATAACCATGAAATTTACGATAAGCAAAACGCAAAATACGACCAAGCCAAGAAAAAGGCTTCCACCCATTACGAACATTGCGAACCCTTCGATCACACCTCCAGCGGCCGAGGTTCCCGTGTGACCTTCGCCAATGATTAATTTTGTGGACGAAACGTTCAGGGACAACCGCAGCATCAACGACGCCAGCAATATCGTCGGAAAAGCCGAGAAATCCAGGGGGCGTTCAATGAACAGGGTGAGCGTAAACATTAAAATGGCCATCGCGAAAGAAATCGTCAAACCCACATCAAGTATCCAGGCTGGCATTGGGAGAATCATCATGACAATGACGCCCATCAACGCCAGCGCGAGCATGACCGTCGGCTGGAATAACAACCTAAGAGATATCGTTTTCATTATACGTCTCACATTCTTCCCAGCTCAGGCTTTGATGGCGAAATTGGAGAATTTGTATACATCCGAATATGTATGCGGTATTCGAAATTAGAGCATCAAGTTTTATTATACAATCAGGCCTACCATATGCAGAGGTAGCTGATGTTAAAAACTCTCTGGGGCATGATCGTATCAATATTTGGCAGTGGCTGACACATCTCTGACAATTCCAAAACTTATACGGGCTCTAACGAGTGTATCATCTTCTGTGAGGTCACCTCTTTAAGTTTGTAAAATCATTTTGTGCCTCGTTTATTATTGTTCATGCACATCTGGTGGAGCTTTTTTATAGATCTCCGCCATAATATTTTCACGCATCGCTTTGCTTTCATTCAAAATATTCTGATTTTGAGTTAGGATATCCTGATCGTATTTTCTTCTAACAGTGTCGGGGTTTTCATTCAGGTGAAATTCATCGGATTTAGAGTGTCTCGGTTTCGAACTGTCTCGTATTTGGCCCACTCGTATACGGAGTGCATTTGCCTGTGGAGTTTTAAGGCCAGACAGATAACTTTCAGCCACGTCGGCGTTGTTCTCCAAGACTGCGATTCCGGCACGAACGTAGCGTTCGGTGAGTCCGGGTGTCCCAGTACGTGTACCCAGCGCATTACGCGCCAACTGCGGCATCCCCAGTTTCACAAACCGTGAGGCCGCCGCGAGCCTTGCTGGACTGGACGCCGGTTCTGAGTTCAACTCGCGCATTGCGAGCGTGAGAAACTGTGCGTCACTTCCGTTATCAGAAAGACTTTCGACAGCCTCCGTGCGGTAAATATCTATATCGTGGCGACTCAACTGACCACGATGGGCCATAGATCGCAGAAGGTCGAATGCGTATTCATATTGTCGATTGTGCACGCGTGCCTCAAATATTGCGACCGCTAGATCACGACCCAGCTCGACCTGAGTAAGCTCGAACTCCATAGCGCTTGCCAGAGAGAGGAGGTCCTCGTCTACCAATGTCTCACTACGAGATATGCTTTTGATGAGTTGGATCAATGCTGCTGCAGCCTGGTCACTTCGTGAAGCGGCCACGATCAAGAATTTCTGATTGGCAGATTTCTGATGGCCGAGGTGCTGGTCAATCTCGGCATCTAACATGACAATCTCTTGCGGTTGGCTTATTATACCGCGACGTACGGCGTTGCGTACGTCAATCGCCGTGTCTTGATATCCGAAGTCTATAAGCTTTTTTGCAATGCGTGGGCCGAGTAGGAGCCGCAGGTGAATAGGTAGCGCGGAAGTGTTTCGGACGATAGCTTCCAAATTTATTTGACTTGAATCTGGCCTTTTGGTTGCAGCCAGTACCGCCCAAACTGCTGCTGTGGAGTCGCAATTCATCTGATTTTTAAGAATTCCGTCAGTTTCAAATTTTGATCCTTCTACCAGGGCGGCCAACTCGGTCAATATTTTTAGGTGTGGGATGTTATCTGGTCCCGTTTTCAACAGCGACAAAGCTTCTGTACCAAATGATAGATAGATTAACCGGCGAGCCAGGTCGGAGTATACTTCTGGGTTAGGGCGCCCTCTACTATCGAATAATTCGCTTCGTATTTTGCCCAAGTCGGCAAGAATGCTCGGGGAGGAATACCATCGCGCGATATCGACAATGGATGGGGTGACACATAAGATCGGCTCATCGCTGCCGTGACCCATTGCTCCATGAAGATTGTCGCGATCTATTTGCGTTTCGATGACGATATTGTTCAGTGGCGGTTTCCCATCTGTGGCACCTGATTCGAGATGTTTTTCCACTTCGTGTGAGATTGCTCTCGTTAGGCTCGACGATGCGTCAATCGAAATTAGTCCTTGAGAGGCGGCACGAGATACTTGCTTCAACAATGTCGAAAGAGGCTCATCCGCCCGGCCACTTTCCATAGGTGCCGTTTTTTCTTTAGTAGGGTATGCCAAGGGTTCAAACCAGCGCGGCTGATCACTTTCTGGAAAAAGCACTGGTAGCAATGGCCCTTGCGCGGGTGGGCGGGGATGCGATGCCATCTTCGGCAACTGCACGTCATTTAAATCAACCTCCCACGGACTGTGAACAGGCGCTAAGCCATCTTTGACATCGATCAGCAACCCTTGGTTTTGCAGAGGTTGAGCTGATAGAAAGCAGGTGCATCCAAGGGTCAGGGCGAGCCGTCCACTTCCTATATCTTTCATGTTTTTGATACGATCACCGCGGATACGGCGAAATGCATCGCTAAGATCAAACTGTACTTCTGGATCGCTAAGAATTAGCTCGTAGTGATCACCTTGCCGCCCTATCTTCCAATTTGGTCGCCGCCCGAAATCAATCACAATTCTGGTAAAGCCGTTATGTTCTCCGGTTCGCACCCGTATATCTTTTGCGGCCGCGGCACTGGCGGGAAAGTGAAAAACCAAAGAGCCAATTATAGCGATTACAGTTAATTGCGTCACATGCCAGATCATGAAATTTTTACGCCTTTCAACGCTTCCTCAAGTTCCGCGAATCCTGGGCGCATATGATGAGGGGAGTTCTGGCGGCCGACCTCGATGCAGATGTTGGCGGTATGGTTATACATATTGGCGACCAAAACCTCACGGATCAGTTGATAGAAATGGGCGTCTTCTTCAACGACTGCTTTCACCTTGGTTGCAAATGGCCCAACGAGACCGTAGGCGAGAAATACGCCCAGGAAAGTGCCAACGAGTGCGCCACCGATCATTTTTCCCAGGACCTCTGGAGGTTGGTCAATTGACCCCATGGTTTTTATGACACCCAGGACCGCAGCCACGATGCCAAGCGCGGGCAAGCCATCTGCCATCGCTTGTAATGCATGGCTGGAATGGAGCGCGTGTTGAAGATTTGCATCCATACGCTTTTCGAGCACCTCTTCAACCTGGTGTGGATCATCATAATTCATGGATGCAGCCCGAAGAGTATCGCAAATCAGCTCGACTGCTTCGTGGTCGCCGCAGATTCGAGGATATCGCGCAAATATTCCGCTGGTGTCGGGCGCTTCGATATGTTCCTCGAGCTGTACAGGGTTTTGCTTTGCGAGGCGAATTAGCTCGTACAAAAGGCACAATAAGTCGCGGTAATCCTCAGGTGCCCATTTTGGCCCTCGAAACACCAAACCCACGTCTTTGATAGAGCGTTTCACAGCGGCTGAGTCGTTCGATAAAAGGAATGCCCCAATTGCCGCTCCGCCGATCATTGCCAGTTCGAAAGGCAAGGTTTTCAGGATAATCCCGACTTTGCCACCAGCGGCCAAGTACCCCCCAAACACCATAACGAAAATGATAATAATTCCGGCGAAACCAAGCATGGATATTCGATCCCCCAAAGATCAGTGGTTTGTCATGTATATTGCAGGATTGCGTTAAAGAGCCGTAACTAAAGGTGGCTTTGTGTCGCTATTATTTCGGAATATCTGCGTTGCGTCCTGCAAGGATTACGCTGATAGAATAGGCGGCATCTGGTGAAAGACCTCCGATCACCTTGGCGGCTGCCTCTGGTCTCATACGCCCTAGAAAACCTGCGGCAAAAGCGGGCGACATTGTTTCAAAAAGGAGCGCAGCCTCTTTTGGCTTCATGTTTTCATAGACCGCAGTTAAGCGCGCAACATCATCTTCTGCTGCGGTGGCTGCAACATTCAGCGTTGCTTCCAGGCGCTCTTCTGCGTCCGCCAACGTTGCAAGTTGGTGCTCGATTTCGATCTTGGCTTGAGCGAGGCTTGCCGAGCGTTCGTTGACATAGATTTCGCGCTGTTCTACCCGGATCTCTCTTCGAGATAGCGCATCAAGTACGGCGGTAACATCCGGTGCAGGGGTGCATTGGTCTGCGTTATTTGCGCTTAGATCAACAACTTCCTTTGCAATTGCCGCGGCAGGCCCCCCGAAGAACCGTAAAACGCTGGAGACGATCAGCAGTATGGCCATGATTGAAAGGGGCCCTAGGCCGATCCTCAATTTGCGATGTGACATTACTTTCACTCCCATCAGCTGCGTCGATGACTTGCAAAGTATGATTGAATAGGCGGGCTACCTGCCATCGTTGGTTTTTCGGCAGTAGTGGGCGCAAGATTCGCATCTTTTCGCCTGAATGCCATCTTGTTGGTGGCATCTGTAGCGATGTCCGTTTCCAACGTTGTGCTTGCTTCGAAATCGTGAAGTGCCGCGACGTGCAACTCCAAACGCCGTGCAACATCCTCGGCGCGGGATGTCAATTCTTCCAGCGTTTGACCGGATGTGTTGGCCTGTGTCTGCGCGGCTTGCAACGTGCGCGTCATATCATCGACCTGGGCAGACAACACCGCAATTGCGCCGCCGACTCCCTTTTCGAGGTCGGTAAAACGAGACAGCCTTCGGGAGAGAACGACGCAATAGAAGGCCGCACCCAATGCGCCGGCAATCAACAGGATATCGGCAATCAACGTCATCTTGTGTCCTTAATTCAGTATGAATTCCATGATCAGCAGGTCGCGAATTCGTCCCTCGCCGGTCACGATCTGAACGCGACGCAACATTTGGGCGCGTATTCGGGTCAATGCACCGGGTTCTTCCAGTTCTGCGGGCTCAACGGCCCTTAAAAAGCTGTTCAGCACGTCGACGACCCGAGGCAGCAGTATTGTGACGTCGTCGACATGTGGCTTGTCGACCTCAAGCTGCGCTTGAAACCGCAAATGACGCGATTTGCTTCCTGGGCCAAGCGAAACGACAATTGCTGGCAGGGGAACGAAGGCGATGTCTGGCAGGCCGGGAACGACTGCGGTGTTCGTTGATTCGTGCTGTGGCGAATGGTTGAAAATCAAGCCGGACCAAACCGCATAAAACCCGCCGCCGCCCACAGCGGTCGCGATCAAAACACTTAATATCAAACCCTTGATGCCAGATCTGCGCGGCGCCTTTGGGGGAGTTGGTCAGTCTCTGCGTTTGCCATGGCATTTCCGATTTTTTATCTCGAATCCCTTTTAACCCCAATCTGACTAACCGAATGTTAAGGCCCGACAGGTCAGAGTGGCGGCAAGACGGGGCAAAAGCCCGTTTCATCAGGAGGATGGTCTTGCAACAAATACTCTCGGTTTGGTCCGGCCTGTCGGTTCAGCGCCAAGTGGTTGCCGCGCTCGCGGTTATTGCGATGGTGGTGGCTGCCATTGGTCTGGGCCGCATGGCGACGACGCCGTCGATGACGCTCTTGTATGCGGGGCTGGAAAATGGCGCGGCGGGTGAAGTCGTGCAGGCCCTCGAAGCGCAAGGTGCAGATTATGACATACGCGGCTCGTCCATCTTCGTGGACAGTACCAAACGGGATGAACTTCGCCTGACGTTGGCATCGGAAGGGCTCCCCAGGAACAACGCTCAAGGATATGAACTCCTTGATTCACTGTCCGGTTTCGGCACGACGTCACAGATGTTTGATGCGGCCTATTGGCGGGCGAAAGAGGGGGAACTGGCCCGCACCATCGTGACCAGCCCCACGATTCAGAACGCCCGCGTGCATATTGCAAATCAAAATAACAAACCGTTTCAGCGTGATGTTCCGCCGACTGCCTCGGTTACTGTGACGACCACAAGCGGCGGTTTGTCCACCAGTCATGCACGCGCCCTGCGGTTTCTGGTTGCGTCGGCAGTGGCCGGTCTGGCGCCCGACGATGTTTCCGTTATCGATGCCCGCGGTGGCGTTGTCTTGTCGCCAGACTCGGCAGGCGTCGCGCCTGGTCAGGCCAACGACAAAGCCGATGAGATCAAACACAATGTCGAGCGGCTTCTGGAAGCGCGGGTCGGATTTGGCAAAGCTGTCGTCGAAGTGAATGTGGATACGGTAACCGAGCGCGAGCAGATCACGGAACGGCGTTTCGACCCCGAGGGACGGGTCGCTATCAGTTCGGACACCGAGGAAAAATCTACCTCATCAACTGACAAGGGCAGCGCTGATGTGACTGTGGCCAGCAACCTGCCCGATGGTGATGCCGGTAGTGGTGGTGATTCGTCGAAATCGGAAGACTCCCAGACCAGAGAGCGCGTTAACTATGAGGTATCCGAAACTCAGCGGGAAATCCTGCGCGCGCCCGGCGCCATCAAGCGCCTGTCAGTTGCAGTACTGATCGATGGGTTGCGAACGATTGATGCGACAGGTGCCGAGGTCTGGTCGCCCCGCCCCGATACCGAAATGGCGGCTCTGCGCGAATTGGTCGCCTCTGCGGTCGGGTTCAATGCTGACCGGGGCGATAGTCTGACCCTGAAAACGATGCAGTTCGAATCACAGGCCGCCGAAGGTTCCCCGCCGGCGCCGGGCCTGTTTGGACCGATGGATTTCGACGCCATGCGCCTTGCGCAACTTGCGGTTCTCGGGGTCGTGACGCTTCTGCTCGGATTGTTTGTTGTGCGACCGATTCTTGCGCCGAAACGCCAGGAAGAGCCTTTTGCCCTTGTTCCCCCAGAGCCAAGTCGGTCGTCCCAAGGTGCCCAGGCCCTGACCGGCGAAATTGACGACGCCAACGCACCGGCGACGGGCGAAATGCAGGTCATATCAGAGCGTGATCCTGTCACTGGCGATCCAACGGCCGACCCCGTGAACCGCCTGCGCAAATTGATTGATGAACGCCAGGAAGAATCGCTTGAGATTCTGAAAAGCTGGATGGAAGAAACCGAGGAGCCCGCTTGATGCCATCACCACTGAGACTTGAGGACTTTGGCGCAGCGTCCTTGACGCCCCGTGTCACTTCGGCCTTGCCGGACCTTGCCAATCCCACCCCCCATCGAGGAACAGACCCTTGCCGCATATGACAAAGGGTATTCCGCCGGTTGGGAAGATGCAGCGCAGGCGGCAAGCCAAAGCCGGGCCGAATTGGACGACGCCATGGCGAGCAACCTTGAAGATCTGGGATTTACCTATCACGAGGCGCGCGCCCATGTGATGCGTTCACTCACGCCGCTTCTGAATGGTATCCTGTCAAAGCTGCTGCCCCGGATGATCCGCGACAGTCTGGGCGCCCGGATCATGGAAGAGATCGACGGGATGGCAGAAGGAGCCGCCGATACGCCGATCGAACTTATGATTTCGCCCGGTGACGCCGAACAATTGGGCCCCGTCGTCGAACGGATTACGACCCTGCCGCTGATGCTGGTCCCGGAAGCGACAGTGCCAAAAGGCCAGATTTTCATTCGTATCGGTATGATTGAGCGGGAAATCGACCTTGAGGGTGTCATCGCCTCGATCGGGGGGCCGTGGCCGCACTGGACGACCTCAACAAGGAGACTGCACAACATGGATGACACCATCGTCACCGCCCCAGCGCCCGAAACTCCTCCCCATCCGTTTACCCAGGTGCCTATCGAGATTACGATTTCGGTCGGCAAAGCGCGCCCCTTGCTGCGCGATCTGTTACGGTTGGCAAAGGATGCCATTCTGCCTCTCGATACCCGGGTTGATGACCCGGTGGATCTGTATGTCGGTGACCGGCTGATTGCGCGCGGCGAATTACATGAGCTTGACGGCGATCAGGCCGGACAATTGGCGGTCAGGCTGACCGAAGTGGCCGATCTGAAAACCGGGCTCTGACAATGGTGCGGATCTGGATCGCGGCCACCTTGATTCTTGCGGTGCTGACCGGGCCTGTCATGGCGCAGGACATTTCGCTCAACCTTGGTGGTGATACGTCACTCACGGCCCGTTCGGTGCAGCTTCTGGCGCTGATCACCCTGCTCAGTCTGGTGCCGGGTCTTGCGATCATGATCACGTGCTTTCCCTTCATTGTTACGGTTCTTTCAATCCTGCGACAGGGTATCGGATTGCAACAATCGCCGCCAAACATGCTCATCGTGACGCTGGCATTGTTTCTCACCTACTTCGTGATGGAGCCGGTATTCCTGGAGGCTTGGAATGCCGCCATCAACCCTCTGATCGAAGGTTCCCTGCCCGTTGAAGTGGCCGTTCCCCGGGCGCTTGCACCGTTCCGGGTTTTCATGGTCGGTCGGATTGATCCTGGCACTTTTGAAAGTCTGACAACCCTGCGCCCCGACGCGACAGGTGTGACCCTGCGGCCCGAAGCACCACTGTCGTTGATTGTGCCATCCTTTTTACTTTCTGAAATTGAGCGGGCGTTTCAGGTGGGGTTTCTGATTTTTCTTCCATTCCTGATTATTGACTTGGTTGTGGCTGCAATCCTTATGTCCATGGGCATGATGATGGTGCCGCCGGCCATCGTGTCACTGCCGTTCAAGTTGGCGTTCTTTGCCGTTGCGGACGGCTGGACCCTGATTTCCGGTGCATTGGTCCGAAGTTATTTTTGACGCCGGGGTATCGCGAATGACGGTATCTTCCTGCCGGTGGAAGTGTCGGGGCCGTCCATCGACCATGATGCCGACGACGCGAGCCTGATGACAGCCGGGTCGACATCACGCTTTCGGATGGGCGACGGGTCGTCATTGAAGGGCCGACGGCGCTGTCATCTGTTGTCGGGCTCGTGCAGGGTCTGATGGCATGATCCCGGTGCCGAGCAATACGCGGGTGTGGCTTGCGGCTGGCGTGACAGACATGCGGCGTGGCTTCAACACCTTGGCGGCGCAGGTTGAAAAGGTCTTGGCCGAGGACCCGTATTCCGGCCATTTGTTCGTGTTCCGGGGGGAGCCATCGCAGCGCCACCGGTTCGAGCGCGATGGCGAACGGGTGATCTTTGAAGATCATCTGGTGGGATGCCCAGGGGGCCTGCGTCGCCATTGTCGCTCGGACCAATGGCGCTCCAATGGCAACTTTCCAAGCGCCTCGAGCGTGGCCGGTTCGTCTGGCCCGCAGCGAAGGAGGGCAAGGTCAGCCTCAGTCCGTCGCAACTCTCGATGCTGCTGGAAAGGATCGACTGGCGCATGCCGCAAAGGACATGGCGGCCATTGCAGGCGGGATAGCTCAACAAAACAGGGGTTTAGGCGCATTCCTTGTTCCACTCTCGCCGCCGGTTCACTATATTCCTGCCATGCTGGAGACGCTGAAAACCCTGCCGGACGATGCCGAAGACCTGAAGGGTCTGGTCGCCCTGATGGGCGAGGAAATCAAGTCTCTGACCCTGAAGGTGGAAGATCTGCAAGGGCAACTGGCGGCCCATCAATTGCCCGGCAGGCGATTTGCAAGGCAAATCTGCCGAGAGGGGCAAGGCGCGGTTCGGGTCGAAATCCGAAAGCCTCGATCAGCTGGCCTTCGACTTGCAGGAGTGAGCCATGTCGCGCCATCGGTTCAAGCGAAATGGCGAACACCGAGATCGCGCAGGCGGCTCAGGCGCAGGATGACGAAACCGGTGCGGATGACGATGCGGTGCAATCCGAAATGCCCGCCAAACGGCAACACAGCCGCGCCCCGCTGCCCGATCATCTCGAGCGACAGACCGAGGTTCTGTCTCCGGGCGATGCCTGCGCCTCGTGTGGCGGCGCCCTGCGCCCACTCGGCGAGGATGTGACGCAGGAGCTGGAATACATCCCGGGGCGCTTTGTCGTCCGCCAGATCGTGCGTCCGCGCCCTCTCGGTGAATGCGTGCATTCACCTGCCGGGTAATACATGGCCTGCAACTGCTGCGAAACCTTCGCGCAAGCGCCGCTGCCGAGCCGGCCCCGGCCTGCTCGCCCATGTGTCCCCTCTCGGCGATGCAACGCATCTCCTGCCGGTCAACGGGTGGGCAAGTATTGCGATCACCTCCCGTTATATCGCCAGTCGGAGATCTACGCGCGAGAAACTCGACCTGCATCGATCGACATTGACCGACTGGGGTCGGGCGATCAACGGCGTTGCTGGAACCGCTGGCCGAGCATATCGGCAAGCAGGTGCGCGCCGAACCCGCCATGTTTGCCCCCTCCCGGCAGATTTGCGTTGCAAATCGCCTGCCGGGCAATGGACGACACCCCGGTCAAGATGCAGACCATACCTCCACGACGGACAGCTGGAGCTGGACAACAACATCTGCGAGCGGTCAATCAGACCCCTGACCCCTGGCAGGAAAAATTACCTGTTCATGGGCTCAAAAGGTGGCGGCAAGGCCGCGGCGATCACCTACACGCTCGTTGAGACCGCCCGCATGAACGGCGTCAATCCCGAAGCCTGGCTTACCTGGGTTCCCGAACGTATCGCCGATCACAAGATCAACCGCGTCGGCGAACTCGCGCCCTGGAACTGGACGCCGCCGCCAAACGGCAAGCGCGGTCGGCAACAGCAATTCAGTGACGCGGCTATTCAAACGTGTCTAACGTTGAAGGTCCTTTTGGGTATACCACCGCAGAAGCCGCGTCGAAACCAAGATGCATTGTATGAAACTGCTTGGCCAATCGTTGATGGCGCGGGATTTTGAAAGGCAGGTTGCCAGACCCAAATCCGCATCGCTGTCCTCAACCGCTATACGGCTCTTGGCATACCTATCACTCAGCCCGTAGGCTAAATCCGTCTGGGGCAAGGGGAAGAACGTCTTTAACCCGATTCGTGCAACAAAGCTGCAAAAGCCCGCAAAATATCCACCATTTTGCCGGCACTTGCGAAATCGGGCGTGAGCTGTATATTGCGCCGCAGCAAATATGGACCCGGGTGCGAACCTCGGGTGGCTCTTCCGGTCGCCGACCCACCGGATAACCCAAAACCGACAAGATTAACAAGACCGCGGGAACCGCTCGCGGCCTATGGATACAGAATTGTTCATGATTTCACTTTCCGAATACCGCCACCAATGGACACACAACATTCGCGGCGATCTTCTTTCTGGGCTGGTGGTCGCGCTTGCGCTGATCCCCGAGGCCATCGCATTTTCGATCATTGCGGGCGTTGACCCGAAGATTGGGCTTTATGCCTCGTTTTCCATTGCCGTGATCCTTGCCATTACTGGCGGGCGGCCTGGGATGATTTCGGCGGCCACCGCGGCCACGGCCGTGCTTATGGTGACGCTGGTAAAGGATCACGGGCTTCAATATCTGCTTGCCGCCACGGTCCTGGCCGGGCTGTTGCAGATCGCCGCCGGGTTTCTGAGGCTTGGTTATGTCATGCGCTTTGTGTCGCGGTCGGTGATGACGGGGTTCGTGAATGCGCTGGCCATCCTGATTTTCATCGCGCAACTGCCCGAGCTTGACCCGCGTGTCGTTCCGCCCCTGACTTATGTTCTTGTCGCGGGGGGGCTGGCGATCATCTATCTGTTTCCGAGAATTACAAAAGCGGTGCCATCGCCCCTTGTCACCATCGTCGTGCTGACGATTCTGACGGTGGTTTTGGGTCTTGATGTGCGTACGGTGGGGGATATGGGCGCGCTTCCCGATACATTGCCTGTGTTTCTGATACCCGACATTCCGCTGACGTTCGAAACCTTGCAGATCATCTTTCCCTATTCCGTGGCGGTTGCCGTCGTCGGCCTGTTGGAGAGCCTGATGACTCAGCAGATTGTCGACGACCTGACCGACACCACAAGTGATCGGAATCAGGAATGCGTGGGGCAGGGTATCGCCAATACGCTGACCGGATTTATCGGTGGCATGGCGGGCTGTGCGATGATTGGCCAATCGACGATCAACATCAAATCGGGCGGGCGCGGACGCCTTTCCACCTTTGTTGCCGGGGTTTTTCTTCTTATTCTGATTGTCGTGCTGGGCGATATCGTCGCCCGAATTCCCATGGCCGCCCTGGTCGCGATCATGATCATGGTGTCTATCGGCACCTTTTCATGGTCGTCGATCAAAAACCTGCGAGATCACCCCAGATCATCGTCTATCGTCATGTTGGCCACGGTGTTTTTCGTGGTTTACACCCACAACCTTGCCATTGGGGTTTTGGTCGGGGTGCTGTTGTCCGGCATCTTCTTTGCCTGGAAAATCGCGCAATTGTTTGGTGTACGGTCCGAGATTTCGCCCGATGGCACGCACCGCACCTATTTCGTGGAGGGGCAGCTGTTCTTTGCCTCTTCCGATGATTTCATGAAGGCGTTTGACTTCAAGGAAGCGCCTGAAAAAGTCACTATTGATGTGAGCCGCGCCCATATCTGGGACATTTCTTCTGTTGCGGCCCTCGACATGGCTGTGCTCAAGTTCCGCCGTGAAGGTGCCGAGGTAGAGATCGCGGGGCTGAACACTGCATCGGAAACCATCGTCGACAGGCTGGCCATCCACGACCGGCCGGGCGCGATAGATCAAGTGATGGGCCATTGAGGGAGACGAACATGACACCGAAAACACTTATCGTTCTTGTGGACGGGTCGGCCTATTCCGAAAGCGTCTGTCATCACGCCGCCTGGATCGCAAAGCGTACAGGATCAAAGGTCAAGATCTATCACGTTATGGGCCGACGCGATGCTCCCGGAAAACAGGATCTGAGCGGAACGATCCGGTTGGGGGCGCGTACCCGGTTGCTGGAACAATTGTCCGAACTTGACGCGCAGCGCGCAAAGCTTGCCCATGAGCATGGGCGCGCAATCCTCGAAGATGCGACGGCCATCGTCAAAGGCGACGGTGACATTGAGGTTGAAACCCGATTGCGGCAGGGTGATCTGATCGAAACGATCACCGCGAAGGAAGACAGCGGATCAATGATTGTGATCGGCAAACGTGGTGAGGGGGCGGGTCATGCCGCCGGACACCTTGGCTCGAACATTGAGCGCATCGTGCGCGCCAGCCACAAACCGGTTTATGTGGCCAACCGGGCTTTCATGCCGATCAATCGGGTTCTGATTGCCTTTGACGGCGGGCAAGCGGCATTGAAGGCCGTAGATTTCGTTGCCAACAGCGAAGTGTTCACCGGTTTGCCGGTGACACTGGTGTTTGCAGGTGCCGAAACCGGTGCAAGCCGCCGGGCGCTGGACGGTGCTGTCGCGATTTTAAAGACAGGCGGTTTTACCCCCGAGGCGGTGATACGCCCTGGCGAACCTGAAGCAATCCTGTCGGGGATGACCGCCAGCGAAGGTTTTGACCTGCTGATCATGGGCGCATCGCCCCGCTCTCGCGTTCGCGCCCTGTTCATTGGTTCGACAACAACCGAAATGATCCGATCCTGCAAAGTCCCCGTACTTCTCGTTCGGTAATTTTTATGTGCTTTGTGTACGTGATCTGATCGTTCTTCCACTTGCTCAAGTTTGAACAACACTGGGAAAAACACTCAGAAACGTCATTATCGCGCGCCTGCTTGCAAGATCGCCAAGGCGGCGCTTTGCGATGAAAATCCGGAGGTGACGTTTGATGCCTGGTCGCGAATCAGGAATTTTCTGGTCAGTTCTTCAAGCATTTCCGGCGAAGCGAAATCAGACACTTCGGAAACGCCGAACGTGCGTTCCGACCTGTCACGAAATTCAATCAGTTGCCGGTCGAGGTCCAGCGCGCCAATGCTGGTTGGCATACCTAGTGCGGTTTCAAACACCTTGCGCAAAGGTGTGTTTGCCATCACCGTGAACCACTTTGCATTGCCCGAGATATTGCGCGAGGTGATATCGCCCAAGTCCCTCTCCAATCCCAGGGCCAACCGCATGGATGGCGCTGAGTTGCCAACTGCTATCTCGAATTGACGATCCTGGTAGGATTGGACCATTTCTTTGTCAAAGTCGACGTATCCGGTGCGGCGCCCCAAAACGTCGCCAAAACCAAACGCTTCGGCCATGGCTACGTATCGTTTGTCAGACAGCCGGTTCGCAAGGGAACCGGTATCCGTAGTGCGCGATTCAAGTATTTTTTGAATAAAATACTTGTTGTTGATGTCTTCATCCAGGCCAAACGCACCCAACGCCACCTCAAGAAGCTGGCGATCATTTACCAGGTCTTCGGCAGTGGTGACATTGGCGATTTTCGCGCGGAAATGATCGACATTCCGCGTCAGGTTTGGTGAATTGTTGAACGTTTCTTGTTGGGCTGCGCGGGTGCGCTGCAAAAACGCCCAGCCGGCATTTCCCGCTAGCGGAACGACCGGCTGGAAGCTCATGTTTGCGCAACGGCAAATAACCGTTCTTCGCAGGGTAGCAGGGTGCGTAAGTGTTTTAGGGCGTAGTAATGCTGTGTGTTCTCGACTGCGTTTGCCGCGAGCCGCAAGCGTTGATTGGCTTTCGATGTCCTGCAAGACTTGGGACAATTGTTCAATGCCACGCAGAAGTTGCGGTTTGGCTGTATTTTTGTCGGCTTCGCCACACAGAACCAATTGTGCAATATAACATACACGTCGAACCGGAGTATTGACCTCGTCGGGATGCAGCGCATCCCTTAGGCGAAGAATGTTGGCACCGGGTGTAACGATATTCAATCGGCCACGGCGACTTCCGTTTTCAATGACGGCACCGTTGATAAGGACGCGTTCATTGGGCGCCAGTTTCAGGACGAGACCGCTCATCCCAGGTCACGCTGCTGGCGCAGGCCAGCCATGATTGCCGAATTCACGTCGATCAACGCGTCAACCGTCACGTCATGGTTCAACACTTTGCGACTGTGAGCCGTAGTGAATTCGGACAAATAGAATATCTGCGCGCGGAGTTGGGGCGGCAATCGATTTTCAGGGTCCGATACATCGGTGGCGAGGAGAGTCCAAAGAGTCCTGTTGTCCAGGACCGCTTTGGCGATGTCGGTTGGGGATTGTGCATCGCGCAGGCCACGGGTGACCATTGCGAAAGCGTCATACTCGTTACTTTGAGCGGTACGTAGTGGCGTTGCCACCGGTGAATAGGCGGTTTTTGCAAGTTGAAAGGCGTTCACGGCTTGTCCTTTTTTAGACGTGCGCGGTCAGGTCACCAAGATGTGGTGGCGGTGGAGTAGGGGCACCGTTGTGGTGCCCCCGATATGTGGTGTTACCGGAACAGCGACAAAATCGTCTGTGGCGCTTGATTCGCGATCGACATTGCCTGGACGCCCAACTGTTGCTGAACCTGGAGGGCCTGGAGGCGCGCCGACGCTTCCTCCATGTTGGCATCGACCAAAGAGCCGATGCCGGCTTTCAATGCGTCGGTCAGGCCCGAGACAAAGGTTGATTGGGTTTCGATCCGGCCCGCCACCGAACCGAAGGATGCGGCCGAGTCGATTGATGTCTGGATCAAACCTTCGATCCCGGCAAGAGCTGCCGAAGCGCCCTGTTCCGTTGACACATCAATTTCACCGAGCACCGCCAGACCGCCACCTACGGCACCGCCGGCGTCAAGGTCGACGTTCGCCGCTGCGGACGCAGCCATCGCCGTTGCGGTATTGTTTGTCACCGTCACGACGTTATCACTGACGGTTACCGAGAAATCGTTCTCCAACCCTTGCTCGGCGAGCCGGAAGTTCATCATTGCCGCCATGCCGTTTGCAACATCGGCCTTGGTATCACCGTCTTTGGCGGTATAGATCGCTTCCTGTTTGGCTGTGGCTGCTGATGCGAAAGGGGTGGCCCCCGTCACGGCCGCGTCAAACACTGTCATGTCGAATGCATAGCTATCGCCAGCCATAACTGCCTTTGTACGGCCGGTCGTCGTCGTTTCACCGTTGATCGTGTAGGTCGCGGAGGCTGCACCGTTGGCAGTTGCCGTACCTGCTGCGGTCATGGCAGCGGCTGCCAGAACCAAGGTGCCCTTCGCGGAGGCCGTTGCGCTCAAATCTTGTTTGTTGACGGTAATGTCGCTGCTCGCGACGCCGTTACCGGACCGATCCAGGGAGGACAGGACATTGATAAGCCCCGAGTCATCGTGGTTGCCGGCTGCGGTATAGGCCGTAGTCGTTTCACTGTTGGAAAGGAGGCTTAGCCCATTGAATTGAGCGGCCCCGACAACCGAACTGATCTGATCGCGAAGGGCACTGACGTCGGTTTGAAGCTTTTCACGATCAACGTTGGATTCCTGAGACGCGACGATTTTGTCTTTCATCTGTGTCAGAAGATCGGTCACGGTTTCCGCAGCCTGACGGCCAACAGCGACAGTCGATTCACCCAGAGCGAGACTGCTGGAGATAGCCTTGAAGCCCTGAACGTCAGACTCCATGACTTTTGAAATTGCCCAAATGGACGAATTGTCCTTGGCTGTTGAAACGGATTTCCCTGTAGAGATCTCATTCTGCGTAGCTTGCAGATTTGAGTTGATTGATTTCAGGCTTTGCAGTGCCACCATGGCGCCGGTGTTGGTCAGAATGCTGGACATGTGTATTCCTTGGATTGACGGTGCTTTTGCACCCGATAACAAGACCACCCCAAAAGCGAGGAGGTGAATGAACCGTCATTCTGACGTCGCAGTGGTTCGCCTTTCGGCGTGCTGCGTATTGTCCCACCGTCCTGGTGAGTAGATGCACCATCGCAGGATCAACCTAACAAGTTGCTAATTGTGATCGGTGACATATCGCTGATTTTAGGCGAATTTTCATGCGCGCCGTTGCAAGGTGCGAATCGGTTTGGATAATTCCGATTTTGCTCCACTTGCCGAATAGGTGTTTGTCGGCACCCCCCGTTGAATATCGTCCAGCCGTTTGCTGGCGGCTTTGAGTCCGTCTTGCGCCGCCGAAATGAGGCTTTGATTTCGCGCTGAAAGACCTGCAAACTTTTGCAGGATATCCTTGGCCAATGGAGCAAGGTTCAGCGCAGCCAGCAGGCTTTCCTTGCGCCGTGCGAGGGATGAAAGGCGCGCCAGATCGCCTTGCAGAAGATATCGGCGTTCATCTTCAAATGTTTGTTCGAGTTGACGAATTATTCCGTCATGTGTCACTTTGAATCTCCTTGTTGAGGGCGTTGAACAGGTGTTCCGTCAGCCCGATTCCTCCTGCGCTCACCATCTGTTCAGCCTGCGAGCGGCGAAGAAAAGAGGCGAATTGATCTTCGCCGGCGCCGCCGCCAAATGCTTTGCTGGTTTTCCCTAACCCAGCTGACTCGAGCATGGATGACAGGAAATTCACTTCCAGTTCCTGGGCGGCCTTTCGCAAGGCAATGTTGCGTGGCGATGGCCCCGGTGTCGCGGTGGGGATGGCAATGGGTAGTATCATCTGCGTTCCTTTCTCTTTGCACAGATAAAACAGGACTGCGGTAAAGATACGGTAACCAAATTGCGGGATGATCAGGAAATTGGTCACTTCGGGAAGGCGAACATGGAGAAGCAACCGATCCAGCGCGCAGTGGATTCATTTAACTTGGCATCCATCAGGAAACCGGTTGAAAATGCCGCGTGGCCCGACGGTGGCGCTGGATTTGCGGCAGTATTGCTGCAATCGCTTTCCGACGTCGCCGTGAACTCTGATAGTGCGCAGATTGCCGAGGCGGAAGATCCACCGCAGGCGGATACAGTTATCCGTTCCGATGGAGAATCGGACGTAATTCTTGCTGTGGATGAGCCTCGACAGGCTCTGATTGATATTCGAACAGCGGAGCCTCACAAAGTTCATCGTTCTGATATTCCGTCGCCCCCTGATGAGCAAATTCGCACGGATGCCGTGCGTCGGGGCGGCAGACCAATAAATACTTCCGAGTTTGAAAGTGAGGCGGCTGAGGTGATGGTAAACGCCGGATTGAGTAGGCCTGCGTTCGAGAAGTCCGAGGACCCTGTATCGCAACAAACCGGGTTTCCCACGACAACTCAACGGCCGATAGGTGGCGTAGAGCAGATTCCTTCAACCGATCCAGGTGACGCAATTTCGCATTTCGAGAACCCGCATTTGTCCGTGGACCGGCAGTTGAAAAGGCCGCAGGGCGAGCGATTCGTCACTCAAGGAGAAGCAGTCGGCATGGTCGGGGATGACCACCGTTCAATGGAATCAGTTGGCACCAACACTGGGGAAGACCAAACCGGAGGCTCCAACAGTCCGACATCACGCGGCTCTGACGTCCACGAACCTCGTCGGAAATTGATGAAACATGGTCCTGACCGGCGCAGTGATCAGGAGGGCGTTCTCAGCGGAAGAACTGTCGCGAAGAGCGTGCCGCACGTGAGCGAAGCGCCACTGGAGACAGCCACAGAACCGATGTCTCTACCCGTTTCGCGCCAGATTGTCGCTGGATCTCCTGCACGGGACCACGTTGAACGGGCGTCGCCGCGCGGTTCGTCGCGTGAGATGCTTGGCAGCCGGGCAGAACGATCTGGGGCGTATCAGCCAACGAAGCCGTTGCTGGAAAGCACTAGTAGGCGCCCAATTCCTGCCGTGATGCCGCCTGAACACCCCGAGATGACCGCCGGCCCCCCCGAGAATGCGGCTCTCTCGCGCGATCTTGCCCGGCTCCCCGAGGGCGCGGAGAAAAATAGCCCGCTCTCACCCTCTTTGGCGATGGCACGCGGAGACCGAATGGTTGGCTCGAATGTTCGTTCACGACCGGTTGGCACGTGGACAGAAGACCCGATCCGGCCACACGAACAGACAGTTGCCGTGGTGCCAAGGGGGGCGAATTCTGCGTCGAAACAAGAGCGTCCTGAACTGCATGACACACCGTTTCAGCGGGCGCCCGAACCTGCGTCAAAGGTGGCCAGCGGGGTTGCTTTTGCCCCATCTCCGACCACTGTTGATATGGAGGTTTCCAAGCTTCGAACCGAGCCAGTTCCGCCAGTGTTTGCGCCAAACGTGGCGTTGTTGCAAACGGGAAATTCAGAGAGTCCCGCCACCGATAAATTTACCCCGGCGGGACAAGTGTTTGTCGATAAAGCCGCGCCTGTGGATCGACTGATGTCGGTGAACGCCGCAGGCGTTGAAATTGTATCGGAGGCTCCTGAACTTTTCCGCGCGGCGACGACCAATGACGCCAGCGGGCAATCGGTCCGCCCCGCCGGGACGATTGCGAACCGCCCTGAAATTCAACCCCTGGATCTGGGGCAGGGGCACGGGGGGCATCACGGCATTGGCTCTGGGAGTGTTTCGCCCAATATGCCCGCGGGGCATATATCGGCCGTCCCGGTCGCCAACCATACGCCACCAGCGGCCATTCAACAGATCGCACAGGTTTCCGGACATCTCGCCCACGGCCCGGTCGAAATCGCCCTGGCCCCCGAAGAATTGGGCCGTGTGCGTATGACGTTGGTTCCGGGTGAGCATGGCGCGGTGCTGACGATCACGGCAGACCGCGCCGATACTCTGGCACTGTTGCGTCGTCACGTTGATATTCTAACCAGCGATTTACAGGATCTGGGCTTTAATAACCTGTCTTTTCAGTTCGGATCGGGCAATCCGGGAAGCACTCACACGGGCGAGAACCAATCGGGTAGCTTGCCGCAGTCCGCTGGCCAGATGGGCGATGAAACAACGGCCGATCAACCCTGCCGTCCTTCCGCCGCATCCGTACAGGGCGTGGTTAAAGGTAACAGGCTCGATCTGCGACTTTAAGGAGCAAACGATGGAACTTTCACCAGCAGGCAATGCAAATTTGACGTCGGGGGTGACCGCTGCGACGGGACAAACCGTCGGGCGCGATGCGTCGGGCGGTTCGGATTTTGATACCTTTCTGAAGATGTTGACGGCGCAAATATCGAATCAGGATCCACTTAAGCCGATGGATTCCGAAGAATTTGCTGTGCAACTGGCAACCTTTTCAGGGGTTGAGCAGCAGGTTCGCACCAATGAGCTGCTCGAAGCGTTGACAGGAAAGGTGGGCGAAAGCGGCCTGGGGCAGATGGCATCATGGGTCGGGATGGAGGCACGGGCACCGATGCCAGCGCAATATTCCGGCGGCTCTTTGACGGTCACACCTCCCGAGCCGATCGCCGGGTCGCGCCATGATCTTGTTGCGCTGAACGCTGCGGGGGATGAGGTGTGGCGTGAACAATATGCGTCCGGTACCGGGGCGTTCAACTGGGATGGGATCGGGACGGATGGGCGCCAAGTGCCTGTCGGCCCATATGCCTTTCAGTTGGAGAGTTTTGAAGAGGATCGCCTCGTGGCGACAACCGAGGCCCAAACCTATGGACGGGTGCAGGAGGTGCGCCTTGACCCCGGTGGGCCGGTTCTGGTGTTTGCGGGCGGGATTGAGCGATTGGCCGAGGATGTGTCGGCATTGCGACGGTAAGCCCCGAGAGTGGGCTGCCCTTGCTTCGGGAATTGCTTTGGCCCATCCATGGCGCGCGCTCTTCGGGCAATGGGATGGCGATGGAACGAACTGACGACACTGTATCACAGATCGCCACCCGGCTGCGCTGTGCCCTTGGCGTGCTGGGCGTTGTCGATCCGGTGTGGCAATGGCACCTGATGCCGGGCGGGCGAACGAATATGGTCTGGCGGGTTGAACCCGGCGCGGGGGCCGATCCTGTGATGTGCCGCCTGTCACGGCCGGGGCGTGCAACGCCGGTGTTTCCGAACCTTCCCAAGGTTGCGGGCCTGGCGCTTGGTGCGCTGAGCGGCGCCGGGGTTGCGCCAGAATATCTTTGGGCCGGGGAAACCCCGGAGGGGCCGTGCCTGCTCTATCGTGCCTGCCGGGGTGATACATGGCGCGCGGACGGCGGAGTGGTGGGAAAGGTGTTGTCGCACCTTCATCGGCAGTCGCCACCGGGTGGGCTGCGTCAGATTGCGGCCACCCCAAAAGCGTTGCTGGCGGAAGGTTCGGTGATGCTGGGGCAAGCGGCGGCGGACCACCGTGCGCGGCTGCTGGCGTGCCGCCCCGATGCGCCGGAAATTTCGCTGGGGGAAAGGGTGTTTCTTCATGGGGATCCGGTGCCGGGCAACATAATTGTATCAAATGAGAGGGCCGTTCTGATTGATTGGCAATGCCCGGCGATTGGCGACCCTATTTATGATCTGGCGATCTTCTTGTCACCGGCAATGCAGGTTCTGGATCGGGGGACGCCCCTGAAGCCTGTCGAGCGGGCACAGGTATGGGCGGGCTATGGCGATCCTGCCGTCGCGGCCCGATACAATGCCTGCGAAGCGGCATTCGTCTGGCGCATGGCGGCCTATTGTACCTGGCGGATGGCGCGGGGCCACGCGGATTATGGCCCGGCGATGGAGGCCGAATTAGAGAGATTGAGCGAGCTGCGCTAGCCCGAACCCCAGGACAACGGCCACAGCGCCAAGAGCAATCAGCCCCGCGGTTTCCCACCCGCTGCGTCGGTCACGGGGCGCGGGTGTTTGTGATTGGCGCAGCAGCGCCGCTTCGGCCATTTGCGGCAATTTAGGGCCAAACCGCCCCAAAACGCGTGCGGTGCGGGTCAGGTCGCGCAACAGGGCCTTTGGCCCGATATTGTCCTTGATGTAGTCCTCGACAATCGGTTGCGCGACTTCCCATATGTTGATCTGTGGGTAAAGTGAGCGTGATACCCCTTCAACCACCACCATGGTACGTTGCAGCAGAATCAGCTCGGTCCGGGTTTCCATGCCAAACCGTTCTGTTACTTCAAACAGATAGGTCAACAGCCGGGCCATGGAAATGCGGGTGGCATCCATGCCGAAAATCGGTTCACCGACCGACCGAAGGGCGCGGGCGAATTCGTCGATGTCCTTGTCGGCGGGCACATATCCCGCCTCGAAATGAACCTCGGCCACCCGGCGATAATCCTTGCGGATAAAACCAAACAGGATTTCGGCGTAAACTCGGCGGGTGTATTCATCCAGCCGCCCCATGATGCCGAAATCCAACGCGATGATATCGCCGTTTGGTGCCACCTTGAGATTGCCCTGGTGCATATCGGCGTGGAAAAATCCATCGCGCAGGGCGTGGTTCAGGAACAACCGTAACACGCCTTCGCCCAACGCCTTGCGATCATGGCCTGCGGCAATGATGGCGGGAATGTCGTTGGCCGGTATGCCCTCGGCCCAGTCCAGCGTCATCACCCGGCGCGAGGATAGAAACCACTCCACTTGTGGCACACGGAATGCAGGATCGTCGGCTGTGTTGGCGGCGAACTCGGCCGCGGATGACGTTTCCATACGCAGGTCAAGCTCGCCCAGAACGACGCCCTCGAAATGGCGGATGACCTCAAGCGGGTGAAGACGGCGGGCTGAGGGCGCCAGAAGTTCCACCATGTTGGCGGCCAGATAGAAGGCATCGACGTCTTTCTTGAAGGCCCGCTCGATCCCCGGGCGCAATACCTTGACGGCCACATCCCGCCCCGAATCGCGCAGGGTCGCCTTGTGGACCTGAGCGATGGAGGCGGCGGCGACCGGTTCGGAGAACGAGGAAAACAAGGCGTCGATGTCGATCTCAAGTTCGCTCTCGACCATTGCCCGCGCTTCGGCCAGCGGGAAAGGCGGCAGTTTGTCCTGCAACACGCGCAATTGTTGGGCCAGTTCATCGCCCACCACATCGGGGCGGGTCGAAAGAACCTGCCCGAATTTGATGTATGCCGGGCCAAGGGCGGTCAGCGCGCGGGGGGCCGGCGGCTGTGTCGGATCGCCCTTATAGCCAAGCCACATGAACGGCACGCCCAGAACCTTGGCCGCAATGCGCAGGGATGTGGGCGCGCGAAAGGCGTCAAGCACGACGTTCATCGCGCCGGTGCGTTCCAGCGTGGCGCCGGTGCGGATCAGCCGCCAGATGTTGTGAGGGCCGCGCAATTCAGATCTTCCAGCCGGAATGAAGCGCGGCAACGCCCATGGTCAGGTTGCGAAATTTAACCTGATCGAAACCCGCAGCGCGGATCATGCCTGCAAAGGTTTCCTGATCGGGGAATTTCCGGATCGATTCGACGAGGTACTGATACGAATCCCGATCCCCGGCAATCACCTGCCCCATGCGGGGAATGACATTGAAGGAGTAGAGATCATATGCCTTTTGCATCGCCGGATTGGGTAGTTGTGAAAATTCCAGAACCATTAGCCGCCCGCCGGGCTTTAGCACACGAAAGGCCTCTGAAAGGGCCTCGTTGATGCGGGTGACGTTACGGATGCCAAAACTGATGGTATAGACATCAAAGGTGCGGTCCTCGAACGGCAGGGCCATGGCATCGCCCACCACCCAATCGAGCGATCCGGCCAGCGCCTCGGCCTCGGCCCGTTTGCGCCCTTCGATCAGCATGGATTCGGTCATGTCGCACACCGTGGCACTGGCCGACCCGGCACGGTTGAGGAACCGGAATGCCACATCCCCGGTGCCGCCGGCCACATCCAACAGGCGCTGACCGCTGCGTGGCGCCAGCCAATCCATCATCGCGTCTTTCCAGATGCGGTGAACGCCGCCAGACATCACATCGTTCATGATGTCATATTTGCTGGCCACGTTGGTAAAGATGCCATGCACCTTGCCGGCCTTCTCGGCCTCGGGAATATCCTGAAAGCCAAAGTGGGTGGTGCGGTTTTCACTGTCGTCTGTCATCGGGGCTTGCGATCCTGTAATGCTCACCCTTCTTATAGGGTGCTTGGTGGGTGTTACAATCGAAGGGGTGTCGCAGTGCCGGAATTGCCAGAGGTTGAAACGGTACGGCGCGGCCTGGCGCCCGTGATGGAGGGGGCGGTGATCGCCCATGCGCAGGTGAATCGCCCCGATCTGCGCTGGCCGTTCCCCCTGACATGGCGGCGCGGTTGACGGGGCGGCGTGTTTTGCGGCTGGGGCGGCGATCAAAATACCTGCTGCTTGATCTGGAGTCGCAGGAAACCCTGATCGTACATCTCGGCATGTCGGGCCGGATGCAGGTTTCGGGTGTGGCGCTGGGCCTGTTTCAGCGCGAACATGGCGCGCCGGAAAAGCATGATCATGTGGTGTTCGAGATGGAGGGTGGTGCGCGGATCACCTTCAACGATCCGCGCAGGTTTGGCGCGATGGATCTGTGGCCGACCGCGCAGATTGAACAGCATTGGCTGATCGAAAAACTTGGCCCTGAACCGTTTTCCAACCGATTTGACGAATCCTATATGGCTGACGCGCTGAAAACCCGTCGCACGCCGATCAAAACCGCGCTTCTGGATCAGAGAATCGTCGCCGGTCTGGGCAATATCTATGTCTGCGAAACCCTGTTTCGTGCGGGAATTTCGCCCAAACGGCAGGCGGCGAATCTTTCGCGGCAGCGGGCCGGGGCGCTGGTTCCGATCATCCGCGACGTGCTGGACGAGGCGATAGAGGCGGGGGATCGTCCTTGCGCGATCATCGGCAGGCCGATGGAAAACTTGGGTATTTTCAACACCGCTTTCAGGTTTACGACCGGGCGGGCGCTGCGTGCCTGACCCCGGGTTGCAGCGGAACAATCGTGCGAATCGTTCAATCAGGGCGTTCGTCATTCTATTGTGCGCAATGCCAAAGATAGCTTGAAACGCAGCGAATCCTTGGTAAGGCTGCAAGGCTTACGTCCACTGCGAAAGCTCCTACGCCATGGCCTATAAGACGATCATCGTCGAAATTGCGGATCACGTCGCACAGATCCGGTTAAACCGCCCCGACGCCCTGAACGCCCTGAACAGCGAACTTTTGGGGGAATTGGCACAAGCCGTGACCGAGGCGGACAGCAACGACAAGGTGCGTTGCATTGTGATTTCCGGCTCGGACAAGGCATTCGCTGCCGGGGCGGATATCAAGGAAATGTCCGAAAAAACCTTTGTGGATGTCTTTGTCGGAGAAATATTCGCCGCCGAGATGGCCGCGCTGGAAAATTGTCGCAAGCCGATTATTGCCGCCGTTGCAGGCTATGCTTTGGGCGGCGGGTGCGAGTTGGCGATGGTCTGTGATTTCATCATCGCCGCCGACACCGCCAAATTCGGCCAGCCCGAAATCAATCTGGGTGTCATCGCGGGGATGGGCGGTTCGCAACGCCTGACGCGGTTGGTGGGAAAATCCAAAGCGATGGAAATGCATCTGACGGGCCGATTCATGGATGCCGACGAGGCCGAGCGTTCGGGCCTGGTCAGCCGTGTGGTGCCGGCCAAGAAGCTTATGGAAGAGGTTTCGGCGACTGCCCAGAAAATCACCGAAAAATCGGCGCTGGCCGTGATGGCCGCCAAAGAGGCCGTGAATCGCAGCTATGAAACCACCCTGCGCGAAGGGCTGTTGCACGAACGGCGGTTGTTCAACGGGTTGTTCGCCACAGAGGACCAGAAAGAAGGCATGAATGCCTTTATGGAAAAGCGCGAACCACAGTTCCGCGACCGCTGAGCCATTTGCCGCTATACAAGACCGCCGGGCCGCGCTATATGCCGCTCAACATGCGCGTGAGGCCCGCTCGGCCAGATTCGCCCGGTATTGAACCCGGGGTCGGGGTTTCCCGCGTATAACGCATTTTGAAAAACCGACGAAAGAGATCACACCATGGCAAATTCGCCCCAGTCCAAGAAACGCGCCCGCCAGAACGAAGCCCGCTTTCAGGTCAACAAAGCCCGTCGTTCGCGGATTCGCACCTATCTGCGCAAGGTCGAAGAGGCCATCGCCACCGGTGACAAAGAGGTGGCAACCGCCGCCCTGCGCGCCGCCCAGCCCGAGCTGATGCGCGGCGTGACCAAAGGCGTTTATCACAAGAACACGGTTGCGCGGAAAATGTCGCGCTTGTCCAGCCGGGTGAAATCCATCGGCGCCTGAAGCCTTTCAGACATCGTTGAACGAGATCGAAAAACGCGCCCCAGAGGCGCGTTTTTTGCTTTGTGGATTTTGTGGGTTTGTGGATTTCCTGCCACCGTACGCGGTGGTTTTCACAGCACTGTGAGATTCGCTCGGGCAATGTCAGAGTCAACATCATAGTTCTGTTGCAGAGCTGTGAAGCCCCTTGCTACGTTGATCCTGCGATTCACGTCGCTTGGGGGGACATGACAGGACGGAGCCGTCTGAAGGGGCGCAAGAGCAGGGTGAAACTCTGCCCGCTACCCCGGAAATCGGGCCGTCCACCTGTTGAAGATTTGGCGCCGCGTGGGGCGGATCCAAGTGTTCAGCGCCTGCTTTGGCGGGGGTTTCGGGGGCGTTTGCCACCGGACATGTCCATGGAACGATCGCCGCCAATGTGCGGAGTATTCTTGCCGGCTGTGGTCTGCGCCACATGCAGGTCGGCAGGTTATTTGTTGCCATTTGCCAGTTTGGCATCTGATCCCGAATCGAGCCTTTGGGCCGGGGTCTGGTGTGGTCTGGCGATCCCATTGCGGTGTTGTCGTGCAACGACGGGGGCCATCTGCGGGCGCCCGCAACGAGCAGTTCGGATCGGGCCAGTCTGGTTCGAAAACAGGCGTATTTGGGGATTTAAGGCAAAAATGACGAACGAAATCTGGGGGACGGTCCGGCAAGAGTTGCTCAAGTCGGTGGGACATAACAATTACAGGAACTGGATTGAGCCGTTGGAATTTGCCGACCTGCGTGATGGGGTCGTTCTGTTTCATGTGCCGACGGTGTTCATGGGCGACTGGGTATCGCGCAACTTTGGCGATCAGATTCTCAGCCAGATGGGCAAAAGCGGCGAGCCGGTAAAGCGGATCGAATTCCGCGTTCCGCCAAATGCCGCGCCGCGCCCCACGGCAACCGCGCCCCGGCCCGCAGCCCGCGCCGCAGCACCCGAGGCCGATCTGCCGGGCGCCTCTCTGGATGATCGGTTCACCTTTGATACCTTTGTTGTGGGCAAACCCAACGAATTGGCCCATGCCGCCGCGCGCCGCGTGGCCGAGGGCGGGCCGGTGACATTCAATCCGCTGTTTCTTTATGGTGGTGTCGGGCTGGGCAAGACTCACCTGATGCACGCCATCGCCCATGAACTTCAGACCCGCGATCCAGGAATCCGCGTGTTGTATCTGTCGGCGGAGCAATTCATGTACCGCTTTGTGCAGGCCCTGCGTGACAAGCAGATGATGGATTTCAAACAATTGTTCCGCTCGGTCGATGTGCTTATGGTGGATGATGTGCAATTCATCGCCGGAAAGGACAGTACCCAAGAGGAATTTTTCCACACGTTCAACGCCCTGGTGGATCAGCGCAAACAGATCATCATTTCTGCCGACCGCGCCCCGGGTGAAATCGAAGGTCTGGAAAGCCGGATCGTTTCGCGCCTGCAATCGGGCCTTGTGGTGGATTTGCACCCAACCAGCTATGAGCTGCGCCTTGGCATCCTGCAACAAAAGGTCGAACAATATCGCCCGCAGTTCAAAGGCGTGGTCCTGGCTGATGGTGTGCTTGAATTCCTGGCCCATCGCATCACCTCAAACGTCCGGGTTCTGGAAGGCGCACTCATGCGTTTGTTCGCCTTCGGGAGTCTGGTGGGGCGCGAGATTGATCTGCAACTGACCAAGGAATGTCTGGTCGATATTCTGCGCCAGTCCGATCGCAAGACGACGGTGGAAGAAATTCAGCGCAAGGTGTCGGATCACTATAACATCCGCCTGTCCGATCTGATTGGCCCAAAACGCGTGCGCACCTTTGCGCGGCCCCGTCAGGTGGCGATGTATCTGTGCAAACAACTCACCCAACGGTCCCTGCCCGAAATCGGTCGCCGCTTTGGCGGGCGCGACCACACGACGATCATGCACGGGATCAAGCGGATCGAGGAACTGAAGCAGAAGGACAGCCAAATCGCCGAAGATATCGATCTGCTGCGCCGTTCGCTGGAAGATCAGTAGAATAACTGCTGAAAATGATCATGGATCATGGGCGGGGCCTTGACGCCCCCGCCATTCCCTTTGACAGTCCAGTGAAATTGTTCCGCTCAGGGCGGGCCGAAAAATTGTTGCGTCGGGGGCTGAAACCGTTAGATTTCACCCCGGCATCAGGTGAGGTGGATATGAAGCTCAGCATCGAACGCGGCACATTGCTCAAGGCGGTCGCACACGCGCAATCGGTGGTCGAGCGGCGCAATACGATCCCGATTTTGGCCAACGTGTTGATCGAGGCCGAAGGAAATTCGGTAAGCTTTCGCGCCACAGATCTGGATGTCGAAGTGGTGGACAAGGCCAGTGCCCAGGTCGAACGCGCAGGCTCGACCACAGTTGGCGCTGTGACGCTTCATGAAATTGTGCGCAAGCTGCCCGATGGTGCGCTGGTGTCGTTGTCCGACGATGGCGCTTCGGGGCGGTTGGTGGTTGAGGCGGGGCGGTCGAACTTTCAGGCTCGCGACTCTG
The DNA here is from genome assembly GCF_055808395.1 of Oceaniglobus sp. K40-3. NCBI lineage: Bacteria > Pseudomonadati > Pseudomonadota > Alphaproteobacteria > Rhodobacterales > Paracoccaceae > Oceaniglobus > Oceaniglobus sp. K40-3. The sequence goes on along the minus strand of NZ_CM147868.1, from coordinate 414,109 downwards.
CCGCGCGAAGACTTTCCGGTGATGGCCACGTCCGAATATACCAGCAATTTTTCGGTTTCGGCCCCGGTGTTGCGCCGGTTGTTCGACAAAAGCAAATTCGCCATTTCAACCGAGGAAACCCGGTATTATCTGAACGGCGTCTATATGCATGTGTCAGATGACGGGGGGAAATGGCGCTGCGCTGTGTGGCGACCGACGGTCACCGGCTGGCGCGGATCGACGCGCCCCTGCCGATGGGGGCCGAAGGCATGCCCGGCGTGATTGTTCCGCGCAAGACCGTGGGCGAAATGCGCAAGCTTCTGGATGATGACGAGGCGTCGATTGCCGTTTCGGTGTCGGAAACCAAGGTGCGCTTTGCCACCCCGGCCATCACCCTGACATCCAAGGTGATCGATGGCACCTTCCCCGATTATTCGCGGGTCATTCCAAAGGGGAACACCAAGCGGATGGAAGTGGACGCCAAGGAATTCGCCAGCGCGGTCGATCGTGTGGCGACCGTCAGTTCCGAGCGGTCGCGCGCCGTGAAATTGCAGATCGACGAAGACCGCCTGATCCTGTCGGTGAACGCGCCGGACAGCGGCAATGCCGAAGAAGAGCTGGCCGTCGCCTATGGTGATGACAAGTTGGAAATCGGGTTCAACGCCAAATACCTGCTGGAAATTGCCAGTCAGGTTGATCGGGAAAACGCCGTATTCCTGTTCAACTCGTCGGGCGATCCGACGCTGATGCAGGAAGGCAACGACACATCGGCGGTCTATGTCGTCATGCCGATGCGCGTGTGACGGGCCGACCCTGCGGGGCGAGTATTTTCTGTCAGTAAAAAATAGGGTTTGGACGCGATGGGGCTGTCGGTTGATCGGCTGGAACTGTCGCATTTCCGGTCGCACCGGCGTGTGGCGCTGGATCTGTTGCCACACCCTGTGGCGATTTACGGGGCCAACGGTGCGGGCAAGACCAATCTGATCGAGGCGGTTTCGCTGTTGTCGCCGGGGCAGGGCCTGCGCCGGGCTGCGGCGGATGAGTTGGTGCGTCGTCCCGAGGCTTTGGGCTGGCGGATCGGGGCGGGGCTGGCCGGGCATGAGATAGATACCCGCGCCGAGGCCGGGCAATCACGGGTGACGCGGATTGACGGCAAGGTGGCGCCACAGGTGGCGCTGGGCCGGATTGTGCGGATGCTTTGGCTGGTGCCATCCATGGATCGGTTGTGGATTGAGGGTGCCGAAGGGCGGCGACGGTTCTGGGATCGTATGACCCTGAGTTTTGAGCCGGATCATGGCGAGGCGGTGCTTATCTATGAAAAGGCGATGCGCGAGCCGCAACCGTCTGTTGAAGGATCAGGTGCGCGAGCCGGGGTGGTATGGCGCGCTTGAGGTGCAGATGGCCGAGGCGGGCGCCCGGATTATCGCCAACCGGGCCGGCGCTTTGGCCCGTGTCATGGCCGCGCAACGCCGCGCCCCGACCGATTTTCCGATCAGCGATCTTGAGGCATTGAGCGCGGCGGATGAGGAGGCCCGCACGGTGGATGACCTGACCGTGGCATTTCGCGAGGGGCGGCGGCGCGATATGACAGCGGGACGTACCCTTGCCGGACCGCACCGGGCCGATTTGGGGGCGGTTTATGCGTCAAAGGCGGTGCCGGCGGCCCAATGTTCCACGGGCGAGCAGAAGGCGATGCTGATTTCCCTGATTTTGGCGAATGCGCGGGCCTTGGCGGATGAAACGGGCGCGGCGCCGATCCTGTTGCTGGATGAGGTGGCGGCCCATCTGGACCGTGATCGGCGCGCGGCGCTGTTTGATGAGATATGTGCCTTGGGGGCGCAGGCCTGGATGACGGGCACCGGGGCCGAGATGTTTGATGAGTTGAAGGATCGGGCGCAATATCTTGTGGTCCGCGAGGACGCGGGGCAATCGGTGGTGGAGCGGATTTCATGACAATTACAGCGGGGCAGTTGGCCCTTTATGCCGGGGCACTGGTGGTTTTGTTCCTGACGCCGGGGCCGGTTTGGGTGGCGCTGGTGGCGCGGGCCATGGCGGGTGGGTTTCAGGCGGCCTGGCCTTTGGCGTTGGGCGTGACAATTGGCGATGCGCTTTGGCCGCTGCTGGCTGTTCTCGGGGTCACTTGGGTGGTGTCGGCATTTTCCGGCTTTATGGTGGTTTTGAAATGGATCGCGGCCGTGGTGTTTCTGGCGATGGGTTTTGCCCTGTTGCGCAATGCCGGCCGCCAGATCGGCAAGGACAGTCGCCTGACCCGCCCGGGCAAGTGGGCCGGGTTTGCCGCTGGTGTTGCCGTGATTCTTGGCAACCCCAAGGCGATCCTGTTTTATATGGGCGTTCTGCCCGGGTTCTTTGATCTGACGACGGTGACAGTGGCGGATATTGCTGCGGTCGTGGTGATTTCGATGGTCGTGCCTCTGGTGGGCAATCTGTGCTTTGCGTTGTTCATCGACCGGGCGCGCCGGGTGCTGAGTTCGCCTGCGGCGCTGCGCCGGATCAACAGGATTTCGGGTGCTTTGCTGATCCTTGTGGGGCTGGTTATTCCGTTGATCTGATCCGCAGTTGACGGAGATATGTGCGGCACGACAAAGGCGCAGGATTCCCGGCGGCTCATGGCCGTGAAACTTGTGCCAATGGCGTGACAACCCCCGGCGAAACCCCTATAAATCGCGGACAAACACAACAGCAGGCCCTCATGTCAGATACCCCCACGACCCCCGAAGAATACGGCGCTGATTCTATCAAGGTTCTCAAAGGCCTGGATGCTGTTCGCAAGCGTCCGGGGATGTATATCGGCGATACCGACGATGGCTCGGGCCTGCACCATATGGTGTATGAGGTGGTCGACAACGGCATTGACGAGGCGCTGGCGGGCCACGCCGATGCGGTGAATGTGAAAATCCACGCTGATAACAGCGTGTCGGTGTCCGATAACGGGCGTGGCATTCCGGTGGGTATCCACGAGGAAGAGGGGGTTTCAGCCGCCGAGGTCATCATGACCCAACTGCACGCGGGCGGGAAATTCGACCAGAACTCCTATAAGGTGTCGGGGGGGCTGCACGGGGTTGGTGTTTCGGTGGTGAATGCGCTGTCCGACTGGCTGGAGCTGCGGATCTGGCGGGACGGCAAGGAACATTGCGCCCGGTTCGAGCGGGGCGAGACCGTCAAACATCTTGAGGTGGTCGGCGATGCTGGTGGCCGCAAAGGCACTGAGGTGCGGTTTCTGGGCAGCACCAGCACGTTTTCCAATCTCGACTATGTGTTCAAGACCCTTGAAAACCGCCTGCGAGAACTGGCGTTCCTGAATTCCGGCGTGCGGATCATTCTGGAAGATGAACGCCCTGCCGAACCCCTGCGCACCGAGCTGTTTTATGAAGGCGGCGTCAAGGAATTCGTCAAATATCTCGACCGTTCCAAAGGGTCGATCCTGGACGAGCCGATATATATGACCGGCGAGAAAGATGGCATCGGCGTGGAAATCGCCATGTGGTGGAACGACAGCTATAACGAAATGGTGCTGCCGTTTACCAATAACATTCCCCAGCGCGATGGCGGCACCCATCTGGCGGGCTTTCGCGGGGCGCTGACCCGGACGATGAACCTCTATGCCGGGTCTTCTGGCATCGCCAAAAAGGAAAAGGTGAACTTTACCGGTGACGATGCGCGCGAGGGGCTGACCTGTGTTCTGTCGGTCAAAGTGCCGGATCCGAAATTCAGTTCTCAGACCAAGGACAAACTGGTCAGTTCCGAGGTGCGCCCGGCGGTTGAGGGCATGGTGAACGAAAAGCTGGCCGAGTGGTTCGAGGAAAACCCGAATCTGGCCAAGCAGATCATCGGCAAGGTGGTCGAGGCCGCTCTGGCCCGCGAGGCGGCCCGCAAGGCGCGTGAGATGACCCGCAAGAAATCGACGCTGGATGTCGCCAACCTGCCCGGCAAGCTGGCCGATTGTCAGGTCAAGGATCCGGCCCTGCGCGAAGTATTCATCGTCGAGGGCGACAGCGCCGGCGGATCGGCCAAACAGGGGCGGTCGCGGTATAATCAGGCGGTTCTGCCCCTGCGCGGCAAGATCCTGAACGTCGAACGGGCACGGTTTGACCGGATGCTTGGGTCAGATATGATCGGGATGATGATCACTGCTTTTGGTGCAGGGATCGGGCGCGACGAATTCGACATCGAAAAGTTGCGCTATCACAAGATCATCATCATGACCGACGCCGATGTGGACGGCGCGCATATCCGCACGCTTTTGCTGACTTTCTTTTTCCGCCAAATGCCTGAGATCATTGAAAAAGGATACCTCTATATCGCCCAGCCGCCGCTTTACAAAGTGGCGCGCGGCAAATCCGAGGTGTACCTGAAAGATCAGGCGACCCTTGACGATTACCTGATTGATCAAGGGATCGAGGGCGCGATGCTCCGCCTCAAGACCGGCGAGGAAATCGTAGGTGCCGATCTGGCCCGCGTTGTCAGCGGGGCGCGAAATGTGCGCCGGATTCTCGAAGCGTTTCCAACCCATTACCCCCATTCGATTTTGGAACAGGCGGCGATTTCCGGCGCCTTCGTTCCGGGTGCGGCCGATGCCGACCCGCAGGGCACCGCCAATCGGGTGGCGGACCGGCTTGATCTGATTGCGGCGGAATATGAAAAGGGCTGGAACGGGCGGATCACTCAGGATCACGGCATTCGTCTGGCGCGGCTGCTGCGCGGTGTGGAAGAGGTGCGCACGCTGGATGGCGCGGTTTTGCGGTCGGGCGAAGCACGGCGTCTGGGCGCCTTTACCGAAGATCTGCAAGACACCTATCGCCATCCGGCCCATCTGGTGCGCAAGGATCGCGATACGCCGATCTATGGCCCGCTCGATTTGCTGAGCGCAATCCTGCGTGAGGGCGAAAAGGGGCTGTCTTTGCAACGCTATAAGGGCCTGGGCGAAATGAACCCCGACCAGCTATGGGAAACCACCCTGGACCCCGAAGCGCGCACGCTGTTGCAGGTGCGGGTCGATGATGTGGCCGAGGCCGACGACATCTTTACCAAACTCATGGGCGATGTGGTGGACCCCCGTCGCGAGTTCATCCGCTCAAACGCGCTGAACGTAGAGAACCTCGACTTCTGATGGCTTGTCGGTGGGCGGTATCTTTTCGTGCCGCTTGGGCCGCTATTGATGAATAATAGACATGGTATCAATCATTTGTGCCGCCAAGCGTTCGTTTGACACATTTGCAGTGTTCCGGCCCCAGACGGGCGACAGCATGAAAGTCGCAAGGCAACGTGGAAAGCCACCTTTCCCCGTGCCGCGCGAAAATAGCGGGGGATCGGGTTTTGGCGTGTGGCGTTGCGCGCTCTCTTGTACTGTGCGACACCGAGGCAGGAATTTACGTTGGCCTTTTACTTATCCCCAGAGATATACAGAGACTTGCGCACACCCTTTTCCCTCAGGTTGCGGGGCAATGAGTTAACAAAGGCGATTTATAACAAGGAGTCGATATGCGACGGAAAGTGACGAAAGCGGTATTCCCGGTCGCCGGGCTGGGAACGCGTTTTTTGCCGGCGACGAAATCTATTCCCAAGGAAATCATGACCTTGGTTGACAGGCCGCTGATTCAATATGCGATTGACGAGGCCCGCGCAGCCGGGATCAGAGAGTTCATTTTTGTTACCTCGCGCGGCAAGTCCGCGCTTGAGGATTACTTCGATCATGCGCCCGAACTGGAAACTGCCCTGCACAAGAAGGGCAAGACCGACATGCTCGACATGTTGCGCGATACCAACATGGACAGCGGTGCAATCGCCTATATCCGGCAGCACAAGGCGCTTGGCCTTGGCCATGCGGTTTGGTGCGCCCGCCGTTTGATCGGGAATGAACCTTTTGCGGTGATCCTGCCCGACGATGTGATCGCGGCTGAAAAGCCCTGTCTGCAACAGATGGCCGAAGCCTATGAGGAAACCGGGGGCAACATGGTTGCCGCCATGGAGGTGCCGCCTGAAAAGGCATCGGCCTATGGTGTTCTTGATGTGGCCGAGGACATGGGTTCCATGGTCAAGGTCAAAGGCATGGTTGAAAAACCCAGCGCAGAAGAAGCCCCCAGCAATCTGGCGGTGATCGGGCGCTATATCCTGACGCCCAGCGTGCTGAACACCTTGAACAAGATGAAATCGGGCGCTGGTGGTGAAATTCAGTTGACCGATGCCATCGCCAAGGAAATCGGCGGCGAAGACGGTGTTTATGGTCTGCGGTTCCGGGGGCAGCGGTTTGATTGCGGCTCCAAGGCCGGGTTCCTTCAGGCGACGGTGGCCTTTGGTCTGTCCCGCCCTGACCTGTCGTCGGAGTTTTCGGGCTATCTGAACGAGTTGGTATCCGGTCAGAAAGCCGCGCAGTAAGGCATGAGCGCGGCGTGGCGCGCATGGCGGGCATACCGGTTACGTTGGAAGCGCCGGTATCTTCTGTCGCGCGCCCTTCGCAAACGCCGCCAGCTCGCGCCTGTTCAGGATCGAACAGGCCAAATCCGGCCCGGCCAGATTTTACTGTTCTGCACCCTGCGCAACGAGGCCCTGCGCCTGCCGTATTTCCTCGATCATCATCGCGCCTTGGGGGTCGATCATTTCCTGTTTGTGGACAATGACGGCACCGATGGCACCGCCGATCTTTTGCGCACACAGGGCGATGTGTCACTTTGGCAGACCGCTGACAGTTATAAGAAGTCCCGCTTTGGAATGGATTGGATGGGCTGGTTGCAGATGCAGCACGGCCACGGGCATTGGTGCCTGACGCTGGATGCGGATGAACTGCTGATCTATCCGTTTCATGATCGTATCGGCCTGCATGGGCTGACGGGCTGGCTCGACTCGCGTGGCTGGAACAGCTTCCGCACCTTGATGATTGATCTCTATCCCAAGGGCCCCTTGGGTGATGCGCCCTGTCACGCGGGCCAGAATCCGGTTGAATCGCTCGCCTGGTTTGACGGCGACAACTTTACCGATCATCCCCGCCCGGAATTGCAAACCCTGCTAACCCGGGGCGGAGTGCGGGCGCGCCACTTTTTTGCCACCGCCCCGGAACGGGCGCCGACCATGAACAAGACGCCGCTGGTGAAATGGCATCGCCGGTACAGTTACCTTGATTCCACCCACTCTTTGTTGCCGCCCCGGTTGAACCGGTCGTTTCCCGAACCCGGTGTCGCCAGACCCACCGGCGCGCTGCTCCATACCAAGTTTCTGAACACCATCGTGGCCAAATCGGCAGAGGAAAAGCAACGCCAGGAGCATTTTTCCAACAGCGCGCTTTACGATGATTACTATGACGGGTTGATCGCCAATCCCGATCTTTGGGTGCCCACGGCGCAGCGGTTTGAAAACTGGCAACAGCTTGAATCTCTTGGCCTCATGTCACGCGGCGCATGGTCGGGGGTGCGGGAAATGTTGATTCATCGAGGGTGCTTCGCTAACATTCTTTGCAAAATCAGACAGGAAATCCTGTCTTGTTAACGGTTAATCGTGCATTCACAGGCTAGATGCCAGATGGGTGGACGACAGGCACGACAAGGATGATCCGTGGGCGCGATTGAGTCATTTCGGCTGAGACTGCGGCGGCGCAGGATGCTGTTGCGCGCGTTTCGCAAGCGGCGTGATCTGGCGCCGGTCCAGAACCGCACAGGTGCCATTGGGCGGGGCGATATTTTGCTGTTTTCCACCCTGCGCAACGAACGGGTGCGGCTACCGTATTTTCTGCAATATTATCGCGACATGGGGATCGGCCATTTTCTGATGGTGGACAATGACTCTGACGATGGCACCGGCGATTATCTGGCGCAGCAACCCGATGTTTCCCTCTGGCACAGCAGCCGCAGTTATAAATCCGCGCGTTACGGGGTCGATTGGATGAACCGGCTGTTGCGGGCCTATGGCCACGGTCATTGGACGCTGAGCGTGGATGTGGATGAATTTTTTGTCTATCCGTTCTGCGATACGCGGCCCATTGGTGCGCTGACAGATTGGCTCGACGCGAGCGAGGTGAAATCTTTTGGCGCGATGATGCTGGACATGTATCCAAAAGGCCCCCTGTCGGCCCATCATTATCACGAGGGGCAGAACCCGATCGAGATCGCCAATTGGTTCGATTCTGGAAACTATACGATCACCAAGAATCAAGCCTATGGGAACCTTTGGATTCAGGGCGGGCCGCGGGCGCGGGCGTTTCTGGCAGGCAAACCGGCGCGCGCACCGGCGCTGAACAAACTGCCGCTGGTGAAATGGGACCGACGCTTTGCCTATACCAGTTCGACGCACATGATCCTGCCACGGGGGCTGAACAAGGTTTATGACGAAGACGGCGGTGAAAAGACATCCGGCATCCTGCTGCACGCCAAATTCCTGGATACCCTGGGTGAAAAAGCCCGCGAAGAAATCAAGCGCCGCGAACACTTTGCCGACAGCACGGAATACAAGGCCTATCACGCGCGGCTGCAACAGGAAGACCCCGATCTTTGGTGCAAGTGGAGCGAGAAATATATCAACTGGCGTCAGCTTGAGATTCTCGGCCTGATGTCAAAGGGCAACTGGGCATGACCGTTGGCGTCGTGATGATGTGCCACGATGCACTGGACCGCGCGGCGCAGGTTGCGGGCCATTGGGCGCGGCACGGTTGTCCGGTGGTTATCCATGTTGATCGGCGGGTGTCGGCCGATGCCTTTGATACCCTGCGCCGCGATCTGGGCGCCTTTGAAAATATACGGTTTTGTGGCCGTCATGCCTGTGAATGGGGCACATGGTCACTGGTTGCGGCGGCGCAGAACGGGGCGGAAATGATGCTGCGGGATTTCCCCAGGGTACAGCACGTTTATCTCGCCTCTGGTTCGTGTCTGCCTCTGCGTCCGATTGGCGAACTGCGCGCCTATCTCGCGGCGCGCTCGGACACCGATTTCATCGAAAGCGTGACAACCCAGGATGTGCCCTGGACGGTGGGGGGCCTTGATCGCGAACGGTTCACCCTGCGGTTTCCGTTTTCATGGAAACGCCACCGCCGCCTGTTTGATTCCTATGTCCGCCTGCAACGGCGGCTGCGCCTGAAACGCCATATTCCCGACGGGGTTGAGCCGCACATGGGGTCGCAATGGTGGTGCCTGACCCGCCGCACCCTGAGCGCGATTCTCAACGATCCGCGTCGCGCCGAATATGACAGATATTTTCGCCGCGTCTGGATTCCCGATGAAAGCTATTTTCAGACCCTGGTGCGCCTTCACACCACCCGGATCGAAAGCCGGTCCCTGACCCTGTCCAAATTTGATTATCAGGGCAAGCCGCACATCTTTTACGACGATCATCTGCAACTTTTGCGCCGGTCCGATTGTTTTATGGCGCGCAAAATCTGGCCCCGGGCAGAGCGGCTTTATGCCAATTTCCTGTCCGATTCGCTTGCCACCGAAAGCCGGGCCGAGCCGAACCCCGGCAAGATTGACCGCATCTTTGCCAAGGCGATCGAACGGCGTACACGAGGGCGCGCCGGCCTGTATATGGGCAGCCGCTTTCCCAAACCTGGCTGGGAAAACGGCAAGACCTGCGCGCCTTATTCGGTATTTCAGGGGTTTGGTGATCTGTTTGACGGGTTTCAGCCATGGCTGCGCAAGGCGACAGGCGCGCGGGTTCACGGGCATCTCTATGGGCCGGATCGCGCCGAATTCACTGATGGGCATTCGATCTATGCCGGGGCTTTGCCCGACACCGCCGGGTTGCGCGATTACAATCCGGGGGCCTTTCTGACCAATCTGGTGTGGAACACCCGAGGCGAACGCCAGTGTTTCCTGTTCGGCCCGGGGGATCAGCAAAAGATCGTCCATTTTCTGGCCGACGATCCAAACGCCAATATCTCAATTATTTCCGGTGCTTGGGCGGTGCCACTGTTTCGCGCCAGTGGTGACTTTGCCGATCTGCGCCGCGTCGCTGCCCGGTTGCAACAGGTGGAATCCCGGCAGTTGGCCCGCCTGCGCCGGATCACCACAAAGGCCCGGGTGCGGATCTGGACCATGGCCGATTTTGTCGATGCCCCGATGGAACCGTTGCAGACGATCATTGATGAAATCGGCCTGCGCAGCCCCCGCCGCCTGACCGAAGCGCCACAGATGCATGATTTGACAGGTTTTGGACAGTTCCTTCAAAACCTGAAAAATCAGGGGATGCAGCCCTATCTGATGGGGGATTTCCCCAGCGGCGATGAAACCGACACTCTGCCGCCTGCGCGGCGCAAACCCTATCTTGTGGGATAATCCATGGCCCCGACCTTTGACTCTTTCATCTTGCTGGCAGAAATGCGCACCGGCTCGAATTTTCTTGAAGACACGCTGAACACCTTGCCGGGGCTGCGCTGCTGGGGCGAGGCGTTCAATCCCACATTCGTGGGCCATGCTGGCAAGACGGAACAGGCCGGCGTGACCCTGCCCATGCGCGAGGCTGATCCGCTGCAATTGCTGTCGGTCATGCAGGCGCGCACCGACGGGATCGCGGGGTTCCGGTTTTTTCATGATCATGATCCCCGGGTGCTGGCCCATTGTCTGGCCGATCCGCGCTGCGCCAAGGTGGTGCTGACGCGCAATCCGCTGGACAGTTACGTGTCGCGCGAAATCGCCCGTGAAACGGGGCAGTGGCGGCTGGGCGATATGAAGAACGCGAAAACCGCCCGCATCACCTTTGATCCCGATGGGTTTACCCGTCATCTGACGCGCATCCAATTGTTTCAGCAAGAGGTGTTGCGCACCCTTCAGGTGTCGGGGCAAACCGCGTTTTACATCCGCTATGACGATATAAACGATGTTGAAATCCTGAACGGCCTGGTGGCCTTTCTTGGGGTTGAGGCGCGGCTGGATCACGCCAGTGGCAAGACCAAGGTGCAAAACCCCGGCACCCTGCGCGACAAGGTCATCAATTACGATGCCATGACGGCGGCCCTGTCATCCCATGATCATTTCGATCTGGGCCGCACCCCGAATTTCGAACAGCGGCGCGGCCCCAATATCCCGGGTTTCGTTCTGGCCGCCGAAAGTCCGCTGGTGTTCATGCCTATCCGGGGCGGGGCCGAGGGGCGGGTGATTGAATGGCTCACCGCGCTGGATGGGGCCGCGCCCCATTGCCCCGAGATGACGCAGAAGGATCTGCGGAAATGGAAACGTCAGAACCCCGGGCATCGCAGTTTCACGGTGGTGCGCCACCCGGTTGCCCGCATCCACGAGGTGTTTCACACCCATATCCTGCCGCCGGATGACGAGGAGTTCGGTGATCTGCGCAACATTCTGCGCGACCGGTACAACGTACCCTTGCCCGATGATGGGCTGGCCGATACGGGCGTCCAAAAGGCGGCGTTTCTGGAGTTTATCAAATTCGTCAAAGGCAACCTTGGTGGTCAGACCAGCGTTCGCGTCGATCCCGCATGGGCGACCCAATCGGTGGTGATGCAGGGCATGGCACAGTTCATGTCGCCGGACATGATTCTGCGCGACACCCAGCTTGAACAGGGGTTGGGCGCGCTGGCGGATCAGATCGGTAAAACCGCGCCGCCCCTGCCTGCCGAAACCACGGCCCTGCTTGATCGCATCTATGACGATGACATCGAAGCGGCGGTGCGCGATGTTTATCAGCGGGACTACATGATGTTCGGCTATCGCGCGTGGCGCTGAATTGCTCGTTCAGGCGGCCTGACTGGTTGTCAGCTCGGTCAGGATGGTGTGCAGCACGGCGGGGTCATCGTTGGCGCGCAGTTTGCCGCACAGGGTTTGGTCACGCAATGTGCGCGATACCAGTGCCAATGCTTTGAGGTGTTCAACACCGGCACTTGACGGGGCGAACAGCGCAAACACCAGATCCACAGGTTTGCGATCCGCCGCCGAGAAATCCATCCCCCGCTCAATGCGCAGAAAGATGCCACTGACGTATTTTGCATCGTCCAGACGGGCATGGGGCAGGGCGATACCATGCCCCACAGCCGTCGGACCCAGACTTTCGCGTTCCATCAGCGCCTCAACCGCGCGGGTTGCGGGCAGGCCATGCACCGTGTGGGCCAGTTCACCAAGTTCCTGAAACAGACGCTTCTTGCTGGTCATTGATCCCACGACACGAATGGCCGAAGGGCTGAGGATCTTCGAAATTTGCATATAGTCCTGTCCGACCGGGTGTCAGCCACCTGGCCGCACCCTCCTATTTTGCCGTGCCTGGATCAATCCACCCGATGTTGCCGTCTTCACGACGATACACGATATTGACCCCGGCGTCCTGCTTTTCGTTTCGGAACACCAGCACTGGTGCGCCCGCCAATTCCATTTGCATCACCGCCTCGCCGACCGAGAGGCTGGGAATCTTGGTTTCCATCTCGGCGATGATCATCGGAGCAAGGGTTTCAGGCTCGTCCGCGTCATCACTGCCATTCGCGGCGAGGATATACGAGGACGCACCGGAAAGTTCAACAGGCACCGCGCGTGCCGTGTGATGATCCTTGAGCCGACGTTTGTAACGGCGCAGCTGCTTTTCCATTTTTTCGGTGGCGCTGTCGAATGAGGCGTAAATTTCGGTTGCCCGGCCCCGGGCCTGAACCGTCAGGCCAGTGGAAAGATGCACAACAGATTCGCAAACAAACTCATGAGCGTCCTTTGAAAACACGATCATCGTATCGGTGGGACGGCCGGGATATTTCCCGATCATTTCATCCACTTCGGTCTGCACATGGGTTTGCAGCGCCTCGCCGATGTCGATCTGTTTGCCACTGATTTGATATTGCATCATGCCCTCCTGGGTTGCCGAATATGGCGGATTACCGGTGCCAACGTGCTGGCACCCGTGCTTGCGAACGCTTGGCCGCATGAACGGGGAATATGCCGTGTTCCCGCGGTTTGCGCCGCGTTCCTGCTCCTGTGAACGATGGTGTCGCTTCTGTCATTACCACCATTTGGAGCGGTAAACCTGCGACCTGTCAATGGAAACTATCGCACAACCTGAGAGAGAATCACGAAATCCGAAATCCCTGCCCCAGGTAAACACGTTGCACATTTTCATCCTGAACCACCTCATCGCTGGTGCCGCTCATCAACACATGTCCATCATGTAAGATATAGGCGCGATCAACGATTCCAAGGGTTTCACGGACGTTGTGATCGGTGATCAGCACACCGATGCCACGGGTTTTAAGATCGGCGACCAATCCGCGGATTTCGGCCACAGCGATCGGATCGACCCCGGCAAAAGGTTCATCCAGCAACACATAGGACGGATTCGCGGCCAGACAGCGGGCGATCTCCACCCGCCGCCGCTCGCCACCTGAAAGGGCGGGCGCCGGGGTGCGGCGCAGGTGCGAGATCGAAAATTCGTTCAGCAGGTCTTCCAGGCGGTCGTGCTGTTTGCCGCGCCCTTTGGTGCTGATTTCGAGGATTGACAGGATGTTGTCCTCGACGCTCATCCCGCGAAAGATCGACATTTCCTGTGGCAGATATCCGATACCCAGCTTGGCACGGCGGTACATGGGCAGGCTGGTCACATCGCGCCCGTCGATGATCACTTGCCCGCCTTCGGGTTGAACCAACCCGGCGATGGCGTAAAAACAGGTGGTTTTGCCTGATCCGTTCGGCCCCAACAGTGCCACGATTTCCCCCCGACCAAGATCCAGCGATACGTCGCGGATCACCGGGCGCTTGCGATAGCTTTTGCGCAGGTTGCGAATTTGCAAACCGCCGGTTGTTGCCGTCGCAGCGATGGTTAGATGCGGGCCGTCTGCCGACATCAGTTGTTGCCGGATTGGAACACGGTGCGCACCCGACCTTCAAGGGTGCCGGTGCCGTTGTTCAGATCAATGACCAGCGAGTTTGACGACAATGCCGTCTGCCCTTGGGTCAGGACCACATCACCGGTCATCACCACGGTGCCCTTGTCGATGGAATAGACCGCCTCGCGCGCTTCGGCGGCCTCGGCGCCATTCACCAGAGTGACCCCGCCCGAGGCGTGCATTTCCGATATCCGTCCGGCGGCGCCAGTGGCATAGATCACCCGCACCTTGCCCGCGCTCAGACGCATTTCACCCTGAGTAATCAGCACGTTACCTGTAAACGTCGCGCTGCCATCCGACTGGTCGAGCTGGAGCTGATCCGACGCAACCTCAACCGGCTGTGTCGTGTCCTGTTTCAACCCGCCAAAGGTGATGTCGGTGCCTTGGGCCACCGCCTGCCCAAGTGTCAGCATCAGCACCATGGCCGATAGTATGATCCGCGTCATTGCCCGCCTCCCTGCGTTGGCTGGGGCTGGTATATCAGGTGAACACCGCCCTTGAAAACAAGAACATAGGCCGGGCCACCCCCGGCATCGCCCTGACGCAGCGCCATTTGCCCCGCGCTCAGATCGCCCAGCGGCCCCTTGGCGGTGATCGCGCCCCCGGTCTGCACATCGGTTGCATCCAGCGCCGAGGTCAGCCCTTCGGTGTCGATCACATATCCGGTTGAGGTTTCGATCCGCACGCCGCCGCTCATATCCGCCAACTGCGTGCCGGTGTCGATCACCCCGGTGCCCGCCGTCAGGTCGAGAATGCCGCCATCCGGGGTTTGCAGCCGCGCATGCAGGCGTGTTGCCGTCACCCGGTCGGCCGTGTCGGGGCGGGCGCTTTCGGCGGCCATGGTGATGGCGGTGCCGTCGCTGGTCATTCCTGAATAATCGGGGTTCTTGATGCGTTGTTCGCGCAAAATTGCTTCGACTTCGACTTCGGAATAGGGGATCGCGCGGTCCGGGTCGGCCTTGCGCGATACCAGAAACAGGGTCGAAAGGATGGCCAGCGCCACCAGCGGCAAAAGCACCTTGAGCCATGCCACCAACCGGGAATGGAAATTGTCATAACTGGCCAAAACGGCAATCCCATTCTGTCATGGCCACCAATCTATGTCCGGTGGGCCGCCGGAAAAAGGGGCGCTTGCAATAACCTGCCGTTAATGGGCGAAAATATCCATCTCGGGCCAACCGGCCAGATCCAGCGCGGCGCGGCTGGGCAGGAAATCGAAACAGGCCTGGGCGATCTCTGCGCGCCCCTCGCGCACCAGCCGTTTGTTCAGTGCCTTGCGCAGCGCATGCAGGTGCAGCACGTCCGAGGCGGCATAATCCAACTGCGCGGCACTTAACGTGGCGGCGCCCCAATCGCTTTGTTGTTGGTACTTCGAGATGTCGATACTCAGCAGTTCTTGCAGCAGATACTTCAGCCCGTGCCGGTCCGTATAGGTGCGCACCAGTTTACTTGCGATCTTGGTGCAATAAACGGGCGCCGTGACCGCGCCAAAGGCATTCAGCAGCGCGGCAATATCGAAGCGGCCAAAGTGAAACAGCTTCAGAACCGCCGGATCGGTCAGCATTTTACACAGGTTGGGCGCCTCGGTCTGGCCCGGTGCGACCTGCACCAGATGCGCGTTGCCGTCACCGCCCGACATCTGGATCAGGCACAGCCGGTCGCGATGCGGATTCAACCCCATGGTTTCACAGTCGATGGCCACGACCGGGCCAAGGGACAGCCCGTCAGGCAGATCGTTCTGATACAAATGGTTGGTCATGATTGTCCCTTGTGGTTGGGCCCTGTCATAGGGGCAGATCCGGCGCCGCGCAATTGCCCTGGCGGCGCAGGGTAAACATGATCACTGCGCCCATGATCAGCGCAGTCACGATTTTCTCCGGTGCGCCGATATCTGCTGTCATGCTGACTCCGATACGGAACATGAATGGTTTGCCCCACAAAAGCACATTCGCCAACCCTTTCCCTTGGGGGCTTCATGGGCTATCAGGCGCCGTCATACGACATTAAGGAGTCCCCAGATGGGTTACAGAATCGTCGTCGCAGGCGCCACGGGCAATGTGGGCCGCGAAATGCTGAGCATCCTGGCCGAACGCGGCTTTCCGGTTGATGAGATTGTCGCGCTCGCGTCGCGCAAATCTTTGGGAACCGAGGTCAGCTTTGGCGACAGAACCCTGAAGACCAAGGATCTCGACACCTTTGATTTCACCGGTTGGGATATGGCGCTGTTTGCCGTCGGCTCGGATGCCACGAAAATCTATGCGCCCAAAGCGGCCAAGGCGGGGTGTGTGGTGATCGACAATTCGTCGCTTTACCGTTACGATCCGCAGATCCCGTTGATTGTTCCCGAGGTGAACCCCGATGCAATTTCGGGCTATTCCAACAAGAATATCATCGCCAATCCGAATTGTTCGACCGCGCAGATGGTTGTCGCGCTCAAACCGCTGCATGATCGCGCGCGGATCAAACGGGTGGTGGTCAGCACCTATCAATCGGTGTCCGGTGCGGGCAAAGAGGGCATTGACGAACTGTGGGATCAGACCAAAAGCATCTATAACCCCACCGACGACAAGCCGGCGAACAAGTTCACCAAACAGATCGCTTTCAACGTGATCCCGCATATCGATGTTTTCCTTGATTCCGGGGATACCAAGGAAGAATGGAAAATGGTCGCCGAGACGAAAAAGATCGTCGACCCCAAGATCAAGGTCACGGCGACCTGCGTGCGCGTGCCGGTTTTTGTCGGCCACGCCGAATCGATCAACATCGAGTTTGAGGATTTCCTCGATGAGGACGAAGCCCGCGATATTCTGCGCGAGGCGCCGGGCATCATGGTCGTCGATAAGCGTGAAGATGGCGGATATATCACCCCTGTTGAGTGTGTGGGCGATTTCGCCACCTACATTTCCCGTATCCGGCAGGACAGCACCATCGAAAACGGGCTGAACCTGTGGTGCGTTTCCGACAACCTGCGCAAGGGCGCCGCCCTGAACGCGGTGCAGATTGCCGAGCTTCTGGGCAATCGGGTGCTGAAAAAGGGCTGATCGCCCACCGCCCGCCTTGGCGTTTCGTCGGGCGGGCGGCTTTTAATTGCCCGTCCGAATTTATTTTCCGCACTTACCCCTTTGTTTTTCAATGAAAACAACGAGATACATGATGGTTACCATGACCATGCTGATTGAAACTTGTTCGGTAAAGAATCGTAAATAATCTCTGCGATATAAGAAAACCATCGACTCGGACGATGTTCGGGAGAGGGAAGAAGCGGAAAACGTGATCGGTGTCTGGTGTGCAGGGGTGCGCGCCTGATCAAATGCCGGTCAATATTTTCCGCATGCGATGACCCAGACGCCCGGATCTTGTGGCGCCGTCATCCATCGGGGCATTCGAATGATGCCCCCGCCACGGGCGCGCCCCGGACGGCACCATTATGGAATATCATGAAACCAAGGCCCCTGCGGCGGTATGGTTGCGTCGCAGGGGCGCAAGCAAAAGTGTTGCCGGTCATCCGGCCTAAGTGCAGGATTGCGACGATGTATCTGAAACTCTCTGAAAAGGCCCGCATGGGCCGCCGGGCAGCGTTGATTGCGACACGGATGCCGCAGATCAACATTTTCTGGGACGGCACGATATGCGACACGTCCGACCACACGGTGATGGCACATCTGGCGGACCTGCGCATTCGGATGGGGCAGTATCGGCTGGCGCTGGCGCCCCGGATCACCTGACCCCTACAGGGCGGTGAACCTGCTGATTGCGGGATCATAACCCAAAAGATCGCCCTCGCCGATATCTGTCCACAATCCGTGCAGGCTCAGCCGGTCGTTGCGCACGGCGTCGGCCACAAAGGGAAATGTCATCAGGTTATCCAACGAAATCTGCACCGCCAAATGCCCCAAAGCAACCACCCGGTCTTCATCCTCGCCACTGGGGAGATCGTCAAAACTGGGGCGCAGAATATCCATCCAGCGCCCAATAAAGCTGGAGTCTTTCTCAAGATCAGGGGCGTGGCCGGAACACATGTCGTAACATCCCTGCACGCCGCCACAGTTGGAATGGCCCAGCACGATGATATGGGCGATTTTCAGCACGCTTACCGCATATTCGATGGTGGCCGAGGTGCCGTGATGGTCACCATTGTCGGTAAAGGTCGGCACCAGATTGGCGATGTTGCGGTGGATAAAGAACTCGCCCTGCTCAGCGCCGAAAATCGAGGTGACATGCACGCGGCTGTCACAACATGAAATCACCATGGCGCGGGGCCGCTGCCCCTCTTCGGCCAAACGGCGATACCATATCTTGTTTTCGCTGTAAGTGGTTGCCTTCCAGCCATGATACCGCTGAATCAGATAGCTGGGAAGCGGGCTGACGAATTCCATCTTAAAATCCCTTTGCCTGTGTCTTGTGGCCAACGTGTAGTGCGTATTTTCAGGAAATTCGAGGGGTTTCTTTTGATGCGTGACAACGAATTGTTGAGCGTTCCGTGCGAAACTGCCGCGGGGGCAGAGAGGTGGACGGTTATGAGAAATGGGGAACGCGTTACTGCGTTGCGGCCTGTCGAGGATGTGTCGATCGATGCGGATTGCCTGTCGCGCCTGCGCGACGCGGGGCGTGGCGGGCAGGCGGATCGGGTGATTGGTGAATCGCTTGAGGATCTTGCCTTGGGCCTGTCGCGGATCGCCGGGGCCTATCGGCAGGATCGGTTTGACGACATGACCGGTGAAGGCGTGGCCATCGGACGTATCGCCGGGCGGATCGGCCTTGATCGTATGGCGCGTGTTGCATTGACGGTGGCCGCCCTTGCGCGGGGAAACGACGGTGTTGCGCTGGCGGCGAATTTGGCGCGGCTTACCCGAATGGGCAACGATGCTCTGGGTGCGATCTGGGATCTTCAGGATCAGATTGTCTGATGGTGTGAAACGGGGCTTGCGGGGGGATGTTGGCCGGTTAGGGTGGGGCAAGAAATGCCGCAGCAAGAGGTTTAGCCCACATGTCCCTTGATTTTGCCCCGTCCGATAACGCGGCGCTTCCGCTGTATGCCCTGACGTCTGAACGTTTTGAATCCTGGTTGAGCGATCAGGATCAGGCGGTTCAGACATGGGCCCGGGCCAATACTTTCACGGCCTCGGCGGGTGCTGTTCTGGTGTTGCCCGATGACGCCGGCGCGCCCCGGGCCGCGATTGCAGGGCTGGGCAAGGCGTCGGATGCCGCACGGCGCCGGTTTACCCTGGCGGCGGCGCGGGAAAAGCTGCCCGCTGGCCCTTGGGTTTTGCAGTCGGACCTGACCGATGCACAGCGGGACGAGGCGGCGCTGGGCTGGCTTTTGGCCGGATACCGCTTTGATCGCTATGCCAAATCACCGGCGCCCAAGGCCATGTTGGTTGCCCCCGAAGGCTGCGATGCCCCCCGGCTGGAAGCGATTGCCAAGGGTGAGGCGCTGACCCGCGATCTGATCAACACGCCGGCGTCGGACATGGGGCCGACCGCTTTGGAACAGGCCGCGCGTGATCTGGCGGCGGGTTTTGGCGCCGATATTCAGGTGACAACCGGCGATGCGTTGCTGGATGCAAACTTTCCGATGATCCACGCCGTCGGGCGTGCGGCCACTGACGCCCCCCGCCTGATCGAGATGACATGGGGCAATACCGGCCCGCGCCTGACGCTGGTGGGCAAGGGCGTGTGTTTTGACACGGGCGGGCTGAACCTGAAACCCGGGGCCTCTATGGGGCTGATGAAAAAGGATATGGGCGGCGCGGCAACGGTGCTGGGCCTGGCGCGAATGATCATGGCCTTGGGTCTGCCCCTGCGCTTGCAGGTTCTTGTTCCGGCAGTGGAAAACGCGGTGGCGGGCAACAGTTTTCGCCCCGGCGACATCCTGACATCGCGCAAGGGGCTGACGGTCGAGATCAACAACACCGATGCCGAAGGGCGGCTGGTGCTGGCCGATGCCTTGGCGCTGGCGGGTGAGGGCGACTCTGATCTTACCATTTCCATGGCCACCCTGACGGGGGCGGCGCGGGTGGCGGTTGGCCCTGATCTGGCGCCGTTTTATTGCGATGACGATAAAATCGCAGCGGCCCTCGGGGTTGCGGGGCAGATCGTGTGTGATCCGCTGTGGCGGATGCCATTCTGGGCGCCTTATGAAACAATGATCGAACCGGGGATTGCCGATCTGGACAACGCCCCCGGTGGCGGTTTTGCCGGGTCGATCACAGCCGCGCTGTTCCTGCGCCGCTTTGCGGGCGACACCGCGCCCTATGTTCATTTCGACATCTACGGCTGGAACCCGACAGCGGCGCCAGCCCGGCCCAAGGGCGGGGTGGGGCAGGGCGCGCGTGCCATTCTGGCGGCGCTGCCCGGATTGTTGAACCTATGAGCGACCGGCGGCAAACCCCTGCCAATGGCCGTGTTGCCGCCGCGCATCTGGATGGCAAGGTCACAGCCGAACGGTTCGTAACGGGTGAACCCGCGCAGGTTTGCACCTTTGCCGCCGGATTGTTTGCCGCACCTGACGGGGGATTGGACCGGCAGGTGTTGTTCGGTGATTTGGTCGATGTTTACGAACGGCACGATGGTTGGGCCTATGTTCAGGCGCAAAAAGATGGCTATTGCGGGTATCTGCGCGAAACCGCGCTGGCGGGTGTTTGCGCGCCAACCCATGCCGTCCGTGTGCGCCACACCCATATTTATTCTGACGCGGGGTTCAAGGCCCCCACCCTGGCGCGCCTGCCTTTTGGCGCCCGGATCACGGTAACCGGCGAAACCGATGTCTGGTGCATCGTGGCATGGTCGGGCGGCGTGGGCCGGGTGCATCGCGATCACCTGCGCCCCCTGTCCGAACCGATGCCCGACCCGGCCACCACGGCGGCGTTGTTTCTGGGCACACCGTATCTTTGGGCGGGAAATACCGGGGACGGAATAGATTGCTCGGGGGTGGTGCAGGCGGCCTGTCTGGCGGCGGATATTGCCTGCCCGGGCGACAGTGATCTGCAATCACAGACCCTTGGCACCCCCTTTGGTGACAATGAACCGTTTCGCCGGAACGATGTGATTTTCTGGAAAGGTCACGTGGCGCTGGCCGAGGATGAACACATGATGATTCACGCGACGGCCAATGGCATGACCACCCGGCGCGAACCGATCCAACCGGCGATCGAGCGTATTATTTCACAGGGCGACGGCCCCGTGACCGCGCGTCGCCGGTTGTTTCCCTGACCGGATCACCTTGTTCAATCAACCGCGCGGATCAATTTACGTTCCAGCACCCGCAAAACGACACGCAGATCAGCGCCCCGTTTCAGGATCTGACCATCCATGGCGATAACGGCATATTGCCCCTGCCGACCGCGCAGACGGGGCCGTTTTTCGATGCGATAGATCGGATTTTCGGCGGTGCGCCGAAACACGGAAAACACGGCAACATCGCGCAGGAATGACATGCCGTAGTCGCGCCATTCGCCCGCCGCCACCATCCGCCCATAAAGGGTCAGGATCACGCCCAATTCGCGCCGGTCAAACGCGACGCGATCATTCGGGTCGCGGCGCTGGGGAAGGGGGTGGGCGGTTGCGCATTCATTTCCCTGACTTTGCCGACAAGACGCGGCATTGGCAAGCGGCACGGTGGTTTCATCGTCGGGGCGGGGGCTATGCCCCGATTTTGCCCGAAAATGACCGCGCTATCACCGCGCCCCGGCCCTTTGCCCGCCTGTTTCTTTCGTAATAACGATACCCGAGCGAAAGAGCGCTTCAGCCCGGTGCCGTGTTTGCATTGCCCCCACCAGTGCACGGCACCGGGTTATCTTCCCCAACAGCGCCTGTTTTCCGCCATCACGAATAATTTGGTGGACGCGTGGATTCCCATCCCTAGTCTTGAGTCATTGGTTGAAAAAAGGATTCCTGCACCATGAACAGACTAACGACTGCCCTCATCGCCCTCGGATTTGCCGGCACGGCGGCCGTAGCCTTTGCTGAATCCCACGCTGATCCGGTCGCAGCCCGGATGGAGCTGATGAAAACCATCGGTGGCCAGGTCAAGATTTTGGCTGCCAACGCCAAGGGCACCTTTGATGCCGATGCCGTAAAAGCGGCGGCGACCACCCTGCACGAGGCATCGCTGAAGATTCCCGTCGTGTTCGAGGCAAACGAAACCAACGATAAATCCGAAGCGCTGCCCAAGATCTGGGAAGATTTCGATGGCTTTACGGCCAAGGCCGAGGGGCTGCAAAAGGTCTCGGCTCGCGGCGATGGACATCACCGATGCTGCCGGGCTGGGCGCGGCCATGGGGGATATCGGCGGGGCCTGCAAGGCCTGCCATTCCGAATACCGCGCCAAGAAATAATCAGGCGCAGTAACCTCGTTTGATGGTATCGACCCGGCCCGCCCAGATGTTCAATCGGGCGGGCCGGGTGTCTTTGGTTGCATTTCGCCTGCATTCTGGCACAGGGTCGGGCCAGAACACCACTTTGGAGAACAGCCATGAGAACCCGCGCCGCCGTTGCCCTTGCCGCCGGAAAGCCACTTGAGGTGATGGAGGTGAACCTTGATGGCCCCCGCGCCGGTGAAGTGTTGGTTGAAATCAAGGCGACAGGCCTGTGCCACACCGATGAATTCACCCGTTCGGGCGCCGACCCCGAAGGCGCGTTCCCGGCGATTCTGGGCCACGAGGGCGCGGGCGTCGTGCTGGAGGTGGGCGAAGGTGTGACCAGCCTGCAACCCGGCGATCATGTGATCCCGCTCTATACCCCCGAATGCCGGACCTGCGAATATTGCCTGAACCCGAAAACCAATCTGTGTCAGGCGGTTCGCGCCACCCAGGGGCAGGGCGTGATGCCTGACGGCACGTCGCGGTTTTCCATGCTGGATGGCACGCCGATCCTGCATTACATGGGCTGTTCGACGTTCTCCAATCACACGGTTTTGCCCGAAATCGCGCTGGCCAAGGTGCGCAAAGACGCGCCGTTTGATAAAATCTGTTACATCGGTTGTGGCGTGACCACGGGCATTGGCGCGGTGATCAACACGGCCAAGGTTGAAATCGGCAGCCGGGCGATCGTGTTCGGTCTGGGCGGGATTGGCCTGAACGTGATTCAGGGTTTGCGTCTGGCGGGGGCCGATCAGATCATCGGTGTCGATCTGAACCCGGGCAAGGTTGAAATGGCCACGCGCTTTGGCATGACCGATTTCGTCAATCCTGCTGATGTGAAAGGCGATCTGGTTGGCCATCTGGTGGACCTTACCGGTGGCGGCGCCGATTACACCTTTGATGCCACGGGCAACGTGGGCGTGATGCGCACCGCCCTTGAATCGGCGCACAAGGGTTGGGGCGAAAGCATCATCATCGGCGTGGCCCCGGCAGGAGCCGAAATTTCAACCCGGCCGTTCCAACTGGTCACCGGGCGCAGTTGGCGCGGCACCGCATTCGGCGGCGCGCGTGGCCGCACGGATGTGCCGAAAATCGTCGATTGGTACATGGACGGCAAAATCGAGATCGACCCGATGATCACCCACACCATGGGGCTGGATGACATCAACAAAGGGTTCGATCTGATGCACGAAGGCAAGAGCATTCGCGGCGTGGTGGTTTACTAACGGGCCTTGGCCCAATCGAGCCGGGTCAGTTTTGATCTTTTTGATCGCTGTCAAATGCCCTGCAATCTGATATGGGTCGGTCATGAAACAGAATGACCGACCCCTCTATGCCGTCCTGATCGACGCCGATAATATTCCGGCCAAGTTTGCCGGCGCGATCCTCAAGGAAATCACCTCGTTCGGGGAACCGGCGTTGCGCCGGGTTTATGGCGATTGGTCGTCGGGGCAATTGGCGAACTGGTCGGGCACCGTGCGGGCGCTGGGGCTTGTGGCGCATCAGGAAACCGCGAACACCAAAGGCAAGAACGCCAGTGATATCGGCCTTGTGATCGACGCCATGGATATTTTGCACACGGGCCGGTTTGACGGTTTCGTTCTGGTGAGTTCCGACAGCGATTTCACCGCGCTGGCCAACCGTATTCGCGAACAGGGGCTGGATGTGATCGGGATCGGTGAAGGCAAGGCGCCTGAATCCCTGCGCAATGTGTGCAACCGGTTCATCCTGATTGAAAATATCATTGATGAGGAACCCGTCGTGGCCACGCGGGGCGAAACGCCGGCCCCCACGGGAAAACAACCACCGATCAACGCGGTGCCGCTTATCCTCAGGGCGATGGACAAGATCGATCAGGATGACGAATGGTATGCCCTCGGGCCGCTGGGCCAATATATCATGGCCGATAATCCCGATTTCGATACCCGCACCTATGGCAAACGCAAGCTGAGCGATCTGGTGCAGGAGCTGAAGCGGTTCGAGACGAAAAAGGTGGGCAGCCAGTTCCACCTGCGCCGCGTGGATTGACGATTACGCCGTCCCATACCGCGCGACGAACATTTCAACCGCGCCGTCAATCACCCGCCTGACCTCGGCATCGGTGAACCGGGATTGTATGCCAAACACAAGGCGCGGGAAAAGCTGCGCCTTGCAGAGTTCGGCAAACTGGTGGGCGGCCAGCACCCGATCATCAATCGCCAATTCGCCCCGGGCGATGGCAAGGTCGAAATACTGGCACAGGGCGGTTTCAACAACGCCCGGCCCGCTTTCATAGAACTGACAGCCCAGTTCGGGGAACCGCTCGGTTTCGGCAACGCAGATGCGAAACACGTTCTGCCCGAAATCCGAGAGCATAAACCGGATCAGATGGGTGCCGGCCTCGCGCAATACCACGGCGGGCGCGGCTGACATGTCCATTCGCGCGGTGGCTGTTTCGGCCTGACGGCGGCATTCAGCCCCGGCAACCGCCATGAACAACAGGCGCTTGTCGGGAAAATAGCTGTAAAGCGTCGCCTTGGACACGCCTGCGGTCTTGGCGATGGTGTCGACGCTGGCCCCCTCAAACCCGTCTTTCAGAAAAACGGTCCGGGCGCCGTCCAGCACCTGTTCGAACTTGCGCCCTTTTTTGACTCCGTCATCCATCGCGCTCATGTGGCCCCCGATTTTTCGTCACAATAGACTGAAACGTTCAGTTTCAGCAAGGAAGCCCGGGGCCGTGCGACGAAAACCGGCCAGGTGTTACTTGCCCGGAACGCAAACCGCCTGTTCGCAGGTTTTGGTGGAAATGGTGCCGTCCGCAGGCGGAAAGGTCAGGTCCGGTGGCAGAATCTGCATGGCGTTGGCAGCGAAAGAACCAAGGAAAAGTGCGGTCGCGGTGGCAAGGGTGAGGCGGGTCATGGTGTTTCCGATTCTAAAGTGAACTGATCTGTTCACATAAATAAACCGATCAGTTCAGATTGCAAGCCTTGCGTTTCAGGTTCATTGCCTTAGGTTAGAATGATTCTAAACTGGAGCCTGCCATGATCCCCGGAGTATCAAACCGCCGCCGTTTCCGTGATCTTTCGGATCAGGAGGTTCTGGCGCTGGCCATATCGTCCGAGGAGGACGATGCGCGCATTTATCGCTCTTATGGCGCACGTCTGCGCAGTGATTTTCCCGGTTCGGCGGCTGTGTTTGATGGCATGGCGACCGAGGAAGATGAACACCGCCGCCGCCTGATCGAATTGTACCGCAGCCGTTTTGGCGAGGTGATTCCCCTGATCCGACGCGAACATGTGTCCGGGTTCTATGCCCGCCGCCCCGTCTGGCTGATCGAAAATCTCAAGATCGAACGCATCCGCGATGAGGCCGAGGCGATGGAGCGGGACGCCCAGACCTTTTACGAAAAGGCCGCCGCACGCACGCAGGATGCAGCCACGCGCAAACTGTTGGGTGATCTGGCCGCGGCAGAGGCGGGGCATTCGGATCTCGCCAATGCCCTGATCGCCGAACACCTGGGCGACGATACCCGCAGCGCCGAGGAACGCACCGCCCACCGGCAATTCATCCTGACATGGGTACAGCCCGGGTTGGCCGGTTTGATGGACGGGTCCGTTTCAACCCTTGCGCCGATTTTTGCCGCCGCCTTTGCCACCGGCGACACCTGGCAGGCGTTTCTGGTGGGCATGGCGGCCTCGGTCGGGGCGGGCATTTCCATGGGCTTCACCGAAGCGGCCAGCGACGACGGCGAGATTTCAGGCCGGGGCAGCCCGTTCAAACGCGGCATCGCGGCGGGCGTGATGACAACGCTCGGTGGTTTGGGCCATGCGCTCCCTTATCTCATCCCCGATTTCTGGACCGCGACCACCGTGGCCGGCATCGTGGTGTTTATCGAATTGTGGGCCATCGCCTGGATCCAGAACCGGTTCATGCAGACGCCGTTTTTCAGGGCGACAATGCAGGTGGTTCTGGGGGGCGGATTGGTGCTGGCGGCGGGTATCCTGATCGGATCGGGGTGACGTTTGGCGTGTCTTGGCAACTCCGGTGCAACAGGCTATCCCCCATGGTGACAATCAAAGGGGAAGATCATGACGGCGAAGGTGTTCATTGATGGCGAAGTTGGCACAACCGGGTTGCAGATCCGCGACCGCCTGACCGCCCGCGATGACATCACCCTGATTTCGCTGTCTGATGACCGGCGCAAGGATGCCACCGCCCGGGCCGAGGCCTTGGCCGAGGCTGACGTTGCCATCCTGTGCCTGCCCGATGATGCCGCACGCGAGGCGGTCGCCCTGTGTGCCGACACCGACACCCGGTTGATTGATGCCAGCACCGCCCACCGGGTTGATCCCGCATGGGCGTTCGGTTTTCCCGAGTTGACCGCCGGTCAGGGTGCCACGGTGGCCAATGCGGCGCGGGTCAGCAACCCGGGCTGCTATTCCACCTGCGCCATCGCCCTGTTGCGCCCCCTGCGTGATGCGGGCCTGCTGGGCGCTGATGTGCCGCTCTCGATCTTCGGGATTTCGGGTTATAGCGGCGGCGGCAAGGGGTTGATCGCGGAGTACGAAAGTGGCGCCACAACCGGCAGCTTTGTCTATGCCACGGGTCAGACGCACAAACACCTGCCCGAAATCGTCACCCACGCCGGGCTTGGCGCCACGCCGATGTTTGTGCCCTCGGTTGCCAATTTCGCGCAGGGGATGATGGTGCAAATCATGCTGCATCCCGGCATGATCACCGCGCCCATGGGGGATCTGCACGCGGCCCTTGCCGATCACTATGGCGCGGGGTTTGTTCAGGTGCGCCCGCTGGAGGCCCTGCAAGCGCGCGAAAATCCACAGGCGCAGAACGGCACCAACAATCTTGAACTTTCGGTGCTGGGTGATGGTGCCGGGGGGCGGATCGTGCTGTCGGCGGTCCTTGATAATCTGGGCAAGGGTGCGTCCGGGGCGGCGGTGCAAAACCTGAACCTGATGCTGGGCCTTGATCCCGCCACCGGGCTGACCTGAGCCGGTCAGGTCAGGGTTACGCCTGCCTTTTCCATCGCTGTTGTCGCCGCCGCGAGCGGAGCCGTCAAAATCAATGGCACGGCACAGATCGGTGCGCACGCTTACCTCAAGGCCAAGCTGCGCACCGTCCACCGCCGAATAATTGACGCAAAAATCCAGCGCCAGCCCAACCAGCGTGATTGCTCCAATCCCCCGGTTGCGCAGATACCCCTCAAGGCCGGTAGGCGTTTTATGGTCATTCTCGAAGAACGCGGAATAGCTGTCGATCGCGGGGTTAAACCCCTTGCGGATGATCATGTCGCCATCGGTGCGCAGATCGGGGTGAAAGGCCGCGCCGGGGCTGCCCTGAATGCAGTGGTCAGGCCACAGAACCTGTGGGCCATAGGGCATGTCGATCAGGCTCATCGGGGTTGCGCCGGGGTGTGAACTGGCGAACGATGAATGGCCCGCCGGGTGCCAATCCTGCGACAGGATCACCGCATCGAAATCATCCATCAAAGCGTTGATTCCCGGCACGATGTCATTGCCCCCGTTCACGGCCAAGGCGCCGCCGGGGCAGAAATCATTTTGCACATCTATGACCAAAAGGGCGGATTTCGTCGTCATGGGGCCTCACATCTGTTGTCTTGGTTCACCCTACACCTTGCCGCGCGCGGGCCAAGGGCGTAATTGGCGCGCCATGATAACCATCGCCGCCCTTTACCAATTCACCCGCTTTGACGATCCCGCCGCCCTGCGCGCGCCGCTGGCCGCCCTGTGTCATGACGAGGGCGTGAAGGGCATCCTGCTGTTGGCCCCCGAAGGGATCAACGGCACCATCGCAGGCAGCCGCGCCGCGATTGATGCCGTGCTGGCCCATATCCGCGCCCTGCCCGGATGCGACGGGTTGGAATGGAAGGAAAGTCAGGCCGAAAGCCAGCCGTTCCTGCGCATGAAGGTGCGCCTGAAACGCGAAATTGTCACGATGGGCCAGCCGGGGGTCAATCCGGTGGCGGGCACCGGGCATTATGTCGATCCGCAGGATTGGAACGCGCTGATCAGCGCGCCCGATGTGGCGGTGATTGATACGCGCAACGATTACGAGGTGGGCATCGGCACCTTTCAGGGCGCGGTCGATCCGCAAACCCCGACGTTTCGGGATTTTCCCGCGTGGTGGGCGGCGAACCGCGACCAATACAAAGGCAAGCGGATCGCGATGTTCTGCACCGGGGGTATCCGCTGTGAAAAATCCACCAATTACCTGATGTCGCAGGGGGTTGAGGATGTGTTTCACCTGAAAGGCGGTATCCTGAAATATCTGGAACAGGTGCCAGAAGCGGATTCGCTTTGGCAGGGCGAATGTTTCGTCTTTGATCAACGGGTGTCGGTGGGCCACGGCCTGACCCCGGGGCAGCACGATCTGTGCCATGCCTGCCGCCGGCCGATTTCAGCGGCGGACAAGGCCCATGCCACCTATGAGGCGGGCGTGTCCTGCCCCCATTGCATTGATACGATTGCCGAATCTGATCGGGCGCGGTTTCGTGAACGCCAGCGCCAGATCGAACTGGCCCGCCGACGGGGCCAGCAGCATCTGGGCGGGGGCGAATAACGGCTCAGGGGCGCAAGGGTACGCGCCCGCTTTCCCCCAGAACGAAACATTCTGCCCCCTCGAACACAGCCGCCGTCAGCGGTTTGCCATAACCCGCGCCGGTATCCAGCGCGATCCGGTTGCCCGCATGGGTTGGCTGTTCGACCACCGTATGGCCATGGACCACAAGAAATCCGTGATCGCGGGTATCCTCGAGAAAATCCTTGCGAATCCAGACCAGGTCATCCTCGGCCTGTTGATCCAGCGGCACGCCGGGGCGAATGCCCGCATGAACAAACAGCAGATTGTCGGTGGCATAGGTCAGGGGCAGGTCGGCCAGCAAGGCGCGGTGGGGCTCTGGCACGGCCGCGCGCGCCTCGGCGTAGACCTGCGCCGGGTCGCGCGCCGGATCGGCATCGACCCCGTATGAGGCCAGCGTTTTATCCCCGCCAAGGCGCGGGTCAAGCCATGTCAGACCGCTGTGCAAGCGCGGGTCATGATAGTTCGGATCATCAAGATAACCTTTGAACATCCGGTCGTGATTGCCCTTCAGCACGATCCATGGGGCACCGGCGGCACGTCCGGCAATCAGGTGATCCAGAACCCCCCGGCTGTCGGGGCCACGGTCGGTCAGGTCGCCAAGGTGGATGATTGGCGCATCGTCGGTGCCGTGCTTTGCCTGATCCGCCGCGATGCGGGCGTGGGCCGCGCGCAGCATGTCGATCTGGCCGTGAATATCGCCGATGGCATAAATGGTCATGAATGTTGGCCTGTCTTGGTATCGTTCAGAAACTGGATGATCTCGCCCGCCACTTGCGGGGCGTGGGAATAGGGCAGGGCGTGGGTGGCGTCGGGAATGGTCGCCTGATGGGCGTCGCGGTTTACCTCGGCCAGACGCCCGACGTTCGAGACAGGAATGACCGTATCCTCGATGCCCCAGATGGCCAGCGTTTTTACCCCCGCTGCCTGGATGGCGCGGTGGTGCGGGCGCATGTCCTCGCTCAGGATATGGCGTTGCGATGACAGGATGGCGGGCAGAAACCCCCGGCGCCGGGTTTGTGCGATCTGAATATCGCGCAGGCCGGAGGGTGAATTTGCGGCCAGATCGGCGCGCATGGCCACACCGCCAAAGCCCAGCATCAGCCAATCACCAATCAGTGGCGTGCGGCGGGTGAAATTGGCCAGCGCCCCCGCATTATGGAGCAACCCCGCCGGGGCCAGCAGCACC
Source organism: Oceaniglobus sp. K40-3 (assembly GCF_055808395.1). Classification (NCBI taxonomy): domain Bacteria; kingdom Pseudomonadati; phylum Pseudomonadota; class Alphaproteobacteria; order Rhodobacterales; family Paracoccaceae; genus Oceaniglobus; species Oceaniglobus sp. K40-3. Next base: position 384,180 of record NZ_CM147868.1, on the reverse strand, counting down.
AGCCGCCCCACCCGTTTTGGCGCTTTGGCGGCAAAGGGGGCAACGATGCACCCGCCCATGGAATAGCCCAGCAGCAGGTCAATCTGGCCGACCCCCTGATCGTCAAGCAGGGTTTCAAGCTGGCGGATGAAAAACCGGCTGTCCTGCTGCCCCGGCGCCCTGTCAGACAGCCCGCGCCCGGGCAGATCATAGGCCAGTGTGCGGAACCCCGCCTTGGTAAGATGGTCGATCAGCGGGGCGTAAACCTGTGATGGCGTGGTCAGACCATGAACACAGACCGCCACCGGCCCGCCCTCGGGGCCGTGCCAGCGAAAATATGTCTGGCCCATGGGCAGATCGGCAAGGTCAGTTTTGGCGCGGTCGCTGGTGCCCAGCGTTCGGCGCGTCCGCTCCGACATCCAGGGCGCGGCTGCAAGCGTTGCAACAAGAACAAGCAGCAGCCACCCCATTGTCAGTCACCCCAGATCACGGGAAACCAATCATCGCGCAGGGGGTGGCCCGGCTGCATCCCATGGCCGGGAAAGGGCGGCGAGGTGCGCCCCGGGCGCTCCACATAGCGCGCATCGTCGCCCACAAACCGCAGGGACAGGGCGCGGCGGCGGCTGTCGGTCAGGTTGCCGCGCGCGCCATGGGCGGTGCGGAAATCGAACAGTACCGCGTCGCCCGGCTCCATCGGCCATTCCAGAACCTGCATGTCGCCGGGGTTGGCGTCGGGGTCGGGCACCGGCATCCATGCATCGTCGCCCTTGTAAAAATCGCTGTCATCGGCCCAACTGACCGGACGTACCATCTTTGGCCACAGGTGCGACCCGGCGATCAGCCGCAACGACGCCTCGCGCACCGGATCAAGGGGAATCCACATGCTGACGGTTTGCGTGCCTTCGACAAAGTAATAGGGCAGAATCCTGATGCCATGGGGTGGGTTTTGGGGTTCCGGGTTCTTTCACCAGCACATGATCGTGGAAAATCCGGGTGGTGTCTGATTGCATCGCCTCGGCGGCCACCTGTGCGGCGGGGCTGTTGCGGATCACGTTCTCAAATTCGGGAATACGCTGCCAGTTGCAGTAATCGTCAAAGAACCGCCCCTGGGTGACGCTGTTTTCGCTGGCATAGGGGCCGGGGGATCGGATGTTGCGGTCGATGCCCTGCGCCATGGTTTCAACCCATTCGGTGAACAGGCCGCGCACGACAATCGCGCCGTCCCGGGCAAACGCCTGAACGTCGGTTTGCGACAAAAGTTTGCTCATCACGTGCCTTTCAATGTGGTCAGGATATGGTGCGCCGTCATCAGATCAAGATGCGCGCCGCCGCCGTTTTTGAACAGGGTGATCTGTTCGGGCGTGTCGCGTTTGAATGTGCCCGTGGGCAGATCATAGAAATCGGCGCGAATGTCATTGCGGGCGATGGTGCCATCGGCCAGCGGGATTTTCAGCTCGCCGATATGATCCAGTGTTGTATCGCGGCTGTCCACGAACAGGGTGGCGCGGGTGATCGCGGTATCGTTGGCCTCGCGCATGTCGGGGCGGTAGGCACCGATCAGGTCGACATGCTGACCGGGGCGCAGCCATTCCCCGCGCAGGATCGGGTCGGTTGACATGGTGGTGCCGATCACGATGTCCGCGCCCTGTACCGCCGTTTGCAGATCGGGCGCGGCGGTGGTGGCCGGATATTCACCGGCCAGTTTCGCGGCGTTTTCCGGGGTGCGGTTCCAGACGGTGAACCGGGCCTTTGGGAACAAGGCGCCATAGGCCTGCCGGGTGGCGCGTGCCTGATTGCCCGCCCCGAGGATCAGAATGTTTTCGCTGTCCGGTCGGGCCAGATGGCGGGCGCCCAGCAGGCTGTCGCCCGCCGTTTTCCATTTGGTGACCAGATGGAAATCGACCAGGGCGGTCAGGCTGCCGTCCGCGTCCGAATAAAGATTGACCGCGCCGTTGACCATCGGTTTGCCCGCCGCCGGATTGCCCGGAAAGATCGTGGCGGTTTTCACCGCCATCCCCAACCCGTCAATCCATGCGGCGCGTGACAGTACCGTGTCCTTGTCGCGGTAAAGAAAGCTGTCCTTGATCTCGGCCCGGGGCAGGGCGTGGCCCGCGGCCAAGGCATCGGTGAGGGCGATCCAATCCAGCGTGGTGTCGCCCTTTTCGTAACTGATGATCGGAAATGTCATGCTGCTGCCTCTTCGTTGCTCAAAAGCCCCTCGGCCACCAATCTGTCGGCCCAGCCTTGGGGGTGGGTGAACAGATGCCCCTGCCAGCCGCGTGCCCTGGCGGCAGCGATGTTATCGGCCCGGTCATCCGCGAACAGCAGGGTTTCGGGGGGTAACCCGCAATCCTGTTCGACCGCTGCGTAAATTTTTGGGTCGGGTTTGGCCATCTTCATGTGCCCGGAAATATAGGGGCGGTCGAATTCGGTGAAGAATTCATAAAACGTGGCCGCGTGATCGAAACTCCCCACTCCGAAATTGGTAAGGGCAAACACCGGCACGCCCTTGGTTCTGAGGGCGCGCAGCAGTTTCACCGAATGGGGGATGGCCGGTTTGGCCAGTTCGATCCAGTTGTCATGCCAGTCGCGGATTTCGCTGCGCCATTTCGGGTGCTGTTCGGCCATGTCATAGATGGTGTCACGGAAATCAGCGCCCATATCCACCCGTTCGTTCATGGCGTGCAGATCGACCTCGGCGAACATCTGTTTGCGCCGTTCAGCTCCGATGGCGCGGTCATAATACCGTTCGGGGTGCCATTCGATCAGAACGTTGCCGATGTCGAAAATCACTGCGTTGACGGTCATGACACATCCTTTTCCGCCGCCCGCGCGGCCCTGTCCAATGCATCGAGGAAACGGGAGCGGTCGGCCTTTGTAAAGCCCCGCCCGCCCCCTTGGCGAAACGGATCGGCGGCGCGCAGGTCGCTCATCAGATCGCGGGTGGCAAGGACCGTTCCGATATTGGCCTGCGTCAGGGGTTCGCCGTTGTGTTTTACCACCCGCGCGCCGTTTTCGATCACCCGCGCCGCCAGCGGGATGTCACCGGTTATGACCACATCGCCTGTTTTGGCACGATCCGCGATCCACATATCGGCCACGTCGGGACCGTCGGGCACGATCACCAGTTCCACAAACGGGTTGCGCGAGGGGCGCAAGCCGCCGTTGCACACCAGATACATCTTTATGTTCAGGCGGGTTGCCACCGTTTCGGCCTCGGATTTGACCGGGCAGGCATCGGCATCGACATAGATCACCGGTTCAGGGCCGCTGCGTGAAAGGCCACATGATCGCCCATAAAGGTGGAAACAAAGAAATAGCTGTGGTCATAGCCGGGCTGCATCCGCATCACCCCCTGTTGGCGCCGTTCGGTCATGGCATGGGCCAGGGTTTCGGGGCGCAGCAGATCAAGGAATTGATCACTGGTGCCGGTGTCAATCAGGACCGGGCCGTCAAACCCCACCTTCGACATCAGCGCGCTGGCGTCGTGATCGGCCCATGTGGTTTCATCCGCGCCCAGATACGCCGTAAGCTGCTTGCGACCCCAATCGCTGTTGCAGGGGTTGCAGATCGGGGAAAACGCGGAAACCGAGGCAAAGCGTCCGGGCAGGCCCATGGCAAGGGTCAGCGCGCCATGCCCGCCCATGGAATGACCGGTGATTGCCTGACGTTCCCAATCCAGCGGTTGCGCAGAAAGGGCGGCGGGCAGATCCGAGGCGATATAATCCCACATGCGGAAATGATCGGCCCATGGTTGTTCGGTCGCGTTCACATAAAACCCGGCACCCTGCCCCAGATCAAAGGCTTCGTCATTGGCCACGCCTTCGCCCCGGGGCGAGGTGTCGGGGAAAACAAGGGCAATGCCATGGGCGGCGGCATGGGCCTGTGCGCCCGCCTTGACCATGGCGTTTTCATGGGTGCAGGTCAGCCCTGACAGATACCACAGCACCGGAACCGGCCCGGCCTTGGCCTGAGGGGGAGGAACAGCCCGAATGTCATGTCACATTTGCAGGCATCCGAGGCATGGGAATACACCCCCTGTACCCCGCCAAAACACGCATTTTCCGAGATCGTTTTCATCGTCAGGCCCCTTTGTCGGTTTGCCCTATGGCTATCCCGCCGCTGCGCCGCTGACAACCGCGCCGCCGCCAAGGATCCAGGCGATGACCAGCGATACGGTGATCACCGAAAACAAGGTTGAAATCAGGATCGAGGCTGAAACGCGCTGGGGCGCCACGCCATAATGTTGCGCGATGATATAGACGTTGCCCGCCACCGGCAGCGCCGCCGCCGCGATCATCACGCCGGCGGAATAGGGATCGGCGGGAATGACGACAAGCACCGCCATGGCCACGGCCGCCGGATGCAGTATCAGTTTGCAAAAGGACAGCCACCCGGCAACGGTGACCCGCTCGGCCGATTTGCTGGCCAGCGAGGCACCGATGGCAAACAGCGCGCCGGGTGTGGCCGCACCGCCAAGGATCGCCAGAAATTCATTCATCGGCCCGGGGATGGGCCATTCCAGCGCGGCCCAGCCAAACCCCAGCGCAACCGACACGATCATCGGGTTGCGCAACAGCCCCATGCCCACGGTCCGCAGAAGACCAAAGGCCAGCCGCCCGTCCCGCGCCCCGGTGATCAGGATCACGACAAGCGAGCCAAAGACGATCAGATCCACGGCAAGGATCATCATCACCGGCCCGATGGCCGCGTCGCCCAACAGCAGCACCAGCATCGGAACACCCAGAAACCCGACATTGCCGATCACGGCGCATTGCGCCTCGATGGCCGTTTGTTCCAGCCCGATACCCCGGATCATTCCCACCGCAGTGGCCAGCAGATAAACCGCCATGGTCGCACCCAGATAGGCCAGCATGAGATCAGGGTCCAACACCTCCCAGAACGACAGATTGGCGGCGAACCGGAACAGCATGGCCGACAGCGCGAAATAGAACACGAATTTCGTGAGATACGCCGTTGCCTCGGCGGTAAAGAACCGGGTGCGTCCGGCCCAGTACCCAAGGGCAATCAGCGCAAAGAAGGGCAGGGTTTTCAGGAATATGGCAACCATCCTGTGTGGCTATCGTCTTGGCATGGGAAAAACAATCTGCGAACGAACTCTGCATGGAATATGCGCACCCCAGAGGTACTTGCCCACCTCTTGCGAGTGGGTCACAAAGGGGGTGATGCCAAAGGAAAAGCTTATGGTCGATATCGCTACCCGTGTCTGGAACCACAAATGGAAGATCGATCCGATTGTCCGGTCGCTGATTGATACCGATTTTTACAAGTTGTTGATGTGTCAATCCGTGTTTCGCAACAAACCCGACACGCAGGTCCGGTTCAGCCTGATCAACCGAACGACATCAATCCGCCTCGCCGATCTGATCGACGAGGGCGAATTGCGCGAACAGCTTGACCATATCCGCTCGCTTTCGCTGTCGCGGGGCGAAAGCACGTGGATGCGGGGCAACACGTTTTACGGCAAGCGACAGATGTTCACCCCCGAATTCATGGATTGGTTCGAGGCTTTGCGCCTGCCGCCCTATCATCTGGAAAAACGCGACGGACAGTATGAACTGACGTTCGAGGGCAAATGGCCCGAAGTCATGCTGTGGGAAATCCCGGCCCTGGCAGTGTTGATGGAACTGCGCGGGCGCGCCGTATTGCATGATATGGGGCGGTTTGAACTTCAGGTGCTGTATGCCCGGGCGATGACGAAACTGTGGGAAAAGGCCGAGGCCCTGCGCGATGTGCCCGATCTGGGGCTGGCCGATTTTGGCACCCGGCGGCGGCATTCGTTCCTGTGGCAGGATTGGTGCGTGCAGGCGATGCAGGAAGGGCTGGGCGACAAATTTGTCGGCACCAGCAATTGCCTGATTGCCAAGGAACGCGAACTTGCCGCCATCGGCACCAATGCCCACGAATTGCCCATGGTCTATGCGGCATTGGCCGATGATGACGCCGCGTTGCGCCAGGCCCCATACGACGTTCTGGCCGACTGGCACGAGGAACACGACGGCAACCTGCGGATCATCCTGCCCGATACCTATGGCACCCCTGGTTTTCTTGAACATGCGCCTGACTGGCTGGCGGGGTGGACAGGCATCCGCATTGATTCAGGTGATCCGGCCACGGGGGCGGAAACCGCGATCAACTGGTGGAAATCCCGCGGCGAAGACCCGCGCGAAAAGCTGGTGATTTTCTCAGACGGGCTGGACGTGGACAAGATCATTCAGTTGCAGAGCCAGTTTCACGGGCGGGTGCGGGTGTCGTTCGGGTGGGGCACCTTGCTGACCAATGATTTTCGCGGGCTTGTGCCGGGCGATGCGCTGGCGCCATTTTCACTGGTGTGCAAGGCGGTCAGCGCCAATGGGCGCCCGACGGTGAAATTGTCCGACAACCCCAACAAGGCGATGGGCCCGGAATCGGAAATCGCCCGGTACAAGCGGGTGTTCGGCGTTGGCGCACAAAAGGCCGAGGCGGTGGTCGTCTAGGCCGCCCGGGCCACCCACCCCCGCGCGAGTTGCAGGGCACGCTGCGCATAGATGCGCTGTTGCGGCGCGTCGGGCGGCAGGCGCGGAATGACCCAGCCAGCCGAGGCAAGGGCGCGCAACAGGGTGAACAACGCCATATCGTCGTGGCCCCTGCCATAGCCATCGCACAATGCGGCAGACAGATCGTTGAAATGCGGACAGTCGATATGCTGCACAAGGGCCGTGCCGAGATCATAAAGGTAAAAGCCAAAGCCGCCATCATCGAAATCAATGATGCTGAGGGCGTCGGCGGTGCCGAGGATATTTTCCTGTAACAGGTCGGCGTGGATCAGGCCGGTGCTGTATTGCCCGTCGCACAGGGCGGTATGGGCGGTTTTGCGCGCCCTTTGCAAAAGATCGCTTTCGGCGCTGCTCAGCGACGGGTTGTTCCAGAATGGTCCCCAGTGGGGCGTGTCCCCCAGCAGGGCTTCGGTGTTCCAGTCAGGACGCTCAAAACCGGCAGGCCGTTTGATGGCATCCGACAGGCGGTGCATCTGTGCAATGCGTTGACCAAGAGCGTGATAGAGGAGGCAGTGCTGTTCCGGCGTGCCATCAAAAGGTTGCCCCATGGCGCCGATGGCCAGGGCGTCGATCCAACTGACCAAAGATGCACGGGGGCCAAAGGCGGGCTGTGCCATCAAGGCACCCTCGGCGGTGCGGATCGGCGCGGGGCAGGGAAACTCCTGCGCGGCAATTTGTTCGGTCCATACCAGTTCGGATTCTATGGCGGCATCCGTCTGATACCCGGCCCGGTGCAGGCGCAGGGCGGCGCGGGTGCCGTCACCCAACGTCACCTCGAACACAGCATTTTCGCGGTTGGAAATCAGGCGCGTGACACTGCCATCACCCCAAAGGCGCAGGGCGGATTTGGCCAGCGCGATGGCGTCGTCATCTGTCATGGGTGGTTAGAACCTCGGCAAGGGTAGCGACAGCAAGGTCGATCTGTTCGGCGGTGATCGGCAGGGGGGCGCATTTTCAGAATGTTCATGTGCCGCCCGATCCGCCCGATCAACACGCCCCGGTCCTTCATGTCCTCGACAATCCGTGCCGCCAGATCGCTGGCCGGTTTGCCGTTTTCCTCAAGCACCGCGCCAAAGAACAACCCGTTGCCGCGAATTTCGGTGATGGCGGGGTGGGTCAGGGTTTCCATGTGGCTGCGGGCATGGCGGCCCATGGCGGCGGCATGGGCGACAAGGCCGTCCTGTTCGATCACATCCAGCGTGGCGTTGACGGCGGCGGCGGAAACCGGGTTGCCGCCAAAGGTGTTGAAATAGCCAAAAGCGGTGCGAAACGCCTTCATCACCGGTTCGCTGGCCACGGTGGCGGCCACCGGATGCCCGTTGCCCATGGGTTTGCCCAATGTCACCACATCGGGCGCAATGCCCAGCCAGTCATGCCCCCACCATTGCCCGCAACGGCCAAACCCCGGCTGCACCTCGTCACACAGGATCAACCCCCTGCCTCGCGGATCGCGGCGACGGTGGGGTCAAGAAACCCGGGGGCGATGTTGGGCAGCCCTTCGTTGGCAAACACCGGACACAGCATCATGCCGGAAAACCCGAACCCGGCGGTTTGCAGTTCGGCAATCGCGCTGCGCACATGGGCGGCGAATTCTTCGGGGGTGGTGGCGGATTCGGGGGCTGGCACCAGCCGCACATGGGGCGGATAGCCACCAATGGGCGGGCGGCGGGTGGAAAGCTGCGCCGTGGCGGTGGTGTTGCCGTGATAGGTGTTGTCAGTGGCGATCACGCCCGTTGCCCCGGTCGCCGCCTGTGCCATGCGCAGGGCAATATCATTCGCCTCGGACCCGGTGCAAACCATGATGCCCTGACTCAGGCCATGGGACAGGGTGGCAGTGATCCGGTCAAGCGCGTCAAGAAGGCCGGTGTGCAGATACCGGGTGTGGGTGTTCAGGGTGCCCGCCTGCCGTGCGATCGCCGCAACCACATGGGGGTGGCAATGGCCCACATGCGGGACGTTGTTATAGCAATCGAGATAGCGTTTGCCATCTGCATCCCACAGCCAGACACCTTCGCCCCGCACCAGATGCACGGGGCGGTCATAAAAGGTGGGCACATTGGGGCCAAGGCGCGCCGCGCGGCGGCTAAGAAGATCGGTCATGGGGCTGTGATTACTCCAACATGCGGTAAGGTCAATCGTCGGGTGAAACGCTGCCGCGCATGGCCTTGATATCGCCGCGCAGCTTCTTGGCCTTCAATCGGCGTTTTTTGACCCAAGGGTCGGGCGCGTGGCGATGCGGCGTTTCGGGGCCTTGGTGGCGGCATTTATCAGCTCGGTCAGCCGGTCGCGGGCGATGTCGCGGTTGCGCGCCTGACTGCGAGTCTCATCGACGAAAAGAACGACTGCGCCATCCTTGGTCCAGCGGCGGCCGGCAAGACGGCGCAGGCGGGTTTTCACCGGCGCGGGCAGGTTGGGCGAACGTTCGGCCTCGAACCGCAGTTCAACGGCGGTTGATACCTTGTTGACGTTCTGCCCCCCGGCCCCGAGGCGCGGGTGAACTGCTCGCTCAGCTCCCATTCCTCGATCGATATGGTGTCGGTGATCCGCAACATCGGCCTAGCGGAACCTGTGGTTTGCGGTGGGATCGGGCAGTGCCACGGTGGATGGTCCTTTGGCTGTGGGCGTGGCGCGATCATGGGGTGGACCGGGGGTGAGGTGCAAGGTAGTTCTGGGCGATCATCGGTGAATGCCCATGTGCGGCAACCCGAGGGGGAACCGACAGAAAGACCGCCACCCATGCCACGCTTTTCCGCCAATCTGGGGTTTCTCTGGGCCGATCTTGCGCTGCCCGATGCAATTCGCGCGGCCCACCGCGCCGGGTTTGATGCGGTGGAATGTCATTGGCCCTATGCCACCCCCGCCGCCGAGGTGAACGCCGCACTGGCCGAAACCGGTCTGCCAATGCTGGGCCTGAACACGCGGCCCGGTGCGCCGGGCGAAAACGGCCTGTGCGCCCTGCCGGGGCGTGTGGATGAGGCGCGCGATGCCATTGATCAGGCGGTGGAATATGCCGTTGCCATCAAGGCGGGCAATGTTCACGTGCAGGCCGGGTTTGCCCAAGGTGCCACGGCCCACGCGGTGTTCGTGAAAAACCTGCGCTATGCCTGCGCCCGTGCCGCGCCCCATGGGATCACGATCCTGATTGAGCCGCTGAATGCCTGTGATGCGCCGGGATATTTCCTGAACCACACCGATCAGGCGGTTGCGGTTATCGACGAGGTGGGCGCCGACAACCTGCGCCTGATGTTCGATTGTTATCATGTGCAGTTAAGCGAGGGCGATCTGTCGCGCCGGATCGAGCGGTTGTTGCCGCTGATTGGCCATGTTCAGTTTGCGGCAGTCCCGGATCGTGGCCCGCCCGATCAGGGTGAGGTGGCCTATGGCCACCTCTTTGCGCTGCTTGACCGGCTGGGATGGGATGCGCCGCTGGGGGCCGAATACCGGCCCGGCGACGACACCGATGCGACGCTGGGCTGGCTGAGACGCCTAGGTTAGCAATCCGGCATGTTTCATGGCATCGCGGATTGCCGTCTTGCTGGCATCGCTCAGCCCGACAAGGGGCAGGCGCACCTCATCGGAACACAGATCCAGCAGCGACATGGCATATTTCACGCTGACCAGGCCCGGTTCAAGAAACAGGGCGATGTGCAGGGGCATAAGCCGATCCTGATATTCCAGCGCCTTGGCATAATCCCCGGCCAGGGTGGCCAGTTGGAATTCGGAACACAGCCGGGGCGCCACGTTTGCCGTCACGCTGATACAGCCAACACCGCCATGGGCGTTATACCCCAGCGCCGAGCCATCCTCGCCCGACATTTGCACGAAATCATGCCCGCAGGTGATCCGTTGGGCCGATACGCGGGTGATGTCGCCGGTGGCGTCCTTGACCCCGACAATGCGCGGCAGTTTTGCCAGTTCGCCCATGGTGGCGGGCGACATATCGACCACCGAACGGGGCGGAATGTTGTAGATCACGATGGGAATATCCGCCGAATCGTGCAGGGCGGTGAAATGGGCGATCATGCCGCCCTGGGTCGGCTTGTTGTAATAGGGCGTGACCACCAGCGCGGCATCCGCCCCGACCGAAGCGGCATGACGCACCAGACGTATGCCCTCAACCGTGTTGTTCGATCCGGCCCCGGCGATCACCGGCACCCGCCCGGCCGTATGGGCGACGACGACTTCCACCACCTGTTCGTGTTCCCGGTGGCTCAGGGTGGGGCTTTCGCCCGTGGTGCCGACGGGGACCAGCCCGTGCGTGCCTTCGGCGATATGCCAGTCGACCAGCTTTTTCAGCGTGTCCATATCCACTTGGCCGTCCTTGAACGGCGTGACCAGGGCGACATAGGATCCCTTGAACATGACACGCTTCCTTTGTTGTTTGGGCCAAACTGCCCCGATGATTGCGCGGCGGACCCTAGCGGCCCTTCGCGCGATTGCCAAGTTTGTGTATTGATGTGACAGGGCATAAGGCTAGGGTATAGGCATGAATTTTTTCAGATTTATTGCGCTTTGTGTTTGCCTTGCCGCCTGCGCCACCGGCGCGCTGGCCGAATCCACATCACCGCCGCCCCGCCGCCCCTTTGTTTCGCCGGTCAGTTACGGCATGTCACAGGCGCTGGCCGCGATCGAGATCGGCAGTTGGACCGACGCCGTTGCCGCCGCCGGGCGCGCGGGGCCAATTGCGCTGGACGTTGTGGAATGGCACCGGCTGCGCGCGGGGCGTGGCGATTTTGACGATGCGCTGGCGTTTCTGGCGCGCCATCCCGATTGGCCGGGGCTGCCCTATCTGAAACGCCAGACCGAAAAATCCCTGCCTCTCAGCGGGCGGGCGCCTGATGTGATTGCGTTTTTCGCCGATACACCGCCGGTGACCGGCAACGGTGTGGTGGCCCTTGTGGGGGCGTTTCGTGAAATCGGGGCCGATGGCGATGCCATGGCGCAGGCGGCACTGGCGTGGCTGGACAGGTCGATGACCGAAGAGGCCGAGGCGACCCTGCTTGCCCTTTACCCCGACGCGCTGAAACCCCTGCATCTGGCCCGGCTTGACCGGATGCTGTGGGAGGACGCCGAATCTGCCGCGCGCCGGGCGATGGTTCTGGTGGATGATCCCGGGCAGAGCGCGCTGGCCGAGGCGCGCCTGATGTTGCGCAATGGCCGCCCCGGCGCGGAAGAGGCGCTCAAGTTGGTGCCAGAGGCTTTGCAGGATGACCCCGGTCTGGCGTTCGAGCGGTTTCGCGTGGCCCATATCGCCAACCGCGACGATGAGGCAACGGACATCATCCTGCGTTACAGTGCCACGGCGGCGCAACTGGGCCAGCCGCAGGTCTGGGCGAAACGACGCCGCGCGCTGGCCCGCACCCTGATGCGGGCCGGGGATTACGAAAACGCCTATGCGGTGGCGTCCGCCCACCATCTGGAATCCGGGGCGGATTACGCGGATCTGGAATGGTTGTCGGGGTTCCTGTCTTTGCGGTTTCTGGATGATCCTGCCCGCGCCCTGACCCATTTTCAGAAATTTCGTCAGGCGGTGGATACGCCGATCAGCCTGGGTCGGGCCGGATATTGGGAAGGGCGCGCCCATGAGGCCTTGGGCGATGCCGAACCCGCCGCCAATGCCTATGCGTTCGGGGCCGAATATCAGACCAGCTTTTACGGATTATTGGCGGCCGAGCGGGGCGGTTTGCCCATGGATCCGGCCCTGACGGGCAGCGAGATATACCCCGATCTGGCCAGTTCCGGCTTTGCCCGTTCTAACGTTCTTGAGGCGGCGTTGCTGTTACAGGCGGCGGGGGCGCGCGATCTGGCGGAACGGTTCCTTGTGCATCTGGCCGAAACCCTGAGCGGGCCGGAAATCGGCACCCTTGGCGATCTGGCGCTGGGGTTGGGCGAACCGCATCTGGCGCTGATGCTGGGCAAAGAGGCGGCACAGCATGGCGTGACCCTGCCGCGCCCCTATTACCCGGTGGTCGAACTGGGGTTGGAAAATATCCCGGTGCCGGTCGAACTGGCGCTGGCCATCGCCCGGCGGGAAAGTGAATTCAACGCCGGTGTGGCCAGCGGTGTTGGCGCGCGCGGATTGATGCAGCTTATGCCCGGCACCGCACAGGATATGGCGCGCAAGTTGGATATTCCCTATTCCCGCGACCGTTTGTTCACCGACCCGACCTATAACGCCACCCTTGGCACCGCTTATCTGGCGGAACTGGTTGAACGATTCGGCGCCAATGTGGTTCTGGTCTCGGCGGGGTATAATGCCGGGCCGGGGCGTCCCTTGCGCTGGATGGAAGACCGGGGCGATCCCCGCAGTGCTGACGTGGATGTCATTGATTGGATCGAACTGATCCCGTTTGACGAAACCCGCAATTATGTGATGCGGGTGGCTGAATCCCTGCCGGTCTATCGGGCGCGGATCACCGGCAAGGTGGCGCCAATCCACCTGAGCGATGAATTGAAGGCGCGCTGAGAATTACAGACCGACCCGGTTCAGGGCGGCGCGCAGGGGGTGGGATCATCCAGCGCAAGGCGCACCGGCAGGGTCAGCACCTTTGGCCGGAACGCAGCGGGCAGGCGCACGGCGTCTTTTTCCGTGGTGACCAGTTGCGCGCCGTGGCTCCGGGCCTCGCGTTCCAGCCGCAGCAGCAGGGTGGTGGACAGGGGTTGATGATCGTCCAGCGCCTGTTGGCCGATCACCTCGGCCCCCTCGGCGGCGAGCGTGGCAAAGAATTTTGCAGGCCGCCCGATGCCGGCAAAGGCCCAGACGCGCAGGCCCGCCCAATCCATCCCCATGCGCAGGGGGGCCAGATGGCCGGTGATCTGCGGCACCGTGATCTGCGTGCTCCAGATTTGGTTGAACCGCTCCTGCGCGCTGGCGTTACCGATCCGCAGCACCAGATCGGCCCGGCACAGACCGGTTGCAACGGGTTCGCGCAGCGGCCCCGCGGGGATGACCCGGCCATTGCCAAACCCCACGGCGGCATCGACGACGATCAGTGACAGATCCTTGAACACTCCGGGATTCTGAAACCCGTCGTCCAGCAAGATGACACTGGCCCCTGCATCCTGTGCGGTGCGGACACCGGCGGCGCGGTCACGCGCCACCCAGGTGGGCGCAAAGGCCGACAACAGCAGGGGTTCATCCCCCACGTCACGGGCGCGGTGACGTTGTTCATCCACCCGGGCCGGCCCCGCCAATGTGCCGCCATACCCGCGCGACACCACATGGGGGCTGTGGCCAGCGGCTGTCAGCAAATCAAGCAGGGCAATGACGGTGGGGGTCTTGCCGGTGCCGCCTGCGTTCAGGTTGCCGACACAGATCACCGGAACCCCGGCGCGCCATGGCTGACCTGTACGCAACCGGCGCGCTGTTGCCGCGCCATAGAGCGCCGCCAAGGGGGCCAGCGCGCGGGCCTGCCAGCCCGGCCTGTCGGGGCGGTTATGCCAGAACAGCGGCGGGCGCATCAAATGGGGTCTCCGTTCAGGGCGGCGTTCAGCAGGGCCATTGTGCGGTCCGAGGCTTCGGCGCCTGTGGTGACTTCGGTCCAGGCGGCGCTGGCCAGTTCGGCGGCCTGATCGGGGGCCAGAAGCCGTTCAACCATGTGCCCAAGGGCCGTGGGCGTTGCAACCTCGCATTGGGCGGCGGCGCGGCGCAGACGGGCATATGCCGCGCCGTGGCCATCGGTCCGGGGGCCATGCACCACGACCGAACCCAGCGCCGCCGCCTCGCCTGGGGCGCGTCCGGGGGCGGTGCCAAACAGGGTCTGACCCATGAAGGTGATCGGGGCAAGACGATACCAAAGTCCCAGCTCTCCAGTGGTATCAGCAAGATAGATTTGTGTTTCCTCGACAGGTTCTTCATCGGCGGACCGCAGGGCTGTGCGCCACCCTTCGGCCTCCAGCCGGGCACGCAGGGCGGGGCCGGTGTCGGGATCGGCGGGGACAAGGATCAGCAACAGGCGGTGGGCCAGACGGCTGGCGCGGCGGTGGGCCTCGGCGATGGCGGTGAATTCCGCCTCGGGGACATCAACGGCAAGCCACAGAGGCCGCGCCTCGAATGTCTCGTTCAGGTGGGCCCACTCATTGTCGTTGCACGACAGGGCCCCGGTCGACGCCTCAAGCCAGCCGCAGGATTCAACCTGATCCGTGCGGGCACCCAGAGAGACAAGCCGCGCCGCATCCCGTTGGCTTCCCGTGAGAATTTTCTGAAACCCGCTCAGCCCGGCGCGGGTCAGGGCGGCTTTCATACGCCGCGGGGGGATTCGACCAGGCGGGCGTCAATGCAAAACGCGGGGATTTTCCGGGTGCCGGTTTGGGACAAAAGATGGGGCAACCAGTCGGTGCCGGCCCAAAGGCAGGCGTCGGGACGCCAGTGATCGAGAAAGCGGTTCACCGCCTCGGCGGTATCGGTGGGAAGCGCCTGTTGAATCATGTCGGGGGCGGTGACGGGGGCCGGGGGCGTGGCGCTGGTGATCAGCACGTTCAGGGGGCCGCGTTCCTCGCGCAGACGCGACAACAGCAGCGTGACCGCGCTGGGATCAGAGCCCGCCGCGTGATGCACCCACAGCAGCTCACCCTCGGGGCGGGCGACAGCGGGTTGACCCAGACGCTGCATTGCATCGTCGATCTGCGCCGGATTTTCCGATTTTTCGTTATGGCGCAGTAGCTTACGCGCAGAGGCGCGGGCCTGAAAGCGGTGGCGCCACAGGCTGAACATGGATCAGTCGCCCAGTTCCTCGGTCGCCGAGGCGGCGATTTCTTCGTCGCGCAACCGGTGCAGATGGGCAATGAAATAGCGCATATGGGCATTGTCCACGGTACGTTGTGCGGCGGATTTCCACGCGTCGAACGCGGATTGATAGTCGGGAAAAATTCCGATGATGTCGAGGTTTGCGACATCCTTGAACACGTTTTTGGACGGATCGATCAGCTCGCCTCCGAACACCAGATGCAGACGTTGTGACATGGCATGGCCCTTGTGGTTGGTCGCGTTCCCCTTCGTATAGGGGCCGGAAAGGCCGTGCACAACACATGCACAGCCTGTGGAATGCTTTGGCAATCAGGCCAGACGGTGCAACAGTGGGGCGTGCAGGGCGCTGGCGGCGGCAAGGCATCCGTCGGTGCGCGCGCCGGGTGTGTTGAACAGCAGGGGCGCGCCGCTGCGGTCGGTGGCGATGCCGCCGGATTCGGCCAGAATCAGGGTGGCGGCGGCGATGTCCCATTCCCATGTCGGGCGCAAAACCACCATGGCGTCAAACCGGCCCTGCGCCACAAGGCAAAGCCGATAGGCAAGGGACGGGCGATAATGCCGGTTGGCGGGCGGGGGCCGCGCCAATGGGCCGGGTCCAGCACGGGTTTGGCCGCCAGCACCGTGGCGCTGTCGGGATCAGCGGCCGCCGAGGCGGTGATCGGCGCGCCGTTCAAGGTGGCGCCCTGCCCGGCGGTGGCGGCATAGAGCAGGTCCATGGCCGGCAGGAACACGGCGGCGGCGGTGATCTGACCGGCGGTGGCGATGGCGACGGACACGGCCCATGCAGATTGCCCCTCGATAAAGGCGCGGGTGCCGTCGATGGGATCAATGATGAAACAGCGCCGCGCCGACAGGCGGGTCGGATCATCTGGGGATTCCTCGGACAACCAGCCGTGATCGGGGCGGGCGGGGCGCAGCATGTCGTGCAGGTGGGTGTTGGCGGCAAGGTCGGCCTCGGTCACCGGGCCGGCCCCGCCGCCCTTGTCCCACGTCTGGGGATCATCACGCCAATGGGTCAGCGCGATGGCCCCCGCCCCGCGCGCGGCAGTGCAGAGAAGGGCCAGATCGTCGGAAATGTCAGGCACCGGCGAGGGTCAGGCCTTCGACCCGCAGGGAGGGCACGGCGCGCGACAGATGGCTGCGCGCGTCATTGGCGGCGGTCAGCGACAGCAGCATATCGCGCAAATTGCCCGCGATGGTGCATTCGTTCACCGGATAGGTGGGCACGCCGTTTTCGACCCACAGCCCCGAGGCGCCGCGTGAATAATCCCCGGTGTTGGGGTTGATCGTGCTGCCCATGAGCGAGGTCACCAACAGGCCGGTGCCCATTTCGGCCAACAGATCGGCGCGGCTTTGGTCGCCCTGAGTGAGGGTGAAGTTGCTGACCCCGGGCGACGGCGGCGCGCCGGTGCCACGGGTGGCGTTGGCGGTGCTGGCAAGGCCCAGTTTGCGCCCGGTGGCCAGATCGAGGGTCCAGCCCGTAAGGGTGCCGTCCTGCACGATGGCGCGCCGCGCCGTGGGCAGGCCTTCGCCGTCAAACGGGCGCGACCCCGAGGCGCGAGCGCGCAGGGGATCTTCGATCACGGACATGCCGGCGGGCAAAACCTGTGCGCCCATGGCATCGCGCAACCAAGAGGCGCCGCGCGCAATGGCGCTGCCGTTGATGGCGGCGATCAGATGGCCGATCAGTGATACCGCGATGCGTTCATCAAACAGCACCGGATAAGCGCCGGTTTTCGGCTGGCGTGGATTGGCGCGGGCCACGGTGCGTTCTGCCGCCAGCCGCCCGATGGTTTCGGGGCTGTCCATATCGGCGGCGTGAATGCGGAAATCGCCATAATAATCCCGCTCCATCCCCGCGCCGGTGCCGGTGATCGCAACGCAGGACAGGGCGTTTTCACTGCGTCCGTACCCGCCGGAAAATCCGTTGGAGGTGGCAAGGTGTATCTGGCGGCGGCCATATCCGGCGCTGGCTGATTGCACCTGCGCCACGCCACTGACGGCAAGGGCGGCTGCCTCGGCCCGGCGCGCGGCGTCTTCCAGCGCGGCAGGGTCGGGTTCGGGGGCGGGATCGGCCAGATCGAGCGCGGCCAGATCCCATGTTCGGGCCAGTTGATCGGGGTCGGCCAGGCCGATGGTGGGATCAACCGGCGCCTCGCGGGCCATGGCGACGGCGCGCTGGGCCATCTGTTCGAGGGTTTCGGGTTTGATGTCGCTGGCCGACACGCAGGATTGCCGCTGACCGATCATCACCCGCAACCCGATGTCGATGCCTTCGGAGCGTTCGGCATGTTCCAGCGCCCCGGCGCGCACGTCGATGCTGAGCGAGGTGCCGTCAACCGCAAGGGCATCGGCGCTGTCGGCCCCCGCCTTTTTGGCGGCGTGCAGCAGATCGGCGGTGAGGGTGGCAAGGCGATCGGACATGGGCGCGCGGCTCCTGTTTGGTGCCCCATGCAATTATGCCCCGCGCGGGCAAACTGCAACATGCAAGGGGGAAAGGCCGCCGCCCGGCTGGGGCGGCGGCGGTTGGCAAGGGGGTTATTTCAGGCGCTGACCGTTGGCCGAAATGCTGCCGTCGGGTTTGACTTCGATTTTGGAATCAAGCGTGTCGTCGCCCGAGGGGACGGCAAACAGGCCCATCATCATCTTGGCGCCCGAGGCCTGATCCTGCGGAATCAGACCCATTTTGACCAATTTATCGAGCAGGCCATTGCCCCCCACCAGTTTCAGATCAATCGCCCCATCGGGGGCGGGAAGGCCACCAAAGGTTTCGGTATCGGTGTTGTCAAAGGTGAACCCGCCCTTGCCGGTCAGTTCGGCCCCGGCAACCGCAACGCGCAGCCCGTTCAGGTTGAGGGTGTGCAATTCGCCCGGCGCGTCGGCCGATTCCAGCATCCCGGGATCGGTGAAATTGACCAGCATTTTGGCGGTGCCGGTCAGGTCAAGCATCACCGTGGCCGGATCGCGGGGCAAAACGCCCGCAGGATCGACCAGCGACCACAAGGCATCGCTGACCGTCAGGTTGGCCATGTTGAGCAGCAGGCCGAAATCCTTTGGATCATCGGTTGGGGTCAGGGGGCCGCTGAGGCCGAAGGCGAATTCATCCATGGCGGCGGTCAGTTCGGGAAAGGGAATCTGACTGCCCGACACCGTTATGTTCAACCCCTTGGAGCCACCAAGATATTCAACTGCCCCATCGGTGATCGATGCCTTGAGGTTGCCCGAATCGGTGGTTGATTTCAGGTTGAATGTGCCGGATTCCGGGTCTTTGCCGCTGATCGTGAACATTCCGCCGCCGTGGGTATAGGTGCTGTCATACCGTGCGCCGTCGGCAAGCATCCCGGCCGGATCGGCCATGGCAGACAGGCTGGAGGTGGTGCCGCTGGAGCTGAGCGCAAGATCGGAATATTCGGCACTGACCGTAAAGCTGTTGTCGGGCGTTTCATTGTCTTTCCCGGCGACATCAAGCGTAAGTGCCGCAGCATTGAACGTGCCGTCAAAGGTGGGGGTGTCGCCGGTGGTGAGCGCGTAATCGCCGCTCAGATTACTGAGGGCGAGCTTGATATCCATATCGACGGGTTCATCGTCGATCATCATTCCGTTGATGGTGGCGCTGATGCTGGGCCCTTCAAAGGCATAGCGCACGGTCGTTTCGTCACCCGAAGCGACGGTTTTCATTTCGGGCATGGACATCAGCATCGTCAGATCGACGCTTTCGCCCATTTCCGGGTCCATCTTGACGTGAAGGGGATATTCCGGCGAGGTGGTGATCAGCACCGTGCCGTCGCCCTGTTCCGCCAGCGTGATCTGGGCGAGGGTGCCGTTGACCGTTCCTTCGGGGGTTTTCATCTCGATCGCCACGTCGCTCAGCGAGAGCGTTCCGCCGTTCTGCGTTTGAGACCCGACGGTCATGGTCTGCCCTGCGGATTGCGCCGCTGCCTTCCAATTGTCCCACACCTGCGTTGCAGTAACATCGGCGGCGGCGGGAAGGGCAAGGCAAAGGGAAAAAGCTGTGGTGCCCAAAAGGCGGGAAATATGTTTCATCAGATATATCTTTCCTGTTCGAGATCGTTGGTAACGTGGTTCGGCGCGGCGCCGAGGTCAAGGTGGCATGACATTGGGTCGCGGCGGGTTGGCGCCGATTTCCTTTGGCTTTGACATCGGGGCGCTGCCGGGTTTCCCTGTCCGCGATAACAGGAGCGATACAATGGATATGACAGGCAAAACCGTTCTGATCACGGGTGCCAGCCGGGGGATTGGTGCCGCGGCCGCGCGGGAGTTCGCAAAGGCAGGTGCCAAAGTTGCCCTTGCCGCCCGCAGTGCCGAGGCGGTGGCGGATCTGGCGGGTGAACTGGGCCCCGACCGGGCGCTGGCCATCCCTTGCGATGTGTCGCGGTACTGGGAAGTGGCGGCGGCGGTCGATGCCTGTGTGCGCACTTTTGGCGGCCTGGACGTGATGATCAATAACGCCGGTGTGATTGACCCGATTTCCCATCTGGCCAATGCCGACCCCGAATCCTGGGGGCAGGCGATCGACATCAACCTCAAGGGGGTATTCCACGGCATGCGGGCCGCAATGCCGGTGATGATGAAGGCGGGGGGCGGCACCATTCTGACCATCAGTTCCGGCGCGGCCCATAACCCGACCGAGGCATGGTCGGCCTATAACGCCTCAAAGGCGGGGGCGGCGATGCTGACCCGTTGTGCGGACCTCGAGGCGCGCAACAAGGGCATTCGCGCCATCGGGCTGTCGCCCGGCACCGTGGCCACGCAGATGCAGCGCGAGATAAAGACAAGCGGTATCAACCCGGTAAGCCAGTTGGATTGGTCCGTTCACATCCCGGCGGATTGGCCCGCGAAATGCCTGTTGTGGATGTGCGGGCCGGGCGGTGACGATTATCTGGGCGGCGAAATTTCCCTGCGCGATGAGGATATCCGCCGTGCCGTGGGGTTGATCGATTGATCGACTGCCACCGTGATGGCGGCGTGGTGACCCTGACCCTGAACCGCCCGGACAAGGCAAATGCCCTGACCCCGGCGATGCTGGAAACCCTGATCGCGCAGGTGACGGAGCATGCCGACGCCCATGTGTTGGTTTTGACCGGTGCCGGAAAGGTGTTTTCCGCCGGGGCTGATCTTGCGGCGGCACGGGCCGGGCTGGCCACCTCACCCTTGTGGGAGCGATTGTCAGGCGCCATTGCCGGATTTCAGGGCCTGAGTATCGCGGCCCTGAACGGCACCATGGCGGGGGGCGCGTTTGGCATGGCGCTGGCCTGTGATCTGCGGCTGGCGGTGCCGGGGGCGCGGTTTTTCTATCCGGTGATGAAACTGGGGTTTTTACCGCAACCCTCTGACCCTGTGCGCCTGAAGGCACTGATCGGGCCTGCGCGCACCCGGCTTTTGCTGATGGGCGGGGTCCGGTTTTCGGCGGATCAGGCGTTGATGTTTGGGCTGATCGACGAGATTTGTGACGATCCGCTGACCCGGGCGTTGGAGCTGGCCAAAGATGCGGCAGGGGCCGACCCGGCCCATATTTCCGCGATCAAGGCGATGATCTGAGCGTGTTTCCCGAATTGGTGCCGTGTTTCCGATAGGCGCACTGCGAAATCGGGGTGGGCCGGATTGGTGCGATTTTGCGCTTGCCGGATCATTGGGTTGGGCGTATCTGCGGCGGTGGGACACGCCGCCCCAACGCGGCGCATTTATCTGTGAGGATACCATCAATGGCTTTTGATGCTCCGGCCACGCGGCCGGTCAATCCGCGTTTTTCGTCCGGCCCCTGTGCCAAACCCCCGTCTTTTCGCTGGAACGCCTGGCCGACGCCCCCTTGGGCCGGTCGCACCGCGCCGCTGTTGGCAAGGCCAAACTGCTGGCCGCCATCGAGGAAACCCGCGACATTCTGGGCGTGCCTGCCGATTACCGCATCGCGATTGTCCCCGCCTCGGACACTGGCGCGTTTGAAATGGCCATGTGGAACCTGCTGGGCGAACGGCCCGCGCAAATGGTCGCTTGGGAAAGTTTCGGATCGGGATGGGTGACGGATGTTGTCAAACAGCTAAAGATCGACGCGACGGTGCATGAGGCCGACTATGGCCAGATCGTGGATATGGCCACGCTGAATTATGACAATGATGTGTGTTTCACCTGGAACGGCACCACATCTGGTGTGCGCATGGCCAATGGCGATGCGATTGCACCAGATCGCAAGGGGCTGACCCTGTGTGATGCAACGTCCGCCGCCTTTGCCATGGATCTGCCTTGGGACAAGCTGGATGTGACGACGTTCTCCTGGCAAAAGGTGCTGGGCGGTGAGGCCGCCCATGGGATGCTGATCCTGTCACCGCGCGCCGTTGAACGGCTGGAAAATTACAGCCCCGCCTGGCCCTTGCCCAAGATTTTCCGCCTGACCAAGGGTGGCAAGCTGATTGAAGGTGTTTTCAAGGGCGAAACCATCAACACGCCGTCGATGCTCTGTGTCGAGGATTATCTTCAGGCGCTGGATTGGGCACGGTCGGTCGGCGGGCTTTCGGGGCTGATCGCCCGGGCCGATGCCAATGCCAAGGCGGTGGCCGATTTCGTTGCGGCGCAGGATTGGATTGATTTTCTGGCGGTTGATCCGGCGACGCGGTCAAACACATCGGTGTGCCTGAAATTCACCAATTCCGACATCGCCGATGGCGCCGCCTTTGCCAAGGCCGTGGCAAAGCGGTTGGAGGCCGAAGGCGTGGCGCTGGACATTGGCGGGTATCGAGATGCACCTCCGGGGTTGCGCATCTGGTGCGGCGGAACGGTGGAAACATCGGATGTTGCCGCCCTGATGCCATGGGTCGAATGGGCCTATCACGCCGAATTGGCCGCCTGATCCCTCTGATTAACCGAATTTTTACGTAAGGAGTGCCATAGATGGCCCCCAAGGTACTTGTGTCTGACAAACTGTCGGAAACCGCCGTGCAGATCTTTCGTGATCGCGGCATTGATGTGACGTTCGACCCGACAATCGGGAAGGATAAGGAAAAACTGCTGTCGGTGATCGGCGATTACGATGGGCTGGCCATCCGGTCGGCCACCAAGGTGACGGCGAAGATTCTGGACGCGGCGACCAACCTCAAGGTGATCGGGCGCGCCGGGATCGGTGTGGACAATGTTGAAATTCCGGCGGCGTCGAAAAAGGGCGTGATCGTGATGAACACGCCGTTCGGCAATTCGATCACCACCGCCGAACATGCGATTTCGCTGATGATGGCGGTGGCGCGCCAGATCCCCGAGGCGAATGCCAGCACCCATGCCGGAAAGTGGGAAAAATCGCGGTTCATGGGGGTCGAACTGACCGCCAAGACCCTGGGCGTGGTGGGCGCCGGGAATATCGGCTCCATCGTGATTGACCGGGCGCTGGGCCTGAAAATGAAGGTGATCGCCTATGATCCCTTCCTGTCGGAAGAACGCGCGGTGGAACTGGGCGTGCGCAAGGTTGAGCTGGATGAACTGCTGGCGAAATCCGATTTCATCACGTTCCATGTGCCGCTGACCGACAAGACCCGCAATATCCTGAGCGCCGAAGCGATTGCCAAGCTGAAACCCGGCGTGCGGATCGTGAACTGTGCGCGCGGCGGGTTGGTGGACGAGGCGGCACTGGCCGAAGCGTTGAAAGATGGCCGGGTGGCCGGGGCGGCGTTTGATGTATTCGCCGAAGAACCCGCAACGAATTCACCACTCTTTAACCTGCCCAATGTAGTTGTAACCCCGCACCTTGGCGCGGCCACCACGGAGGCACAGGAAAATGTGGCGTTGCAGGTGGCAGAACAGATGTCGGATTACCTGCTGAGTGGGGCCGTTACCAATGCGTTGAACATGCCATCGGTCACGGCGGAAGAAGCGGCCGTGATGGGGCCGTGGTTGAAACTGGCCGGGCATCTGGGCGCATTCGTGGGCCAGATGACGGACGAACCGATCAAGGCGGTGAATGTTCTGTACAACGGCAAGGCGGCCGAAATGAACACCGCCGCGCTGAACGCCACGGTCATGGCCGGGATCATGCAGGCGACGAACCCGGACGTGAACATGGTGTCGGCACCCGTGATCGCCAAGGAACGTGGCGTGGATATGACCACGACAACCCAGGACAAGACCGGCACATTTGACGGCTATATCAAGCTGACCGTGGTAACCGACACCCGCGAACGCAGCATTGCAGGCACGGTGTTTTCGGATGGCAAACCCCGGTTCATCCAGATCAAGGGCATCACCATCGACGCCGAAATCGGGGCGCATATGTTGTACACCACCAACGAGGATGTCCCGGGCATCATTGGCGCGCTGGGCCAGACTCTGGGCGAAAACGGCGTGAACATCGCCAACTTTACCCTGGGCCGGTCCGACAAGGGGAATGATGCCATCGCATTGCTCTATCTCGACGATCAGCCGCCCCAGCCGGTGCTGGACAAATTGCAGGCCACGGGCAAGTTTCGCGCGATCCGGCCCTTGCGGTTCGCGGTATAAAAAGACAGGTGCCGCACTGCCTTTGGGGGTGCGGCGGCCTCTTGATCTGGGTTGTTTTGCGAAAGCTGCGTGATCGCGCCTTTGCCCGGAAAACGTGCGGTTTCTGACGCTTCCGATCAGCGCTTTCCCATCATGGCAAGGCGAATCAATGTGCGTTCAATCACCGCCATTTGCGGCGCCTTGGCGGATGAGCGCAGGGCAAGATCGGTGTCGGTAAGCAGTTTCAGCGCCTGTTCCAGCCGGTTCACCCCCCAGGTGCGCGCCTGCCCCTGAAGGGCCTGACTGCGCGGGTGAAAGACGCGCGCCCCAACGGACAGGCTGTGCAGGGTGCGAAAGTGGCGCAGGGTGCCGATGCACAGGGTGACGGCGTTCACGCCCTGACTTTGCAGGCGCGACATCATCGGACCAATGCGCCCGGATTGGCCGGTGGCGACGATATCCATCATGTCGTCAAGCTGTGCCTCGGTTGACACCGGGGCACAGGCGGCGACATCGGCGGCGATGAGGGGCGTGGCATCGCCCCGTTTATAAAGCGCGATCTTTTGCAGGGTCTGGCGAAAATCGCCGGGGCCGATGGATTGGGCAAGGGTGGCAAGCGCGGTTTTCGCCCCCGGCTCGATCTGGTTCAATCCGGCATTGGCGAGTTCGCTGTCGATTTCCTGCGCCGTGGGCGGATTGTCATAGATCGCAATGGTCACGGCGCTGGGGTGTTTTTCGAACAATTTGCGCAGGGGGCTGGTTTTTTCAGATCGCCGGCAGTGACGATGATTGCCGCGTCACCATCGCGCCAGTCCTTGAGGGCCATGGTCAGCGGGTCGGCGGTGAAATGGTTGGCGTCTTCCACAAGGGCGACGCGGGGACCGGGGAAAAACCCCTGCGCCTTGATGGCGTCGATCAGCAGGGCGGGTTCGCCGCGAATGTCGCCTGCGGGCAGCCGGGTGAGGCGCATTTCGCTGTCACCCTTGGGGCCGATCAGGGCGGCAACTGCCTGTTGCCGCTTCAGAGCCACGCGCATGGCGTCGCCGCCATAAATCAACAGGCCGGGGCGGGCAGGATCGGGTTTGGCCAGATAGCTTTGGGCCTTGGGGCCGGTGAGGATCATTGGCGCCAGTCGGGGGCAGTGGCGATCAGGCGGCTGACCAATTGGTCAGCGAGAATCACCATCAGCCGTTCACGCGCATCCCGTTCTGCGGTGATGACGGACACGGTGTTGCCCGCGACAGAGCCACGGGTGTTGTCGAACACCGGCGCGGAATACCCGGTGAAATTGCGGGTCAGGCCATCGGCGACGATTTTGTCGCTGGCGATATGGCGCAGGGACCAGGTGAGTTCGCCGCGCACGCGGTAGCGGGTGGTTTCCTGATCCGGTGTGATGCCAAGGCCATCCTGCCCGATGGCGAGGCTGGCCGAGAGGCGGTAATCGGGGGCCGCGCCGGTGCCGAGGCGTTCTTCAAGGCGGCGCACGAGATAGTAGCCTTCTTCATCGCTTGGTTCGTCGATGGCGATGGCACCGCGCAGGCCCGCCGCAGCGCCCCCGGCCCATAGGCGGGGGCGAACCCGCAGGCGGGCAGGGCGGCGAGAGCCGCGAGAAGAAGGCTGCGTCTAGAGTACGACATTAACGATCCGGCCCGGGACAACGATGAGTTTCCTGACCACGGCACCATCGGCCGTGGCCCGTTTCACAGCATCGCTTGCCAGCGCCAGTTTTTCAATCTCATCCTTGGGCATGTCGCGGGGCACGGTGATTTCGGCCCGGCGTTTGCCGTTGATCTGGATCGGCAGGGTGATTTCATCATCGATCAACATTTTCTCATCGGCGGTGGGCCAGGGGGCGTTGGCGATCAGGCCGGTGCCGCCCAGATGATCCCAGAGTTCTTCGGCCAGATGGGGGGTCATGGGGGACATGAGTTGGGCGAGAGTTTTTGCGGCCTGGGTTTTGGCGGCGCGTCCTGCGGTGGATTTTTGCAGGGCGCTGGTAAAGCCATAGAGGCGGGCGACGGAGGTGTTGAAGCCAAAGGATTCGATGCCCATGGTCACGTCATGGATTGCCTTGTGCATTTCGCGCAGCAGCGCCTCATCGGTCCCTTTCGGTCCCTCTTCGGGGGCTTGGGCGGCCTCGGTCACG
This sequence comes from Oceaniglobus sp. K40-3, assembly GCF_055808395.1. NCBI lineage: Bacteria > Pseudomonadati > Pseudomonadota > Alphaproteobacteria > Rhodobacterales > Paracoccaceae > Oceaniglobus > Oceaniglobus sp. K40-3. The sequence goes on along the minus strand of NZ_CM147868.1, from coordinate 358,277 downwards.
ATGCGCCAGACCCGGGCGAGGTGTTTTGAAGCGGCTTCGGCGCCCGAGGCTGTCCATTCCACATCCCGTTCGGGGGGCGAATCGGACAAAACGAACCAGCGGGCGGTGTCGGCACCGTATTGCTGGATGATCGTCACCGGGTCGACGACGTTCTTCTTGGATTTGCTCATCTTGGCCGAGGGGATGATTTCCACCGCTGTGCCGTCGGCCAGCGTGCCGTCTTTAACGTCTTGCGGCAGATGATAGACGGGCCGGCCGTTTTCGTCGCGAGTCAGGTAGATTTCGTGGGTGACCATGCCCTGGGTAAACAGCGCGTTGAACGGTTCGATCGCGGATTCGGGCAGGTGGCCGCAGGCGTGCATGGCGCGGGCGAAAAAGCGGGAATAGAGCAGGTGGAGAATCGCGTGTTCCACCCCGCCGATATATTGATCGACGTTCATCCAATAGGCGGCGTCGGCGGCATTGGTCGGGGTTGCGGCACCAGGCGAGGTGAAGCGGGCGTAATACCAGCTCGAATCCACGAAGGTATCCATCGTGTCGGTTTCCCGCTGGGCCGGTTTGCCGCATTTCGGGCAGGGCACATCGCGCCATGTGGGGTGCCAATCAAGCGGGTTACCGGGGCGATCAAAGGTGACATCCTCGGGGAGCTTGATTGGCAGGTTTTCCTTTTTCTCGGGCACCACGCCGCAGGTGTCACAATGGATCACCGGAATCGGCGCGCCCCAATAGCGTTGCCGCGACAGGCCCCAGTCGCGCAGGCGGTATTTGGTGACGCCATGACCGACGCCGTTGGATTCGCAAAAGGCGATGGCGGCGTCGATGGCCGCCTCGCCGGTTTGCTCGGTTTCTCCGGCAAAACCGCGCACATAGATCACCGGCTCGGTTTTGGGAGGGACAAAGGCCGCGCCGCCGTCTTCGGGCAGGGAGGTGCCGTCATCCGTTGCAGGGGCATATGTGGAGACCACGGGCAGGTCGTATTTACGGGCAAATTCAAGGTCGCGCGCATCGTGGGCGGGGCAGCCGAAAATCGCGCCGGTGCCGTAATCCATCAGGATGAAGTTGGCGACATAGACCGGCAATTCCCATGCGGTATCAAAGGGATGGCGCACGCGCAGGCCGGTATCAAAGCCCTTTTTCTCGGCCTTTTCCATCTCTTCTTCGGCGGTGCCCATTTTGCGGCATTCGGCGTTGAAGGCGGCCAGATCGGCGTTGTCCTTTTCCAACTGGTGGGCCAGCGGGTGATCGGGAGAAATGCCGACAAATGACGCGCCCAGCATGGTGTCGGGGCGGGTGGTGTAAACCTCGACCCGGTCATGGCCGACCGGGCCGTCGATGAGGGAGAAGGCGAATTGCAGCCCCCGCGATTTGCCGATCCAGTTGCGCTGCATCAACTTGACCTTGTCAGGCCAGTTTTCGAGGGTGTCGAGCGCGCTGAGCAATTCTTCGGAATAGTCGGAAATCTTGAAGAACCATTGGGTGAGTTCGCGCCGTTCGACCACAGCACCCGAACGCCAGCCCTTGCCGTCTTCGACCTGTTCGTTGGCCAGCACGGTCATATCCACCGGATCCCAGTTGACCACTGCGTTCTTGCGATAGACCAGATTCTTTTCCATGAAGTCGATGAACATCGCCTGTTGCTGGCCGTAATATTCAGGGTCGCAGGTGGCGAATTCGCGGGACCAGTCGAGTGACAGGCCAAGGCGCGCGAACTGCGATTTCATGTTTTCGATGTTCTGATACGTCCATTCACCGGGGTGAATCTTTTTCTCCATCGCGGCGTTTTCTGCGGGCAGGCCGAAAGCATCCCAGCCCATGGGGTGCAAAACGGCGTGGCCGGTGCTGAGCTTGTAGCGCGCCACCACATCGCCCATGGTGTAATTGCGCACATGGCCGATGTGCAGGTTGCCCGACGGGTAGGGGAACATCTCAAGCACGTAATACTTTGGCTTGGCGTCATCCCTTTGGGCGGTGAATGTCCCCGCCGTTTCCCAGGCCTGTTGCCATTTCGGTTCGATATCAGCGGCGGAGTAGCGGGACATGGATCGGGCCTTTGTTCACGGGACAGCAACTTTCGCTTGATATGGCGGGATGTGCGATTGGTCCAGTGGGCAATGGGGCGTGGATTTGGGTCGTGACGCACGGGTGCATTGTCGTATAGCCTTGGCGCGGTTGTTGAATGCGTGGCGGAGGGCCGATGAAGATCCTGTTTTTGCACCAGAACTTTCCGGGGCAGTTCAAACATCTGGCGCCGGCCCTGGCGGCGGCCGGGCATGATGTTGTCGCCCTGACCAGCCGGGTGGAAAAGCCGCAGATCTGGCAAGGCGTGCGGTTGATTGCCTATCGGTGGAACGATCCGAGCGGGCAGGCGCATCATCCCTGGCTGACCAACCTGAACGGGGCGATGCACCGGGGGGCCACCGTTTACCGGGTGGCGGCGCAACTGGCCGAACAGGGATACAGCCCCGATTTGGTGATCGGGCATTCCGGCTGGGGGGAAACATTGTTCGTACCCGATGTCTGGCCCAGGGCGAAACTGGGGGTGTTCAGCGAATTTCATTATCAGGCAACAGGGGCCGACATCGGCTTTGACCCCGAATTCGCCTTGACGGGTGCCTTTGGTGAAGGGGCGCGGATGCGAATGCGCAACCTTTCCATGCGCCTGCAACTGGAACAGGCGGACGCGGCCCTTTGCCCGACCATTTGGCAGGCCGACACACACCCCCGCCCTGCGCAAAAAGATCACGGTGGTGCATGACGGGATCGACACCGATCAGGCGCGCCTCGATCCGGGCGCAAAGGTGACGCTGGATGGTGTAACCCTGAGCCGCGAGGACGAGGTGATTACCTTCGTCAATCGCAACCTTGAGCCGTACCGTGGGTTTCATATTTTCATGCGCGGTTTGGGTGATCTTTTGCGCGCCCGCCCCAATGCCCGGGTGATCGTGGTGGGCGGTGATGGCGTCAGCTATGGCACCGCGCCGAAAGAGGGCGGCACATGGCGCGAAAAGATGACAGCCGAGGTGCGCGGCGCGATTCCCGATGCCGATTGGGCGCGGGTGCATTTCGTGGGCAAGCTGCCTTACAGTGACTTTCTGTCACTTCTGCGGGTGTCCACCGTCCATCTTTACCTGACTTATCCGTTTGTGCTGAGCTGGAGCCTGATGGAGGCGATGGCCTGTGAGGCGGCGATCGTGGCCAGCGCGACTCAGCCGGTGCAAGAGGTGATCGAAGACGGCGAAACCGGCGTGCTGTTCGATTTCTTCGATCTCGCGCGCCATGGTGGATCAGATCGACCGGCTGTGCCGCGACCCTGAACTGCGCGCCCGATTGGGCCGTAACGCGCGGGCGCGGGTGCTGGAACGGTACGATCTGAAAACCATCTGCCTGCCCCGCCAGTTTCAGTGGGTGGCAGATTTGGCGAAGGCCTAAAGTTTGCTGTCGCGGATGCGCAACTGGCGGGCGCGGGTCAGGATCGCGTCTTCGATGGCGCGCACCGTATCCACGCTGGCCGGGCCGCCGCGGGTTTGCAGCGCCACATTCAGCGACCGCGCGTCAAGGGCAGGATCCTGTACATATACAGTGGCGCGATAGGCGCGTCCGCCGCCCGGCGGGGTGCCATAGCCATAAACCAGAACGCCCGAGAACGGATCAGCGGCCTGCACCGGCATAAAGTTCAACACTTCCTGCGCGGCGTTCCAGATGTATTTGTTCACCTCTATGGTGGTGTTGGGATCGTCGGCATTGGTGAACAGATCGAGGAACGTCGATCTCGTTCGGCTTTTGCTGCAACTCGCGTTCGCGGTATTCACGGGTGATCTTGTCGGCTTCGCTTTCCTTGCTGGGATCGTTGCGGAAGAACCCAGTTCCGCCACAAGCCGTAAGGCTGAGTATAAGAGCCGCCGAAAAGCCCATCTTTGTGATCGCGCGCATATGCATAAGGTGCCCTCACCCCTTGTTTTTCCCGTGTGTAGCCGAGCGGTTGTGGTGTCACAAGGATTTTTGAGGAAAAGCGCGGTTGTCAGTGACACTATACACAGGTGGGGCGTGGCCGCAGGGCGGTGAAAACACTGTGGCAAAGCTGCACCATCTGAAACCGGTTTGCGGGGTGGCGAAAGGGGCCGCTTGCAATCAAGGCCGGTGCGCGCGAATTAGGCTCATGTCTCACTTCGGATTTCCTGGATTGAGATGAACCTTTTGAGAATTACGAGGGAAATCGAAATGAAAAAAGTTCTCCTGGCATCCACCGCGCTGATCCTGTCGGCCGGTATCGCCTCTGCAGAAGTAACCGTTGGTGGCGACGCCCGCATGGGTATCATCGACAACTTCGATGACGATCTGGCCTTCACCAGCCGTATCCGCATCTCGTTCGCCGCTTCGGGTGAAACCGATGGTGGCCTGTCGTTCGGTGGTAGCATCCGCGCCGACAACGCCGGTTCGGGCAATGGCAACGAAGCCATGACCGCTGGTACGGTTTTCATCTCCGGCGCTTTCGGCAAACTGTCGATGGGTGACGTTGATGGTGGTGCTGAATCCGCTCTGGGTAACGTTTCCGGCGTTGGCCTCACCGGCCTGGGCGACCTGAACGAAACCAACTATGCACAAGACAGCGCACAAGACACCTCGGCTCTGTACGAGTACACCACCGGTGGTCTGTCGTTCTACGTGTCGGCTTCGCAGCCCGACGACAACGCCAACAGCGCTGGCGATGCGCCTGCTTCGGCCAACACCTATGGTCTGGGTGTGAAGTACGCCTGGGGTGATTACACCGTTGGTCTGGGTTACGAAGATGTGGACGGTGGCGCCAGCCAGATCCTTCTCGGTGGTACCGCTGCATTCGGCGACGCGACCGTTAAAGGTATCTACGGCCGCATCGATTACGCTGGTGGTGGCAATGGCGACCAGTACGCTCTGTCGCTGGACTATGTCTTCGGTGCAACCACCGCGACCGTGTTCTATGCAGACCAGGAAGACTACGGCGGAGCGAAAGCCTACGGTCTGGGCGCGTCCTATGACCTGGGTGGCGGTGCTGCTCTCAAAGGCGGCTATGTCAAGAACGACACCGCTGACGTTGACGGCTTTGACTTCGGTGTGTCGATGTCCTTCTAATTCCTTACGGAATTGGACGACGGAAAGAGCGGGCTTTGGCCCGCTCTTTTCTTTTGTGCCGCTCTGTGGCCTATCTGGGGCAAAACCAAGGAGCCGCATCATGAGCCTGTCAGACATCACCGCCCGCATCCGCGCCGCCGAAACAGCCGCCGGACGCGCCCCCGGATCAACCGATCTGATTGCCGTGAGCAAGGTTCAGCCGCTGGACCGGGTCGAGGCGGTTCTGGAAGAAGGCCACCGGGTGTTCGGGGAAAACCGGGTGCAGGAGGCAGCAGGCAAATGGCCCGATTTGCAGGCGCGCTTCGGTGACTGCACCTTGCACCTTCTGGGACCATTGCAATCCAACAAGGCCCGCCAGGCGATGGAGCTGTTTCAGGTGATCCATTCGCTGGACCGGCCCAAACTGGCCAAGGCCCTTGCGCGGTTGGCACAGGAAACCGGCGACTGTCCCGATCTGTTCATTCAGGTAAATACCGGGGAAGAGCCGCAAAAGGCAGGGGTTCTGCCCGCCGACGTGGATGGGTTCGTGGCTGAATGCCGGGCGCTTGACCTGCCGTTGCTGGGCCTGATGTGCATTCCCCCAGCCGAGGAAGAACCGAGCCTGCATTTTGCGCTGTTGGCCAAGATGGCGGCGCGCAACGGGCTGCACGGGCTGTCCATGGGAATGTCGGGCGATTACGAAAAGGCGGTATCGTTCGGCGCCACCCATGTGCGGGTGGGATCGGCGATTTTCGGCGCGCGTGTGTCACCCTGAGATGAACAGCCCGGTGCCGGGCGGGCAGTGTTGCGCCAGCCAAAGCAGGTGGCGCGGTGCCATGGCGATGCAGCCCTCGGTCGGGTGGCCCGGTTTGCGCCAGCGATGCAGGAAAATGGCCGAGCCTTTGTGTGCCGTCGCCCTTGGCCAGTTCCAATCGGTCAGCAGCACCAGATCATAAAGAGGATCGGCGCGGCGCAATTTTTCATGGCTGTGGCCATAGGGCGCGCGCACCATCTGGTTGTAATCGGGGGCGTTGGGCGCATCGGACCACAGATCACCGGGGCGGATGGGCCATGCCCAAGGGGCCGGGCGGGGGATCCGGTCGGGACGATAAAGCAGGCCGGTGATGCGATGCACGCCCGTGGGGGTGGCGCCGTCGCCTTCGCTTTTGTCATCGGTCAACCCGCCGCGCCCGATGGCACAGGGAATCAGCCGCCCCCTGCACCGCAGCCCTCGCCGGGTCAGCACCAGATCGCCGGGCGTCACAGAAGATGGCCCGATTTGGCGGCTTTGGTGCGCAGATAGGCCTCGTTCAGGGGGTTTTGTCCGGCGCGCAGGGGCACCCGTTCAACCACATCCAGCCCGCATTCAACCAGCATATTTACCTTGCGGGGGTTGTTGGTCAGCAGGCGCACGCGAGCGACCCCGAGGGCCGACAGCATCCGCGCACCGATGCGAAAATCACGTTCGTCATCCTCAAACCCCAAGCGGTGGTTGGCCTCGACCGTGTCAAACCCCTGATCCTGAAGCGAATAGGCGCGCATTTTATTGGTCAGCCCAATGCCGCGCCCCTCTTGGTTGAGATACAGCAGGATGCCGCCGCCTGCCTCGGCCATCTGCGCCAGTGCGCCGTTCAATTGTGGCCCGCAATCGCATTTGAGCGAGCCGAGAACGTCACCGGTGAAACAGGCCGAATGCAGCCGGGTCAGAACCGGCGCGCTGCGGTCGGGTTTGCCGATCTCGACGGCGTAATGTTCATCGCCGCCATCCTCGGGGCGAAAGATGTGCAACCGCCCGGCCCCTGCGGCCATGGGCAGGCGCGCGGCAATCACCGGTGCAATCCGGGAATCCCCCATCAGATCCAGCGCGGGATCGCGCAGGTCGATCCCGGTCAGATCGCTGGCATCCCCGGTAAGGGGCACAAGCAGGGCGCCGGGCAAAAGCCGCGCGGATTTCAACAGGGCAATGGCGGCGCGGGCATGGGCGGTGTCGCCACCGCGCACCGGTTGAAACGGCCCCTTCAACGGGCTGCGCAGATCGTCGGCGGGGTCAATAATCGCGCGCAGGCGGGGCAGGTCCATGGACCCAGGCACCGCGATCCGGGTGAGATCACCGTCATAGGTGGGGGTTTTCAGGGTCTGCGCCCGGCGATGGGTGATGGCCAGAACGGCGCCCCCCATGGCCAGCAGGGTGGCAAAACGGGCCGGGCTCAGAACCTCGGGCGCGGCCATCAGCATGGCCGCGTCACCTGTGCGCAGCACGATGGGCAGACCGGTGCGCAGGTCAGACCGTGCACGGGCCAGACGTTCGGCGGTGGTGGGGGCAAGGGACATATGTGGCGCCTTTCTTACCGGATGTTTAGGCATGACGCGCAGGAAAGTGAAACATTTCCCACCCACAGCACACGAACGTGTGAGCATGATGCAGCAATTCTTGTCCTTTGCGTGACTTGGATACATCTGCGTGGGGTAACGGAGGATGACACCATGAGCAGTCTCAAGAAAATTCTTCTCGTCGACGATGACGACGATCTGCGCGAAGCTTTGTCCGAACAGTTGATGATGACCGAGGATTTCGACGTATTCGAAGCCGCCAACGGCCAAGAGGCGTTGGACCAGATCAAGGCCGGGCTGTTCGATCTGTTGATTCTCGATGTGGGTTTGCCTGATACGGACGGGCGCGAATTGTGCCGCCTGATGCGCAAGCAGGGGATGAAATGCCCGACGATCATGCTGACCGGCCATGACAGTGATGCAGACGCAATTCTGGGGCTGGATGCGGGGGCCAATGATTATGTGACCAAACCGTTCCGCTTTCCGGTGCTGTTGGCGCGTATCCGCGCCCAGTTGCGCCAGCATGAACAAAGCGAGGACGCCGTGTTCCAGCTTGGGCCGTATTCGTTCCGCCCGGCGCAAAAGATGCTGATTGACGAGGTCGATAAAAAGATCCGGCTGACCGAGAAGGAAACGAATATTCTCAAGTTTCTGTACCGTGCCACGGATGGCGTGGTGGCGCGTGATGTGCTGCTGCATGAGGTCTGGGGATACAACGCCGGGGTGACGACGCACACGCTGGAAACCCATATCTATCGGCTGCGTCAAAAAATTGAACCAGATCCCTCTAACGCGCGTTTGCTTGTAACCGAGAGCGGTGGTTATCGCCTCGTTGCGTAAGAATCCCGCCTGTGCATCCGGGTCATGATGCACATCCCTCCCTGTTGGACTTGCCCGGGCCTTGTGCCCGGGCTTTTTTCGTTTCGGGTCGGGGAAACCTGACTAGGGCGGGGCAAGGGCCAGTGCTAGGATCATGGCGCCTGCTTTTTGCGTCCCGACGATTCCCTGATCAACGAGGTTGAAGATGGCGATTTCCTATGACGTTCCCCTTGTGCCGCAAACAACAAACATGTCGTGCTGGGCGGCCAGCATCGCGATGATCCTTGGTTGGAAGCACCAGCAATGCATTGCCGATATTACCATCGCCGCCAATCATGGCGGCACCAGTTACCTGCCGAACATGCAGTCGGGGCTGGACCCGAATGACCGCTATATCCTTGAACGCAACGGTTTCATGTTGGATGAACCCATGTGTTACACGCAGGGCGCGATCATGGACCGGCTCAGCGCCCATGGCCCTCTGTGGGTGGCCTCTGCCGTTCCGTCGCCCCATATCCGGGTGGTGTGTGGTATGGATGGCGGCCAGCTGCGGATCAACGATCCGGCACCGGTGAATGTGGGCGCCAGGTATAATCGCTCATTCGAGACCTTCTTTGGCCGGATGGAAACCTTGGGCAGTCAGGAAATGGGGCAGAGCGCACCGATCTATGTCGCGTATCTGCGCGCCGCTGCCTAAGCGGTCTTGCCTCTGGGGGCGGGTTCGCTAGGGTCCGCCCCCATGATAATTCCTGATTATTCCCTTGAAGAGGCCGCGTTGGCGCGGGGCCACCACCGCATTGCGGGTGTCGATGAGGTGGGGCGTGGCCCCTGGGCCGGGCCGGTGATGGCCGCGGCGGTGGTGCTGAACCCGGCGCATATTCCGCCGGGCTTGAACGATTCCAAAAAGCTGAGCGCAAAGGCCCGGGCGCGGCTGGAGGCGCTGATCGTGGCGCAGGCCGAGGTGGGCATCGGCGTGGCCAGTGTGGAAGAGATCGACGAGATCAATATCCTGCGCGCGAGCCACCTTGCCATGGTGCGCGCCCTCCACGCCCTGCCGGTGCCGGCCGATTTTGCACTGATCGACGGGAATATGATTCCGCGTGACATGCCCTGCCCGGCACAACCTGTGGTCAAGGGGGACGGGCGGTCTGTCAGCATTGCGGCGGCCTCAATTGTGGCCAAAATCAGGCGAGATTTAGGCATGGTGGCGCTGGCGCAACAGCACCCGGGATATGGTTGGGAAACCAACGCCGGTTATGGGACCGCTGCGCATATATCCGCGCTGAGAAATCTTGGTGTGACCCCACACCATAGGCGTTCGTTCAAACCTATCCACAATATCTTGTATCAAGACAATTAACTAACCGACTGATTCAAAAAGAAATTGACGGTGATTCGCGTTTGAATCACATTAGCCTCAACAACACGGAACGCCGCAAAGGCGCCGGATAAAGAGGCAGACATGACAATAAAATCCAAGAGCGGCACCGCGGTGCGGCCACAGAAGACCTGCGCAAAAATGGCAGAGCTGCCGCTGAATCAGATCCTTGCAGGGGATTGCATTGATCTGATGAATGCCCTGCCGGAAAATTCCGTCGACCTGATCTTTGCCGATCCCCCCTACAACCTTCAATTGAAGGGCGATCTGTACCGTCCCGACAATTCCCATGTGGATGCGGTGGATGATGCCTGGGATCATTTCGCATCATTTTCATCCTATGATCAGTTCACCGAGGCGTGGTTGAAAGCGGCGCGGCGGCTGCTGAAACCCAATGGTGCGATCTGGGTGATCGGCAGTTATCACAATATTTTCCGGGTTGGCGCAGCGATGCAGAACGCCGGATACTGGATTTTGAACGATGTGGTCTGGCGCAAATCCAACCCGATGCCGAATTTTCGGGGCAAGCGTCTGACCAATGCCCATGAAACGCTGATCTGGGCAAGCAAGGAAGAGGCGAGCAAATACACCTTCAACTATGAGGCGCTCAAGCAGTTGAACGAGGGTGTGCAGATGCGCAGCGATTGGGTGCTGCCGATCTGCACCGGCCATGAACGCCTGAAGAATGATAACGGCGACAAGGCCCATCCGACGCAAAAACCCGAAAGCCTGCTGCATCGGGTGATTCTGGGCACGACAAACCCGGGCGACGTGGTGCTTGACCCGTTCTTTGGCACTGGAACGACCGGCGCCGTGGCCAAGATGCTGGGCCGTGAATTCATCGGGTTGGAGCGGGAAGAGGCGTATCGCAAGGTTGCCGAAGAACGCCTGAGCCGGGTGCGCAAGTTCGACAAGGAAGCGCTGAGCGTGACCGGGTCGAAACGTGCCGAACCGCGGGTGCCGTTCGGTCAGTTGGTCGAGCGGGGCATGTTGCGCCCGGGTGAAATGTTGACCAACAACCGTGGCCAGATGGCCAAGGTGCGCGCCGATGGTACGCTGATTGCCGACGATGTGCGGGGATCAATCCATCAGGTGGGTGCGGCGCTGGAAGGCGCGCCATCCTGCAACGGCTGGACTTACTGGAACTTCAAACGCGACGGCAAGACGGTGCCGATCGATCTGCTGCGCCAGCAGATCCGCGCTGAAATGACCTGAGACGCGCCCATACCAGAACAACAGTTACCGCCAGTGCCTGTGGCCATGCCACGGCGCACTCACCTTGCCCCGCCTTTCCTTTGGATCGGCGGGGTTTTTTTGTTGCCGGAGCGGCCTTAGGTGGAGGGTAAACATAGAGAAGGATAAATCATGACCGATACCGTCAAGGCGATCACGCTGGCCGCGCGCCCCAAGGGCACGCCCGAGCTGTCGGATTTTGGAACCACGACCGTTGCGATGGATGCACCGGGCAAGGGCCAGGTGGCTGTGCGAGTGCTGTGGCTTTCGCTTGACCCGTACATGCGCGGGCGGATGGATGACGCCAAATCCTATGCTGCACCTGTGCCGTTGGGCGGGGTGATGGAAGGGCAGGCCGTGGGCGAGGTGACGGTTTCAAACGCCGAAGGATCTCGCGCCAGGCGACATCGTGATCGGGCCTTTCGGGTGGAGCGAAGGCGCAGTGGTGGATGCCACGCATCTGCGCCAGATCGATCCGAAACGCGCGCCGATCCAGACCGCATTGGGCGTGTTGGGGATGCCCGGATTGACCGCCTGGGTTGGGCTGAACGACATTGCCGAGGCAAAGGCGGGTGAAACCATCGTCGTGTCGGCCGCCACCGGGGCTGTCGGATCGGTTGTGGGGCAATTGGCCAAAGCCAAGGGGCTGCGCGTGATCGGTGTCGCTGGCGGGGCAGAAAAATGCGCCTATGCAGTGAATGAGCTGGGATATGACGCCTGTATCGACCACCGCGCCCCCGATTTGGCCGCGCAGTTAAAAGACGTGGCGCCAGAGGTAGATATCTATTTCGAGAATGTCGGGGGCGCCACCCTGTCGGCGGTGCTGCCGCTGATGGTTGTGGGCGGGCGGATCGCGCTGATCGGGATGATCGCCTGGTACAACGGCAAGAATCTGGATCAGGCGATGCCGCTGCCCGCCATGTGGCGCGCAATTCTGACCAAGCGTCTGCGGGTGCAGGGGATGATCGTGGCGGATCATGCCGACCGGAGCGCTGCGTTTTTCGATGAAGTCGCGCCGATGGTTGCGGATGGCCGGGTAAAGTACCGCGAAACCGTGGCCGAAGGGTTGGACGCTGCGCCCAAAGCGTTTCTTGCGATGCTGGAGGGTGGCAATTTCGGCAAGCAGTTGGTCAAAGTGGCCGAAGCCTGATCCAAAGGAGCGGGCTGGCGCCCGCACGACATTATATGCGGGCGCGCCTCTGGTCCACTTGCGCGAAACCGGCGGGGCGGGGCAGGGGCGCGTGATTTGCGCCGCCTGCCCTGCTTCGGGCCGGATTATTCGGCCAATTTTTCGTCGAGCAGTTTCGAGAAGTCGGCATAGCTCATGTTGCTGTATTTCGTGCCGTTGATGATGAACGACGGGGTTGAGTTGATTTCGTCGTCCTTGGCGTTCTTTTCCCATGTGGCGACCATGGCCTGTGCCTTGTCCGCGTCGGCCATGCAGGCATCAAGCTGGGCATCGCTCAGGCCTGCTGTTTTGCCGATGCGGCGCAGGTTGTCGGCCACCTGTGCGGGTTCGCCCTGGGTCCATTCGCGTTGCTGGGCATAGATCAGATCGTTGATCCCGAAATAACGCAGCGGCCCGCCACAGCGCGCCACCATCCCGGCCCACAAGCCGTAACGATCAAAATACACTTCGCGATAGATAAAGTTGATCTTGTCGGTGTTGATATAATTGGTCTTGATCTGTTGCAGTGGCCCATCGTGAAAATCCCGGCAATGGGGGCAGGTGAACGAGGCATATTCGATCACGGTCACCTTGGCATCGGGGTTGCCCATCGACATGTCCTTGACCAGGGAAAGATCGGCCTCGCCCGTCGCTTCCTGGGCGTCCAGCGCAAACGAGGTTATGGCGGTCGTGTCGGTTTTGGTGGTCGAATAATACCATGCGCCACCGGCGATCAGGGCGAAGGCAAGGAGTGAGGGAAGAAAACGGTTCATGAAGGTGCCTTATCTGCGGGTTTTCTGGGTCAGCACGTTGCGCCCGAGGGATTCGAGCGCGGCGCGCAGGCTGTCGTCGGCGATTGGTGCAACGGCCGCCTGGGCGGTTGCGGTGATTTCGGGGTCGGGTTCGGCGGGTTTCGGTTTTGGCCGGTGGTCAAAGCTGGCCTGCCCGTCGGCAAATCCGGTGGGTGCCGTCTGGGTGATGCGCACCCGGGAAATGGCGGCATAGCCATAACAGGCATTCACCTTTTCGCGAATTTTTTCCTTTTGCATTTCCAGCATCGGCGCCTGCGCCCCGGTGGTCAGCAAAACAAGGGTTGCCCCGAAATTGCCTCGCCCATAACTGACATTTACCGGGCGGCAGACCGTTGAAACATCAGGCCCGGCGATTTCGGCCCAATGGGTCAGCAGCCGGGTGACCGCAAAGCCGCGCTTTTCGCCCACCGCCCGGATCTGGCGCTGCAACAAGGAGGATGTCATCTGAAACCCCTTGCTGAACTTGCGTTTCGCGGGGCGGGGTGGCTGGCTCATGTCGGTTCCGGTTGCAGGGTCACTCTGGTTTTAGGGCCTGTGGCGGTGCATACCAAGAGTAACAGTGAAATGGGACCATAAAGATTGCGTGAAACGGACCTGAGCAGCGCGCTTTTGGCGTGGTATGATAGCCATGCGCGCGAAATGCCATGGCGGGTGTCGCCTGCGGATCGCGCGGCGGGCCTGCGCCCCGACCCTTACCGGGTGTGGCTGTCCGAGGTGATGCTGCAACAAACCACGGTGGCCGCTGTGCGCGGCTATTTCCACCGCTTTACCGCCCGTTGGCCCCGGGTCGGGGATTTGGCAGCGGCGCAAGATGGCGATGTCATGGGGGAATGGGCCGGCCTTGGATATTACGCACGGGCGCGCAATCTGTTGAAATGCGCGCGCGCTGTGGTCGCGCTGGGCGGGGCGTTTCCTGATAATCGTGACGAGTTGCTTAAACTGCCGGGGATCGGCCCCTATACCGCCGCTGCGATTTCGGCGATTGCGTTTGATCGCTGTGAAACCGTGGTCGATGGCAATGTCGAGCGGGTGATGGCGCGGTTGTTTGCCGTTGAAACACCCCTGCCCACCGCCAAACCTGAACTGACCGCCCTCGCCGCCCGCCTGACCCCGGCGCACCGCCCGGGCGATTATGCACAGGCGGTGATGGATCTGGGCGCCACGATCTGCACGCCCAAATCCCCGGCCTGCGGGATCTGCCCCTTGATGGCCTGCTGTGCCGCGCGGGCCAGCGGAATCGCGGCACAATTGCCCCGCAAGCTGCCCAAACAGGCCAAGCCGGTGCGCCGGGGTATTGCCTATGTGGCGCGCCGGGCCGATGGCGCGTTCCTGTTGGAACGGCGACCGGACCGGGGGCTGTTGGGCGGGATGCTGGGCTGGCCCGGCGCACCCTGGGGCGAACAAGAGGTGGAGCAGCCACCGATCACCGCCGATTGGCGTGATCCCGGGGTCGAGGTGCGCCACACCTTCACCCATTTTCACCTGATCCTGTCAGTCCGCACCGCCGCTGTCAGCCAAAGTGCCGAACCCGATGTCGGCACGTTCATACCGCCCGAAGATTTCAGCCCCGCCGCCCTGCCCACAGTGATGCGCAAGGTTCACGACGCGGCGTCTGGCCGCATTCCCGGTGATTGAGCGGTAATACTTCTGCGTTATACTGCCGCAAACCCAACGCCAAAGGCCCCCGCGATGACCATGAAACCCCTTTCCGGCCTGACCCGCGCCTTGCCGTTCTGGCTGTCGCTTGCGCTGATTCCGCTTTTGGCTGTGGGGGCGTCGCAAGGGGGCTGGACTCTTGGTCTGGTGCCGGTCTGCACCTGGTATCTGTTTTCCATCGTCGATGTCTTTGCCGGGCTTGATGAACGCAACCCCGACCCGCAAACACCGGATACGCAATTGTTCTGGTATCGTTTGATCACCATGATCTGGTTTCCGGTGCAATTCGCGATGACCTTTGGCCTGATCTGGTATGTCGCCCACACCGGCCACCTTGCCACATGGGAAAAGATCGTGCTGTTTTTCGGTGTCGGGGTGATCAATGGCACCATCGGCATCACCTATGCCCATGAATTGATGCACCAGAAACCAAAACTTGAACGCTGGATGGGCGATCTGTTGCTGGCCATGGTGTTTTATTCGCATTTCCGCAGTGAACACCTGTTGGTGCATCACCGCTATGTTGGCACCCCGCGCGATCCGGTGACGGCGCGCTATAACGAAGGGTTCCACCGGTTCTTTCTCCGGGTGCTGCACCAATGTCTGCGCTCGTCCTTCAGGGCCGAAGCGGCGATGCTGGCGCGCAAGGGCCTGTCGCGCTGGCATCGTTCAAACCCGTTCTGGCGCTATTGGGCGTTGCAGGCCGGTTGTGTCGCACTGGCGCTGGTACTGGGCGGTTGGGCGGGGCTGGCCCTGTTGCTCTGGTCAAGCTGGATTGCGGTGTGGCAGTTGGAACTGGTGAATTACGTCGAACACTACGGGTTGACGCGCAAACATCTGGGCGGGGGGCGTTATGAGCACGTCAAACCGCATCATTCCTGGAATGCCTCTCATACCGGGTCAAACTGGCTGTTGATCAATCTGCAACGCCATTCCGATCACCATTATAAACCCGACCGCCGGTTCCCCCTGTTGCAAACCTATGACGAAACCGAAGCGCCGCAATTGCCCGTCGGCTATCCGTTGATGACGATGCTGGCCATGGCGCCGCCCCTGTGGCGCCGCCGGATGAACCCCAAAGTACGGCAATGGCGGCGCGCCCATTACCCCGAGATCACGGATTGGAAACCCTATGCCAAGGCCACCAATCCCCTGCCGCGATAAGGGCTTTGCATCCGGGGGGCGCCGTGGTTTTAACGCGCCATAGACCACGCCAAGGAACCTGCCATGTATGTCGTTACCCTGCTGACCAATCCCGCGCACCCGGGGCTTGACCCGGCTTTGACAGATGCCCTGCGCAACGCATGGGGCGGCGGGGATGTGCAATGGCTGGCGGCGGACGAGGCGGCGGAATTCGCGCTGGCGCAGCGGCCTGAAAACCTGCCCGAGGTCTGGGCGACGTTGCAGGCACAGGGTGTGGATCTTGCGTTTCAACCGCTTGAAAACCGGCGCAAAAAGCTGCTGATCGCGGATATGGACAGCACGATGATCGGGCAGGAATGTATCGACGAACTGGCCGATTGCGCCGGGGTGGGCGCCCATGTGGCGGGTATCACCGCCCGCGCCATGAACGGTGAGTTGGATTTTGAAGCGGCCCTGCACGAACGGGTTGCCTTGCTTGCCGATCTGCCGGTGACCGTGATCGACGAGGTGCTGACCACCCGTATCACCCTTACCCCCGGCGGGCCGGAATTGTTGGCCACAATGAAAGCCAACGGCGCCTACGCCGCCCTTGTGTCAGGCGGGTTTACCCAGTTCACCACCCGCATCGCCGCGCGGCTTGGCTTTGACGAACACCGCGCCAATACCCTGATTTCCAGTGGCGACAGGCTGACCGGCGAGGTGGGCCAGCCGATCCTGGGCCAGCAGGCCAAGCTTGACGCGCTGCACGGCATTTGCGGCAAACGGGGCATCACCCCCGCCGATGCCATGGCGGTGGGCGACGGCGCCAACGATCTGGCGATGATCCGCGCCGCCGGGGCCGGGGTCGCCCTGCACGCCAAACCCGCCGTCGCCGCCAAGGCCAGCCTCAGGATCAACCACGGCGACCTCAGCGCACTGCTGTTTCTTCAGGGCTACAGCAGGGATGAATTCATCACCCCCGCTTTTTACTGATAAAAATACTCAAAAAACGCCTACCCAATGCGCCCCTCGCAAAAGCCGCGCGCCTTTTCCACCGATCCAACCTGCACCCCGGCCCGGTTCAACAGCGGCGCGCCCAATCGCCTGACCGTGGCCGGATGGGCCGGGTCAAGCACCCCAAGCGCCACAAGAATCGCCGCGATGGCACATTCCGACGCCCGGGTTGCGCCATCGACGATCTTGATTGCCACGCCCAGCCCTTGATCGGGCAACATGGCGACAAACACCGCCTCGGCGCCTGTCTTTATCGCAATCCCACCGCCCATGGCGCGCATCAGTTCGGTGCAGGCGCGCCCTTCACCAGCCACCAGTTCGGGGTGGGCGGCCATCGCCTCGCGCAGCTGCGCCATGGCGGCTTGTCGTGTCCCCTGGCCATCACGGGCACTGGCAAAGCGGGCCATGGCATGGGCCAGCCCCTGCACTGTCGTGGCGAA
Organism: Oceaniglobus sp. K40-3; assembly: GCF_055808395.1. Taxonomy (NCBI): domain Bacteria; kingdom Pseudomonadati; phylum Pseudomonadota; class Alphaproteobacteria; order Rhodobacterales; family Paracoccaceae; genus Oceaniglobus; species Oceaniglobus sp. K40-3. The sequence continues at coordinate 341,219 of NZ_CM147868.1, read as the reverse complement.
ATTGGGCGCAGAACAGCCGTCAATCCCGTATCCGGGGCTGTCCACGCCTGTCACCTCTTCAAACGCGGCGCGCGCTGCCTTTTGCACCGGATGGGCGATATCCACATAGTCCGGCCCGGCCTTGAGGTGCCGGGTCAGGGTCAGAAAACCGGCGTGCTTGCCGGAACAATTGTTATGAACCTGACAGGGTTCTTCATGGGCGCGGATCATGGCCAGCTTCAGCTCGGTATCGCGCGACGGTTCGGGACCACAGCGCAGATTGTCATCCCCCATTCCCATATCGCGCAGCCAGGCGTTGACGGCCTCAACATGGATCGGTGCGCCCTGATGTGACGCACAAGACAGGGCAAGCTGTCGCTGAGACAGGCCGGCCGCCCGGGCGGCGCCGCTTTCCACCAAAGGCAGGGCCTGAAGCATCTTGCACGACGAGCGCGGAAAGATCACCGTGTCCGGATCCCCCCAGGCCTGCACAATCTGGCCCGTGCCATCGCAGATCACACCATGCCCGGTATGGGCAGATTCCAGCAATCCGCCGCGCCAGACCTCGACCATCGTTTCAGCAGTTGTCATGGGGTTCGTCTTCCTTTCACGGTTAAGCGATTTTCCGCCGCAGGGGGTTTTATTGGCTGTGCTTTTGCCGTTAAAGTCGCACCGCAGAGACAAAAAGGAAACCGCGCTGTTCAAGGCCTGCCCAGATGGGCCGTGTGCGCGCTCCCGAGAGGCAGAGGCAGCTGGAGGCTGTGATTGATATGAATTCATTCTTCGTGCGTATCGGTGTGACCATGGCGCTTGCGGTGGGGGCGACGGGCGCATTTGCGCAGGCCGAATCCACCAACCGGGTTGCCGTTGAAACCGCTTGGGCCGTGTTCGTCGAAAACGATCCCAAGGAATGCTGGAGCGTGTCCAGCCCCAAACAGACCGTCAATTCGAAAGATGGGCGCGTTGTTGCCGTGCGTCGGGGTGATATCCTGATGTTTGTCAGTTTCCGCCCCGGATCGGGCGCAAAGGCCGAGGTATCGTTTACCGGTGGTTATCCCTTTGCGCCGGGATCGACTGTCAGCATGGATGTCGGCGGCACCAAGTTTGAGCTGTTCGTCGATGGCGAATGGGCCTGGCCGGCCTCGGATGCCGAGGATGCCAAGATCGTAGCCGCTCTGAAACGCGGCTCCGAGGCGGTGCTGACCGCCCGTTCATCACGCGGCACCAAGACCGAAGATACGTTTTCGCTGTTTGGTTTCACTGCGGCGATGGACGAAGCATCCAAGCGCTGCGCCAACTGATTGGCGGCCCGCTGCCTGGCGGGACACTTTGCGGCGACACAAAGGCGCGATTCGCCATACTGAGGTCAGGATCACCGGGTTGGGTGGGTGTGCGTTTACCCATACCGGATTCCCATGCCTCCTGATCCCTTTGCCGTTGTCACCTGCCCCGAAATCGTCGGCTTGTTTCACGCCCTGTTCATGGGCGTGCCCGCGGGGGCATGCCTGAGCCTGAACATCACACCGCTGGGCGGGATTATGGCATTGGTGGCACTTGGTGTGGGGGTGATGTGTTTGCAGATGTTGGTGCATCGGATGCTGCATGGGCCAAGTGCCGCGCAATCGGCACGGAAAGACGACGGGGCAAGCCTGCGTGACATTGGAAACCGCGCCCGGGCGCGGCGGGTGGGGGCCTGACGATGATCCTGCAAAGCTGTCATATGGGCCAGGCCCGTGATCTATTCGAGGTGCTGGCGGTTCTCCCCGATTGTGCCATCACCCTGGCCGGTCCGATGGTCATTCCGTTGGTCGCCGCAGTGTTGATTTTTCTGATCGGAGTCGCGCGTCATGGCTGCGTGGAAGACAATACGCCGCCCGCTGCCCTGTCGCGCCGTGAATGATCGCCGCGTCAGTGCAGGCTGTGCTTTGTATTTCACGCGCGAATCCCATATAGGCAGGACATTCAACCCTCGGAGTGTTTGCCATGCCCGCCCCCGCGCCCATTACGCAGGATCTTTTGACCCTTCCGCGCAAACTGCCCGAGGGCGGACCGCTTAACCTTGTGGGGTTGACGCGCGACGGAATGCGCGATGCGCTGATCGCGGCAGGAACGCCCGAGAAACAGGCGAAAATGCGCACCGGCCAGATCTGGCAGTGGATCTATGAAAAGGGCGTGCGCGATTTTGCCGCGATGACCAACCTGGCCAAGGCCTATCGCACGCTTTTGGCCGAAACCTTTGTGATCGAGATTCCCGAGGTGGTCGAACGGCATGTAAGTGCCGATGGGACGCGCAAATATCTGGTGCGGATCGCTGGGGGGCATGAGGTTGAAACCGTCTATATCCCCGAAGAACATCGCGGCACCCTGTGTATCTCTTCGCAGGTGGGCTGCACTCTGACCTGTTCGTTTTGCCACACGGGCACCCAGCGGCTGGTGCGGAATCTGACGGCAGGCGAAATCATCGGGCAGGTGATGCTGGCACGTGACGATCTGGGTGAATGGCCGGAAACGGGCGGGCCGAACGATGAAACGCGGCTGTTGTCCAACATCGTGCTGATGGGAATGGGCGAGCCGCTTTATAATTTCGAGTCGGTGCGCGATGCGATGAAAATTGCCATGGACCCCGAGGGAATTTCCCTGTCGCGGCGGCGGATTACCCTGTCAACCTCGGGTGTTGTACCTGAGATTGCGCGCACCGCCGAAGAAATCGGGTGCCTTTTGGCAGTGTCGTTTCACGCGACCACGGACGAGGTGCGTGACCGGCTGGTGCCGATCAACAAGAAATGGAACATCGCCGAATTACTGGGGGCCTTGCGCAGCTATCCCAAGGTAAGCAATTCCGAGCGGATCACGTTTGAGTATGTGATGCTGAAGGATGTGAATGACAGTGACGAGGATGCATATCGTCTGATCGAACTGATCCGGGGAATTCCGGCCAAGATCAATCTTATCCCGTTCAACGAATGGCCTGGCGCGCCCTATCAGCGGTCAAGCAACAACCGGATACGGGCGTTTTCCGAGATTATCTTTAACGCAGGCTATGCTTCGCCGGTCCGCAAGCCCCGGGGGGAAGATATCATGGCGGCCTGTGGCCAGTTGAAAAGTGAAAGCGAGCGGGTGCGTAAGGGCGTACGCAGGGAAGCGGCCAAGCTTTAGGTTTTTTTAACCAAACTGCGGTGTGATAGGACCATGGATGTGGTTCTTAAAATGCCGGACGAGATGGTGCAGACGCTGCGCAAGATTGCGTTGTCCGAGGATGTGAGTGTGGGGCAGATCGTGCGCAATGCTGTCGTGCGGGATTTGCGGCGCCGCAGGAGTGCGAAGAGGGACGACAGGACCGATGAGGCGCTCGTCGCTCCCTTGCGGTCGCTTCTCGCTGACGAATTTGCCTTTTCACCAACCTGGAAAGATTTGCAAATCGGTCTCGCCCGCAAGGGATATACCCTGCGTCCGGCCGGGGGTGGGCTTGTGCTTTGCATGGCAGAGACCGGTGCGCGGTTGTGCAAGGGATCGGATCTTGGGTATAGTCATCTGGCGCTGGCCCGCAGGTTCGGAACCCCCTTTCCGGGTCATTCCAATACGTTTCAGGTGCAGCGCCAGTTGCCCGACGCGGCACCTTGCACATGAATTCGCAGATCAGCGCCCGGGGATTTCCTGCCGTTTCGTACCGGCGCCGTCCCAACTGTCGATTGCCTCGATTGCGTCGGCTGCGGTTTCGACAAAGCGGAACAGGTTGAGATCGTCTTGCGAAATCGTGCCCGCTTCGGACAGGGCATCCCAGTTGATGATCCCTTCCCAAAAGGCGCGCCCGAACAACAGGAACGGCACACGCTCCATGCGGCCCGTTTGAATAAGGGTCAGGGCCTCGAACATTTCATCCAGGGTGCCAAACCCTCCGGGAAAGATACAAACCGCCCGCGCCCGCATAAGGAAGTGCATCTTGCGAATCGCAAAATAATGAAAGTTGAAACACAGGCCCGGTGTGACATATTCGTTCGGCGCCTGTTCGTGGGGCAGAACGATGTTCAGCCCGATCGATTGCCCCCCGGCATCCATGGCACCGCGATTGCCGGCCTCCATCACGCCCGGCCCGCCGCCGGTGACGATCACATCGTCATGGCCGCCGGATTCCATCGACCGCAGGGTCATCAGCCGGGCGAATTCGCGGGCCTCGGAGTAATAACGCGACAGGGCGGCCAGGGTTTTCGTGCGCGCACCGTCCGCTTTGGCCGGTTCGGGAATGCGGGCGCCCCCGAACAGCACCACTGTCGATTCGATTCCGGCCTCGGTCAGCAGCAATTCAGGTTTGAGCAGTTCCAGTTGCAGGCGCACCGGACGCAGATCGTCGCGACACAGGAAGGAATCATCGGCAAAGGCCAGTTGATATGAGGGTGCGCGGGTTTGCGGCGTATCCGGGATTTCCCTGGCCTGGCGCATGTCTTCCCGGGCCTGACGAAACGGCGAATTGCGGTGGTCCTTCATTGGTGGGTATCCTGTTGTTGGTGACCCCGACACTTATCTTGGAACGTCAGGCGTGGCCAGAGAACCCTGATTGAGGCAAGATTGCACGATGTGCGGCTTTGTCCGCTGGACGTGCCAATGACTCCCCGCTAAGAAACGGCAGAGAAACAACCTCGCCCAACGGCGGGGCTGTCCTGTATTTGCCCCATTGCGGGCCAGAAGATGGAGAATGCCGTGTCCCACGCTGATGATCCCGAAGGCACGCGCCGCGATTTCTTGTACTATGCAACCGGTGGCGCCGGTGTCGTCGTTGCGGGGGCTGCGGTCTGGCCGCTGGTCAACCAGATGAACCCGTCGGCCGATGTTCAGGCCCTGAGCAGCATCCGGGTGGATATAAGCGGTGTCGAAACAGGCACCCAGCTGACGGTGAAATGGCAAGGCAAGCCGGTGTTCATTCGCCGCCGTACCGAGAAAGAAATCACCGAAGGGCGCGATGTTCCCCTTGCCGATCTGCGCGATCCCACTGCCGAAAATCAGAACCTTGCCGCCGATGCGCCGGCAACGGATGCGAACCGCGCCCTGTCGGAAGACGGTCAATGGTTGGTGATGATCGGCGTCTGCACGCACCTTGGCTGTGTGCCTCTGGGCGAAGCGGGTGATTTCGATGGCTGGTTCTGCCCCTGCCACGGTTCGCACTATGATACCGCCGGACGTATCCGCAAGGGCCCGGCCCCCAAGAACCTCAAGGTTCCCGTCGCACGGTTCGACGACGAATCCACACTTGTCCTCGGATAACGGAGCATAAAATGGCTGGAATCCCGCACGACCATTACGAGCCGAAAACCGGCGGCGAAAAGTGGCTTCACCGTCGCCTGCCGGTTGTCGCGCTTCTTTACGACACGATCATGATCCCCACCCCGAAGAACCTGAACTGGATGTGGATCTGGGGCATCGTCCTGACGTTCTGTCTGGTGCTGCAAATTGTTACCGGCATTGTTCTGGTGATGCATTATACCCCTGACACCACACTGGCGTTCGCAAGCGTCGAACATATCATGCGCGATGTGAATGGCGGTTTCATGCTGCGCTACATGCACGCCAATGGTGCATCGCTGTTCTTTGTTGCGGTGTATCTGCATATTTTCCGGGGTCTTTACTATGGTTCCTACAAGGAACCGCGTGAGGTGACCTGGATCATCGGGATGCTGATTTATCTGCTGATGATGGCCACCGGTTTCCTTGGCTATGTGTTGCCCTGGGGGCAGATGTCATTCTGGGGCGCGACGGTGATCACCGGGCTGTTTGGTGCCATCCCGTTCATTGGCGAATCACTGCAACAATGGCTGCTTGGCGGGCCTGCCGTGGACAATGCCACGCTGACGCGGTTCTTTTCGCTGCATTATCTGCTGCCGTTTGTGATTGTCGGCCTGGTGGCCGTCCATATCTGGGCGTTCCACACGACGGGCAACAACAACCCCACCGGGGTTGAGGTGCGGCGCGGGTCAAAAGCCGAAGCCGAGAAAGACACGCTTCCGTTCTGGCCCTATTTTGTGCTGAAAGATCTTTTCGCATTGGCCGTGGTTCTGGCGGTGTATTTTGCGATTGTGGGCTTCATGCCCAATTATCTGGGTCACCCCGACAACTATATCGAGGCGAACGCCCTCGCGACGCCTGCGCATATTGTGCCCGAATGGTATTACCTGCCGTTCTACGCCATCCTGCGCGCCTTCACGGCGGATGTCTGGGCGGTACAGCTTGCCTCGTTCCTGACCGGTGGGATCGTCGACGCCAAGTTCTTTGGCGTGCTGGCAATGTTCGGTGCGATTTTCGTGATGGCGCTGGCACCCTGGCTTGATACCTCTTCGGTGCGGTCGGGCCGGTATCGCCCGATGTTCAAATGGTGGTTTGCGCTGCTGGCCCTCGATTTCATGGTGCTGATGTGGTGTGGGTCCATGCCCCCGGAAGAGCCATATGCTTCGATCTCGCTGATTGCGGCGGCCTATTGGTTCGCTTACTTCCTGATCATCCTGCCGCTTTTGGGTGTGATCGAAAAGCCGCGGTCGCAACCCGCAACCATCGAAGACGATTTCAATGCGCACTACGCACCGGAGGCCGGGGATAGCAAAGCCTCTGCCGCCCCGGCCGAGTGAGAAAGGACAGCATCGAGATGCTCAAGCAGCTTACCATTGCCGTAACTCTGGCGTTTGGCCTGTCCTCGGGGGCGGCTTTTGCCGCCGGGGAAGAGCCCCATATCCACGATGTGGACTTTTCCTTCGAAGGCCCGTTCGGCAAATACGATCAGAACCAGCTTCAGCGCGGGTTGCAGGTCTATACCGAAATCTGTTCGGCGTGTCATGGATTGGAATTCGTGCCGTTCCGCTCGCTCGGGGATGAGGGCGGCCCGCACCTGCCGGAAAATCAGGTGGCTGCCTATGCCGCCAATATCGACGTGTTCGACCCCGAACTGAGCGATGGTGCGGGCGATTATCGCCCGGCCAAACCCGTTGACCATTTCCCCAAGTCGGGCATGGCAAACGCGCCGGACCTGTCGTTGATGGCCAAGGCCCGCGCCGGGTTCCACGGGCCATATGGTTCCGGGATCAACCAGTTCGTCAAAGGGATCGGCGGGCCGGAATATATCGTCAATATCCTGACGTCCTTCACCGGCGAAGAAAAGGAACAGGCGGGAACGGTCCTTTATGAAAACACCGCATTTCCCGGTGGTTGGATCGGCATGACGCCGCCGCTGTATGATGATGCGGTGACCTATGCCGATGGCCATCCGGCCGACATGCACCACATGGCCGAAGATGTGGCCGCATTCCTGATGTGGACGGCCGAGCCAAAGATGATGGCGCGCAAGCAGGCCGGGTTTGTCGGGGTTCTGATGCTGGTGATCCTGTCCGTGCTTTTGTACCTGACCAACAAGCGGATCTGGGCGCCGATCAAACATCGCCGCAAAGACGGTGTTCCGGCTGAGTGATCTTTGTCTGAGTGACATTCAAAGGCGCGTCCCAAGCGGGGCGCGCCTTTTTGTTTGTGCGGCCTAAAGTGGCCGGCCCTGCAACAGATTGGGTCGGTCACCGGTCAGGCCCGCCGCCTCGCGGATAAAGCGACGGCGCAGGTGGGGCAGGGCGTTGACGGTGCCAAGGCCCAGATCACGGGCGGCGCGCAGCAGCGGGTTGTCGTTGGAAAACAGCCGGTTGAATGTGTCTGTGGCCAGGGCCATAGACGCGATATCGAACCGGCGCCATTGCTGATATCGCTCTAATACATCGGTCCGCCCGATATCTTCGCCGCGCCGTTTTGCCTCGGCCAGCACCTGTGCGAGGGCGGCGATGTCTTTCAGCCCGGCGTTCAAACCCTGTCCGGCGATGGGGTGCATCCCATGGGCGGCATCACCGCACAGGGCCAGGCGTGGCGCGATCATCGACTGGGCAAGGGACAGGGACAGGGGATAGGTGAACCGCGCGCCCGCCAGCGCAATGTCGCCCAGAAAACCCCCAAACCGGGGGCGCAGCACGGCAAGGTATTCTTCGGGTGGCAGGGCGTTGATGCGGCCTGCGGTGGCGTCACGCTCTGTCCAGACGATGGAGCTGCGGTTTCCGGACAGGGGAAGAATCGCCAGCGGCCCTTCGGGCATGAAAAGTTGATGCGCCACACCGTTGTGCGGGTGTTCGTGGGCGATGGCCGCAACCAGCGCGGTCTGCCCATAGCTCCAGCCCGTGTGGCGAATGCCGGCGCGCCGGGCGGTGCCGCTGGTGCGCCCGTCACAGCCGATCAACAGCCCGGCGTTGATTGTGCTGTGATCGTCAAGGGTGACAGTCACGCCGGTGGGGTCAACCATCTGGGCCGTGACGCTGCGCCCGGAAATCGCGGTGATTCCCGGCGTCGCATCAAGTGCGTCGAGAAGGCGCGGACGCAGGTGGCGATCCTCAACCATATGGCCCATGGGGCCTTCCTCGATTTCACTGTGATCGAATTCCAACACAAAAGGCGATGGTCCTTCGCCCGCGCGTCCGTCACTGACCTTGATGTCCAGAATCGGCTGGGCAACCTCGCGCAGCCCGTCCCACAGCCCCAGCGCGCGCAGCATTGCGCAGGACGAATGGGCAAGGGCATAACTGCGCCCGTCAAATGCCGGATCGGCACGGGTTTCGCGCGGTTTGCCGTCGATAAGCGTTACACTGAACCCGCCACTGGCCAAAGCCAGGGCCAGTGTTGCGCCGTTCAAACCGCCGCCTGCGATCACGATATGGGTGTCGGTATTCATGCCCAAAGAAATGGAGCAGACGGCGGCCATTGTCCATGCGCCCGACTGCCGCTAGCGTCGTCGCGACAAACAAGGGGGCAGGTGATGGCTGATTGGCTGAACATGACGGCGGGTGATTTGGGGCGTGGGATCGGGGCGGGGCAGATTGACCCGCTGGCGCTGTGCGACGCGTATCTTGCAGCCATCGAAACCCATCAGTTCACCCCGCGCATTTATGCCCGCACCACCCCCGACCGCGCGCGAAGTGAGGCCCGCGCCGCCCGCGATCGCGCGCAGGCGGGACGGCGCCTGTCGCTGCTGGATGGTGTTCCGATTTCGTGGAAAGACCTGTTTGATACCGCTGGCGTTGCCACCGAGGCAGGATCGGCCCTGTTGCGAGGGCGGGTGCCGGTGCGTGATGCGCAGGTGTTGCGCAACGCCGGGGCTGCCGGGTTGGTCTGTTTGGGCAAAACGCATATGACCGAACTGGCGTTTTCGGGGCTTGGCATGAACCCGGTCACCGCATCGCCCCCCTGCATCAACGATCATGGGGCGGTGTCGGGCGGCTCGTCCTCGGGGGCGGCAACCAGCGTGGCGTTCGGGCTGGCGGCCTGTGGTATCGGGTCGGATACGGGCGGGTCGGTGCGCGCGCCGGCGGTCTGGAACGATCTGGTGGGGTTGAAAACCACCCTCGGCCGGGTGCCGGTGGAAGGTGTCGTGCCGCTTTGCCCCAGATTCGACACGATCGGCCCCCTGTGCCGCTCGGTTGAGGATGCGGCGCTTATGCTGGCCGCGCTGGAGGGTGGCGCGGCGCCTGACCTGACCGGCGCCGACCTTGCCGGTGCCCGTTTCATGGTGCTTGAGACAATCGCCATGGATGATCTGGCGCCCGAAGTGGCGGCGGGATTTCAGAGCGCGGTTGAACGGTTGCAGGGTGCCGGCGCCATTGTGACGCGATGCACGATTCCCGAAGTGGACGAGGCGATGGCCCTGTCCGGCACGTTGTTCGCCCCCGAAGCATACGGTGTGTGGAAAGACGTGATCGAGGCCAACCCCGAGGCGATGCACGATCAGGTGCGCGAGCGGTTTCGCGGCGGCGCCAGGGTCAGCGCCCCCGATTATGTTGCCGCCTGGCGCACGATCGAGCGATGCCGCGCGGCATATGCCGCTGCCACTGCGGGTTTTGACGCGGTGTTGTTGCCCACCTGTCCGATTCTGCCACCAAATCTGGCCCGGCTGGAAAACGAATCCGATTACTTCGTCAATGCCAATCTGATGACTTTGCGCAACACACGCATCGGCAATCTGATGGGGCTGGCGGCACTGACCCTGCCCACGGGCCTGCCTTCGACCGGGATCACCCTGCAAAGCGGGCCGATGAGCGAACATCGCTTGTTGCGTCTTGGTGCTGCGGCCGAACGCGCCTTGGCCTGAAAGACACACCCGGCGCGCCAAACTGTGGAAATGGCGGGGCTTTTTCTGGACCGGGTGCGCGCGCCTGCGCTATCGTCCCCTCAAAGGGGCGACATGACCCCGAATTTTGAGGCACCGATGCAATACCCCCAGAGGTTTTCGAACCTGCCTGAGTACGCGTTTCCGCGTCTGCGGAACCTGCTGGACGTCCATACGCCCGGCGGAACGCCTGTTCACATGACGATCGGCGAGCCGCGTCATGAATTTCCGGCATGGGTCGTGGATGTGATCGCCGAACACGCCGCCGGATTCGGCAAATACCCCCCGAACGATGGCGCGCCCGAACTGCTGAGCGCGATTGCCGGGTGGGTGCAGCGCCGTTATGGCGTGGCCTTGGATGCGGCGACTCAGGTAATGGCGCTGAACGGCACCCGAGAGGGGCTGTTCAACAGCGCGATTGCCCTGTGCCCCGAGGTAAAGAATGGCAAGACGCCGGTGATTCTGGTGCCCAATCCGTTTTATCAGGTCTATGCCGTGGCCGCCCTGGCTGTTGGGGCCGAACCTGTCTATGTGCCGGCCACTGGCGCCACCGGATTTTTGCCCGACTATGGCGCGCTGCCCCGGGATGTGCTGGATCGGACCGCCATTGCCTATCTCTGTTCGCCGTCCAATCCGCAGGGCGCGGTCGCAAGCCGCGAATATTGGCGGGATCTGATCGCACTGGCCGAAAAACACGATTTCCGTGTTTTCGCGGATGAGTGTTATTCCGAGGTTTACCGTGATACCGCGCCCGTGGGGGCGTTGCAGGTGGCCCGGGAAATGGGCGCCGACCCGGACCGGGTGGTGGTGTTTCATTCGCTTTCCAAACGGTCGAACCTGCCCGGGTTGCGGTCGGGGTTTGTGGCCTCTGGGGCCGGCAATCTGAAAGCGTTGAAGCAACTGCGCAACTATACCGGTGCGCCGCTGCCCCTGCCGCTTCAGATGGCGGCGGCGGCGGTGTGGAACGACGAAACACATGTCGAGGCAAGCCGCGCACGGTATCGCGGCAAGTTCGACATCGCAGATCAGGTGTTTGCAGGTATTCAGGGCTGTGGTGCGCCCGAGGCCGGATTTTTCCTGTGGTTGCCCGTGGACGATGGCGAAGCGGCAACCGTGAAACTGTGGCGCGAAACAGGGGTCCGGGTGCTGCCGGGGGCCTATCTTGCGCGGGATGTGAACGGGACCAACCCCGGACATCAATATATAAGGGTCGCGCTTGTGGCCCCGGAACAAGAAATGCAGCGCGGGCTTGAACAGCTTCGCGACTGTCTCTTTACGTGAGGACGGACGAGTATGGCCTATCAGACCAGACAGCGTGACCCGCTTTTTGACAGCAACACACAGGCAGCGCTGGAACGGCGTGGCAAGGAATTGCTTGGCATGGCGCTGCTTGCGGTTGGGGTTCTGGTGGCGCTTTTGCTGGGATCCTATGTTCCGAATGACCCGTCGTGGTTTTCTGTCACCAGCGAACCCGCGCAAAACCTGCTGGGCCGGTTTGGGGCGTCGATTGCGGCGCCGCTGTTCAACATTGTGGGTTGGGGCGCCTGGGGTTTTGTGGTGGTGTTTATGACTTGGGGCGTGCGGTTTGTTGGCCATTTTGGCGATGATCGGGCATCGGCACGCCTGATATTCGCGCCTTTGGCAATTGCCCTGGCGTCGGTCTATATCTCGACCCACGAACCACCTGCCGGGTGGGCCCATTACTTTGGGCTGGGCGGGTTGTTTGGCGATACGATTTTGGGTGCCGTTCTCGGGGTTGTTCCGGTCAAGGCGACGTTTGGTCTGAAATTGATGGCGTTTTTCATGGCCATCGGAACACTGGCCATGGGGGCCTTTGTTCTGGGGTTCACCCGGCCTGAACTGCGCCATATCGCCAGTTTCCTGATCCTGTCGGTGATCCGCAGCTATGACATGATCATGAATGGCCTGGGGCAGGGGGCCAAGGGATTGGGCAAGGGCGCGGTTGTGGGGTTGCGGGCTGCGCATACCGCCTCGTCCTCCATGGCTGAAAAACGGGCCGTGTCGCGCGCGGCGGCGGCCGAGGCGGCAGAAATGCGCGCCCAGCTTGATGCCGAAATGGCACAGCCAGTGCCGCAACCCGAGGCGCCGCGCCGCACCCCGGTTTTGCGCGCCGCGCGTCACGATCCGGCACCCGTGGAAAATGACCCATACGGCGTGTTCGACGACGACGAAGTGATTGAGACCGCACCCAAACCTTCGTTGTTCACGCGCCTGCCGAACCTGTTCAAACGCCCCGCGGAACCCGATTATGTTCCGCAGGATGTGGCCGAAGACTATGATGTGGTGCCCGAGGTGGGGGATGACCGGATCAAGGCAAAGATTGCCGACGTGATCAAATCACGGATCCGCGCGCAGCCGATCCTGACGGCAGGTGCCGGGGCACGGGCCGAACCGCCGATGCGTGGGCGCCATCCGCGCGGCCCGCAACCGATGATCCTTGATACCGCTCCGCGTTTGCCCGCCGAACCGCCGCTGCACGCGCCAACCCCGGCGCCGGTATCGCGCGCAGCGGTTGAGGTTGAGGAAGATGCCGCATTGGCCGCCGCGCCGATGCCCGAGCCCGAGCTGGTCGCGCCACAACCCACCCCCGCCCCGGCGCCCCCGGTGTTTCGTTCGGCCCAGAGCGAAGCACCGAAAAGCGTGGTGCAGCACCCGCCGAAAAAGCCCGTTCAACCCAGCAAGCAGGCCCGGGCCGAGGCTCAGCCTGCCCTGCAATTCGAGGACAAATACGCCGCCTATGAATCGCCGCCATTGAACCTGCTGACCAGTCCCGACACCGTTACCCGTCATGTCCTGAGCGACGAAGCGCTGGAAGAAAACGCGCGGATGCTGGAATCGGTGTTGGACGATTACGGTGTGAAAGGCGAAATCGTGTCGGTCCGCCCCGGCCCCGTGGTTACGATGTATGAGCTTGAGCCGGCGCCGGGCCTTAAAGCCAGCCGCGTGATCGGGCTGTCCGATGATATTGCGCGTTCCATGTCGGCGCTTTCGGCCCGGGTTTCGACGGTGCCGGGGCGCAGTGTGATCGGGATCGAACTGCCCAATGTGAACCGCGAAATGTGCGTGCTGCGCGAAATTCTGGCGGCGCGCGATTTTGGCGACAGCTCCATGCGCCTGCCGTTGGCCCTGGGCAAGGATATCGGTGGCGATCCGGTGGTCGCGAATCTGGCCAAGATGCCGCACCTGTTGATTGCCGGGACGACGGGTTCGGGTAAATCCGTGGCAATCAACACCATGATCCTGTCCCTGCTTTACAAGCTGACCCCGGAAGAATGCCGGATGATCATGATCGACCCCAAGATGCTGGAACTGTCAGTTTACGACGGCATTCCTCACCTTCTTTCGCCTGTCGTGACCGACCCGAAAAAGGCGGTCGTGGCCCTGAAATGGACCGTGGGCGAGATGGAAGAACGGTATCGCAAGATGTCGAAGATGGGGGTGCGCAACATCGAAGGCTATAACGGTCGGGTGCGCGAAGCCCTTGAAAAAGGCGAAATGTTCTCGCGTACCGTGCAGACCGGGTTTGACGATGACACGGGCGAACCCGTGTTCGAAACCGAAGAGATCCAGCCCGAGATCCTGCCGTTTATCGTTGTCATCGTCGATGAGATGGCCGACCTGATGATGGTGGCAGGCAAAGAAATCGAGGCCTGCATTCAACGTCTGGCACAGATGGCACGGGCCTCGGGGATTCACCTGATCATGGCCACGCAGCGCCCCTCGGTCGATGTGATCACCGGCACGATCAAGGCCAACTTCCCCACCCGGATTTCGTTTCAGGTGACATCGAAAATCGACAGCCGCACCATTCTGGGTGAAATGGGCGCCGAGCAGCTTTTGGGCATGGGTGACATGCTTTACATGGCTGGCGGGGCCAAGATTACCCGCGTTCACGGGCCATTCTGTAGTGATGAAGAGGTTGAGGAAATCGTCAACTTCCTCAAGGGGTTCGGCCCGCCTGAATATATGTCGGGGGTGATCGAAGGCCCGGACGAGGACAAGGAAAGCAGCATCGACGCGGTGCTGGGTCTGGGCGGTGACGGCAACAGCGAAGATCAGCTTTATGATCAGGCCGTTGCGATTGTCATCAAGGATCGGAAATGTTCGACCAGCTATATTCAGCGCAAGCTGGCCATCGGTTATAACAAGGCCGCGCGCCTGGTGGAACAGATGGAGGACGAAGGCGTCGTTTCATCCGCCAACCACGTGGGGAAACGCGAAATTCTGGTGCCGGAACAGCATTGATCGCGTGATAAGACAACAAAGGCCCGGGCGCGCCGCCCGGGCCTTTTGCGTGGCGGTTGGTTATGCTGGCGCGTTCGAGCCGATGAACCACGCGTCTTTGTCCACAGCGCGGCTTACCTCGGTGAACAGATCTTCGGTACCTGCATCACCGGCATCGGCAGCCTCGTCTATTGCTTTGCGCAGGCTTTCGCCCACGGCCAGGAACCGCTCTTTCAACGCGGCGACATGATCGGAAAGTGGCTCCAGATCGGTGGGATAGGCCGAAAGGGTCGAGTGTTCCGCGGCCTCTTCCAGTGTGCCTTTGGCATGGCCCCCCAGAATAACAGCGCGTTCCGCCATCAGGTCGGCGCCATCGCGAAGACGGTCGGCCACATCATCCAGCAGTTCGTGAACCCCGATATATCCGGGGCCTTTCAGGTTCCAATGGGCCTGTTTCACGGCCATGGTCAGGGCGATGGTATCGGCCAGACGGGCGTTCAGCAGGTCGATCATCTTGTGGCGGGTTTGGTCGTTCAATCCGGCGATGAATGCTTCGGGCATTACAGGGCTCCTTTTACTTCTGTGCGTCATGGGGCGGGGTGTTTTCGCCCCCGGTTATTGCGATAACGCACAACCATTGGCGCGGTTCCGCCGATCAATATCGCGCCGATGTTATTGCCTGTCCTTGGCACCGGGCGCACCCTGCCCCTATATGAAAGGCAACCAACGCATGAGGACGACGATGTTGAACAGACGCAGATTTCTGGCCGCCGGCACGGCCGCCACGGCCCTTGCGACAGGCGCCCCGGCCATGGCCAAGACATCGCTGGGCGCGCTTTCGGCCTATCTGAACAAGTTGCAGACGGCGGTGGCCGATTTCACGCAGGTGAATGATGACGGCACCATTTCAACGGGCAAGATCTATATCAAACGGCCCGGACGATGCCGGTTCGATTATAATCCGCCGGAAAAAACCCTGGTGATGGTGGGGGGCGGTCAGGTGGCGATTTTCGATGCGAAATCCAACGCCGTTGAACCCGAACAATACCCCCTGTCGCGCACACCGCTGAGCATTATCCTTGAGCGCAACGTCGATCTGGCCCGGCGCAACATGGTGGTCGGCCATCGCGAAGACGGGCCGAAAACCATTGTCGTGGCCCAAGACCCGGAAAACCCCGAATACGGCAGCATCGAATTGGTGTTCACCGCCAACCCGATCGAGCTGCGTCAGTGGATCATCACCGATGGGGCGGGCGCCAGAACCACGGTGATTCTGGGCAATATGAAAACGGGGGGCAACCTGTCCTCAACGCTGTTCAATATTCCATACGAGGTGGGACAGCGCCGGGGATGATCAGATTTTTCGGCAGGACCGAAGCTGAACATCATAGGTGACGGCGCGGTTCTGCACCTCGCCGGCCACCCTTAACAGCCACGGTTTGCTGTTATAGCTTTGGCGGGAAAATCCGGTGCGCCCTTCGTGATAGGCCAGATATTGACTGCGCGCGTCGGCCTTGGAAATGCCCAGCCGCCGATTGGATTCGTGCATGTACCAGCCCATGAAATCGGTGGCATCCCGGATATCGTCGCGCTTTGCGCGGCGATTGCCCTGAATATCCTTGTATTCCTGCCAGGTGGCATCAAGGGCCTGAGAATAACCGAACGCGCTGGATTGCCGCCCCATGGGAATGATCCCGAGGGCGTATTGGTGCGGTGTTCGCGCATTGCCGATAAATTTGCTCTCCTGATAGATCGTCGCCATCTGCACGGCGACGGGGATGCCCCATTTCCGCTCAGTGGCTTTCATCGCCCTAAGGTATTTCGGACGCTGATCGACGATCGAACAGGCGTTATCCAGGTTTCGGGGCGCCTCAAAATCGCGGCTGCCGCAGCCAGCCACGAAAACCAATAGAATCAGGGCGCGAAGACGTCTGCTCATCTGCCTCTCGCTTTTTTTATCGTTTTGTTGTGGATAACCTAGCTGAAACTCGCGCCGGGGTGAAATGAAAATCCCCGCGCGTTCCGATCACAAACGCAAGTGTGACCGGAAGGGCAATCATCACCAGCGGCGCAGCAAATGACGTGTGATACAGCCCCGGCGTGTGACGCCGCCAACAGGAACACGGGGGCGGCCACGTCAAAGACTGTTAAAATTAGGTTCACAGACTGTTTCCCCGATTCTCGGGAGGTTCCATGGACAACGCAGGGCGGAATTGATTATTAACGTGTGTCAGGGGGACGACTCTATGCTTAAAACTCGCGCCAAATATCATTTGGGTCAGGTCGTGCGCCACCGGAAACATCCGTTTCGCGGTGTGGTGTTTGATGTCGACGCGATGTTTGCCAATACCGAGGAATGGTACGATGCCATTCCCGAAGACAGCCGCCCCAAAAAGAACCAGCCGTTTTACCACCTGCTGGCCGAAAACGACCAAAGCTATTACGTCGCCTATGTGTCAGAGCAAAATCTGGTTGCCGATTATTCGGGCGAACCGGTGGACCACCCGGATCTGGCTGATTTATTTGGCGATTTTCGCGATGGGGCCTATCCTCTCGATTTTCAGATGAACTGAGCCTGCGCGGCTCAGTATCCCAGTGCGCAGCCATCCTTGCGTGGGTCGGATGCCCCCTCCAACACGCCGGTTTCATGATTGATCCTGATCGCCTGCGCCCCGCCGATGGGGGTTTGCGGGATAGTCACCTTGTGCCCTCGCGCGGTCAGATCGGCGCGGACGGCATCGCTGTAGCCCCGTTCGACTTTCATCACCCCGGCATCGGAAAATGCCCGGGGGGCGTCGATGGCGGTTTGTGGGTCCATACCGTAATCGGTGAGATTTGACAGGAACCGCGCATGACCGTTGGGTTGATACGCGCCGCCCATTACGCCAAACGGCATGATCACCCGGCCATTCTGGCGCAACATGCCCGGAATAATCGTGTGCATGGGGCGTTTGCCGCCGCCCGCTTCGTTCGGGTGACCGGCCTCAAGCGTGAAACCGGCGCCGCGATTCTGGAACAATATCCCGTATTTGTCAGAGGCAAGACCCGCGCCAAAGCTGTGAAAGATCGAATAGATCAGTGAAACGGCCATCTGATCCTTGTCGACCACGGTGATATAAACCGTATCCTTATGCACGCTTTCGGAAATCTGTGCCGGGTTGGCCATGGCGCGTTTCGGGTCGATCAGCGCGGCCAGTGCGCTTGCCGTTTCCGGGGCCAACATATGGGACAGCCGCGTAATGTGATCTGGGTCGGCCATAAACCGATTGCGCGCGTCATAGGCCAGTTTGGTCGCTTCGGCCTCAATATGGGCGCGGTCGGCGCCGAATGGCTCCATGGCGGCTATATCAAAGTGCGACAGGATGTTGGTCAGCAAAATCGCCGTGGCACCCTGCCCATTTGGTGGATGTTCCACCAGGTCGATACCGTTGTAGGGGCCGCTGACCGGATCGGTGTAATCGCAGGCGGTGTTTGCGAAATCCTCCAGGGTATGGGTGCCGCCCAAGGCGCGCAGGCTGTTGACCAGATCTTCGGCCACTTCGCCCTCGTAAAATCCCGCGCGTCCATCCATCGCGACCCGGCGCAAGACCTCGGCCTGTTCAGGCGCGCGAAATATCTGACCGACCGCAGGGGCCTGCCCGTTCAAAAGGTATTTTTCCCGGGCCGTTCCCGCGATCCGGTCGGTGGCGATGGCCCAATCCTGCGCCACGCGTGGGGCAATGGGCACGCCCGCTTCGGCATAGTGGATTGCCGGGGCAAGGGTGGTTTTCAGGCCAATTCGCCCCCAATCGGTGGACAGGCGACAGAAGGCATCAATCGCACCGGGCACGGTCACGCAATCGGCGCTGTCCAGGGGCATGGTTTGCAAACCCTTGGCGCGGAGGGTGTCGGGGTTCAGCGCCGCAGGCGCGCGGCCCGATCCGTTCAGCGCAAGAATATCATCGCTGCCCGCAGGCGAGAGGAGCACAAAACAATCGCCGCCAAGGCCGGTCATCTGTGGTTCGCAAATGCCCAGAACAACCGCACCCGCGATGGCGGCATCCACTGCATTGCCGCCGGATTCCAGCATCTGAACGGCGATCTTGGCGGCAAGGGGTGGGACGTGGCGCACATGCCATTGGTGGCAAACACCGGCGAGCGGCCGGGAAGATGAAAATCACGCATACGTCTGGCCTTTCGCGGGTATCCCGGGAAAGGTTACCCGTGCGGCATTTAATTGCAATGGGAGAGTAAACCTCGACGCCGCGCACTGGGTGGGGGCTGTTACACACGGCGCCGAGGGAAGCTTTAAGCAGCTACAAGTCTGTTATGACGTTTCAATCTGGCCGCGATGGGGTGGGTTTGGGGCCATTTCAGGGCATCGTGCTGGTCGCCGGAGGCCGGTATCGGACATGCCAATCGCCCGTCAGCGCCGGGCTGGCGGGCAGGGGTGCGACGTCATTTGTTCAGTTGCGGTGCAGGGCCTGCCCGATTTCAATTTGAAAGCTGAGGATGTTTTTGCCAGCGTCGCGCAGATAGGCAAGGTTGCGGGTCAACTTGCGGATCAGAAACCAGCCAAACCCGCCCTCAGGTTGCAGTTCCAACGGACGATCGAAGTTGGGCGGATAGCCCTGTGGCGGTGTGTTGCTGGGCATCGCCGCGCCACTGTCGATCACGCGGCAGGACAGGCCGTTATCCGTCTGTTTCAGGTGCAATTCGATCAGGCCCGCGTCTTCGTTGTGATAGGCGTGTTCGGTGACGTTGTTCAGCACCTCGGCCAGCACCAGTTCAACGGTGCTGCTGTCATCCTCTGACAGGTTCATGGCGCCCAGCCCTGACATGATGCTGGCCAGGGCGCTGCGGACGTTTGGCTGGGTGCAGGGGAACGTCAGGCGCAGTTCCACTGTGTTGCCGCTGCTGCGCTCTTCGATGATCTGAACGTCGCGCGCGACTGCCTCAGTACGCATGAGCCCGGCCTTGGTTTGTCGGCCCTATGCCGTTCACACCCAACAGGGCAGCGGCCAGATCGGAATGGATGGTGAAAATACTGTCCATGCGGGTCAGGCGAAATACCTTTTCGACGGCAGGGTTCAGACCCGAAAGTTCCAGCTTGCGGTCATGGCCAAGCTGTTTCATCGCGCCGATGACTGCCCCGAGACCGCTGCTGTCAAGAAAGCGGACCGTCGCCATATCCAGCACCACCCGCGGCGGGGCGTCATTGGTCAAATCGCGCATGCTTTCCTTGAAATCGAGGGCGATGGCGGCATCCATCCGGTTTTCGCGCACAGAAACCACCATGAGACCATCATATTGCGCTGTATCGAGTTGCATTTTCACACTCCTTCGGTCCGAATGAATGCACCTTACCCGCCTAGGGGTTATCAATCTGTAATCATCTGGCGGTTGAATCCAATTGTCGCGATTTTTCACCGTGAATGGGGCCGAGATGACAGCGAAATACACCGAACTGGCGCGGATCATCGCCAGTCTGACCGACGGCGAAACCGATGCCGTTGCCCTGATGGCCACCATCACCTGCGAGGTGCATCACAGCGACGACCGCTTTGATTGGACAGGGTTTTATCGGGTCGTGGCGCCTGAAATGCTGAAAATCGGGCCGTATCAGGGTGGTCATGGCTGCCTTGTCATTCCGTTTTCGCGGGGCGTGTGCGGGGCTGCGGCACGCACGAAGCAGGTGCAGATCGTCGCGGATGTGAATGCCTTTGCGGGCCATATTGCCTGTGCGTCCTCTACCCGGTCCGAACTGGTTCTGCCGGTGACAAACGGCGCGGGCGATTTGATTGCGGTGTTCGACATCGATAGCAACCGCAGCGATGCCTTTACTCTGGAAGACGCAGATCAGATCGCGGCGATCCTTGGGCGGTGTTTTTCCGCGGTTGCCGCCCCAACCTTCCAGGGTGTTGATACCCATGGTAAAATTTCGCTTCTCTGATCTTTAGGCGGGCAGCCGCGCGGAAAATGCGGTAATCAACGGAAATGAGCACACCATATTCTCCGCCCGACACCCCGCTTGAGGTGATCCACCGCGACCATGAACTGTTGATTCTGGCCAAACCTGCGGGCCTTTTGTCGGTCCCGGGCAAGGGGCCGGATCTGGCGGATTGCCTGTTGCGCCGCGCGCAAGAGGCGTTTCCCGAGGTGTTGCTGGTGCATCGGTTGGATCGCGACACGTCGGGGGTGATGGTGTTTGCCATGTCGCCCCATGCCCAGCGGCATCTGGGGCTGCAATTTGAAAAGCGCTATATGAAAAAGACATATGTGGCGCGGGTTTCGGGGCGGATGACGCCCGCGACGGGAACGGTTGACCTGCCGTTGATCGTGGATTGGCCGAACCGGCCACGGCAGATGGTGGACCATGAGAATGGCCGTGCGGCGGTGACGGATTACCGGGTTGTGCGGGCGACGGATGCGGAAACCCGGGTGCGGCTTTACCCCAGGACCGGGCGTTCCCACCAGTTGCGGGTGCATATGCTGGCGCTGGGACATCCGATTTTGGGGGATCCGTTCTATGCCAGCGGCGCGGCAGCGGATTTTCCGCGCCTGATGCTGCACGCCGAGAGCCTGCGCCTGCGCCATCCCGATGGGGGCGTGGGGATGACGTTTCGGGTGAAATGCCCGTTCTGAAAGGCTGCGCGTGGCGTAGAGGGGGTGAATTTGGCGGGTGTGACGCATTGCACCTTCACCTTGCGGGGCGGCTGACCTATCTGTGAAGGAATTGCAGCCGATAAAGGAGCCAGCCATGGCACTTCGTATCAATGACATCGCCCCCGATTTTACCGCCGACACGACCGAAGGGTCGATCCGGTTTCACGATTGGATCGGGGATGGTTATGCGGTCCTGTTTTCGCACCCCAAGGATTTCACCCCCGTCTGCACCACCGAGCTGGGCCTGATGGCCGGGATGATCGACGATTTCGCCAAGCGGGATGCCAAGATCATCGGAATTTCGGTGGACCCGGTAGAAGATCACCATCGCTGGAAATCCGACATCACCGCCCTGACGGGCAATGAAGTGTCGTACCCGATGATCGGCGACCCGGAAATGAAGGTGGCAAAATTGTTTGACATGCTGCCCGCCGAAGCCTCGGGTGATCCGGCAAACCGGACCCCGGCGGACAATCAGACAGTGCGTACCGTGTTCATTATCGGGCCGGACAAAAAGGTGAAGCTGGCGCTGACCTATCCGATGTCGACCGGGCGCAATTTCGATGAAATCCTGCGCGCGCTGGATCTCGATCCGCCTGACGGCCATGCATAAGGTGGCAACGCCGGCCAACTGGAAACAGGGTGAAGATGTCATTCTGACCGGTGCGGTTTCAGACGAAGAAGCGAATGAAAAATTCGGCGGGTTCGACAAGAAGCTGCCCTATCTGCGCACGACAAAACAGCCGGGTTGAGCTGGCACGGGCGGGCGACTGCGCGCTGTGCGCGGCACCCGCCCACCCGGCCACGCCCGGGGCAGATTTCGCGTGGTAGGGGGTGCGGTGGGCGCCGCGTCGCATTCTGTCGGCCTGATCTGAACGCGAATCCGCGTGTCTGGTGCATATTGTGCAGATAGCGAAATAATAATTGCGGGATGACAGGACTCCTATAGTCTGATCGATAATTTTGATCATTGTGCAGACTATAGGGTAATTTCCATGGCAATCATTACAGAAACAACTGACGCCGCAACAGGTTTGAATACCATTTACCGGCTTCAGGTTGGGGATACCTTTGCGGGATCAGTCGCCGGCTCAAATGATGAAGTGGATCGTGTGCTTGTCGATCTGATGGCTGGCGAAACCTATACCGTGGTTTTGAACGGCCTGCATGGCGGTGCAAGTGTGGGGTCGCTCGGGCTTGGCAATTACGACAACGGCGTGACCTCCTGGACCCTTCGCTATGCCGACGGAAGCACGGTCGGGCAGATTACGGGATTGCAGGTAATCGACCTCGGAGATGGCTGGCACGTGACGTTCGAGGCACCGCTAACGGGCGAGTATTCCTTGTTCGTCGATGATAATGGCGATGCGTCGGCTGGCGCATATAAGATGTCGATCCTTCAGGGCGGCGGCCCGGGAAATGACCAGATGACAGGTACGGCGGGTGATGACTGGCTCTTTGGCAGAGCTGGCAACGATATTATCTGGGGCGGCGCTGGCAATGACAGCCTTGATGGTGGCTCTGGCGATGACACGCTGATTGGCGGTGAGGGCGATGACACGCTGGTCGGTGGCGAAGGGGATGATGAGTTCCGGCTTGAGAGTGGCCATACGGGCAGTGGCGGCGAGGTGTATCGGGGGGGCGACGGCACGGATGTGCTGACCCTCTTTTCAGGTGATATCCGCTTTTCCTCCCTGACGCTGGATGCCACTGCAAGTGTTGAGCGGATTGTCGATAATGCGGGCTTCGGCCTTCGCGGCACCAGCGGCGACGATGTGATCGACATTCACGGTCTGAGTGATGTCAGTCAGTTGTACCAATATGCCGGTGTCGATCTGGGCGATGGCGATGATCGTTTCCTTGGCACGGCGTTGGCGGACCAGGCGATTGGCGGTGGCGGTGACGATACGTTGATCGGGGGCGCCGGGGATGATCTTCTTTCCGGTGGACACGGGGCCGATGTTTTGCGGGGCGGCAGCGGGTCAGATACGATTTACAGCTGGGCCGGGAACGACAATATTGGCGGTGGTGCCGGGGACGACAGTATTTCTGGTCAATATGGCCGGAATACGATCTGGGGTGGCACTGGCGATGATACGATTCAGGGCGGCGCCCATTCCGACACGATTTATGGCGGCGGCGATGGCACAAACAGGCTGTTTGGCAATGCCGGGAGAGACCTGATTTATGCTGGCGCGGGCGGTGATTTTATCGGAGGCGGTTCGGGCAGAGATATCGTTCGGGGCGGCATCGGCGAGGACACGATTTTTGGCGGAGCGGGCAATGATAATATTGCCGGCGGCGCCGGGAATGATCTGATTTATGGCTCGGTGGGTGAGAACACCATTTATGGCGGAACCGGGAACGATACTGTTCAGGGTGGCTCTGGCTCCGACACCATTCATGGCGGCGGCGATGGCACCAACAGATTGATCGCGAATGGCGGCAACGATGTTATTTTCGCGGGGTCGGGCGGCGATCTTATCGGCGGCGGGGCCGGTGATGACACCATCTATGGCGGCGATGGCCGGGACACGATTTATGGCGGTGCCGGAGATGACATGATCCACGGTTCGACGGGGATTGATCGGGTGTACCTTGGCGGTGGCGACGATACGTTCAGCGCGGGCACGGGCAAGGATATCGTGACCGGTGGTCCCGGTGCAGACGTTTTTGTGTTTGCGTCAGCCGCGCAGATCGGCACCGGGGCCGACAGGGATGTGATTACCGATTTCACCAGCGGCGTCGATCAGATCAACCTTGAGGGGCTGAACACCCAGTTCAACGGCTCGGCCGGTTTGATCGGGGGCGGTGCATCGTCGTTCTATTTCTTTGCCGCCGGTGGCTTGCTGATTGGCGACACCGATGGCGATGGTGCCAGCGATTGGGTGCTGGACCTTGGCGGTGCCACCGCTGTTTCGGGGGCCGATTTCAGCCTCTGACCATGCTTTCATAGATTGAACAAAAAAGGCCCCGGTGGAAACACCGGGGCCTTTTTCATAATCTGTCGCAATGCGGTTATTCGCTTGCCTCTTCGGCCTTGGCCATTTCGCCGGTGGCCTGATCGACGACCTTCATCGACAGGCGAACCTTGCCGCGATCGTCAAAGCCCAGCAGTTTGACCCAGACTTCCTGACCTTCCTTGAGCACATCGGACGGATGGTTCAACCGGCGGTTTTCGATCTGGCTGACGTGGACCAGCCCGTCGCGCTTGCCAAAGAAGTTCACGAAGGCGCCGAAATCGACCAGTTTGACGACGGTGCCCTTGTAGATCTTGCCTTCTTCCGGCTCGGCCACGATCGAGTGGATCATGTCATAGGCCTTTTTGATGGCCTCGGCGTTGGAGCTGGCGATCTTGATGATGCCATCGTCGTTGATGTCGACCTTGGCGCCCGACACTTCGACGATCTCGCGGATCACCTTGCCGCCCGATCCGATCACTTCGCGGATTTTGTCGGTTGGCACCTGCATGGTTTCGATCTTGGGGGCATGTTCGCTGAACGCGGCGGCGCCGGACAGCGCCTTGTTCATTTCGCCCAGGATGTGCAACCGGCCATCTTTGGCCTGTGCCAGCGCCTTTTCCATGATCTCGGGCGTGATGCCCGCGACCTTGATATCCATCTGCAACGACGTGATGCCTTCGGCGGTGCCGGCAACCTTGAAATCCATGTCGCCCAGGTGGTCTTCGTCACCCAGAATGTCAGTGAGGATGGCGTAAGATCCGTCCTCTTCGAGGATCAGGCCCATGGCCACTCCGGCAACCGGCGCCTTGAGCGGCACACCGGCATCCATCATCGACAGCGACCCACCACAGACCGACGCCATGGAGGAGGAGCCGTTGGATTCGGTGATCTCGCTCACAACGCGGATGGTATAGGGGAAATCGGTGGCAGCGGGCAGAACGGCCTGAAGGGCGCGCCATGCCAGTTTGCCGTGGCCGATTTCACGACGTCCCGGAGGGCCGAAACGGCCAACCTCGCCCACCGAATAGGGGGAAGTTATAGTGCAGCAGGAAGTTGGATTTGTACGTCCCGTGCAGCGCGTCGATCATTTGTTCGTCGTCGCCTGTGCCAAGGGTGGTCACGACCAGACCCTGGGTTTCGCCACGGGTGAACAGGGCCGACCCATGGGTGCGGGGAGAAAACCGGTTTCGGCAACGATGGGGCGCACGGTCGACGTGTCGCGCCCGTCAATCCGCTTGCCGGTTTTCACGACGTCACCGCGCAGGATGCCGGATTCCAGCTTCTTGATCGCGGACCCGAGGTTTTCGTCGGCCTGCTGATCGTCGGTCAGCGCGGCCTTGATCGAGGCAACGGCGTTTGAAATGGCCGTGGTGCGTTCCTGTTTGTCGGTGATCGCAAAGGCGGCGCGCATGGCGGTTTCGCCTGCGGCCTTGACGGCACCGTACAGTGCCGAATAATCGGCAGGCTGGAAATCGAACGGTTCTTTCGCGCAGGCCTCGGCCAGGTCGATGATCAGGTCGATCACCGGCTGGATCTGTTCGTGGGCGAATTTCACCGCGCCCAGCATTTCGGCCTCGGTCAGCTCGTAAGCTTCGGATTCGACCATCATCACGGCGTCTTTGGTGCCGGCAACCACCAGATCAAGCCGCTGTTCGGGCTTGAGTTTCAGGTTGTGCATGTCGTCGATCTCGGGATTCAGCACATAATCGCCATCGACAAAACCAACGCGGCACCCGGCAATCGGGCCCATGAAGGGCGCGCCGGAAATGGTCAGGGCGGCCGACGCGGCGATCATGGCCACCATGTCGGGGTCATTGACCAGATCGTGGGACAGCACGGTGCAGATGACCAGAACTTCGTTCTTGAAACCGGGCACGAACAGCGGGCGGATCGGACGGTCGATCAGGCGGCTGGTGAGGGTTTCTTTTTCGGTCGGGCGCGCTTCGCGCTTGAAGAAACCGCCCGGCACCTTGCCGGCGGCATAGTATTTTTCGTTGTAATGCACGGTCAGCGGAAAGAAATCCTGCCCCGGCTTTTGGCTTTTCGCGAAGGTCACGTTGGCCATGACGCTGGTTTCGCCCAGCGTGGCGATGACCGAACCGTCGGCCTGACGGGCAACCTTGCCCGTTTCCAGTGTCAGCGTCTCTTCGCCCCACTGGATTGATTTTGTCGTAACGTTGAACATGTAAGTTCCTCATGTCGGCCCGCAGGCCATTGCATAGGGGGCGTATTCCCCCTGACCTCTGTATCTTTTTTGTAAGGCGCTGAGGTCCGGGCGCCTTCTTTCAGATTGCGTGGCCTTACAGCAGTTTTGCCCGTTTGGAAAGGTGTTCTGCCCAAGACGTGATAAGCGGGCCAATGGCGGTGGGAACCCGGACAGGGCCGGGGCGCGTTGAACGATCAGCACGGCGTTGCCATATGTTGCCGAATGAAAGGACATCTCATGACCAATACGGCCCTTGTCACCGGCGCATCGTCGGGCATCGGAATGGAGTTCGCCCGGATACACGCGGAAAAGGGCGGCGATGTCATTCTGTCGGCCCGGAATGTGGGCGCGCTGGAAAAACTGGCCGCCGAGCTTGAATCGGCCCACGGGATCGCTGCCCATGTGTTTCCTCTCGATCTGGGGGCAGAGGGGGCGGCGCAGCAGCTTTATGACCGGGTAAAGGCGGCGGGGTTGAAGGTGGATGTCCTGATCAACAACGCCGGGTTTGGCGGCCAAGGGCGGATGGTTGACCGGGCCGTGGCCGACGATCTGGCGATGATTGACCTGAACATCAAGGCGCTGGTGGTGCTGACCCATGCCTTTGCCCGCGACATGGCGGCGGCGGGCGGTGGCAAGATCCTGAACGTGGGGTCCACCGCCGGGTTCATGCCGGGGCCGTATCAGGCGACCTATTTCGCCACCAAGGCGTTTGTCGCGTCGTTCAGTCAGGCGGTGGATCACGAATTGCGCGATCAGGGCGTAAGCTGCACCGTTCTGGCGCCGGGATATGTGGAAACCGGGTTCGCCAAGGCCGCGAACCTTGAGGGCACCGGGCTGGTTTCGGGGGGCGGTGCCAGCGCGCGCTCCGTGGCCGAACATGGATACGCCGCGATGCAGGCGGGGAAATTGGTGAGCGTGAATGAAACCCTGTTGGGGATCGCCGTGAACTGGATCATCCCGCTGGCCCCACGCCGGATGGTGATGAACATGATTGCGAAGATGCAGAAGAAATAGGCACATCTGCCAACAAAAAACCGCGCCTCGTTTGCACGGGCGCGGTTCGGATCGTTGCCTTGGTGAGAGACTCCGCAGGTTTTCTGACGAAAACCCGCTCTATCTCTACGGGTCGCGCTGAGGGCGCGACCGGCTTAGCGGCGGATGCCCAGACGCTTGATCAGATCCTGATACCGGGTCACATCTTTGGATTTGGTGTAATCCAGCAGCTTGCGGCGCCGCGCGACCAGTTTCAGAAGGCCACGACGCGAGTGGTTGTCCTTCTTGTGGGTCTTGAAGTGTTCGGTCAGGGTGGTGATCCGCGATGTCAGAACGGCAATTTGCACCTCAGGCGAACCGGTGTCGTCCGCTTTGGTGCCGAATTCTTTCATCAGGCGGGTCTTTTCTTCGGTCGTAATCGACATCGGGGTCTCCTTTTTCAGACGAAGGGAATGGCGCAAGCCGGGATGTCGTCCAGCAAGGCCCTTGAAACACCGCACGGGGCGGATGGGGGCGTATAGAGGAGTTTGCGCGCAGGGGGAAGTGGCGCTGATGATTCTCTTGGTTCAGGGGTTGGGCCGCGTGATTGTTTGCGCTGTGGAGGCAATGACCTTCAGTCGCTTGCATTGTTGCGCAGATGTGGGGGGAGGGCCATACGCCATTGATTTAAGGTATTTATTTGTTAACATTGATTGATAGGGTGAGAGTGAAAATTCATTTCGTCGCACGAGATGCGCCGGCAGGAGAGGGGTGGGGTAATGTTATTATTGGCTGCGGTATTCGGGGTGCTGACGTTGGGTTTGGTGTTTGACGCGTTTTCCGACGACGATTCGTCACCTGAAACCGATGAACCGACGAACGGCGATGACGTTCTGATCGGCACCGATGGCGATGACATGATCGACGGTCTGCACGGCGACGATGTGATCCGGGGCCTGAGCGGTGACGATGCCCTTGGAGGCGGTGCCGGCAAGGATGAATTGTTTGGTGGCGCAGGCAACGATGATCTTTTCGGCGGCGACGGTGACGATACCGTGATGGGCGGCAGCGGTGCGGATATGATCCGGGGCGGCCCCGCGTCGGATGACATGTTTGGCGAAAGCGGTGGCGACACCATCATCGGCGGCGGTGGCAGCGATTTTGCCGATGGCGGCGCTGACCGTGACGATATCTCTGGTGGCTCGGGGGCCGATACGCTGTTCGGCGGCACCGAAACCGACACGATCCTTGGTGGCACCGGCGCAGATTTCATTGACGGTGGCGATCAGGGTGACACTTTGGACGGCGGCGGTGGTGCCGATACGATGCTGGGCGGTGAAGGCGCCGATACGGTTGCCGGGGGCAACGGCGACGATCTGATCGCGGGCCAAATGGGCGACGATCAACTGTTCGGCAACGAGGGCAATGATTCAATCCGCGGCGGCGCGAATGACGACATGATCGGTGGCGGTCTGGGTGACGACACCCTGTCCGGCGGGGAAGACAACGATACGTTGATGGGCGCCAGTGGTGCGGATAACCTGTTCGGCGGCATGGGAGAGGATTCCCTGTCGGGTGGCGGCGGCGATGATGTGTTGGTCGGTATGATGCGCGGTGCGCCCGCCGAAGACGGATCGACCTCCGACACCGACGCGGGCGATACCTTGTCTGGCGATGGCGGTGACGACACCCTTTATGGCGGCAACGAGGATATCCTGACTGGCGGCGACGGGGCCGATGTGTTTGCCGCGGGCACCTGGGTCAGCACCACCAGCGCGCTGCCCGAAGTAACGGATTATACGCCGGGCGATGATTCGCTCGTCGTGATCTATGATCCCGCGGTGACGCTAGATCCGACAATCACGGTCACACCCACCGGCACCGGTTCGGATTCACTGGTGTCGCTGAACGGGGCGGGGGTGATGGTTGTGGTCAATTCCGTCGGCCTCACGGCGGATGACGTGACCCTGATGGAAGAGCAATTTGCCCTGAACGAAGGCACGATTGACGACACCGCAATCGTCACCCCCGAGGCCCCGACGCCGACCCCGACGCCGGAAACGCCGACCGCGCCGGCGGACCCCGAACAGCCTGCGGATGGACAACCGACAGATGAGAGCCCCGAGGAACCGGCAAATGGCGACCCGGCAGAGCCCGTCGTTGAACCGGAGGAGCCGGTGGTGGTGGTCCCGACCTGAAAACTGCCGAAGGCGGGCGCGACAATTTTGACCAACGCGCCGGGCCCATCCCCGCAGATAAAATGGCCGCCCGTAACAGGCGGCCATTTTCAGTTTGGGGCAGAATTGATGAAATTAACCTAAAATCCTGAATTATTTCGACACCTGACCGTAAGACTCTCACTATAGGCTTGGGGGATCGGTTGCTCGGCAGGGGGGCGTCATGCTGGCAGGATTGTTGTTTTTGGGCGTATTGGCAGCCACGTCGTTTCCCGATGTGATGGATATCATGCACGCCAATGCCGCGGGGGACGATCCCTCCGACGACCACACTCAGGGCGACGAGAATGCGGATCAGATGATTGATGAACCCTCTGGCGATGATGTGGAGGACGAGGATCAGGCGCTGGGCGAAGACCTGTTTGCAGAGCCGCCCGCCGGGCGCACCAATGTTGAAGCGTTCAAACCCGGACGTGATACGCTGACCATCGCGGTGCCCGACGAGGCGCAGGAATTCACGGCCCATGACGGGAATGATACCGAAAATGCTGTTTTGCGGTATGAAACCGATGAGGGCGCGGTTGAGATTCAGTTTGACGGATTGAACCGCGTTCCGGTCGGGGATGTGTTTCTCCGGGTGTCGGATGGCGGATCGCCCACCCATGACGCCGATCTGTCCCTGTTGCAATTGTTGGATAACAGCAGCAACGGCGCAGTTCTTGACCCTGTCGATCCCACCATGCCCGACGATCCGCCCCCCGGATGAGGGGGAGGGCGTGGTGCTTGCGCCGGTTGATCCCACGCTTCCGGATGATCCGCCCGAAACGTCGGAGGAGGGGCAGGTATTGTACCCGGTCGAGCAAGAGGGCGTGCCGTTGGGATCAGGCGATCTGGCCGCGCTGCTGGAGCGGGATGGCGGGTCGTCGGTTGGCATTGGCCCCGACGCGCCCGCGCCACAGGTGTACGGTGATGACGCGGACAGCGCGACCGTGCCGGCAGTGGGCGCAACCGGCACGCTGACCCTGACCGAGGCTGTTCCGTCGCTGCACGCTGAGACTGGTGACGTGACGGCGATGGATATGGGCGGCGGCGCCGATACTCTGATTGTTCAGGACGGCGCGACCTATGGGTTTGGCGGCGGCGGCGACGATACGCTGGCAGGGGGCAGCGGGGCTGTGGCGCTCTATGGTGGTGCGGGGGCCGACCTGTTGCGCGGCGGCGATTCGGGCGACGGCCAGACGATGCTGAACGGCGGCACTGGCGATGATCAGATTTTCGCAGGCGCCACTGGGGCCTATCTGGATGGCGGTGAACATGACGAGGCTCCGGGTGAAACGGGCAACGACGTGATCATTGGGGGCGAAGGTGGCGATACAATCCGCGGAGGATGGGGTGCCGATTACCTCTCGGGGGCGGGCGGAGATGATGTGATTGACCATCGCGGCGTTGATGCGGAACGGATCATCGCGGAACGCCATGAATTCGCCTGGCATCAGGACGGTGCAACCGACACTTTGGATGGGGGCGATGGCAACGACACGTTGATTTTTGAGCAGGGGGATATTGTTCGCGGCGGTGCCGGTGATGATGTGTTCTGGCTCTATTCCGACCCCGCAAGCGGCGGTGTTGCGGATATCGCCGATTTCACGCCGGGGCAGGATTTCCTGCGGCTTTCACTTAACCCGCACATTGCCGGAAATGGGGCCGTGGCGCTTGTGCCATCCGCGAACGGACAGGATGGATTGGTGCAGGTCGATGGTGCTACGGTGGCGGTGCTGCGCGGTGCGCCCGGCGCAACGCTGACCGACCTTTATGTCGAAACCCGGCCCGACGTTTTTGCCTGATCCAGGTGGTTGCGCCCAGCCGCACAGTGGTTATTCGTACAGCGCGCGCGGTTGGGCGGCAAATAATGGAATGCGCCCGAAGGGCGCTCTGCTGGATCACACCCCTTGGTCACGGACGGACAGCAAAAACCCGGGCGAATGTCGCCCGGGTTTGGTTTTCAGGTCCGTTGATCTCAGCCTTTGGCGAATTCGGGATACGCTTCCATGCCCAGTTCGGCCACGTCCAGCCCGTTGATCTCGTCCTCTTCACTGACGCGAATGCCGGTGACAGCCTTCAGGATCAGCCACAACACACTGCTCGTCACCAGAACAAAGGCGCCGACGATGATGATCGAGCTGATTTGCCCCACGATAGTGGCGTCGGAGTTGGTCAGAACCACGGCGAGCGTCCCCCAGATGCCACAGAACAGGTGCACCGGGATGGCGCCCACCACATCGTCGATCTTCAGCTTGTCCAGGAAGGGAACCGCGAACACCACGATCACCCCACCGACGGCGCCGATCAGCGTGGCTGCCCCCAACGAAGGCGTCAGCGGCTCGGCGGTGATCGATACCAGCCCGGCCAGCGCGCCGTTCAGCACCATGGTCAGGTCGGGCTTTTTATACAGAACCTGCGTCAGGATCAGTGCGGCAATCGCGCCCCCCGCTGCGGCGGTGTTGGTGTTGGCAAAGATGCGGCTGATGTCAGCCACATTGGCGGCGGTGTCCATATAGAGCTGCGATCCGCCGTTGAACCCGAACCAGCCCAACCACAGGATGAACGTGCCCAAAGTGGCCAGCGGCAGGTTGGCGCCGGGCATCGGGTTGACGCGGCCATCCTTGCTGTATTTGCCCAGACGCGGCCCCAGGATCAGCGCCCCGGCCAGCGCGGCCCAGCCGCCCACCGAATGCACCACGGTCGAACCGGCGAAATCAAGAAAGCCCAGGGATTCGTTCAGATACCCGCCGCCCCATTTCCAACTTGCCTGGATCGGATAAATCACGCCGGTCAGCACAATGATGAAGAACAGGAAAGGCCAAAGTTTGATCCGCTCGGCCAATGTGCCGGATACGATAGAGGCGGTGGTGGCGCAGAACATCAACTGAAAGAAGAAATCGGATCCGACCGACGCATAGGACAGATCGGTCTGGGTTCCGGCCAGGCCGACAGGTTCAAGCGATGCCATGCTCAACGCCCCCAGCCAGCCGGGAATCATCCAGCTGTCCGGGTAAACGCCATCGGTCGGTGCGCCCGGATACATCAGGCCATAGCCCAGCACATAATAAAGGACGGCGGCAAAGCCAAACAGCGCGACGTTTTTCATCAACTGCATCGTGGTGTTCTTTTGGCGCACCAGTCCGGCTTCGAGCATGGTAAATCCGGCCGCCATCCAGAACACCATGAAACCGGTGACCAGAAACATGAAGGTGGTGAGGATATAGCCAATCTCGGCCACGGGCGGCGTGTTGTCTGCAACAGCGGCGGCGTCCTGGGCAAGGCCCGCCGTGGGCAGCGCCAGCACCGCCACGAATGGAAGAAGTTTGATCAGTTTCATCGTTTGTTTTCCCTTTGTAAGGATGCTGGTGCCAATTACAG
Source organism: Oceaniglobus sp. K40-3 (assembly GCF_055808395.1). NCBI lineage: Bacteria > Pseudomonadati > Pseudomonadota > Alphaproteobacteria > Rhodobacterales > Paracoccaceae > Oceaniglobus > Oceaniglobus sp. K40-3. Next base: position 308,447 of record NZ_CM147868.1, on the reverse strand, counting down.
CGCGTCGTCGTTGGTTTCGCCGGTGCGCACCCGCACGGCGGATTCGACATCGAGCACGAAAATCTTGCCGTCCCCGATCTTTTCGGTCCGGGCGGTATGGGCGATGGTTTCGACCACCTGATCGACCATGGAATCAGAGACGACGATCTCAAGCCGGGCCTTGGGCACAAAGTTCACCGCGTATTCGGCGCCGCGATAGATTTCGGTGTGGCCGGATTGCGAGCCAAACCCCTTGATTTCGGTTACCATCATGCCGCGCACGCCGATGGCGGTCAGCGCCTCGCGAACCTCCTCGAGCTTGAACGGTTTGATTGCTGCAATAATCAGTTTCACGGTTTTCCCCTTCGGTCCGTTGGGGCGCTGGCCCCCTGAGTGTGGTCATTCCAGCAACAGGTGGGCGGGACCGCTGTTTCACAAGCTTCGGGCGCATTTCTGCGGGCCTGATGACGCGGGGTTTGCACAATTTTTGCACTAATTGTGGTGTGTGGTTAAAAACTGTGCGGTCAGAAAAAACCAAAGTTGACGGGTTGCGCCCTCTACTTTTGCTGCACTGCGGTGTAATCTGGCGAAAACAGATAAAGCACCGAGGGCTGAGCATGGCCGGTACAGGCAGAAAAAACCACCTCTGGTGGCGGACAAGCGGCGTGGTGCAAAGACGCCGCAAAAGCCGAAGCCACGTCGCAAACCCACGCGGCGCAAGGCCGCCCCGCGCCGCCGTGGGGGCATTGTCGGGATGATCACCGGGTTGTTCCGCTGGATCCTGACATTGATCTGGCGGCTGATGTGGCGGGGAACGGCCGTGGTCGTTTTGCTGATCGCGCTGGGTGTGTTCTATTTTTATGCCACAATGCCGCCCCTCGCGAACCTGTTGGATGCGCGATCACGCGGGTCGGTCACGCTGTTGGATCGTGACGGTCAGGTTTTTGCCTGGCGGGGCGAACAATTTGGCGGTCAGACCACGGCAAACAGCGTGTCGCCCTATCTGAAACACGCCATCATCGCGACCGAGGACAAGCGGTTCTATCATCATTTCGGGGTGTCGCCCCGGGGCATCGCCAGCGCGATCAAGATCAACCTGTCCGAAGGACGCGGCGCGCTGTCGGGCCATGGCGGATCGACCATCACCCAGCAGACGGCGAAATTGCTGTGTCTGGGGGTGCCGTTCGACCCGGAAGAGTGGAAAAATGAAACCGCCTATGAGGCGGATTGCCGGGTCGGTTCCATGTGGCGCAAGATCAAGGAAGCGGTCTATGCCATGGGGCTTGAGGCGCGGTTCACCAAGGATGAAATCCTGACGATCTATATGAACCGGGCGTTTCTGGGTGCAGGTTCGCGCGGGTTTGAGGCAGCGGCGCAACGGTATTTCGGCAAATCCGCCGCTGATGTCGACCCGGCAGAGGCGGCGATGTTGGCCGGTTTGCTGGTGGCGCCCACCCGCTATGCCCCGACCAACGATCTGGCCCGTTCACAGCGGCGTTCGCAAACGGTGCTGCGGTTGATGGCGGAACAGGGCTATCTGTCCACCGCCGAGGCGCAGAACGCCGAAAGCCACCCTGCCGAGCTGTCACAAGCAGCCGAGGCGCGGGCGGGGGGTATTACGCCGATTGGGTGATGGATGCAGGGCCCGATTTCCTGACCCGGGACACGACCGAGGATGTGGTGTTGCGCACCACGTTCGATCCGCATCTGCAAAAGGCCGCCGAAGAGGCGTTGGATGAAATATTCAAAACCAAGGTCAAGGAAGGCTCCAAGGCGCAGGCCGCCATCGTGGTGATGAGCAGTGACGGCGCGGTGCGCGCCATGGTTGGCGGGCGCAGGTTTCGCGGGGTCGCGGGCCAGTTCAACCGCGCGATCATGGCCAAGCGGCAGACCGGTTCGGCGTTCAAACCCTTTGTCTATGCCACCGCGCTTGAACTGGGCTATGGCGCGTTCGACACGGTGGTCGATGAACCCCTGACCCTGAATGTGCCGGGGTCGGGGCCTTGGTCGCCGCGCAATTATGATGGCAAATTTCGCGGCAGGGTCACTTTGACCGAGGCTCTGAAAGATTCCCTTAACATCCCTGCTGTAAAAGTGTCCGAAGCGGTGGGCCGGGATAATGTCCGCAAGGTGGCCGAGGATTTCGGCATCGTATCGGACCTCGCCTCGGGGCCGGCGCTGGCGCTTGGGGCGTCGGAATCAACGCTGTTGGAAATGACTGGTGCCTATGCCGGTATTCTCAACGGGGGAACATCGGTGCGGCCCTATGGTTTGCTTGAATTGCGGCTCAAGGGGGATGATGCGCCGCTGATCGGTCAGGATGGCGGCATGGGCGAACGGGTGATTTCCCGGGATGCGGCTGAACAACTGACCTATATGATGACGCGGGTGATCGAGGATGGCACCGGCAGACGCGCGAAACTGCCCAACCGCGAGGCGGCGGGCAAAACCGGAACCACCCAGGCGGCGCGCGATGCGTGGTTTCTGGGGTTTACCGCCGATTATGTCGCCGGGGTCTGGATGGGGTACGATGACAATACCCCCCTGACGGGGGTAACGGGCGGCGGTCTGCCTGCCGAAATCTGGCACGAGGTCATGGTGCGGGTGCATCAGGGTCTTCCCGCCCGCCCGCTGCCCATGCGCCGCCCGGCGGCCCCCGCGCCCGCCGAGGTGCCAGGCACCAGCAATTCGGCCAGTTCCGGCAATGCAGAACGCGCCCCGCAACCGGTGCCGCCGCCCCGCGAACCCGATCTGGTCGAGCGGATCATCGACGACGTGCTGGGCAATCTGTTCGGGGGTGGCAACTGATCATTCGGTGATGCCGATTTCGTCCGAGGTGATGATGGTGCCCTGCGCCGGGTCATCGCGGCAGCGGTCGTATTTATAGGCGAAACCGTTCCAGGCCATGATCAATCCGCCATCTGCCGCGCGCATGAACAGCGCGCGCTGGCTCCAATCATCACCATCGCCGGTGCAGACCATGTCATAAAGCACCGCGTCCATGTCCCGAACATTGACCGGCTGGGTCATCTTGCACTGGCCCTGAACGCCGAAAAACACATTGTCGGCGATCTTGAGCGCCCCGCCCGTCGCCCCGGTGACGCTGCAATCGGATGTTGGCGACACCCGGTACACGCCGTCAAAGGGGGCGGCCAAAACCGGGCCTGCGCACAATATGGCGCACAACGTGCCGGCAATGCGGTGTGACATTGAATTTTTGGTCATGATACCCTCGCAACAATAGCCACCTTGCCCAACCGGGCACGTTCAGGGAATCCCGGCTATTGTGCCACATCCGGAATTGTCCGGCGCCGAACAATATGATTTCCGTGAACTATTGGTTAAGATACTCTATGCCATGAAGATAGGCGTGGAAGGTCAGGGTAACAAGCGGCCGGGGTTTGGCCAGCAGACGTGGGGCATATGACGCAAATCAATACCGCAACCGGCCGGTCCGAACTTGCCAAGGTCAGGTCCGAAAGTCGCAGTCTGTTCTGGGCGGTGGGACTATTCAGCATGTTCGTCAACGCGCTGATGCTGACCGGCCCGTTGTTCATGTTGCAGGTCTATGACCGCGTGCTGGGCAGCCGGAGCGAGGCGACGCTGCTGGCGCTGTTCGTCCTGATGGGGTTTCTGTTCCTGATCATGGGCATCCTGGATTACGCCCGTGGCCGGATTCTGGCCCGAATCGGCGCGCGGTTTCAAACGCGGCTGGACCGGCGGGTGTTTGCGGCGATGGTGCGCAAAGCGGCCGTCGCCCCCGAAAAAGAGGCGCAGGCGTCCAACAACCTGCGCGATCTTGAGGCCGTGCAGCGGCTGTTGTCGTCGCCGGTGTTGACCGCCATGTTCGATCTGCCCTGGACACCGCTGTTTTTGCTGGGGATCGCGCTGTTCCACCCATGGCTGGGCATTCTGGCTGTCTGTGGCGGATTGGTGTTGGTGATTGTGGCCGTGATCAACCAGGTCACCACCATCAGCCCGGTGATGAAGGCCAATCAGGCCACCCTGCGCGCCGAACGGATGGCCGAACAGATCCGTGTCGAGGCCGAGCTTGTACGATCCCTCGGGATGCAGGATTCAACCTTCAGCCGCTGGCAGGTGCTGCGCGATGCGTCGCTGTCGGAAACGATCACGGCGTCGGATCTGGGCGGCGGTTTCACGGCGACAACCAAAACCTTTCGCATTTTCCTGCAATCCACCATGCTTGCCCTTGGGGCCTATCTGGTTTTGCAGCAGCAAATGACACCCGGTGGCATGATCGCGGCGTCGATCCTGATGGGGCGGGCGCTGGCGCCGATCGACATGGCGTTGGGCCAATGGCAAATTGTACAGCGCGCCCGGGAAGGCTGGAAGCGGCTGGCCGAACTTCTGAGCCTTGTCGGCGTTGAGCCGCCGCGCACCGCGCTGCCGAGGCCCAAGGCCCGGTTGTCAGTGAATCAGGTCACGATCATCCCGCCGGGTGAACAACAGGCCAGCGTGCGCATGGTGAATTTCGAGGTGGAACCCGGAGAAGCGGTCGGGATCATCGGCCATTCGGCGTCGGGAAAATCCACCTTGGCACGGGCGCTGGTCGGGGTCTGGCGCCCCTCGGGGGGAAAATCCGCCTTGATGGCGCCGCGTTGGAGCAATACGAGCCTGACGTTCTGGGCAAGCATATCGGCTATCTTCCCCAGCGGGTGCAGTTGTTTGATGGCACCATCGCCCAGAATATCGCACGTCTTCAGCCCGATGCCCGGGACGAAGATATCGTAACGGCCGCAAAAAAGGCCGCTGCCCATGATATGATCGTCAAAATGCCCGATGGTTATGACACGCTGGTCACGCCCACGGGCGGGCGCCTTTCGGGGGCCAGATGCAGCGGATCGGCCTGGCCCGGGCGATGTTCGGCGATCCGGTTCTGCTGGTGCTGGATGAGCCGAATTCAAATCTGGATAACGAAGGCTCCGAAGCGTTGAATGCGTCAATCCGCGCGTTGAAATCCGAGGGAAAATCAATCCTGATCATGGCCCACCGACCTGCCGCGATCAAGGAATGTGACAAGCTTCTGGTCATGGAGGCGGGGATGCGTCGCGCGTTTGGCCCGCGCGATGAGGTGCTGCGCGAAATGGTCAGCAATCACCGTGATATCGCCGCCAATCCGGTGCGGGCGGGCGTGCAATGAGCGGCGAAAAATCCTGGTCGGCCACCCGGCCCGTCGTGGTTGGCATGCTTGCGCTGCTGGTACTTGTCGGCGGTTTTGGCACTTGGTCAATGATGATCGAGATTTCCGGCGCGATTATCGCTTCTGGCCAGATCGAGGTGGAACGAAACCGCCAGGTGGTTCAGCATCCCGATGGCGGCGTCGTCTCCGAAATTCTGGTAGGCGAAGGCGACACGGTAGAGGCCGGCGAAACCCTGGTCCGGCTTGATCCCACGCTGCTGCGATCGGATTTGACAGGGGTGGAAAGCCAACTTTTTGAACTGATGAGCCGCCGTGCCCGTCTGACCGCAGAACGTGACGACGCGGATGAAATCACCTTCGCGCCCGAACTTCTCAGGGTGGCGGCAAAACAGCCCGAGGTTCTTGATCTGGTCGATGGTCAAGAGCGCCTGTTTGACGCCCGCAAGGATTCGATGGCGCAGCAAGTCAAGCAATTGAACCAGCGGCGCCAGCAGATCGCCAGCCAGATCAGCGGAATATCAGCGCAGCAAGAGGCCCTGACCACCCAGGTTTCGCTGATCCAAGAGGAATTGGCCAGTCAGCAATCCTTGCTGGATCGTGGTCTGGCGCAGGCCAGCCGCGTTCTGGGATTGCAGCGCGAAGATGCCCGTCTGCGCGGCACCATGGGCGAGCTGGAGGCGAGCGGGGCGCAGGCCTCGGAGAAGATCACCGAGATCGAGCTTCAGATTCTGGCATTGGGGACAACCCGGCGCGAGGACGCGATCACCCAGATCCGGGATCTGCAATATCGCGAACTGGAACTGGCCGAGCGTCGTCGTGCGCTCCACGAACAATTGTCGCGGCTCGACATCAAATCACCCGTGGCCGGCGTTGTGTACGGCATGACTGTGTTTGCCGAACGCTCGGTCATTCGCCCCGCCGATCCGGTCTTGTATATCGTGCCGCAGGATCGCCCGCTGGTTATCGCGACGCGGGTATCGGCGATCAATATTGATCAGGTTTATGTGGGGCAGGAGGTGGTTCTGCGGTTCTCGGCCTTTGATCTCGCGCACGACCCCCGAATTCATTGGCGAAGTGACCCAGATTTCGGCGGATGCCTTTGTGGATGAGGCGTCTCGCAGTTCGTTTTATCGTGCCGAAATTCAGTTGAAACCGCATGAATTGGACAAATTACCCGACAATCTGACGCTGATTCCCGGGATGCCGGTCGAGGCGTTTTTGCGCACCGAAGACCGCACGCCGATGGCCTATTTCCTGCGCCCGGTTGCGAATTATTTCACCAAGGCGTTCCGCGAAAGTTGAACACGGGCCTTTCCGTTGGGGCACTGGCAGAGTAGCGTCAGCCCGAAATAGCTACGCACTGAAAGGATGTTCCATGGGACAGATCGAAGACCGCCTTGCCGAATTGGGTGTCAGCCTGCCCGACGCCCCCGCCCCCGCTGCCAATTATGTGCCCCATGTCGTGGTCGGTGATACCGTGTATGTGTCGGGCCAGATTTCGCAAAATGCGGATGGATTGATTACCGGCAAACTGGGCGCGGGTGTTTCGGTCGAAGAGGGCGCCGCCGCTGCCCGCACCTGCGCGATCAGCCTGCTGGCGCAGGTCCGGGCGGCCTGTGGTGGCGATATTGAACGGCTGGTGCGGGTCATCAAACTGACCGGGTTCGTCAATTCCACGGCAGATTTCACCGATCAACCGAAGGTGATCAACGGGTGTTCCGATTTCCTGGTCGAGGCGCTGGGCGATGCCGGGCGTCACGCCCGTTCAGCAGTGAGTGCCGCAGCGTTGCCTTTGGGCGTTGCCGTTGAAATCGAAGGCATCTTTCAGATCAAATGATTGCGCTGCCCGATGACTTTGTGAAAGCCCCGATTGCGCATCGGGGGTTTCACGACATGGCGCAAGGCCGCCCCGAAAACAGCCCTGCGGCGTTTCGCGCGGCTGTGGCGGCGGGTTTTGGCATCGAGTTGGACGTGCAGCCTTCGTCCGATGGCGTCGCCATGGTGTTTCACGATTATGCCCTGACGCGGCTGACCGGGCGATCCGGCACCATTGGCGGTTTGCCGGCGTCTGATCTGGCTGACATTGCGTTGCGCGGTGGTGATGAGGGCATTCCAACACTGGCTGAAATCTGTACCCTGATTGCCGGGCAGGTGCCGCTTTTGGTGGAAATCAAGGATCAGGATGGCGCGCTTGGCCCCAACGTGGGGCCGCTTGAAAACGCGGTGGCCGATGTGCTGCGCAATTATCGCGGTCCGGTGGCGGTGATGTCGTTCAACCCCCATTCGGTTGCCATGCTGCGTGACCTTCTGCCAGACACCCCCCGGGGCCTGACGACCTGTGATTTTGCCCCCTCCGATTGGCCGGTGCCTGCCCCCATTTGCGCGGCCCTGCGCGATATTCCCGATTTCGACCGCACCGGTGCTGGGTTCATCAGCCACGATCGCCGTGATCTGGCCAACCCGCGCGTCGCGGCATTGAAACAACAAGGGGCGACAATTCTGTGCTGGACCGTGCGCAGCGCCGCGCAAGAGGCCGAAGCGCGGCAGGTGGCCGATAACATCACCTTTGAAGGATATGCGGCGGCGTTGGCTTGACCCCGGGCTGATCTGTGCCAGTTTGCACAGAGAAGGCGGACAGGCATGAGCGAAACCCAGATTGAAATCAATGTATTGTCGTCCCTGTCGCAGATCGCGGCGGAGGATTGGGATGCCTGCGCCTGCCCCGAGGTGGCGGACGGCGGGCGCGCCATTGATCCGTTTACCACCCATGCGTTCCTGTCAGCCCTGGAAGACAGCGGCAGCGTCGGCCCCGGCACCGGCTGGCAGCCCCGCTATCTGGTGGCAAAAGCGGCGGACCGGGTGATTGCCTGCGCGCCGCTTTATGCCAAGGGCCACAGTCAGGGCGAATATATTTTCGATCACAACTGGGCGCATGCGTTTGAACGGGCCGGGGGGCGGTATTATCCGAAACTTCAGATTGCGGTGCCGTTTACCCCCGCCACCGGGCGGCGGCTTTTGACCCGCCCGGGCCACTTTGAAACCGGCACCGCCGCGCTGGTGCAAGGGGCGGTGCAGCTGGGCGTTGAAAATCAACTGTCTTCCCTGCATGTGACGTTTTGCACCGAGGCCGAGGCCGACGCAGGGCAACAGATGGGGCTACTGGCGCGCACCGGCCAACAATTTCACTGGCACAATCGGGGCTACGGCGATTTCACCGATTTTCTGACCCAGCTTTCCAGCCGCAAGCGCAAGAATATCCGCAAGGAACGGACAGTGGCGCAAGGGTTTGGCGGTGACATCGTGCAACTGAGTGGCGATCAAATCGAGCCGCATCATTGGGATGCTTTCTGGGAATTCTATCAGGATACCGGCGCGCGCAAATGGGGCACGCCCTATCTGACCCGGGCGTTTTTTGATATTGTTCAGGAAAAGTTGCGCGATGACATTCTGTTGGTGCTGGCCATGAAAAGCGACCGGCCCGTGGCCGGAGCGATGAATGTCATCGGGCGCGACGTTCTTTATGGCCGCTATTGGGGCTGCACCGAGGATCACCCCTGCCTGCATTTCGAACTGTGCTATTATCAGGCCATTGATTACGCCATCGCCAATGGCATGGTGCGGGTCGAGGCGGGCGCGCAGGGCGAACACAAACTGGCGCGCGGGTATCTTCCCACGCCCACCCATTCCCTGCACTGGATCGCGGACCCGGGCTTTGCCGGCGCGGTCGAGGAATACCTGACCGCCGAACGGGCCGCTGTGGACGAGGAAATCGAAGTGCTGACGGGGTATGGCCCGTTCCGCAAGATCAGGGGAGAAAGCGAATGAGCGAAAAACTGAGCGAAGCCGCGCGCGCGCAACATCTGACGCCTTTGCTTGGCGATGGCTGGGCCATGGTCAAGGGGCGCGATGCCATTGAAAAGACGTTCAAATTCGCGAATTTCATCGAGGCATTCGGTTTCATGACCCGCGCCGCGATTCATGCGGAAAAGCTGAACCATCACCCGGAATGGTCGAACGTTTACAATCGGGTTGTGGTGGTGCTGACCACCCATGATGCCGACGGTCTGAGCGACCTTGACGTGAAAATGGCCAGGCGGATGGACAAGCTGGCCGGTTAACGGATTGCCCCGCCCGGTGGCGGGCGGGGCCAAGGGTCAGATGGCGGCAACCATGGCTTCGCCGCCTGACGCTTCGCAGACGCCGGGGTTTTCTTCCTTGTGCAGCACCTTGACCACGCCATCCTCGACCAGCATGGCATAGCGTGCGGAACGGGAAATCAGACCGGCGGGCGGGGCGTCGAAATCCATACCGATGGCCTTGGTGAACTCGCTGCCCGAATCGCCGAGCATGGTGATTCCGGCGGCAGTGGCGCCTGTGGATTCACCCCATGCCTGCATCACGAAGGGATCGTTGACCGCAACGCAGATCACTTCCTCGACGCCTTTTGCGCCCAGGGCATCCTTGGTGCGCATGAAGCTGGGAACATGGGCCGTGGTGCAGACGCCGGTAAACGCGCCGGGGACCGCAAAGATCACAACCTTGCGCCCTTTGGTCAGCGCAGTCAGATCGACGCCTTCGGGGCCTTCGGCCCCCATGCGAAGCAATGTCGCGGAGGGCAGAGTATCGCCCGTGTTGATTGCCATTGGTTTTGTTCCTTGGTTGGATTGCATGATCGCTGCCCCAAGATATAGGTTGCACGCAATAAAGTGGCCAGCACAGCAGAGGGGTTCCATGGAACAAATTGTGGTAATTGGCGGCGGTCAGGCCGGTTCCTCTCTGGTTGCGCGGTTGCGGGCCGGTGGGTTTGAGGGCGCAATCACCCTGATTTGCGGCGAAACGGTGCCCCCCTATCAACGCCCGCCCCTGTCCAAGGCCTATCTTCTGGGCGAGATGGAAGAGGCGCGCCTGTATCTGCGCCCGGAAAGTTTTTATGCCGACAAGAACATCACCCTGCGGCTGGATTCCCCCGTGGTGGCGATTGACCGCGCGGCCAAAACGGTGACGCTGGCCGATGGTGTGTTGCCCTATGATCAGCTTGCCCTGACCACGGGGTCGGTGCCGCGCCGTTTGCCCGCTGCCATTGGTGGCACGCTGAAGAATGTGCATGAGGTGCGCCATCTGCGCGACGTGGATCAGATGCAGCCGGCTTTTGCCCCGGGCAAGCGGGCGTTGATCGTCGGGGGCGGGTACATCGGGCTTGAGGCCGCGGCGGTCGCGGCCAAGTTGGGCGTTGATGTGACGCTGGTGGAAATGGCGCCGCGTATCCTGCAACGGGTGGCCGCGCCCGAAACCTCGGATTACTTCCGCGATCTGCACAGCGCGCGGGGGGTGAAAATCCGCGAAGGGCTGGGGCTTGAGCGGTTGTTGGGCGAGGATCAGGTTAGCGGCGCATTGTTCACCGACGGCAGTGAAATCGCGGTGGATTTCGTCATCGTCGGTGTTGGCATCGCCCCCGACGCGGCACTGGCCGAGGCGGCAGGTGTGGCCGTCGACAATGGCATCGTCGTGGATGGTCAGGGCCGCACATCCGACCCGGCGATCTGGGCCGCGGGCGATTGCGCGACCTTCCCGCGCAAGGGGCAGATGATCCGCCTTGAATCGGTGCAGAACGCCATTGATCAGGCCGAACTGGTGGCCGACAACATGCTGGGCGCCGGGCGTGATTATGACCCGATGCCGTGGTTCTGGTCGGATCAATATAATGTGAAATTGCAGATTGCCGGGCTGAACACCGGGTATGACCGGGTTGTGGTGCGCCCCGGCGCCGATGGGGCGTGCAGTCATTGGTATTACGCGGGCGATACATTGCTGGCCGTGGACGCGATGAACGATTCGCGCAATTACATGATCGGCAAGCGGTTGATCGAGGCCGGAAAATCGCCCAGCCCCGAACAGATCGCTGACCCCGACACCGATATGAAGGCGCTGTTGCGCGCGTGAGGATCATCGGCGGCAGGATGCGCGGCACCACGCTTGCCTCGGTCGGGGCGGGCGATCCGGGCGCGCATCTGCGCCCCACCACGGACCGGGTGCGCGAAAGCCTGTTCAACCTGTTGCTGAACGGGGGATATGGCAATCCGGTGGCGGGCGCGCGGGTGCTTGATCTGTTTGCCGGAACCGGCGCCTTGGGGCTTGAGGCCCTGTCGCGCGGCGCGGATCATGTGAGTTTCGTGGAACAGGGGCGCAAGGCCCTGGCGCTGATCGGCGCCAATATTGCCAAGTGCAGGGCCGAAGCGGACACCACGGTGATCCGGCGCGATGTGCGCCGTCTTGGCCCCTGTGCGGATGATCCGTTCACCCTGATCCTGCTTGACCCGCCCTATGGCACTGATCTGGGGGCGCGGGCGCTGATGGGTGCGCTGGCCGGGGGCTGGATCGGCGACGATGCGTTGATCGTGTGGGAGGACGACGCCGCGCCGGTGCCGCCACCGGGGCTGGAACAGTTGGATCAGCGGCGCTATGGCCAGACATTGATTACCATCCTTGGAAAGCGTTGATATGCCCCCTGAATTGCCCCGCCTTGTGATTTTCGACTGTGACGGCGTGCTGGTCGATAGTGAGCCGGTGACAACCCGCCTGATGCTGGCCAGTTTCTCGCGTTATGGCCTTGAGATGAGCTATGACGAGGCGGACAACCTGTTCGTGGGGGGCACCATGCAGGGTGCCGCAGATGAGGCACGGGCGCGTGGCGCGACCCTGCCCGACGATTGGCTGCGCGAGATTTACGGTGAAATCCATGATCGCCTGCGTCAGGGTGTGCCGCTGATTGATGGCGTCGTCGCGGTGCTGGATGCGCTGGACGGGGCGGGTGTGCCCTATTGCGTGGGCAGCAATGGCAGCGAAACCAAGATGGGCATCACCCTTGGCCCTTCGGGGTTGTTTCAGCGGTTAAAGGGGCGGCTTTATTCGGCTCATACCCTTGGCGTGGCCAAGCCTGATCCGGGGATGTTTCTGCGCGCTGCTGCCGATTTCGGGGTGCCGCCCGAGGCCTGCGTCGTGGTCGATGACAGCCCCGCAGGCTGCACCGCCGGGGTGCGGGCGGGCATGCGCACCATCGGATATGCCGAAACCACCGATGCCGACAGGTTGGCGGCGGTCGGGGCCACGCCGGTGCGCAACATGGCTGGGGTGGCCGGGGCGCTGGGTCTGTCTCTTGGGTGATCCTGCGGCGGCCTGCCCCGGCTGCGGGGCCGCGCGCCCGGTCAATCCGCGCCATCCCCGTGCCTTTTGTGCAACCTGTGTTGCAACGGCGACGGATGGCACGGGGCGGGCGTTGTGGTTTGCCAATGGATCGGTGTCAGGTGGGTTGGTCTGGCATCATGTGGATGGTGTCAGGCACGCGGCTGTTGCGGTGGCCTGTTTGATCCGCAACCAACGGGTTCTTGTGCAAGAGGGCCGGTTCGGCGGGGTGGTGGCCGAACCGCTGGACCCTGACGCCACTCACCGCCACCTGACCGATCTGACGCGGGCCTAATAGGTCGGGTGGAACTTGCCGCCGGGGGAGAGGGTGAAAATCTCGCACCCATCCGCCGTGACGCCGATCGAATGTTCAAACTGCGCCGACAGGGATTTGTCCCGTGTCACCGCTGTCCAGTCGTCGGCCAGAACCTTGGTTTCCGGACGTTTGAGATTAATCATCGGTTCGATGGTAAAGAACATCCCTTCTTCCAGCTCCGATGTTTTATCATGGCGTTCGATACCGTATCTATTGACTTTACGACCGTCGGCATTGAGACGAAAATCTGCATAGTGCACTACATTGGGCAGGGCGTGAAACACCCGCCCCAACCCATGGCCGCAAAAATCGCGCACCACCGACATGCGCTGACTTTCGGCATAGGTCTGAATGGCATGGCCAATGTCGCCAAAGGTGTTGCCGGGTTTTACCGCCTCGATTCCTTTCATCAGGGAATCGTGAGTGACTTGGATTAGGTTCTTAGCGTAGGGTTTGAGCTTTCCTGCGACATACATACGGCTGGTGTCGCCGTACCAGCCATCAACAATTACGGTTACGTCAATATTTAGTATATCGCCGTCTTTCAGCTTGTCGTCCGGGCGTGATTTTTCATAGTCCTGACTGGCGGTTTCGTTTCGCCACATTGGGATAGGGTTGCCCGGAATCCCGTGGCACACCACATGGTTCACTGAAATACAACTGGCGTGTTTGTATCCCTTGTATCCGATGGTGGCCGATGTGGCGCCTGCCTCGTCCACCCAATGGGTGATCAGGCGGTCAAGTTCACCAGTGGTCTGCCCCACAGTCACATGGGCGGCGATATCATCAAGAAGCTTTGCCGCCAGCGCCCCGGCGGTGTGCATTCCGGCGAAATCACGGGTTTCGTAAATGCGGATGCCGTCTTTGGTCAGGCGGCCACGGTTGGTTTCGTCCACTCTGGGCCTCATGGGTGGTTTCGGGCAGGGTCGGGGTAATAATAAGCGGCATGGCCCGGATGTTCCAGCCCCGCAGGTCGTCAAATACCGCCACTTATGGCAGGTGGATCGGCAGCGCGCGGTTGAACCGCACGCCCGTCACATCAATGGCAGTGTCAAAACACAGCATTTCCACCCCGGCACCCTGGGCGGCGGCCACCCCTGCGGCATAGGCGGGGTCAAGATCGCCGGCCATGGCAAGGGCGGTGCAATCGGTGCGCTGCACCAGATACAGCATCACCGCCCGGTGCCCGGCGGCAACCATCAGCGCCAGTTCATGCAGGTGTTTGGCGCCCCGCGTCGTCACGCAATCGGGGAATTCGGCCAATGTGCCACGGCGCAACAGATGCACATTCTTTACCTCGACATAGGCGTCGGGCAGGCCCGGTTCGCTCAGCAGAAAATCAACCCGGCTGTTGGTGCCGTATTTCACCTCGGGGCGCACGGTGCCATAGGCGGCCAATGTGGGAACAGCGCGGGCGCGCAGGGCCTCGCCCACCACGCGGTTCGGCACGGCGGTGTCGATCCCCGCCCAGTGGCCGTTGTCGAATTCCGCCAGCCGCCAGCCATAGCGCAGCTTGCGCTTTGGGTCGTCGTTCGGTTCCAGCCAGACGCGCAACCCCGGGTCTTTCAACCCCAGCATGGCGCCGGGATTGGGGCAGTGGGCGCGCACGGTTTCGCCGGTGTCCAGCGTGACCTCGCACAGAAACCGGTTCCAGCGGCGCACAAGGTGACCGGGGATCAGGGGGTGGCAAATTCCATAGGGCAGGGCGTAGCAGACCGCGCAGGGGCGTAACAGCCCGCGTGATTTTCGCGCCGGTGCTTCTGGTCTAAGCGCGCGCCGGGGGTAATCATGGGGCGAAACCTATGAGGAGTCCCGAGATGGCAAATCCGACGGCTGCGATGCTGGTCATTGGCGATGAAATTCTGTCGGGGCGCACGCGCGACGCCAACATGCACCATCTGGCGGGCGAGCTGACAAAGCACGGCATCGATCTGCGCGAAGTGCGGATCGTGTCCGATGACCGCGACGCGATCATCGCGGCGGTGAATGGCCTGCGCGCCAGTGCCGATCATGTGTTCACCTCGGGGGGATCGGCCCCACCCATGATGATATCACCGCCGATTGTATCGCCGCCGCTTTTGACGACCACATTGATGTGCGCGACGATGCCCGCGCCCTGCTTCAGGCCCATTACGACAGGCAGGGGTCCGAGCTGAACACCGCCCGCCTGCGCATGGCCCGTATTCCCGATTCTGCCACGCTGATTGACAATCCGGTGTCCATCGCGCCGGGGTTCACCATTGGCAATGTCCATGTGATGGCCGGGGTGCCGAATGTGTTTCAGGCCATGGTCGCCAGCGTTCTGCCCACATTGAACGGGGGCGCGCCGGTGCTGTCGCAAACCCTGCGGATTGACCGGGGCGAGGGGGATATTGCCGGGCCGCTTGGCGAATTGGCGGCGGGCTTTCCCGACCTCTCTATCGGGTCTTATCCGTTTCAGCGCAACGGCGCCTATGGATCGAACATCGTGATCCGGGGCAGTGACGGTGCCCGGATCAACGCCGCCATGGCGCAGCTTTCGGCCCTGTTTCCCGGCGCGCCGGAATGACACCCGCGGCCCTGTTTGCGGCGCTTGAGGCAACATGGCCTGCCGCCCGGACGATTGCCTTGCCCCCTTCCAGATCCGCGAAGGCCGGGGCGGGGGCAAACGGGTGTCGGCGACCATTGCCACGGGGCCGGTGGATATGGCGGATATCGACGCCGCCGAACATGCGATGCTTGCCCTCGGGCAACCGCGCCTGTTTACCCTGCGCGATGAGGGCGATCCGCTGGACGCGGTGCTGGCGCAGCGCGGCTATCGCATTTGTGATGCAACGGTGATCCGGGCCTGCCCCATCGAATCGCTTTTGGGGCCGCCGCCACCGCCGTTGTCGGCCTTTACCATCTGGGAGCCCCTGCAAATCATGCGCGATATCTGGGCCGAGGGCGGCATTGGCCCCGACCGTGTGGCGGTGATGGAACGGGTGAACGTGGCGAAAACCGCCGTGTTCGGGCGCAGTCGCGACAAACCGGCCGGCACCGGGTTTGTGGCCGTATCGGATGGGGTGGCCATGGTTCATGCCCTTGAAGTCAGGGGCGGTTTTCGCCGTCTTGGCACCGCGCGCCACATGATGCAGGCTGCGGTGAACTGGGCTGCGGGGCAAGGCGCGCACCATGTGGCATTGGCGGTGACACAGGCCAATGAGGGCGCAAATGCCCTCTACTCTTCCCTCGGGATGCCAATCTGCGCTAAGTATCACTATCGCATCAAGGATTAGGATAATGGACAAGGACGCGCCGACGGCTCTCGATCTTCCCATGGTCGATCCGCTGCCAGAACAGACGCAGAAATATTTCGATATCTGTCAGGAAAAACTGGGCATGGTGCCCAACGTGCTGCGCGCCTATGCCTTTGACATCGCCAAACTCGATGCATTCACGGCGATGTATAACGATTTGATGCTGGGTGCGTCCAACCTGAGCAAGCTTGAGCGTGAAATGATCGCGGTGGCGGTATCTGCCGAAAACCGGTGCTATTATTGCCTTGTCGCCCATGGTGCAGCGGTGCGGCAATTGTCGGGTGATCCGCTGTTTGGCGATCAGATCGTGCTGAACTGGCGGGTGGCACCACTGGATGCACGGCAGAGGGCCATGCTTGAATTTGCCGCAAAGCTGACAGAATCCTGCCACATTGTTGGTGAAAATGATCGTGAGGCCCTGCGCGCGGTGGGGTTCAGCGATCGTGACATCTGGGATATCGGATCGGTCGCCGGGTTTTTCAACATGACCAACCGGGTTGCTTCGGCAACAGATATGAAACCAAACGCCGAGTATAACGCTTCATACAGATGACAACACGCACTCTCACTGCTCTGGCCCTTGGTGTGTGGCCCATGACCGCCCCGGCCCTGACGCTGAATTTCCCGGCGCCCGCAACGGTGACGGCGGATCAGGTGACAGATGGGGATGAGGCGCGGCTGCCCATGGGGCCGTTCGATGGCGCAAAGGTGGCCATGCGCACGGCTGACGGCCAGGTGGCGCGCCGGGCGTGGCGTCTGGCGTCGGGGCGGATGACCACCGGTCAAATGCTCACTCCCTTGCGCCAACAGCTTGAGAGTGACGGATTTCACGTGGTGTACGAATGCCGCGATCGGGTCTGTGGCGGATTTGATTTCCGCTTTGCCGCCAATGTCATGAACGAACCGGCAATGCATGTCGATCTGGGGGATTACCGGTATCTTCTGGCCGAGAATGACGCAGGCGTCAGTGTTGCCCTGATGGTCAGCCGCGCGCCGGATGCCGGGTTTGTGCAACTGACCCGGGTGGGTGCGCCGGGCAACCTGCGGACAGGGGTGGTCACTTCGACCAAATCCGCCGGTTTTGCGACCTCTGCGGTGTCCGGTTCGCTGTTGGCAACGCTGGCCGAAACCGGGCGCGCGCCGCTGGATGATCTGTTGTTCAAGACGGGCTCATCGGATCTTGAGGAAAATGAATTTCCATCCCTGCGCACACTGGCCGAATATCTGGCCGATAATCCGCAGCAAAAGATCGCGCTGGTGGGGCATACCGATACCGAAGGATCGCTGGACGGCAACATTGTCCTGTCGCGGCGTCGGGCGGCTGCGGTGCGCGATGTGCTGATCCAGACCTTCAATGTGGACCGCAAACAGCTCAGCGCCGAAGGGGTTGGCTATCTGGCGCCACGGGCCAGCAATGCGACGGATGACGGCAGATTGGCAAATCGCCGGGTCGAGGTTGTTCTGACCGATTGAACCGGGCGCCAGCGGGCCCCGCGCCCGGCGAATGCCGGGGGTGGGGGCTTGTCTTGGCGCGCTTGCGCGCCGCCTTTGGATCAGGTCACCAGGTGTCAGGGCCTTTGTCGGCAAAGGCATGGACCAGAAAATCAATGAACGCCCGCACCTTGGGCTGGGTGAACCGCCCCGGTGGATACACCGCGTAAATGCCCTGGGTTTCCAGGGGCAGTTCGGGAATCGCCTCTTGTACCAATCCGTTGTCCAAGGCATCCGCATAGAGAAAACTGGGCAGATAGGCGATGCCAAGGCCGGAAATCGCGGCGTTCAGCAAGCTTTGACCGTCATTCACCGAAAGCCAGCCGGCGGTGCGCACCTGACGTTTCTCGCCCGAAGGCGCGGTCAGTTTCCAGACAGCGCCGTTGGATTGGCTGGAATAATGCAACAACTTGTGTTCGTTCAGATCGTCGATTTTCAACGGGCGCCCGTATTGTTGAAAATAGCTGGGCGCGCCGATCATCCGTTTTGTGGTTTCGGTCAGCTTGCGGGCGCGCAGGGTGCTGTCTTCCAGCTCGCCAATGCGTACGGCCATGTCAAAGCCTTCGGAAATCAATTCGACATATCGGTTGTTCAGCACCATGTTCACGGTGATTTCGGGGAATTCGCTCAGGAATTCACCCAGAATGGGCGAAAGATGGTTCACGCCGAAATCCGTCGCCACCGAAATGCGTAACAACCCCGATGGCGCCGATTGCATGGATGTGACCAGCGAATCCGCCTCGCCTGCGTCGTTCAGCACCCGGCGCGCGCGGTCGTAATAGGCCAGACCGATTTCGGTCGGGCTGACTCGGCGGGTGGTGCGGTTCAACAGCCGGGCACCCAGACGCGCCTCAAGGGATGAGACATGTTTGCTCACCGCCGATTTCGAGATGCCCATTTTCTTGGCCGCGTCGGTGAATCCGCCCTGATCCACAACCGTGGCAAAGGCCTCCATTTCGGTCAATCTGTCCATCTTAAATCCTCAAAACTCACCGCGCTGACCTTAGAGATGACAGTGAAATCAGGCAGGATTGGGGAGGAGCAGAGACAATATAAGGGAGAGACCCCGAGTGTTGTCAGCCGGGAAACGGGCGGCACGTGGAATTTATCATATCAAGGCCAATGGGTTAACGCTAAATATGCGCGGTTTCCGGCACCGATGTCAGCACAGTGCCGTCTTTCAAAAACTGGCTGAGGTTGTCACAAACCAGATCGCCCATTGCCTGCCGTGTTTCCACCGTGGCGCTGGCCACATGGGGCAAAAGGGTGACGTTTGGCAACGCGCGCAGGGTGCCGGGCACATGGGGTTCGGCCTCGAACACATCCAGCCCGGCCCAGCCCAGTCGCCCGTCCTGCAAGGCGGCGATCATCTCGGGTTCGTCCACGACGGTGCCACGGGCAAGGTTGATCAGGGTGCCTTGCGGGCCAAGTGCCTCGATCACCTCGCGATTGATCAGTTTGTCGGTTCCGGCGCCACCGGGGGTGATGACGATCAGGTAATCCACATCCCGGGCCATGTCGGTCAGGCTGTCGTAATACCGGTAATCGACGTCCTTGCGACTGCGGGAATGATAGACGACCGTGGCATCAAAGGCGGCCAGCTTTTGCGCGATCCGCTGGCCGATCCGGCCCAGACCGACAATGCCCATCACCTTGCGTTCGGGGCTGCGGGTCAGGGGCGTGTTGCCTTCTGTTTCCCAGCGTCCGGCGCGCACATAGGCATCGTTGAACACCATATCCCGTGAGGTGGCCAACAGCAGCAACAGCCCCGTGTTTGCCACATCGTCGTTCAGCACATCGGGGGTATGGGTTACCTTGATTCCGCGCGTGGCACAGGCATCGGTGTCGATGCCATCGTATCCCACGCCATAACTTGCGGCCACCTTCAGGTTCGGACAGCCATCCATGATCGCCGGGGGAACACCGTCGTGGCCATTGGTGGCCACGGCGATGATCGAGGGGCCATGCCCGGTCAGGAACACCGGCAGATCGTCGATGTCCCGAAACCGATGCACGGTAAATTCGGCGGCGAAGCGATCGAGCATCCGATCGCTTGCGCCGCCCATCACCAAAAGACCCGGTGCTGTCATGCGTCCTGCTTGACGTGCTGTTGCTGCTCGCCCAGCTTTTCGATGCCAAGGCGGATAACGTCGCCTTCCTTGAGGTACACAGGGTTGGGTTTCATCCCCATGCCCACACCCGGAGGTGTCCCGGTGGAAATCACATCGCCCGGGTGCAGCGTCATCAGTTGCGACAGATGCGAGATGATCTGTGCGACGGTAAAGATCATGGTGTTGCTGTTGCCGGTCTGGCGCCGCTCGCCGTTCACATCCAGCCACATGTCCAGATTCTGCACATCGCCCACTTCGTCACGGGTGACCAGCCAGGGGCCGGTGGGGCCAAAGGTGTCGCTGGATTTTCCCTTGGTCCAGTTGCCCGAAAGCTGGGTCTGAAAGTAACGCTCGGATACGTCGTCGATCACGCAATACCCGGCGACATGGTTCAGGGCGTCTTCTTCGCTGACATATTTTGCCTTGCTGCCAATGACGACACCCAGTTCGACTTCCCAATCGGTCTGGGTTGATCCGCGGGGGATATAGACATCATCGTTGGGGCCAACCACGGCGCTGGTGGCCTTCATGAACAGCACGGGATGATCCGGCACGGCAAGGCCGGATTCGGCGGCGTGATCGGAATAGTTCAGGCCGATGCACATGAATTTGCCGATCTTGCCCACGCAAGGGCCAAGGCGCGGGTTGCCTTCGACCTTGGGCAGTTGCATCACGTCCAGCTTGGACAGGCTGTCGAGGGTTTCAGGCGCAAGGGTTGTGCCTGAAATGTCGTCGACCTCGGCGGACAGATCGCGCAGATCGCCATTGTGGTCGATCAGGCCGGGGCGTTCCTGGCCGGGTTCTCCGTAGCGGCAAAGTTTCATTCAATGTCTCCTTTGAGTGATATCAGTGGTTATCGCGCGGCAGGCCCTTGTGGGCAATGTCGCGGTATTTGTCGGCCCCACGCAGGGTCATGCCTTCGGAAAGTGGTTCAACACGTTCGCGGAAAATTTCCTGCCACGGCGACTGGCTTTCGGGGGCGAAGGGGTGTTCCGGCAGGGCGGCGCGGCGTTTTTCCAGCTCGGCGGCATCCACCAGCATATCAGCGGTGCATTTGCGCAGGTCAATGCGCAGCATGTCACCCGTCGCAACCAGCGCGAGGCCCCCCCGCCGCCGCCTCGGGTGAAGCGTTGAGGATCGAGGGCGAACCAGAGGTGCCCGATTGCCGCCCGTCACCGATGCAGGGCAGGGCGTGGATGTCTTTCTTCAACAGATACGCGGGCGGGCGCATGTTCACCACCTCGGCCGCCCCCGGATACCCGATGGGACCGGCGCCGCGCATGATCAGAATGCAGTTTTCGTCGATGTTCAGCGATTCATCGTCGATCCGGTGATGGAAATCCTCTGGCCCGTCAAACACGATGGCCCGGCCTTCAAAGGCGTCGGGATCATCGGGGTTGCTCAGATACCGCTTGCGGAATTCGGGTGAAATCACGCTGGTTTTCATGATTGCGCTGTCGAACAGATTGCCCTTGAGGTTCACAAAACCGGCCTCGCCCAGCATCGGGTTTTCAACCGACATGATGACATCGGGGTTGGCGGTCAGAACGCCCTCGCAGTTCTCGCGCATTGTCTTGCCGTTCACGGTCATCGCGTCGGGGTGCGGCAACAACCCGGCTTTCAGCAATTCACCCACAACGGCAGGCACACCACCGGCGCGGTGGTAATCCTCGCCCAGATATTTGCCCGCCGGTTGCAGGTTCACCAAAAGCGGCACTTTGTGCCCCAGCGTTTGCCAATCGTCGTTGTTCAGCGCCACACCAATATGGCGTGCAACACCGTTCAGGTGGATCGGGGCGTTGGTGCTGCCGCCGATGGCGCTGTTGATAACCACGGCGTTTTCAAAGGCTTCGCGGGTCATCACGTCCGAGGGTTTCAGATCTTCGTGCACCATATCGACGATGCGCTTGCCGGTTTCATAGCTGATCTGCCCACGTTCGCGGTATGGTGCGGGGATGGCCGCCGAACCGGGCAGTTGCATGCCCAACGCTTCGGCCAGAGAATTCATCGTGGTGGCGGTGCCCATGGTGTTGCAATAGCCCACGGATGGCGCAGACGACGCGACAAGCTCCATGAAACCGTCATCGTCGATCTTGCCCTCGGCCAGAAGTTCGCGGGCTTTCCACACGATGGTGCCGCTGCCCGTGCGTTCGCCGTTGAACCAGCCATTCAGCATTGGCCCGACAGACAGGGCGATGGCGGGGATGTTCACCGTCGCGGCTGCCATCAGCAGGGCCGGAGTGGTTTTGTCACAGCCGATGTTCAGCACCACGCCGTCGATCGGATAGCCAAACAGCGTTTCAACAAGCGACAGATAGGCAAGGTTGCGATCCAGCGATGCGGTGGGCCGCTTGCCGGTTTCCTGAATCGGATGCACCGGAATTTCGATCACGGTGCCGCCTGCCGCAATCACCCCGTCACGCACCCGTTTGGACAGTTCGATATGGTGGCGGTTGCAGGGCGAAAGATCGCTGCCGGTCTGGGCAATGCCGATGATCGGCTTGCCGCCCTGCAATTCTTGGCGGGTCAGGCCATAGTTCAGGTATCGCTCAAGATAAAGCGCGGTCATCTCCGGGTTTTCCGGGTTGTTGAACCACTTTTGCGATCTCAACTCTGTTTTCTTGCTCATTGGAAATTCCCGTTGTTGCCGGGGCGCCCTCAACGGCGCCCCATGTTGGTGCCTTGTGTTGTTGCCGCTGAACAGCGCCCGTTAGCCGGACCAGCCGCCGTCGATGACATGGGGTTGCCCGGTGGTGAACCCGCTTTCATCGCCTGCAAGATAGACGACCAGCGCCGCGATTTCTTCGGCGGTGGCGATGCGGCCCATGGGCTGGCGGGCGACGAAGGCTTTCATTGCCGCTTCGTAATCGCCGGTGGCCTTCAGGCGTTCGTGCAGCGATGGCGATTCGACCGTACCGGGGCAGATGCAGTTACAGCGGATGCCTTTGGTGATGTATTCAATGGCGATCGATTTGGTCAGGCCAATCACTGCCGCCTTGGTGGTGCCATAGACAAACCGGTTGGGCGCCCCGATGATCGAGCTACAGGCCGATGACATGTTCACGATGCTGCCCGCGCCGCGCTCCAACATGCCGGGGAGGGCGTTGCGAATTGTGCGCCACTGCGACCGCACGTTCAGATCAAAGGCGAAATCCCAATCGTCGTCGGTGCATTCCAGCGCGGTTCCGGCATGTACGAACCCGGCACAGTTGAACAAAACATCGGGCCGGGCGTGGGCGACGCCCTCTTTTACCGAATCGTCGCTGCGCACATCCAGCACATAGGTTTCGATATTGTCACGTCCCTCGGCGGCCAGCGCCTCCAGCGCCTTTTCGTTCACGTCGGTTGCGAAAACCTGGGCGCCTTCGTCGGCCATGGCCAGGGCCGCTGCACGACCGATGCCCTGACCTGCTGCTGTGATAAGGGCGCGCTTGCCGGAAAGACGTTGTGTCATCGAAGAATCCTCAGATAAGAAGAACCATGCGCGCAAATCGCCGGGATGGCGCGCCTTTGGTGAATGTTATCGTTAAAAGCGGGGCTATTACTAGCCCCGCGGACATACTACTGTCCAAAGAACCCCGGGGGATCAAGCGCAATCTTGCGCCCGGGGATAGATGCGCCGCGCGATTGTGCCGGGAATTGCCGTGCCGGCTGACAAAGGAAAGACAGTGATGAAGACTCCGATAATTGCGCTTCTTGGTACGGGTCTGATGGGGGCGCCGATGGCGCTGGATCTGATCCGTGCGGGATTTGCGCTGCGGGTCTGGAACCGCAGCCCGGAAAAAGCCGCGCCGTTGGGGGGCGCCGGGGCTGTGGTGGCCGATACGGCTGCGGCGGCTGCCCTGGGGGCGGATGTGGTGATTACCATGCTCAGCGACGGCGCGGCTGTTGGCGGGCTGGTGCGCGATGGCGCAGTGACATCGGGCCTGTCCCAAGGGGCGCTCTGGCTGGATATGTCGTCGGTCAAACCGGACGAGGCCCGCAGCCATGCGGCCCATTTGCGCACCCTTGGCGTCGCCCATCTTGACGCGCCGGTGTCTGGCGGCACCAAAGCGGCCGAGGCGGCGACGCTGGCGATCATGGTTGGCGGTGACGGTGATGCGTTTCAACGCGCCACCCCGGTGTTTCAGGCCATGGGCCGCCCGGTTCACGTTGGCCCCGATGGCAGCGGACAGCTCAGCAAACTGGCGAATCAGGCCATCGTTGCCGTAACCATCGCCGCCGTGGCCGAAGCGATGCTGCTGGTGCGTCAGGGCGGCGGCGATCCGGCGGCGGTGCGTGCCGCCCTGAAGGGGGGCTTTGCCGACAGCGTGATCCTGCAACAGCACGGCGAGCGTATGACCACAGGCAATTTCACCCCCGGCGGCCCCAGTAAACTGCACCTCAAGGATCTCGACAATCTGCTGGGCGAGGCGGGGTCGCTGGATCTTGCCCTGCCGGTGTCACAGCATGTGCGCGACCGGTTCGAAACCCTGTGCCGCGATATGGACGGCGCCGATCTTGATCATTCGGGTCTGTTTCTGGAGCTTTTGCGCCAGAACGGCCTGTCCACATAGGAAAGCCCGAGAATCCCCCGGCACCGATTGCGTTTGAGGAAACCACATGACTGATTTTATCCGCCTTGATGCCGCCGACAATGTGGTCACGGCCACCCGCAGCCTGCCTGCGGATCACCCCATCGAAGATATCGCAACGGCGGGGCTGATCCCCTCGGGGCACAAGATTGCCACCCGTGCCATCGCCAAGGGCGAACCGATCCGCAAATATGCACAGTTCATCGGTCTGGCGTCCGAAGACATCGCGCCGGGCAGCCATGTTCACACCCACAATACCGAATTCCGCAACACCGACATGGAGTATGAATTCGGCACCGATATGCGCCCCGTGACCCCGGCCACGGGCGACACGTTCATGGGATACCGCCGCGAAAACGGCAAGGTTGGCACGCGCAATTACATCGCCATTGTCACATCGGTGAATTGCTCGGCCACCGCTGCGCGCCGGATCGCCGATTCCTTTGGCCCCGAGGAACTGGCCCAATATCCCAACGTCGATGGTGTGGTGGCCTTTGTCCACGGCACTGGCTGTGGCATGGCGGGCGATGGCGACGGGTTCGAGGCATTGCAGCGGGTGATGTGGGGCTATGCCCGCCACCCCAACCATGCCGGGGTGCTGATGGTGGGCCTTGGGTGCGAGATGAACCAGATTGATTGGCTGCTTGAGGCATGGGGGCTGAAACAGGGGCCAACGTTTCAGGCGATGAACATTCAGGGCGTGGCCGGGTTGCGCCGAACCATTGAGGCGGGCGTTGAAAAGGTGCGCGCCATGTTGCCCATCGCCAATGAATGTGTCCGCACCGAATGCCCGGCGTCGGAACTGAAAGTGGCCCTGCAATGTGGCGGGTCCGACGCCTGGAGCGGGATCACCGCCAACCCCGCGCTGGGCTATGCCTGTGATTTGCTGGCGGCCCAGGGGGGCACTGGCGTGCTGGCCGAAACGCCCGAGATTTACGGCGCCGAACATCTGTTGACCCGCCGCGCGACAGACCGCGCCACCGGCGATAAACTGATCAACCTGATCAGGTGGTGGGAGGATTACACCGCCCGCAACAAGGGCAGCATGGACAACAACCCAAGCCCGGGCAACAAAAAAGGCGGGCTGACCACCATCCTTGAAAAATCTCTGGGTGCGGCGGCAAAGGGTGGCACCTCGCCCCTGATGGGCGTTTATAAATACGCCGAGGAAGTCACGGCCAAGGGATTCACGTTCATGGATCTCGCCGGGCTATGACCCGGCCAGCGTGACCGGCCAGATCGCCGGGGGGTGCAACGTGGTGGTGTTCACCACCGGACGCGGCAGCGCCTTTGGCTCCAAACCGGCGCCGACGATCAAGGTCGCGACCAACAGTGAAATGTATGGCCGCATGACGGAAGACATGGACGTGAACGCCGGTGAAATGCTGTCAGGCGGCGTGACGCTGGAACAGAAGGGCCGTGAGATATACGAGATGATCCTGCGCGTCGCCTCGGGCGAGGCCAGCAAATCCGAATTGCAGGGCCTTGGCGATTACGAATTCGTCCCATGGCAAATCGGGGCGGTGATGTGAAACGGATCGCCGTTGCCGGCTTGGGTTTGATCGGGTCGCGCCATGCGGGCGCGGTTCTGGCCCATCCGGGGGCGAGCCTTGCCGCGGTGATTGATCCTGATGCCGGGATGCGCGCGGCATACGACGCACCGGGGTTTGCGCGGCTTGAGGCGGTGGATGTGCCGCTTGACGGGGTGATCCTTGCCACGCCCTCGGCGCTGCATGCCGATCACGCCTGTGTGGCGCTGGCGCGGGGCTGGCCTTGCATCGTTGAAAAACCGCTGGCCTCTGATCTGGCGGGGGCCGACCGGATTGTCGCCGCGCAACGCGACAGTGGCCTGCCGGTGCTGACCGGGCATCACCGCCGGTATCACGCCAACGTGCAGGCATTGCGCGCCATGGTTCAGGGGGGTGCCATCGGACGCCCGGTCATGGCCACCTGCCTCTGGGCGATGAAAAAGCCTGATCCCTATTTCGAAACATGGCGGCAGGGGCGCGACGGTTCCCCCGTGATGATCAACTTGGTGCATGAGATCGACCTGCTGCGCTTTGTTCTGGGCGATCTGGCCCGGGTGCAGGCCTTGGGCGGTGCCGGATTGCGCGGGGCAGACCGGGTGGAAAGCGGCGTTCTGTCGCTGTTGTTCCGTTCCGGGGCCGTGGGCAGCATCGCCTTTTCCGATACCACGCCCAGCCCATGGGGGTTCGAGGCGGCGACGGGCGAAAACCCCAACATTGCCACGACGGGGCAGGATATGTTGTTCATCACCGGGACCGAAGGCGCGGTGGCGTTCCCTTCGCTGGCCCTGTGGCGCGGCGCTGCGGATTGGTCACAGGCGCCACAGCCAGAGGTTCGAAACGCCCCCAGGACCGATGCCCTGACCGCGCAACTGACCCATTTCATCGCAGTGCTGAAGGGCGCCGAAACACCGCTGATTGACGCGGCGGATGCCCGCGAAACGCTGGCCTTCACCCTTGTCGCGCAACGGGCGCTGGAACAACAGGGCGTACTGGCATGAGCGTTGCGGTCATCGGGCGCGGGTTGTTCGGCAGCGCCGCCGCCCGGCATCTGGCCATGGTGGGGCAGGCTGTTACCCTGATCGGCCCTGCTGAACCGGTGGACAAGCGGGCGCATCGTGGTGTTTTCGGTTCGCATTACGACGAAGGGCGGATCACCCGGCGATGCGCCAGTGATCCGTTTTGGGTGGGTGTGTCAGCCGCGTCAATCGGGCGCTATGCCCGGATCGAGGCCGACAGCGGCGTGCGGTTTTTTACGCCATCCGGCGCGGTGATGGCGGGGGATGGTGCGTGGATGGGCCGGGTGCGCGATGCCTGCGCGGCCCATGGTATTGTGCCCGATTGGTTGGACGGTGAATCGCTCTCTGCGCGCTTTCCGTTCTTTGATCTGCCCGACGGATATACCGCCAGCCATGAACCCGTACTGGCGGGTCATATCAGCCCCCGGCGGCTGGTTGCGGCCCAAAGTGTCGCGGCACGCAAACACGGCGCGGCGGTTCTGGAGGCCACGGTGACGGGGCTGGAGGAACGGGGCGATCATGTTCTGGTCGCGACCGACGGCGACACCTTTCGGTTCAATCGGGTGCTGGTGGCCGCCGGCGCGATGAGCGACAGCCTGCTGGCCCGCCCGTCACGGAACGATGTTTATGCCCGCACCGTCGCCCTGTTCGAGGTGGACGAACAAGAGGCCGCCCGACTGGCCACCATGCCCTCACTGATCTGGCAGGCGCCCGAAGATCCCTATCTTTTGCCGCCGATCCGCTATCCCGATGGGCGGATTTACGTCAAACTTGGCGGTGATCCCGAGGATGTAAAGCTGCCCGATCCCGCCGCCATCGGTGACTGGTTTCGGGGCGGCGGCAATGGCGATGTGCGCGACAGGCTGGAAGAAATGATCCGCATTTTGCTGCCCGGGCTTGCCATTCGCGCCGTCACCATGGATGCCTGCGTCACCACATGGTCGCCCGACCGCCTGCCGGAAATCCGCCCGATCACGGCGCGGATCGCGGTTTGCACCGCCGGCAACGGCGCGGGCGCAAAATGCAGCGATGAAATTGGCCGTCTTGGGGCGGCCCTGATAGTGGACAAGACAGGAGAAACGACATGACACAGATCGGATTTATCGGCCTCGGGCTGATGGGGGCTGCCATGGTGCAGCGGTTGCAGGACAAGGGATATGCCGTGACGGTTCTGGGCAACAAGACCCGCACCCGTATCGACAAGGCCATCGCCAATGGCGCGACCGAGGCAAAGACGGCCCGCGATCTGGCCGCCGCCAGCGATATCGTGATGCTGTGCATGGGCACCTCGGAACAGGTGGAAAGCCGGATGTTGGGCGATGACGGCGTGATTGCGGGGCTGACGCCCGGCACCGTGGTGATTGATTTCGGCACATCCCTGCCGGGATCGACCGTTGCCTTGGGCGAAAAGGTGGCCGCCGCCGGGGGGCATATCTTGACGCGCCGCTGGGGCGTACGCCAACCCATGCGCTGGACGGCAAGCTGAACATCATGGGCGCAGGCGACAAGGCGGCCTATGACAAGGTGAAACCGGTGCTGGATGATCTGGGCGAAAACGTGTTTCATCTGGGCAAGCTGGGGTCGGGCCACACGATCAAGCTGATCAACAATTTCTTTGCCATGACCACGGCCAATGCCATGTCCGAAGCCTTTGCCATGGCCGACACCATGGGGGTGCCGCGCCAGGCGGTTTACGATGTGATGTCAGCCGGGCCGCTGCATTCGGGGATGATGGATATGGTCAAGGCCTATGCCGTGGACGGTAACCCCGAACTGTTGGCCTTTGCCGTGGCGAATGCCAACAAGGACGTTGGCTATTACGCCCGCATGGCCGAGGATGCAGGCGTGGACAGCATAATGTCAACTGCCGCGCGCAAAGGGTTGGGTCTGGCAGTGGACGAGGGCTGGGGCGACAGATTGGTGCCGGAAATGGTCGATTTCTACAGCGCCCGGTTCAAGGGCTGAACAAGTGGCATGAGGGGCGGCATCGCCCCTCATGCTGTTAAAGCGTGGCGGCCAGCCGGGTGCCCTGATCAATGGCGCGCTTGGCGTCCAGTTCCGTTGCCACATCCGCGCCGCCGATAATATGGGCGGTGATGCCGCGTTCGGCCAAAACATCGGCCAGACTGCGTTCGCTGATCTGACCGGCGCACAGAACCACCGTATCACAAGCAATCAACTGTGGATTTTCCCGCGCCTCGCCATAGGAAACATGCAGGCCGCCGCCGTCGATCCGTTCGTAATTCACACCGCCGATCATTTTCACATTCTTCATCTGCAACGTCGCGCGGTGAATCCACCCCGTGGTCTTGCCCAGCCGCTTGCCCAGCTTTTCGGCCTTGCGCTGCAAAAGGGTGATCTGGCGGGCGGGTGGTTCGGGATGCGGGCCTTCGGGCGACAGCCCGCCGCGCTGCGCCGCAGGGTCGGTGATGCCCCATTCCGCCATCCATGCATCGCGGTTCAGGGTCGGGCTTTCGCCTGCCTCGGCCAGGAATTCGGCCACGTCAAACCCGATACCCCCGGCCCCGACAATGGCCACCCGTTTGCCCACAGGTGCGCCATGGCGCAGCACATCGACGTAATTCACCACGTTCGGCCCGTCCTGCCCGGGAATCGCCGGATCGCGGGGCAAGACACCGGTGGCGAGGATCACATGGTCAAAGCCGCCCAGCATGTCCGCCGT
This sequence comes from Oceaniglobus sp. K40-3, assembly GCF_055808395.1. NCBI lineage: Bacteria > Pseudomonadati > Pseudomonadota > Alphaproteobacteria > Rhodobacterales > Paracoccaceae > Oceaniglobus > Oceaniglobus sp. K40-3. The sequence goes on along the minus strand of NZ_CM147868.1, from coordinate 279,130 downwards.
GGCCTCGGTATTCAGGCGCAGTTCAATACCACGCTCGGCCACCATGGTTTGATACCACTCAACCAGCCCGTGAAATTCTTCCTTGCCGGGGATCACCCGCGCCATGTTCAACTGTCCACCGATCCGGTCCGCCTTGTCGAACAGGGTTACCGCATGCCCCCGCTCGGCCGCGGCCAGTGCTGCCGACAGGCCCGCAGGCCCGGCGCCGATAACGGCCACTGTGCGGGGGGTGTCAACCGGTGCAAGAACCAGCTCGGTTTCATGACAGGCGCGGGGGTTGACCAGACAGGATGACATCTTGCCGCTGAAGGTGTGATCCAGACAGGCCTGGTTGCAGGCGATACAGGGCGCGATCTGCGCCGCCTTGCCGCCCGCCGCCTTGGATACGAAATCGGGGTCGGCCAGAAACGGGCGCGCCATGCTGACCATATCGGCGCAGCCATCGGCCAGCACTTGCTCGGCCACATCCGGCGTGTTGATCCGGTTCGAGGTGATGATGGGGATCGAAACCTGACCCATCAGTTTTTGCGTGACCCATGAAAAGGCCCGGCGCGGCACCGAGGTGGCAATCGTCGGCACCCGCGCCTCGTGCCAGCCGATGCCGGTGTTCAGGATGCTGGCGCCCGCGCTCTCGATCGCGCGGGCCAGTGTCACCACCTCATCCCAGGTTGATCCCTGCGGAATCAGATCAATCATACTCAGCCGATAGATCAGGATGAAATCATCGCCAACAGCGGCGCGCACCCGGCGCACCACCTCAACCGGCAGGCGCATCCGGTTCTCATAAGCGCCGCCCCAACCGTCGGTGCGTTTGTTGGTGTGGGTGACCAGAAACTGGTTGAGGAAATACCCCTCGCTGCCCATCACCTCGACCCCGTCATAGCCCGCCTCGCGCGCCCGGGCGGCGGCGGTGGCGATATCGGCAATCTGCTTTTCGATACCTGCCTCGTCCAATTCCCTGGGCGGAAAAGGGGAAATGGGCGATTTCACCGGCGATGGCGCAACGCATTCTGGCGAATAGGCATAGCGCCCGGCGTGCAAAATCTGCATCGCGATCCGCCCGTCGGCGTCATGCACCCGGTCGGTCACAATCCGGTGGTTGGTGATGTCCTCGGGAGTGAACAGCCCCGCCGCGCCGGGAAACACCCCGCCTTCGCGGTTGGGGGCCATGCCGCCCGTCACCATCAGGCCCACACCGCCCCGCGCCCGGGCCGCGTAAAATTCGGCCACGCGGTTCCAGTCTTTCGTTTCTTCCAGACCGGTGTGCATGGACCCCATAAGCACACGGTTTTTCAACGTCAGATGTCCCAGTTCCAGCGGCGCCAGAAGATGCGGAAATTCGCCCATGCCAAACCCTTTCGAATGTGGGGGCAGCATTCCTGCTTGGCCCGCGCAAGTCACCCCAAACGCGGCGTCACCCGGGCAAATGGTGTCAGGCGGTTTCCAGACAATGACGCCGGAACGCGCGTTTGAGCATGTCCAACTCGGCGCGCAGCAGCTCGACCTCGGCGCGGATATCGCCGCTCAGGGCGTCGCCCATGGCGATGCTGAACGATCCCAGCATCACATCGCTGGCCTGGTCGCGGATCAAAAATGTCTGCACCCCGTCCGACAGGGCCGCCGCAGGGATCGGAACGCGCAGGTGCCACTGGCCCGGGTTTGCCGGATCGGCGGTCAGGGCAACATCGTCAAGGCGCTGTTCCATATGGGTGACGGCGATGTCGGGCGTTTGATCGGTGCCGGTGACGACACCTTCCCAGATGCCCTCGGAAACCCGGGTGGCGGTCAGTTGCAAATCAGACATGGTCGGTTCCCCCGATGATCAGAGTTCGGCGCGGGGCCGACGGGTGATGGCAAGATCGCGCAGGATGATCTGGTTCATTTCCGGGCCTTCAAAGATGAGATCAATCCACATCTTTTCAACCCGTTTTTCGTTCAGCCGGGTATAGGCCAGATCGAATTCCACCGACATCTCATGCGCCCCAATGGGCAGTTCACGCACGATCTGTTCGGTGTTGGGCCCGTGCTGCACGTTGAGGCGGGCAAAAACCTCAAGCGGTTTTTCGATTTCGATGATGGTATCCAGCCGCACGATATGGCGCTTTTGCAGCCCGTCAACCGCCCCGTGGGGCAGGTCGATCACCAGCGACAGGAACGAACCGTCAAAACGAAACACATCCATGCGCAGCCCGAAGGGGGCCAGATCCTCTTCGCGTTGGTTGCGCAACTGGCGATAGGTCAGTTCGGAAATCCGGCAATCGTGGAAAATCGTCGCCTCATCCCCGATCTGGGTGCGGCTTTCCACCGCCACGGCACCGGGAACAGGCAGCGACCCGCGCCATGGCTGCGGGCGATAGGCCCAGTCGGTGCCAAGCGGTTTCTGAATGGCATTGCTGCCGATACGGGGCAGGGCAAGCCGGCCATCGGCGGCGTGCAGCACCCGGTCGATCCGGTTGCGCAGGGTTGCGGCGCGGTCGCGCAACCGGCGCAGGGTGGGCAAATCCAGGGTGTTCGCCTGATTGGCCTGCCGGGTCCAGCGGCGCAATGCGCGGATATCCAGCATATGCCCAATCCGAAGTGCCAGCCGGTCTTTCATCACGCCCTTTCTTCGCCTGCCCATCTTACCCTGGCGTCAGGAGGGTGCCGAAGGGCAAACGAAATCGTTTGCCCCCGGCAGGTCAGTTCTTGCGATCACAGGTCCATATAGATGTGACGTTCCTCGTCGGCACCGGGGTGGGTAACGGCGCCTTTATAGGTCGGGCCGACCAGTTTTGCGAATTTCCAGACCGCGCCACTGCCATAAAGCGTTTCACGCGGGCCTGCCCAATCGGCGCGGCGCTGTTCCAGTTCTTCGTCGCTTACGTTAAACGACAATTCGCCGGTGATTGCGTTCAGGGTGATGATATCGCCATCCTTCACCAGCGCGATCGGCCCGCCAAGGGCCGCCTCTGGCCCCACATGGCCCACGCAGAACCCGCGTGTGGCCCCCGAGAACCGGCCATCGGTGATCAATGCCACCTTCTTGCCCATCCCCTGCCCAGACAGGGCGGCGGTGGTGGACAGCATTTCGCGCATCCCCGGCCCGCCTGCGGGGCCTTCGTTGCGGATCACGATGACCTCACCCTCTTCATAGGTGCGGGCCTGCACGGCGGCGAATGCGTCTTCCTCGCATTCAAACACCCGGGCCGGACCCTGGAACATCTGTTCCTGCCCGGTCATGCCGGCCACCTTGACGATGGCGCCTTCGGGGGCAAGGTTGCCCTTCAACCCGACAACGCCGCCGGTCTTGGAGATGGGGGCGTCCACTGGATGGATCACCCGGCCATCAGCCTCGCGGTCGATCAGGTCGAGTTCCTCGCCCACCGAACGGCCAGAGGCAGTGATGCAATCTTCGTGGATCAGGCCCGCCTTGCGCAATTCCTTCATCACCACGGGCAAGCCGCCCGCATCATAAAGATCCTTGGCCACATATTGCCCGCCGGGTTTCAGATCGACAAAATAGGGCGTGTCCTTGAAGATTTCACAAACGTCTTCGAGAAAGAAATCAATTCCGGCCTCGTGGGCCATGGCGGGCAGGTGCAGCCCGGCATTGGTCGACCCGCCGGTGCAGGCGACCACGCGGGCCGCGTTTTCCAGTGATTTCAGGGTCACGATGTCACGGGCGCGGATGTTTTTTTCAATCAGGTTCATCACCGCCTGGCCGGATGCCTGCGCATATTGATCGCGTGATTCGTAAGGTGCGGGCGCACCGGACGAATTGAACAGCGCCAGCCCGATTGCCTCGCTCACACAGGCCATGGTGTTGGCGGTGAACTGTCCGCCGCAAGCCCCGGCGCTGGGGCAGGCGACGCGTTCAAGGATGGTCAGCGCGGCATCGGACAGGGTGCCGTTCTGATGGCGGCCCACCGCCTCGAACATATCCTGCACGGTCAGATCGCGGCTGGCGAAATCTTCGGGCACATCGGCCCCCGCGGGCACCTTGCCCGGCAGGATCGACCCGCCGTACAGAAACACCGACGGCGTGTTCAGCCGGATCATGGCCATCATCATGCCTGGCAGCGATTTGTCGCACCCGGCAAGGCCGACAAGCGCGTCATAACAATGACCGCGCATGGTCAGCTCAACCGTGTCGGCAATCGCCTCGCGGGATGCGGCCGAGCTGCGCATTCCCTCATGGCCCATGGCGATGCCATCGGTGACGGTGATGGTGGTGAATTCACGCGGGGTGCCGCCCCCGGCCTTGACCCCCAGTTTGACCGCCTGCGCCTGACGGCTGAGCGAGATATTACAGGGCGCCGCTTCGTTCCAGCAGGTGGCAACGCCAACAAAGGGTTGGTCAATCTGCGACTGGTCCAGACCCATGGCATAGTAATACGACCGGTGCGGCGCCCGTGCCGGACCTTCGGTTACGTGGCGGCTGGGCAATCTGGATTTGTCGGTTTTGCCTTTCAGCATGGCGGCCTCCTTGAGCATGTGTTGCCTGTTGGAATAGGCGAGCAGGCGATTTTCCACAAGGCTGATTGCTCTGCCCCGGCAAGGCCGCTAGCGTCGCGGGCATGTGGATGAACCTCGATATCCTGACCGCCTCGGGCGTCTGCCCGTGATGCGCCCGCCCGCGTTCCGCGCCTATGTGCGCCCGGCCCGGCGCGCGCCGCAACTTTGGCGTCTGGTTCTGGGGTGTATCGTCATTGCCCTTTGTGCCGTCCTGTGGACACTGGCCCCCGTTGGCATCGCCTGGCTTTCCCTTGGGCCGGACCGGGCGTTGAACTTTGCGCAAGGGTTGCAACAGCCGGTGACGCCCCGCGCCACCCTGATCCTGCTGGGCAGTTTTGCGGGCATGGTGATGGGGGCTGCGCTGGCTGTGTGGCTGTTGCATCGCCGCCGCCCGCGCACCTTGTTTGGTCCCCGGGTGCGGGTGCTGCACGATTTCGCCCTGTCCGCCGGTGTGGTTCTGGGTATTTATGCCATCGGTGTCGCGCTTTGGCTGATCTGGTTCACTCCGCAGCCCAATCTGGCGTTTGCCCGCTGGCTCTGGCTGTTGCCACTGGCGCTGACGGGGGTCGCGCTGCAAACCCTCGGCGAAGAATTGGTGTTTCGCGGCTATCTGATGCAGCAGTTGGCGGCGCGGTTTCAAAGCCCGCTGATCTGGATGCTCCTGCCCGCCCTTGCCTTTGGGGCTGTTCACTACGATCCGGCCACGTCGGGCGCGAATGTGTGGATCATCGTCGGTTCGGCCACCCTGTTCGGGCTGGTCGCCGCCGATCTGACCGCCCGCACCGGCAGCCTCGGCGCTGCATGGGGGGTACATTTCGCCAATAACGTGCTGGCGATTCTGGTGATTTCGACGAAAGGCACGATCACCGGCCTTGCCCTGATGCTCACCCCTTATGCGGTTGATGATCCGGGCATTGTGCGCCTGCTGGTGCTGGGCGACATGGCGCTGCTTCTTGTCGCCTGGTGGGGGCTGCGCCGCCTGCTGTGATATGGGGCCGATTGCATTCCGGGTCACCGGGCCTTATGTCAGCGGCACGCGCAAAAGGGGCCACCGATGAACTGGATTTCGAACTACGTCCGTCCGACAATCAATTCGCTGTTTTCGCGCCGCGAGGTGCCCGAGAACCTGTGGACCAAATGCCCCGAGTGCGGCACCATGCTGTTTCACCGCGAGCTGAGCGAAAACCTGAACGTCTGTTCCAGCTGCGATCACCACATGACGATCGGCCCTCGTGCGCGGTTCAAGGCGTTGTTCGATGGCGGCACCTTTGTCGAAGTATCGGTGCCTGCGGTCACACCCGACCCACTGCAATTTCGCGATCAAAAGAAATACCCCGACCGGCTGAAAGCTGCCCAACGTGACACCGGCGAAGCCGAAGCGATGCTGGTGGTCGAGGGCGAAATCGGGCGCACCCCCATCGTGGCCGCCTGTCAGGATGCCCGGTTCATGATCGGCTCCATGGGAATGTATGTGGGCAACGCGTTTCTGGCCGGGTGCGAGCGCGCCGTCGCATTGAACCGGCCCTTTGTGGTGTTTACCGCCGCCGGTGGCGCGCGGATGCAGGAAGGTATCCTGTCGCTCATGCAAATGCCCCGCACCACCATCGGCATCCAGATGCTGCGCGAGGCGGGCGTCCCCTATATCGTGGTTCTGACCGACCCGACCACGGGGGGCGTTTCGGCCTCTTACGCGATGCTGGGCGACATCAACATTGCCGAACCCAACGCCCTGATCTGTTTCGCCGGGCCCCGGGTGATCGAACAGACGATCCGCGAAAAGCTGCCCGAAGGCTTCCAGCGGGCGGAATATCTGCTGGATCACGGGATGCTGGACCGGGTGATCGCGCGCGGTGACATGCGCGGAGAGCTGATTACCATAACCCGGATGCTCATGGGGCTGCCCCCGGCCGTGGCGGGCGATCTGCCAGCGCCCGAAACCCCCGTCGCGGAACCCGAACCGGCGGCCGAGGAAACGCCCGCCGCCGAACCGCAGCCCTGACCATGGCCGCGCCCGAACCGGCGGGATCGGATGCCATCCTCGCCCGGATGATGGCGCTGCACCCCAAGATCATCGACCTGACCCTTGAACGCATGTGGCGGCTGCTGGCGCGTCTGGGCCATCCCGAACGGGATCTGCCCCCGGTGATCCACCTTGCCGGTACCAACGGCAAAGGATCCACCCAGGCGATGATCCGCGCCGGGCTAGAGGCATCGGGCAAACGCGTTCACGCCTATACCTCGCCCCATCTGGCCCGGTTCCACGAACGTATCCGCCTTGCCGGAGCCCTGATCGACGAGGCACACCTGACCGATGTTCTTGACGAATGCTATCGCGCCAACGGTCCTGACCCGATCACTTATTTCGAAATCACCACCTGCGCGGCGCTCCTGGCCTTTGCCCGCACCCCGGCTGATTTCACCCTGCTTGAGGTCGGCCTCGGCGGGCGGCTCGATGCCACGAATGTGGTGGATAAACCCCGCCTGACGGTGATCACGCCAGTGTCCATCGACCATCAGCAATATCTGGGCGACACCCTGCCCGAGATCGCGGGCGAAAAGGCCGGTATCCTGAAACGTGGTGTGCCCTGCGTCGTCGCCCCCCAAGACGATGCCGCCATGCAGGTGATCGAAACCCGCGCGGCCCGCCTTGGCGCCCCGCTCATCGCTCAGGGCCAGCACTGGCATGTGACCAGCGAACGCGGTCGGCTGGTTTTTCAGGATGAAACCGGCCTGCTCGATCTGCCGCCGCCCAACCTGCCCGGACCACACCAGTTCGATAACGCCGGCACCGCGCTGGCCGCCCTGCGCCACCTGGGATGCACCGAAGCAGCCTGCGAGGCGGCGATCACCACCGCCCAATGGCCCGCCCGGATGCAACGTCTCACAATTGGCCCGCTCGTCGATCTGGCAGGCCCGGCGCACCTCTGGCTTGACGGCGGCCACAACCCCGCCGCCGGTCAGGCCATCGCGGCCACTCTGGCCCAGATGCCTGATGCCGAAACCCACCTGATCTGCGGGATGCTGAACACCAAAGACATCAGCGGTTTCTTGCGCCCGCTGACGGCCCACGCGCACCACCTGCACGCGGTGGATATCCCGGGCGAACCAAACACCCTGCCCGCCGAAACCACCTGCGCCGCCGCCAAATCCGTGGGTCTCAGCGCCTCGACAGCCCCCTCACCCGCCGCGGCAATCCGCGCCATCACCGCCCAAGCCCCAAACGCCCGCATCCTGATCTGCGGCTCACTCTACCTTGCGGGACGCATCCTTCAGACCAACGGCTGAAGCTCCGGGCTTTTTACTGATAAAAATACTCTCGCCGAAGGCCCTGCTTTCGACCTACACAACGCCACAAGGCGCAAAAAGACCGTGCCACAGGCGGCAGCAAAATATCGAATGGCGCGTCAGCGCCGCCTTTGGGTCAACCGCCCCATCCCTCGCTCTGCATCTCGCGCAGGCGCGATGCGGTCCGCTCGAATTCAAACGATCCGGCACCCTCCAGATACAGCCGCTCCGGCACATCGGCTGCGGATGCGATCAACCGCACCCCGCCCTCGTACAACGCATCGACAAGGGTGACGAACCGCTTGGCCTCGTTATAATTCTCGCTGCTCAGGCGGGGGATGCCGTCCAACACCAGAATGCGCACGGCATCCGCCACCGCCAGATAATCAGCAGGCCCCAAAGGCCGCCCGCACAGATCCCAGAACGTGGCCCGCGCCACCCCGGCGCAAAACTGTGGCAGCTCCACCTGCCGCCCTTGCACATGCAGGATCAGCGGCGCCACGTCTGCGGTTGCAAGTTCAGCCCACAGCGCATTCATCCCCGCCCGCGCTTCGGCATTGTCGGGGCTGAAATACACCTGTGATCCGGCCAAACGATCCTGCCGATAATCCCGCTGGGCGGCCAGTTCGTGAACAACCATATGGGTGTTGAGAAACCCGATGAACGGCACGAAAAGTTGCCGGTTCAACCCGTTCTTGTACAGATCGTCCGGCATCCGGTTGCTGGTGGTGACAATCGCCACCCCGGCGTCAATCAGCATTTCAAACAACCGCCCGACGATCATCGCGTCGGTGATGTCGGTGATCTGCATCTCATCCAGACACAACAGCCGGGTGTCCTGCGCCACATCCTGCCCTACAGGTTTCAGCGCATCGTCCACCCCTTGTTTGCGGGCGGCGATCATGCCCGCATGAACCTCCTGCATGAAGGCGTGAAAATGCACCCGCCGCTTTTCGGCACTATCGACCGAGCTGAAGAACAGGTCCATCAACATGGATTTGCCGCGCCCGACGCCGCCCCAGATATAGAGGCCCTCAATCGTCTCAGGGGCGCGGCGGGAAAAGAACCCGCTTTTGCGCACCGGCTGGGCGAGGGCATCGCGCAACCGTTCGAATTCGGGAAACACCGCGCGTTGCACCGGGTCATCGCTCAGGGTGCCTTCGGCAATCTGGCGGTCATAAAGTTCGGCAATCGAGGTCATACATATTCCGTCTGACGTTACGCCTGTTTGGTATCCCAGCGGACAGGTATGATCAAAGTCTGTTTCGCCGGGCTGTGAAAAACGCATATAACAGGGGCCGTTTCCCAATTGACGCAGGCCCTTGGCGCGGCAATTGTCGGCGCCATGACACGCGCGCCGCTCATCACCCCCGTTCTGATCGCCGGTTGCGCGGTCATCCTGATCAGTTTTGCGATCCGTGCATCCTTTGGGGTGTTCCAAATTCCCATCGCGACTGAATTCGGCTGGCTTCGGGCCGATTTCTCCATGGCGATCGCGATTCAGAACCTGGCATGGGGCGTGGGGCAACCGATTTTCGCCGCCCTGGCCGAACGGATCGGTGACCGCCGGGCGATCATCCTCGGCGCGGTGGTCTATGCCGCCGGGTTGGTGCTGTCGTCGCTGGCAGTGACCCCGGGGCAGCATTGGATCCTGGAAATCGCGGTGGGCTTTGGCATCGCGGGCACCGGGTTCGGGGTGATCCTCGCCGTGGTGGGGCGGGCCGCCAGTGCCGAAAACCGTTCCATGGCCCTTGCCATCGCCACGGCGGCAGGATCGGGCGGGCAGGTGTTTGGCGCGCCGCTGGCGGAATGGCTGCTGTCGTTTCTGCAATGGCAACAGGTGTTTGTGGTCTTTGCCGCCGCGATCCTTGCGGTGCTGCTGGTGCTGCCGATGATGCGCGCCCCCGTGGCAACCGGCCCGGCGCAGATGGAAGAGGCGATGGCCGCCAACCTGCGTCGCGCCTTTCGCGATCCGTCTTATACCCTGATCTTTGTCGGGTTCTTTTCCTGTGGCTATCAACTGGGCTTTATCACCGCCCATTTCCCGGCTTTCATTACTGAAATGTGCGGCCCCATCGCCGCCGGAGGGGTGCTGAGCAGCCTCGGCATCACCACGACCAGCGCGCTGGGGGCCATCGCGATTTCACTGATCGGGCTGGCCAATATCGGTGGCACGCTTCTGGCCGGGTGGCTGGGCAACCGCTATTCGAAAAAATACCTGCTGGCCGGAATCTATGCCGCGCGCACTGTGGCCTCGGCCCTGTTCATCATGATGCCGATCACCCCCGCCACGGTGGTCATCTTCTCGGTCGTCATGGGCGCGCTCTGGCTGGCGACGGTGCCCCTGACCAGCGGGTTGGTCGCCACGCTTTATGGGGCGCGCCATATGGGCACGCTGTTTGGCGTGGTGTTCTTTTCCCACCAATTGGGCAGCTTCATGGGTGTCTGGCTGGGCGGGCGCCTGTATGATCTGCAAGGGGATTACACGCTGGTCTGGTGGATCGGCGTTGGCGTGGGGGCGTTTTCGGCCATTGTCCATCTGCCGATCCGCGAAGGCGCGCCTCGGCTGGCGGTTGGGGCGTAACGTCGGCCACCGGTGCCAGACAAAATATCGTGTGGCGCGTCAGCGCCGCCTTTGGATCAGACCGCGCCACCCTGCGCGAACGCCGCGCCGTGGCGCCCGACCCAGCGGCCCGTGGCAAGGCAGGCGGTGATCAGATACCCCCCGTGGGCGCGTCCCAGTCGATCATCTCGCCCGCCACAAACACGCCGGGCCGGGCGCGCAGCATCAGCCCATCATCCAGCGCGCCCGCCGCAACGCCGCCCACGGTGGAAATCGCCTCATCCAATGGCCGAAACCCAGCGTGGCGCAGGGGCAGCGCCTTGAGCAGCGCGGCCAGCGCCGCACCGTCGGGCAGGGGGCGCCCGAATTCCTGCAACAGCGCCAGACGCGCCGCATCCAGCCTTAATGCCTTGCGCAGGTAATTCGCGACGCTGGCCTTGCCCCGGGGCCGCTCCAGCCGCGCGGCCACTTTTTCCAGCGGCCAGTCGGGCAACAGATCAAGGTGCAAGGGCACCCCGGCCCGCACCGCAGGGGACAGGCCATAAATGCCGCCACCTTCCAGCCCGCGCGCCGAAATCACGAATTCGCCCCGATGCACCTCGGGGCCGGCATGGATGGCCGTGCCTTTCACCGGGGCGCCAAACACCCGGGCCATGGCCGGGGACCACGCCACCGACAGACCGGCGTTCGAGGGGGCGAAAGGCAGGGTTTCGAAGCCTTGGGCGTTCAGCATCTCGCGCCAGGCCCCGTCTGCCCCCAGCCGCGCCCAACTGCCGCCGCCGAGGGCCAGAACGCAGACATCGGGGGTGATTGTTTGCGCCCCCGCTGGCGTTTGAAACGTATATGCGCCACCCGCCCAGCCGCACCACTGCCACCGGGTTGCGATCTCAACCCCGAGGGTGCGCAATTCGGCCAGCCATGCCCGCAACAGCGGCGAGGCTTTCATGGTGCGTGGAAACACCCGCCCGGTGCTGCCGGTAAACACCTCTTGCCCAAGGCCGCGCGCCCAATCCTGCACGGCACCGGCATCAAAGGCGCGCAGGGCCTCGGCAATCGGATCGGCACCGCCAAACCGGGCCAGCATGGCGTCGATCGGTTCGTCTTTTGTCAGGTTCAGCCCGGATTTCCCCGCCATGAGGAACTTGCGCCCCACGGTCGGCATCCGTTCGGCCAGCGTCACCCGCAGCCCGGCGCGGGCCAATTCCCCGGCCGCCATCAGCCCGGCAGGGCCGCCCCCGATGACCAAAGCCTGCTGTGCCATTATCGCGCGCCTTCTTTCTTGCGCGCGACGTTTTCCCGCCAAAGGGTGAACAGCCCTGCACCAACCACGATCATCACGCCTGCAACCACTGCCGGGCGCATGGTTTCACCCAGAACCAGCACGGCAAGGGTCGAGGCAAAGACCAGTTGCAGATAGGCAAAGGGTTGCACCGCGCTGGCCTCGGCGGCCTCATAGACGCGGATCAACAGGTAATGCCCCAGCGCACCGAACACGCACAGGGCCGCCATCCAGGCCCAATCGGGCGCCGTCATCGGCTCCCAGTACCACAGGCCGACGGGGGTGATCGCCAGCGCGCCGAATATCCCGGTGTAAAAGAAACTGGTCGCGCTGGTGTCGGCCCGGGCGACATAGCGGGTGAGCAGGGCATAAAGCGCGAACATCAGTGCCGCACAGAGCGCGATAAGCGCAGAGGGTGTGAACACGCCCGATCCCGGTTGCAGGATCACCAGAATGCCGATGAACCCGAACCCGATCGCGACCCAGCGCCGCCACCCGACGATTTCACCCAGAACCGGGCCGGACAGGGCGGCAACGATCAGCGGATAAGAAGCAAAGATGGCATGGGATTCCACCAGCCCCAGGTGGACAAAGGCCACGACCATCACACAGATTTCAGCGACCAAAAGGAGGCCTCGAAACGCCTGCACCCAAGGCTGGGCGCTGCTGGCGGCACTGCGCAGCCCCCCGGTGTGGCGCGCGGCCACCGACAGCACGAACAGCGCAAAGAACCAATAGCGCACCATAACGATCATGAAGACGTTGTATTCTTCGGCCAGATATCGCGAGATTCCGTCCTGAACCGCGAAAACGGCCATGGCGATGACCATCAGGGTCACGCCTTTGCGGGTGTCGTTGCCGGTCATGCGGTGAACGCGCAGGCTGTCATGTGCCGCTTGCGCCCATACCCCGGCTGGCGCGTCACGGTGAACCCGGCCCCACTCAGGGCGCGGCGCACATGGCCCGCAGCGGAATAGGTGGCCGCCGTGCCGCCCGGCGCGGTGTGGTCGGCAACGGCCTGCATCAGATCGGGCGCCCAGAGTTCGGGGTTCTTGGCGGGTGAAAACCCATCAAGGAACCAGGCATCAACCTGCCCGGCCCATGGGCCAAGGGTGGTGCGGGCATCGCCGGGGATCAGGTTGAACACCAGCCCGGGTAGGGTGTGGCATCCGGGGCCTGCCTGCCACAGGGGGGCCAAATCGCGGGAAAGGGTGTGCAGTTCGGGAAAGGCACAGTGCGCCTCGGCCATTTCTGCGGGCGACAGGGGAAAGGCCTCGAACGTGGTGAAATGCAGGGTGCCGCTTTGGCCGCTGTCGCGCCAGAGTTGCACCGCGGCCAACAGGTTCAGCCCGGTGCCAAACCCGAGTTCGCCAATGTGAAACCCATCACAAAACCGCGCAGGCAGGGCGTTGCCCGCCAGAAACACATGCCGCGTTTCCGCCAGCCCGTTGTCGAGAGAAAAGTAAGGATCGTCAAAGCGCAGGGACACCGGAAGATGCCCGGCGCGCCATTCGATCTGGTTGTGCTGTTCGCCGCTCATGGTATGCCGATGCCTGGGTGCCGTATTGGCGCGACAATGGGCAAGGGGCCGGGGAATGGCAACGCTTGATGTGACAGTGCGCGGTGCGGGGATTTTCGGGTTGAGCGTGGCCTGGGCCTGTGTTCAGCGCGGCGCAAGGGTGCGGGTGATTGATCCGGGCGGCGTGGGGGCCGGGGCGTCGGGGGGATTGTCGGGGCCTTGGCCCCCCATACGCCCGAGCGGTGGAACCCCAAGAAGGCGTTTCAATTCGATAGCCTGATGATGGCCGGGCCGTTCTGGGCCGGGGTCGAGGCGGCGTCGGGCATGAGCGCGGGCTATGGGCGCACCGGCCGGTTGCAGCCTGTGGCGAATGCGCGGGCGCTGGATCTGGCACAGGCCCGTGCGGTTGAGGCTGTCGGTCTGTGGCAGGGCCGGGCCGTGTGGGAGGTGATCGCGGCGAGTGGCGATTGGGCGCCGGTGTCGCCCACCGGATACCTGATCCGTGACACCCTGAGCGCGCGGGTGCATCCCATGCAGGCCTGTCAGGCGCTGGCCGCGGCCTTGCGCGCCTCGGGATGTGAGGTGGTGGCCGAAGGCCCGGATGAGGGGGCTGTGGTGTGGGCCACCGGGGTGGCGGGATTGGCCGCGCTGGGGGAAACGATCGGCAACGGGGTGAAAGGGCAGGCGGCGCTTTTGCGGTTCGATGCACGTGATGCCCCGCAGATTTTTGCCGATGCGCTGCATGTTGTGCCCCACGCTGACGGGACGGTTGCCATCGGATCGACCAGCGAGCGTGACTATGACGATCCGACCGGCACCGATGCACAGCTTGACGATGTGCTGGCCCGGGCGCGGCTGGCCTGTCCGGTGCTGGCCGATGCGCCCGTGATTGCCCGTTGGGCCGGGGTGCGCCCCCGGGCGCGCAGCCGGGCGCCGGTTTTGGGCGGCTGGCCGGGCCGGGTGGGGCATTTCGTTGCCAATGGGGGATTCAAGATCGGGTTTGGCGTTGCACCGAAGGTGGGGCAGGTGATGGCCGATCTGGTGTTGGAGGGCCGCGACGCCATCCCCGATGGGTTTCGCGTCGCGGTCAACGTGGTGTGATCCAACGGAGGCGCTGACGCGCCACGACATATTTTGTCTGGCGCCCGTGGCGGGCCGCGCGGCGCCGTGGCTGACGGTTCGCTTGGGTGCGGGTGGCTCTTTACGCAGCGATCTTGAGGTGGCAGGTAACATGGAGGCCCGGGGGCAGAGGCATAATGGGAGCGATCACGATGGCACGGCATGGCGGACAGATACTGGCGGATGCTTTGGCCGCACATGGGGTGGCGCGGGTGTTTTCAGTGCCGGGCGAAAGTTTTCTGGCGGCGCTTGATGGGCTGTATGAAAACGGCATCGCCAATGTGGTTTGCCGCCAGGAAGGTGGCGCCGCGATGATGGCCGAGGCCTGGGGCAAGCTGACGGGACAGCCCGGGGTTTTGTTCGTCACCCGGGGACCGGGGGCCAGCAACGCCAGCGCCGGGTTGCATGTGGCGATGCAGGACAGCACGCCGATGGTGGCTTTTGTCGGGCAGATCGCCCGCGCCCACCGTGACCGCGAGGCGTTTCAGGAGGTGGATTACCGGCAGTTCCTTGGCGGGGTGGTGAAATGGGTGGCCGAGGTGGACCAGACCGAGCGCCTGCCCGAATACATCATGCGTGCCTTTCATGTGGCCACGTCAGGGCGCCCCGGGCCGGTGGTTCTGGCCCTGCCCGAGGACATGCTTTCAGCGCTGTGCGATGTGGCTGACCTCGCGCCGACCGTGCCAGCGGTGGCGGGGGTGTCGGATGCACAGGTTGATGCGCTGTGCGGGCTTATTGCCCAGGCCGAACGCCCGCTGATCGTGGCAGGCGGGGCGGGGTGGTCGGATACGGCGGCGCAGGGTTTGCAACGGTTTGCCGAGGCGTGGCACCTGCCCGTCGCCGTGTCGTTTCGGCGTCAAGGGCATATGGACAACCGCTCGCCCGCCTATGCTGGGGATCTGGCGGTGGGAATGAACCCCAAGCTGGCGCAGCGGTTGCGCGCCGCCGATCTGTTGGTGGTGCTGGGGGCGCGGTTCGGTGATATCGTGACGAACGGGTATGAGATAATCAACCCCGCCGCGCCCGGTGTAACCATCGCCCATATCCACCCTGACCCGAACGAAATCGGCCGGGTCTATCGCGCCGATCTGGCAATTCCGGCGCGGGCGGGCGATGTGATTGAACGGCTGGCCGATTTGCCCGCACCGCCCCGCGATGCCACTTGGCAAACCAGGGCGCGGGCCGAATATGAGGCCTGGCAACAGCCAAAGGAAACCCCCGGCGCGGTAAAGCTGGAGCAGATCATCACCTGGCTGTCCGATACCCTGCCCGAGGATGCGATCCTGACCAATGGCGCGGGCAATTACGCCGCCTTTCTGCACCGGTATTTCCGGTTCAAACGGTTTGGCACCCAACTGGCCCCCACCAGCGGATCCATGGGGTATGGGTTTCCGGCGGCGGTGGCGGCGTCGATTGCCCATCCGGGGCGCTGTGTTGTGTGCATGGCCGGGGATGGGTGTTTTCAGATGACCCTGAACGAAATGTCCACAGCGGTGCAGCACGGCGCCACGCCGATCACGGTGGTGGTGAACAACGGGCGCTATGGAACCATTCGGATGCATCAGGAAAACCACTATCCCGGCAGGGTCAGCGGCACCGATCTGGTCAATCCCGATTTTGCCGCATTGGCGCGGGCCTATGGAGGACATGGCGAAATTGTGGAGCGGACCGAGGATTTTCCGGCGGCATTCGCCCGGGCGCGGGACGCAAACCTGCCTGCGGTGATCGAACTGCGGGTGGATTCTGATATCCTGTCCACCGGGCAAAGCCTGAGCGAAACGCGTGCCGCTGCCCTTGAACGGCTTGCCAATCGCGATAACGCATAAGGTGGGGCGCCGCGCCGTCAGGCGCCAAAAACATAGTGTGGCCCGGAACGGGCCGCCGCTGGATCAGACCCGGCTTATTGTGCCAGCCGCCAGCCGGATTGCGCGGGCAAAAACGCTTCGACCGCTGCTGAAACCACCACGCTGATGTCGCCGGTGTCTGGGTTGGTTACGTCCAGCCCGCCCTGCACGGCGCGCACCTGCACCCGGCCCCGGGGCAGCCCGGCGATCAGGGCGTCGCAATCTACGGCACCGGGGTTTTGCGCGCCCACGGTCACACGCACCTCCATCACCTGATGATCCAGTCCCAGTGCGCCGAACAGCGGCAGCGAGGAATGGCGTATCGCATCCTCGATCGCCCGGCGCGCCGCCTTGGTGTAATCCTGCCCGTGCAGATCGTTGCCCATGCCCATTTCGATGATGATCTCGCCGATTGGTGTTGTCGCTCATGATGCCGGCTCCATATCGAAACTGACGGAAATGGCGGCGTTGGCGATGACGGTGGGTTTGCCGCCGTCGCCGCGCGGTATGTCCAGCCCGCCCCGGACCACCCGAAATGCCGGGGTGCCATAGGGAAACACCTGCGCGAGGGCCGTCACATCCACCGCGTCGGGCTGCTGTACCGCGATTTCAACGTCGATCAGCATCGCCTCTTTCGGGAACCCGAACAGATCGGCCAGGTTCACGGAATTATGCCACAGGGCATCACGCAGGGCGCGCTCTGCCGCTTGGGTGTAATCCTGCCGGCGCAGGGATGTGCCCATGCCGAATTCGGTCAGCAACCTTTTGCGTGCCATCGGGTGTTCCTTATGCGCGGCGGGGATCGGCGGGATAGGTTCCCAGAATCGTGATCAGATCGGTGAAATGGTCCAGTTCCTCAAAGGCGCGGATCATGTTTTCATCCTCGGGGTGGCCTTCGACCTCGGCATAGAACTGGGTCGCGGTAAAGTCGCCCCCCACCATATAGCTTTCCAGCTTGGTCATGTTGATACCGTTGGTGGCAAAGCCGCCCATCGCCTTGTAAAGCGCGGCGGGCAAGTTGCGCACCCGGAACACGAAAGACGTGATCATCTTGCCCCCGCCCCGGCGCGACAGATCGGGGGTGCGGGCCATGATGATGAACCGCGTGGTGTTGGTGTCGTTGTCCTCGATATTGGGGGCAATGATCTCCAACCCGTAAATTTCGGCCGCCAGCGCCGAGGCAAGGGCGGTTTGCGACGCATCCCCGCCTGCGGCAACATCACGCGCGGCGCGGGCATTGTCGGGGCTGACCACGGTGCGAATGTCATGGTCGCGCAGAAACCGCGAACATTGCGGCAGAATCACCACATGCCCATGGGCGTGGGTGACACCGGACAAAGGCGCACCGGGCAGGCCCAAAAGGTTCACATGCACCCGGATGAAATGTTCGTCGATGATATGCAACTGGCTGTCAGGCAGCAGGGAATGCACATCGGCCACCCGGCCATAGGTGGAATTTTCCACTGCGATCATGCCCAGTTCACAGGTGCCGTCGCGTACCGCCACGATAGCATCCTGAAAATTGTCACACGGAAAGGGTTCGAATTCGGGGCGGGCCTCGACGCAGGCCTGATGGCTGTAGGCGCCCAGTTCGCCCTGAAACGCGATAAATCCGGCCATGTTTCCTCCAAGATTCCCAAGGCCACCCGCAGTTTTCG
Source organism: Oceaniglobus sp. K40-3 (assembly GCF_055808395.1). NCBI lineage: Bacteria > Pseudomonadati > Pseudomonadota > Alphaproteobacteria > Rhodobacterales > Paracoccaceae > Oceaniglobus > Oceaniglobus sp. K40-3. The sequence goes on along the minus strand of NZ_CM147868.1, from coordinate 261,369 downwards.
CACATTGGGCGTTTGGTCGCGGCTCATATCGCTTGAAAGCAGGGGCCGTAAGGGGATAGGTAGCACGGAATGCAAGAGATAACACGGAACGCGACATGTTCGACACAATGACACTGACCAAGATCGTTGGCGCCTTTTGTGGCGCCCTCCTCGTGTTTCTGATGGGGGGTGGGCCGCTGAAACCCTGTATCACACCGGGGGCGGCCACGGCGAAGATGCCGCCCAGGCCTATGTGATCGACACCGGGGAAGCCGAAACCAAAGAAGCCGATGCCGAGCCCGAAGTGCCCTTTGCCGAAGTGTACGCCTCTGCCGATGCGGCCAAGGGCGAAAAGGAATTCCGCCCCTGCGCGGCCTGTCACAAGGTGACAGATGGCGATAACGCCACCGGCCCGTTCCTTCATGGCGTCGTTGGCCGCCCCAAGGCGTCGGTTCCCGGGTTCAGCTATTCCAGCGCCCTGACGGATCTGGGCGGCGATTGGACCCCCGAAGACCTGAGCCATTTCCTGACCAACCCCAAGGAATACGCACCGGGCACCAAGATGTCGTTCAAGGGCTACAAGGATGTCGAAGACCGGGCGAATGTCATCGCCTATCTTGCCACGCTCACAAACTGATCCAACGGCGATGTTTGATCGTGTTAAGCCGACCGTTCTGCGGTCGGCTTTTTTGTGGCGGCCGGGGCGCTGTGCAATCCTGTTGCGCCCACGGGGCGCCTTGCGCACAATGTGTTCACCACAAGTTCACCGAGAATGATCTTGCGTTGGCCGATGCCGCCTTTACCCTGTGCCACACCATTGTCGCCCCCATTCACCATCTTCCCGTGACGGAGCCGTTCATGCCAAACCCCATTTTTGCCGCCACGCGGCCCCGCGCCATTGCCCGGACCGCCCATGCACAGGACCGGACGCAGCGATGGGCCTGGGGGCTGGGTGCGCTGTTTGTCGGGGCGGGTGTGTTGCTGGGGGCGCAGATGGCGCGGGCGGACAGTGTTCTGGTTGCCACCGGATTTTCCGATCTGGGTGGGCTGGTTTATGAGTCCGATTTCGAACATCTGAATTATGTGAACCCGGATGCCCCCAAAGGCGGCGAGATTTCGACCTGGGCGCGCGGCACCTTTGATTCTGATGAACCCGTTTTCGCGCAAGGGGCGCGCCGCCGCGTTTTCCATTCTGCCCTATGAACGGATCATGACCAGCGTGGCCGATGATCCCTATGGCGCCTATTGCCTGCTGTGCGAAACCCTTGAATATCCGGCCAATCAGGATTGGGTGATTTTCAATCTCCACCCCGAGGCAAAGTTTTCCGACGGCAGCCCCCTGACCGCCGAGGATGTGAAATTCACCTATGATCTGTTCATGGAACAGGGCCTGCCGTCGTTCAGTTCAGCGGTAAAGAACCTGATTCCCTCGGTCGAGGTGCTGGGGCCACACCGGATCAAGTTCAACTTTAACCCCGATGTTCCGCGCAAGGGCCTGATTTCACAGGCGGGCGCCTTTGTGGTGTTTCAGAAGAAATGGTATGAAGATACCGGCGCGCGCCTGGATGAAAGCCGGCTGGACAATTCGCCCGGGTCCGGGCCTTACATGATTGATGAGGTCGAGGTGAACCGCCGGATCTCGGTCAAGCGGAACCCTGATTATTGGGGCGCCGACCTGCCGATCAATGTCGGGCGCAACAATTTCGACAAGATGCGGGTCGAATTCTTTGCCGACAGCAACGCCGCGCTGGAGGGGCTGAAGGCCGGGGCTTATACCTTCCGTCAGGAAACCAGCAGCATTTCATGGGCGAGCAATTATGATTTCCCGGCGATCGACAAAGGCTGGGTCGTGAAAGCCGAACTGCCCGATGGCAATCTTCCGGCGGCCACTGGTTTTGTCTTTAACCTGCGGCAGGAAAAGTTTCAGGATGTTCGGGTGCGCCGCGCGCTTGGCATGATGTTCAACTTCACGTGGACCAACGACACCCTGCAATACGGGTTGTTCAAACACCGCGCATCGTTCTGGCAGAATTCGGTTCTTGCCGCCGAGGGCCTGCCCGAGGGGCGCGAACTGGAATTGCTAAAGGGCCTGGGGGACAAACTCGATCCGGCGATCCTGACCACGCCGGTTCAGCTTCCTGATGACGGTTCGGCGCGCCAGCTTGACCGTGGGGCGCTGCGGGGCGCCTTGAAACTGTTGAAAGAGGCGGGGTGGGCGCCCGGCGCTGACGGTGTGCTGCGCAAGGATGGCAAAGCCCTGCGGGTGGAATTCCTGCAAAACAACCCCAGTTTTGACCGGATCATCCTGCCCTATATCGACAACCTGAAACGGCTGGGCGTCGATGCCGTTTACAACCGGATCGACGATGCCCAATACACCGCCCGCACCCGGGACGGCGATTATGACATGATCTTTGATTCCTACGTCAACGGTCTGGAAGAGGGGACAGGCACCGCGCAGCGCTATGGCTGCAAGGATTCACAGAACAGCGTGTTCAATCCCGCTGCGTTTTGCGATCCGGGGGTGGATGTGCTGATCGACGAAGTGATCAAGGCCGACACGCTTGCGGATATGCAGGCCGGGGTGCGCGCCATCGACCGAATCCTGCGGGCCAAGTATTTCGTGGTGCCGGTGTGGTACAACGACAGCTATTGGGTGGCCTATTACGATATGTTCGAACACCCCGATCCCCTGCCGCCCTATGACCTGGGGCAGTTGGATTTCTGGTGGTACAACGCCGACAAGGCTGCCAAACTGCACGATGCCGGGGCGCTTTGATCTGCCATGGGCGCCTATATTCTTCGCCGGTTATTGCTGATTATTCCCACGCTTTTGGGGATCATGATCATCAACTTTACCCTGACCCAATTCGTGCCCGGCGGCCCGATAGAACAGATCATCGCCCAACTTGAGGGCGAAGGCGACGTGTTTGCCGGAATTTCCGGCGGGTCGGGCGATGCCGGGACCAGCACATTCGAGACGGACAATTATGTGGGATCGCGCGGTCTGCCGCCCGAATTCATTGCCAAGCTGGAAAAGGAATTCGGGTTCGATAAACCGCCGCTTGAACGGTTTCTGAGCATGATGTGGAATTACATGCGCTTTGATTTCGGCGACAGTTATTTTCGCTCGATCTCGGTTATGGATCTGGTGCTGGAAAAGATGCCAGTGTCGATCACCCTTGGGTTGTGGTCGACGATCATAGCCTATCTGGTGTCGATCCCGCTGGGCATTCGCAAGGCGGTAAAGGACGGGTCGAAATTCGATACATGGACAAGCGCGCTGATCATCGTGGCCTATGCGATTCCGGGGTTCCTGTTCGCGATTCTTCTGCTGGTGCTGTTTGCGGGCGGGTCGTATTGGCAGATTTTCCCGCTCAGGGGGCTGACCAGCGATAACTGGAATCAGATGGGACCGGTGCAGCAGGTGTTGGATTATTTCTGGCACATCGCCCTGCCGGTGCTGGCCAGCACAATTTCGGCCTTTGCCACCCTGACCCTGCTGACCAAGAACAGTTTTCTGGACGAGATCAAAAAGCAGTATGTGGTCACCGCCAAGGCCAAGGGGCTGTCGGAATCCCGGGTGCTTTATGGTCACATCTTCCGCAATGCCATGCTCATCGTGATTGCAGGGTTTCCGTCGGTGTTCATCGGGGTGTTCTTTGGCGGGTCACTGATTATCGAAACCATCTTTTCGCTTGATGGCCTGGGGCGGCTGGGGTTCGAGGCGGCGGTGGCGCGGGATTATCCGGTGATCTTTGGCACGCTGTTTTTCTTCGGCCTGATCGGCCTTGTTGTCGGTATCCTGTCAGACCTGATGTATGTCTTTGTCGACCCCCGGATCGACTTTGAGCGGCGCGAGGGCTGAACGATGGATGTCGACGTGCCAAAGCAACCGCGCATGTGGCTTAGCCCGCTCAATCAGCGGCGCTGGCGCAATTTCAAACGCAACCGCCGCGCGCTGTGGTCCCTGTGGATTTTCGGCGTGATTTTCATTCTGTCGCTGTTTGCCGAATTCATCGCCAACGACAAACCGATTTTGGTGGATTATCGCGGCGAATATTTCGCCCCGGTGTTCAATTTCTATCCCGAAACGGCCTTTGGCGGCGATTTCCAGACCGAGGCGGTGTACAGCGACCCCGAGGTGCAATGCCTGATCATCACCGGCGGGTTGGAGGATTGTTTCGATACCCCCGACGCGCTGATTGCCGCAGCAGAGTCGGGGGAATTGGCCGACAACCCCGATTTCGCCAAGGGCTGGGTGCTGTGGCCGCCGATCCCCTATTCCTATGACACGATCAACGATATTGGCACCGCCGCGCCCTCGGCGCCTGACGGCGACCACCTGCTGGGCACCGATGATACGGCGCGCGATGTGGTGGCGCGGGTGATCTATGGGTTTCGCCTGTCGATCCTGTTCACGCTGATCGTTACCGTTCTGACCAGTATCGTGGGCGTCATGGCGGGGGCGGTGCAGGGGTATTTTGGCGGCTGGACCGATCTGATTTTCCAGCGGTTCCTGGAAATCTGGACCAGCACGCCCAGCCTTTACATCATCATCATCCTGTTCGCGATTCTCGGGCGCAGTTTCTGGCTGCTGGTGCTGGTGACGGTGCTGTTCGGCTGGCCCGCCCTTGTGGGGGTGGTGCGCGCCGAATTCCTGCGCGCCCGGAATTTCGAATATGTCCGCGCGGCCAAGGCATTGGGCGTGGGCAACTGGACGATCATGTTTCGCCATATGCTGCCCAACGCCATGGTGGCCACGGTGACCATGTTGCCGTTCATCATCACCGGCACGATCAGCACACTTGCCTCGCTCGATTTTCTTGGTTTCGGCCTGCCGTCGTCGTCGCCGTCACTGGGCGAACTGACCTTGCAGGCGAAACAGAACCTTCAGGCGCCGTGGTTGGGCTTTACCGCGTTTTTCACCTTTGCGATCATGTTGTCGCTGCTGGTGTTCATATTCGAGGGCATCCGCGACGCATTTGACCCCAGAAAGACCTTTCAATGACCGCTGTTCTGAAGGTCCGTGACCTGAATGTCGCCTTCCGTCAGGACGGTGCCGAAACCCACGCGGTGCGGGGCGTGTCGTTCCATGTGGAAAAGGGCGAAACCGTCGCATTGGTGGGTGAATCGGGGTCGGGAAAATCGGTCACGGCGCTGTCCACGGTTTCGCTTTTGGGCGATTCGGCGCGGATTTCCGGGTCGATCACCTATCGCGGGGCCGAGATGATCGGCGCACCCGAGGCCGAATTGCGCCGGGTCCGGGGAAACGACATCAGCTTTATCTTTCAAGAGCCGATGACCTCGCTCAACCCGCTGCACACGCTGGAAAAACAACTGGCGGAATCTCTGGCGTTGCATCAGGGGTTGCGCGGGCAGGCGGCGCGTGACCGGATTATCGAATTGCTGACCCAGGTGGGCATCAACGACCCCGAGTCCCGGCTTGAGGCGTACCCTCACCAGCTTTCGGGGGGCAGCGGCAACGGGTGATGATCGCCATGGCACTGGCCAACGGCCCGGAACTGTTGATCGCGGATGAACCGACAACGGCGCTGGACGTGACCATTCAGGCGCAGATTCTGGAATTGCTGGAAGAATTGAAACGCGACACCGGGTTGTCGATGCTGTTCATCACCCATGACCTTGGAATCGTGCGCAAGATCGCCGACCGGGTCTGTGTGATGAAGGACGGCGAAATCGTCGAACACGGGCCGACGGAACAGATATTCAACGCCCCAAGCCACCCCTATACGCAAATGCTGCTGAGCGCCGAAAGCACCGGGGTGCCGGCCCCCGTGCCGGGGTTTGCCGAAGAAGTCGTGCAGGTCGAGGATCTGCGCATCTGGTTTCCGATCCGATCCGGCCTTCTGCGTAAAACAGTGGGCCATGTGCAGGCGGTGAATGCGGCCAGTTTCGCGGTGCGCGAAGGTGAAACCGTGGGCATCGTTGGCGAATCCGGCTCGGGCAAAACCACGCTGGCGCTGGCGATCATGCGGTTGATCGCCTCAAAGGGGCGCATCACCTTGCAGGGTGAGGATATTTCAAGCGATGCCGTCAAGGGCGCTTCCGTGTCGCGCAAGCGGTTGAAAAAGCTGCGCAGCGAAATGCAGATTGTGTTCCAGGATCCCTATGGTTCTCTTTCGCCGCGTATGACTGTGGAACAGATCATCGCCGAAGGCCTGACAATCCACGACAAGGGAAGCGCCGAAGAATACCGCACCAAGGTGGCCGCGATCATGGCCGAGGTGGGGTTGGACCCGGCGACGATGCACCGATACCCCCACGAATTTTCCGGTGGCCAGCGCCAGAGAATCGCCATCGCCCGGGCGATGATTCTGCGCCCGCGGCTTGTGGTGCTGGATGAACCGACCTCGGCGCTGGATATGACGGTGCAGGTGCAGATCGTGAAACTGCTGCGGGATCTGCAACAGAAATACAAGCTGGCCTATATCTTCATTTCCCACGACCTGAAGGTCGTGCGCGCGCTTAGTCACAAGGTTCTGGTGATGAAGCGGGGCGATGTGGTTGAGCAGGGCGATGCAGAGCGGGTGTTTGACGCCCCTGCAACCGAATATACCCGCACCCTGTTGGCTGCGGCGCTGGATCACAAGATTGGTCAGTCAGGCGTGTAAGGCGCCCGCCCCTTTGAGGGCAGGCTGTCAAAGGCTCAGCCCGGCCCGAGGGTGGTGCAGGTGATCTTGCGCGCTTCAAGCCGGCGACAGGCGAGGGCGGCCATATCCTCGGTCATGCCGACGAAATTGGCATCATAGCCGCCTTTACGGGTCACGACCTTGCGCAGGGCGTCGTCCAGGGTGCCGATTTCGACCAGCGCGGTTTTCAACAGCACGCTTTCGGCCTCGTATTTCGATCCGTATTTCCCGACGTTGATCCCGTAATGGCGCCCGCCCGAGGTGGACACACGGGTGACCACTTCCAGTTTCAACGCGGCCGCGCTGCCCTCGGCAATCAGATCGTCAGGGCGCGGCGGGGGGCCGGCGCTGCGGCGACGATCAGGTCTTCGGGGATTGACGCCGCGCGGGTCACACCGACATCTTCCGCCTGGGCCACCAGAACGGCAGGTTCAGGAGAAACGCCAGGACGGCGCACCGGGCGACGGGATGCCGTTGGCGCCATGACCAGACGAATCGTCTTGCCCTTCAGGTCGGGGTCGGCGTTGGGCGCTTCGGCCACAAGGTTGGGGCGCGCGTTCTTTTTGATCGGTGCATTGCCCGGCGCGCGGGCAAAGCCCAGATCCAGAAGTTCGGCCACCTTGGCGTTGCGCGCCGCACTGGAACGGCCCCCGAACACCGTGGCGATAATACGTTTGTTGCCGCGCGCCGCCGAGGCGACAAGGTTGAACCCTGACGCGCTGGTATAGCCGGTCTTGATCCCGTCGGCGCCGCGATAATTGCTTAGCAAACGCCGGTTGGTGTTGTTCACACGGCGAATGCCCGCATCTTCGGAGCGGCGCGAGAAAAGGTTATAGTACTGGGGAAAATCATAAAGCAGCCGACGCCCCAGCGTTGTCATGTCGCGGGCGGTTGACAGGTGGCCCGATTCCGTCAGGCCATTGGCATTCTTGAAGGTGGTGCGCGACATGCCCAACGCCTTTGCCATGCGGTTCATGCGCCGCGCAAAGGCCGCTTCCGACCCGCCTACGGCCTCGCCGATGGCGGTTGCGGCATCATTTGCAGATTTGATCGCGGCGGCGCGGATCAGATAGCGCAGCTCAATGCGCTGGCCCACTTTCATGCCCAGTTTCGACGGCGGTTCAGATGCGGCGTTTTTGGAAATCCGCACCTTGGTATCAAGCGAGATTTCGCCCCGCCGGATCGCATCGAATGTAAGGTACAGCGTCATCATCTTGGTCAGGGATGCAGGGTGCAGCCGTGTATCGGCGTTGCGCGAATGCAGCACCTCGCCGGTGCGCGCGTCGATCACCATCGCCGCATAGGGCGCGGCGCGCACCATGCTTGGTGCCATCATGACGACAAGAGTTGTGAAGAGCAGTCCTGCCCGGACAAAATGCTTTATTCGTGTTCCCACGGTATACTGCCTTATACTGCCTCATGCGGCCAGATCTGTTGCCTGGTCCGTCGTTAGTGTCACGCTAGCATAATTTTCGGATTCATAAAATCCCCTAATTTCAGTTACTTTCAACGCGAGGTTGAAGTGGTTAATCCACATGTAGGGGGCGAATCGTCAGGACCCCCAAGATGTTTCCGATCGCCGATGATCCGATGCTGCCGCTAGCCTGCCAGGGCCAGCGCAATTGGAACCATCTGCCCGACTGACTCGACTTGATGGAATCTGGGGTGCTGTTCGGGCGGTTCGGCATGTTCCAGCGCCCAAACCAACCCATGAGGCACATGCACACCCCAGCCGCCAAGGCCCAGCACCGGCAGCACATCGGATTTCATCGAATTGCCCACCATCATCCATTGTTCGGGGCCGTCGCCGTGGCGGGTGAAAATGGCGCCATAGGCATCTGCTGTCTTGTCCGAGACAATCTCGACCCCGTCAAAAAGGTCGCCCAGCCCCGATTGCGCCACCTTGCGTTCCTGATCCAGAAGATCCCCCTTGGTGATGATCAGCAGCCGGAAATCGTCACTTAGCAGGCGCAAGGTGTCTTCCACTTCTGGCAGCAATTCGATGGGGTGGCGCAACATGTCGCGCCCGGTGTCCACGAGTTCGCGAATCACCCGGGCGGGGATTTTTTCGTCGGTCACCTCAATGGCGGTTTCAATCATCGACAGAACGAACCCTTTGATCCCGAAACCGTAATGCCCCATATTGCGCCGCTCGGCCGCCAGCAAACGCGCATCAAGGTGATCGCGGGGCACATAATCAGCCAGCAGGTCGGCAAAGCGATCCTGGGTCAGGCGAAAGAAGGTTTCGTTGTGCCAAAGGGTATCATCGGCATCAAACGCGATGGTGGTCAGGGGGCGTGTCATCATGGCTCCGGTTGTCGTTTTGGCACCCTAAGGGGCCGCCCCCCTTTTCACACAGAATGCAGGCCTTATATAGTCGCGTTGAACCACCCTTTGCCGTCTGACCCGGAGTGCGATGTGACCCCGACCCCCATCATGATGTCGGACAAGGATTCGCCGGACGATGGCGATTCCGGCGTCATCCTTGAGACCCGCAAGAAAACCCAGCGCCCGCCGCTGTATAAAGTCATGCTGTTGAATGACGATTACACGCCGATGGAATTCGTCGTGCATGTGCTGGAACGCTTTTTTGGCATGAACCACGCCCAATCGTTTGAATTGATGCTGACGGTTCACAAAAAAGGATTGGCCGTTGTTGGCGTGTTTTCCTTTGAGGTGGCGGAAACGAAAGTGGCGCAGGTGATGGATTTTGCCCGCCGCCACCAGCACCCGCTGCAATGCACCATGGAAAAGGAATAGGGCGCGCGCCCGGCCCATGCTGACACCCCGTCTTGACTTTGCCCTTGATCAGGGGCTGTTCGCCTTGCCTGCCGAAGGGCGGGTGGTTGTGTTTGGCGCGCGCGCCAGTGACGATCTGTCCCGGCTTGGCGCTGTGCAGGTGGTGCAGCGGCTGCGCCCGGATTTTGAGGCTTTGCAGGCGCGCGGGTTGGATGTGGTCACTGCGCCCGAGGGCGAATTCGCCGCCGCATTGGTGGTTTTGCCCCGGGCAAAGGAACAGGCCCGCGATCTGATCGCACAGGCGGTGGCGTTGGTGGGGGATGGGCCGGTCTGGATTGACGGGCAGAAAACCGATGGCGCCGACAGCATGATCCGCGAATTGCGCAAACGCGCCACATTGGGCAACGTGATCGCCAAGGCCCATGGCAAGCTGTTCTGCATCACCGGCGCGGATGTGGCCGATTGGCGGGCCTCGGCGAAACATTTGCCGGGTGGCATGTTGACCATGCCGGGGGTGTTTTCCGCCGATGGCATTGATCGTGGATCGGCCCTGTTGGCCGCCCATCTGCCGCCGCAGATGAAAGGCGTGGTTGTCGATCTGGGGGCGGGCTGGGGCTATCTTTCCGCTGAACTGGCGTCGCGCGACGGGATCACCGAATTGCATCTGGTCGAGGCGGATCTTGCCGCGCTGGAATGTGCCCGCGAAAATGTGACCGATCCGCGTGCCCGGTTTCATTGGGCCGATGCCACGACATTCGCGGTGCCGGGCGGTGCCGATCATGTGGTGACAAACCCGCCGTTTCACACAGGCCGCGCGCCCGATCCATCCCTTGGCCGGTCGTTTATCGCCGCCGCTGCGCGGGTGCTGAAACCGGGTGGCCAACTGTGGCTGGTGGCCAACCGCCATTTGCCCTATGAGACGGAACTTGGCGAACGCTTCGTCAAAATAACCGATCTTGTCCGCGACCCGGCGTTCAAAGTGATCAACGCCGAACGTGTGCGCAGGAAATCTTAACTGTTCGACCCGGAGTGCCGCATGTCCTTTTCCATCGCAGGTAAGACCGCAGTTGTCACAGGGGCCGCCAATGGCATCGGCCTTGCCATTGCCCGGCATTTTGTCGACCGCGGCGCCAATGTCATGTTTGCCGACATGGACGAAGACCGATTGGCCGATGAATGCGGCGAGTCTCATGATGAAAGCGACGCGATCCGGTATTTCTGTGGCGATCTGCGGGAAAAACTGACCGTTGCCAACCTGTTGTCCGCCACGTTGGATGCCTTTGACCGGGTGGATATTCTGGTGAACGCCTCGCGGCAGATGATGCCCACCGACCCTCTGGATCTGGACGATGATTCGGTGTCGATACTGCTTCAGCAGAACCTGATGACCACCCTGCGCCTGTCACAGCTTTTTGCCAAACGGATGATCAAACAGGCCGCCGACGATGGGCACGAAGACCGGCCTGCCGGATCAATCATCAACCTCAGTTCGATCGCCGCGCGCCGGACCCACGCCGATCTGCTGGCCTATTCGGTCAGTTGCGCCGCATTGGATCAGGCCACACGTTCGCTGGCGGTGGCCCTGGCCCCGGAACGGATCAGGGTCAATGCCGTGGCCTTTGGCAGCGTGATGAGCGCGTCCCTGAAAGGCGCGATCAAGGGCGATACCGGAATGCGTGCCGATATCATCGGCCATACCCCCCTGTCGCGCATTGCCAGCCCGGCCGAACTGGCCGAAGCGGTACAGTTTCTGGCCTCGGACGGGTCGCGGTTCATGACCGGCCAGGTTCTGACCGTGGATGGCGGGCGCACCCTGCTGGACGTGGTGGATCGGGCGGCACATTGACCGAAAGGGCGCGCGATGACCAATGATCTGAGCCAGGAGAAAACCCGCGCCGCGACCTGGTTTCGCGACTTGCGCGATACCATCGTTACAGCCTTTGAGGCGCTGGAAGACCGTCAGAGCGATGCGCGCCCCGCCGGACGTTTTGAGGTAAGCGAAACCCGGCGCAAATCCGACGATGGAAGTGACGCAGGCGGCGGTTTGATGAGCGTCATGCGTCGCGGGCGGGTGTTTGAAAAGGTGGGCGTCAACGTGTCGACGGTTCACGGCACCCTTGGCGAACGGGCACAGACGGCCATGGCCGCGCGCAAGGGCATTCCCGGCATGGCCGATGATCCCCGGTTCTGGGCCAGCGGCATTTCACTGGTGGCGCATATGCAAAACCCCAATGCCCCCGCCGTACACATGAATACCCGCATGTTCTGGACCCCCCACGCATGGTGGTTCGGCGGCGGGTCCGATCTGAACCCCTGTATCGAATTTGCCGAGGACACCGCCGATTTCCACGCCACGCAAAAGGCCTATCTCGACCCCCATGGCGTTGATCTTTATCCCCGGCTCAAAGCGTGGGCGGATGAATATTTCTATATTCCCCACCGCAATCGTGCGCGGGGTGTCGGGGGGATTTTCCTTGATGATCATTGCACCGGTGATTGGGAGGCGGACTTCGCCCTGATTCAGGACATCGGGCGTGCGTTCCTGCCCGCCTATGTGCCACTGGTGGACCGGCGCCGGGAAATGCCATGGGGCGCGGCCGAGAAGGACGCGCAACTGATCCATCGCGGGCTCTATGCCGAATATAATCTGGTCTATGACCGTGGCACGAAATTCGGGCTGGAAACCGGCCACGATGCCAATGCCGTGCTGATGAGCCTGCCGCCCCTGGCGAAATGGGGGTGATCCTAGCTGTCTGAGGGCGGTTTCAGGAATTTTGCCCCGGTGGGTCGCTGGGGCGCGGGGGCGTCGGTGGGCGCGCCATCTGTGACAGGTTTGTGCCCGGCGGCGATGGCTTGCAGCCCCGCCTTGACCTGTTGGCGGGTTGCGGTGCCGCCGCTTTGTTTCTGTATCAGGCTTACCGCAAGATCGGGCGCCAGGCGCAGGGCGGCGCGGGCAAGGCGCAGTTCGACCACGGCATCGCGCAGGCTTTTGTCATCGGTTGTGGCATTTGCCGACAAGGCCCGGCGTTCGGCGTCGGTGGGCGCAACCACCAGAAACCAGCCGGTCACGATCACGGACAGGCCGGTCAGGGCGCTGCGCAAGACAATGAAACACAGATGAAAGACAAAGCGCATGGGCGGACCTTTTGCAACGGATGGCAACAGTCTGCCCGCGTCGGGCGACCAAAAGGCGGCAAGGCCAGGGCGGTGATGGGGCGATCATTGTGCTGCCGGGTTTAAAACCGTAACAACCGGTCTAGATTGATCCGTGGCCGGCATTCGGACCACTGCAAAGGCATTTCCATGACTGACACATCACTGACCGACACATCGCCCGATTCCCGGGCGCGCTGGATTGCCATGGGCGTTTTGCTGGTGGCCGGGTTCATGAACCTGATCGACGTGACCATCGTGAATGTCGCCCTGCCCAGTCTTCAGGCCGCATTCGGGGCCACCCCGGAACAGATCGAATGGGTCGTGGCGGTCTATATCCTTGTCTTTGCCCTGTGCCTGATCCCGGGGGGCCGGTTTGGGGATATCTTTGGGCGGCGCAACGTGTTCATTGCCGGGGTTGTGGTGTTCACCTTTGGGTCGGCCTTTTGCGGGCTGGCGCCTTCAATCGAGGCGCTGCTGGCCGCGCGGGTGGTACAGGGGGTTGGCGGGGCGCTGATGATTCCCCAGACCCTTGCCTTTGTTCCGGCGCTGTTTCCCCCCGAGGAACGCGGCGCGGCCTTTGCCCTGTTCGGGCTGTCGGCGGGGCTGGCCTCGGTCACCGGGCCGGTTCTGGGTGGATTTCTGATCGGGGCTGATATCTGGGGCCTTGGCTGGCGTCCGATCTTTCTGGTCAACATTCCGGTGGGACTGGCGGCGGTCGTTTTGGCGATCAGGGTGCTGCCACGGGTAAAGCGGCGGCGCGATCTGGGCATTGATGTGGTGGGTATCGTTCTGGCCGGTGCCGCGTTGTTGATGGTGATCTTTCCGCTGATCGAAGGGCGCGCGCTTGGCTGGCCCTTGTGGGCGTTTGCGCTGATGGCGGCCTCGGTGCCCATGGCCGCGCTCTTTGCCCGGTGGCAGCGGCGGCAGGCGGCGGCAGGGCGTCCCGAACTGCTCCCGGCCAGTTTGCTGGCCAACCGGACCTATCTGTTGGGGGTGTTCATAACCGCGCTGTTGTTTTCCGGCATCCCGGGCTTTTTTCTGATAACGGCGCTGTTCCTGCAAAACGGGTTTGGCCTGACGCCGCTGGAGTCCGGGCTGACGACGCTGCCGTTTTCGGTGGGGGTGCTGGTCGGGTCTTTGATTGCCGGGCGGTTGGGCAACCGGTTGTTGCGGGTGCGGATCACCACCGGCGCGCTTTGTGTGGCGTCTGGCATGGCGGGATTGTGGATCGTCGTGGGCCAGATCGACCAGGCGGTGGTCAGCAGCGCCTTTATCCCGCCGCTGTTACTGGCCGGGATCGGGCTGAGCACGACGATCTCGCCGTTGTTCAACGTCATACTGTCGTCGGTTTCGGGGGGATACCGGGTCGGCGTCGGGGACGTTGCAAGCGTTTCAGCAGGTGGGCGGTTCGATCGGCGTCGCCATCGTGGGGCAGATATTCTTTACCATGCTGCATGGTGTTCCGGCGGCGGGCAGTGACGCGGCCCATGTCGCGTATGAACGGGCCTTTTCCACCGCCATCACCTATCCGGTTCTGTCGTTCGCGCTGCTGGCCGGGGCGGTGTGGCTGTTGCCCCGGCCCGGTCCGGTCAGGCGCGAAGCGCCTCCAGCATCAGTGTGACGTTGTCGGGATCGGCATCGGGGGTGATCCCGTGGCCAAGGTTAAAGATATGGGGGCCGCCCGAAAACGCGGCCTTGATCCGGCGCACTTCGTCGATCAGGGGCTGACCGCCGGTCACCATATGGCCGGGTGCCAGATTGCCCTGAACACAGCCATCGACCTGCACATTTTGCGCGGCCCATTCGGCGTTGACCGAATTGTCGATGGCCACGCAATCGGCGCCCGTCGCCTTGGCGAACCCGATATAATTATCCCCCGCCTCGCGCGGGAAGGCGATGACCGGCACGCCGGGGTGACGGGCCTTGAGGGCCGCGATGATCTGGCGCGCCGGTTCCAGGGCGTAACGGTTGAAATCGTCACCCTTCAGTGATCCGGCCCAACTGTCGAATAGTTTGACCACCTCGGCGCCGGCGTCGATCTGGGCAGACAGATATTCGATGGTGGCGGCGGTGATCCGCTCCAGCAGCGCCTCGAACAGGGGGCGGTTGCCATCTTTCAGCGCATGGGCCGGCCCCTGATCGGGGGTGCCGCGCCCGGCGATCATATAGGTGGCCACGGTCCATGGCGCCCCGGCAAAGCCGATCAGCGCCACGTCAGAGGGCAATTCGCGCGACAGGATTTTCAGGGTTTCATAGATGGGCGCAAGGTGATCATGCACCGCATCCGCCGGTTTCAACGCATCGAACCCGGCCTGATCGGTGATCGTGCTCAGCCGGGGGCCTTCGCCGGTGACAAACCACAGATCAGCGCCCAGGGCATCGGGGATCAGCAGAATATCGGCAAACATGATCGCCGCATCGAACCCAAAGCGGCGGATCGGTTGCAATGTCACCTCGGCCGCCAGATCGGGATTATAGCACAGCGACAGGAAATCACCGGCCTGTGCGCGGGTTGCCTTGTATTCGGGCAGGTATCGCCCGGCCTGGCGCATCATCCATGCTGGTGGTGTGGGCAGGGTTTCGCCCGCCAATGCGCGCATCAGTAACTTTTCGGCCATGGCATCCCCCATCGGTTTCATCCCCCGGGTGGTCTGATCCAGCGGTGCGATTGTCAAGCGGGTATAGGTTGTCTTGTCAGCGCGGCGCGGCTAGGGATTGGCCATGACAGCACCATATCCCACCCCCGCCCAACCCCTGAAAATCGGCACCCGAGGTTCGCCCCTGGCGCTGGCGCAGGCCCATGAAACCCGCGACAGGCTGGCGGCGGCGTTTGATCTGCCCTCTGAGGCGTTCGAGGTTGTCCCGATCAAGACCATGGGTGACAAGATACAGGATCGCGCACTGCGCGAGCTGGGCGGCAAGGGGTTGTTCACCCGCGAGATCGAAGATGCCCTGCTGTCAGGGGCCATCGACATCGCCGTTCATTCCATGAAGGACATGCCGGTGGAACAGCCCGCCGGTCTGATCCTTGATTGCTATCTTCCGCGCGAGGACGTGCGCGATGCGTTTGTGTCGCTGAACGGTGGCGCGCTGGAGGGGCTGGCCGAGGGGGCCGTGGTTGGCACCTCGTCCCTGCGGCGCCGCTCTCAGGTGTTGTACCGGCGGCCCGATCTGCAAGTGGTTGAATTTCGCGGCAACGTGCAGACCCGCCTGCGCAAGCTGGCCGATGGTGTGGCGGTGGCGACGTTTCTGGCCATGGCCGGGCTGCGCCGTCTGAATGCGACAGGCGAGGTGCCCCATACGCCGATCCCCGAAGATATGATGCTGCCCGCCGTGGCCCAGGGCGCCATCGGGATCGAGCGGCGCAGCGATGACATGCGCGTGGCTGCAATGCTTGAGGCGATTCACCATGGCCCCACGGGGCAACGGCTGGCGGCAGAGCGGGCATTTCTGGCCGCGCTTGACGGGTCATGCGAAACGCCCATCGCCGGGTTGGCCGAACTGGATGGCGGCACCCTGCGCCTGCGCGGGGAAATCCTGCGCACGGATGGGACGGAATGTCTGGCCGATGCGACGGGCGGCGCGATCGAGGATGGTGCCGAAATGGGCCGTGCCATGGCAGCGGGGCTGTTGGCGCGGGCGGGCGAGGGGTTCTTTGATTGGCGTCAGACCTGAACCACCGGCGCCCGCCGGTCGGCCAGAAACAGCGCAACAGCGCTGGCCAGGATGATGACCGCCCCCAGCATCGTTGCCGTGCCATACCCCCCAAGGGTGGTGCCAAGGGCAAAGACGCCGGAACTGAGCACCTGCCCCCCCAGAAACACCAGTGAGATAAGCGATCCACCGGCGCCGGGGCGCTGCGCCATCAGATCCTGCACATAAAACAGCGGCAGCGAAACGATCACCCCCGCCCCCAACCCCGCCGGAATCAGCAAAAGCCAGACCGCCGGATAGGGGCCAAGCAAGGGCAGCGCGAACAGGAAAGCGGCATAGATTGCCGCCCCTCCGGCCAGAACCGGCGCGATGCCGAACCGGTTGGTCAGCCGTGGCAGCGCCAGCATCACCGGCACCTCAAGCCCCGCAACGATGCCGACGAATATCCCCACATCCCCCGGCCCGCGCCCGGGTACATCGTTCAGGATCAAACCGACGGTAATCATATAAAGCGAAACCGCTCCGTTGATACCGATCAGCAGCGCCACCCGCGACATCACCCGCCATTCTGCCAATTCGCGCAATGCCGCGCCAAAGGACAGGCCCGATCCGGCATCCGCCCATTTGGTTTTGCCATCCCGGGGCCATGCGAACAGAAAAACCGCCAGACAGACCGCCCCGGCAATGCCGCTGACCGTATAGATGGCCAAAAGGCCGACCCCCGCATTGAAGGCCACGGCCCACAGGGGCAGCACCACAAGGAACGGCAGGCAGAACACCGCGCGAATGCCGGTCTGAATGGCGGTGCGTTGTCGTTCGGGGTGAACCGATGCCGCCAACCGGGCCAGTGCAAACAACTGCCCGAACAGGGTGCTGGAGGCCGGAAAGAACAGCAGATGCGCCAGCACATAGGCAACGGGATTGTGGGTCAGCGCCACGGCAAACGCCCCCACCACCCCGGCCAGGGCCATGAGGCGGGCCATGGTGCGGCGTTTCGCATTTCGGTCGGTCAGGATGCCCACAACGATCGAGGCGACCAGCGACAGCACCGAACCGGTCATGAAAATGACGGCATAGGCGATGTCGGAAAACCCGAACCGTTCGATCCCGATCAGGGATTGATAAGGCCCGATGGAACAGACCAGCGTGCCAAAGGCCAGCAGAGCAAGCGCGATCAACCGCAAACTGCGGTCACACAGGATGATTTTCAGGGCTGTCACGGCAGAACTTTGCCGGGGTTCATGATGCCAGCCGGGTCAAGCGCGCCCTTGATCCGGGCCATCACATCAAGGGCCACCGGGTCTTTGCGCCGGGCCATGGTGCCTTTCTTGCTCAGCCCGATGCCATGTTCGGCGGAAAAACTGCCGCCCATTTGCGCCACGACACCCTCGACCTGTTGGGTGATCGTGTCGATCCGGGTCTGTCCGGCGGCGCTGGGCCACATGCTCAGATGCACGTTGCCATCGCCCAGATGCGCCACCAGCATACCTTTGCCGTCAGGATCGACGCTGCGATAGGCGGATTCCGCAGCGGGCAGAAATTGTTCGAGCCGATCAAGGGGCAGGGCCACATCCATCAGCAAAACGGGCTGGTGCATGACCGAAACTTCGCCGGCGTCTTCGCGGCGCGCCCACATTTCGGCGCGCTGTGCCTCATTGCGGGCAACCACGGCGTCCAGAACGCTGCCTTGTTCGATCATCTCGCCAAGGGTGTGTTCGACAAGATCAACGATGGGCAGCGTGCCGGCCTCGGTCAATTCGGCGTCGCGGGCGGCGGTTGCGCCGACTTCGACCATGATATTCACGTCATGGCGTTCGTCGAATGGCGCCCGCGCGCCCGGGCGCAGGGCAAGCTGACTGTCGATATAGCTGGCGGGCATATATTCAAACGCCTCAACCGCGCCGCCCGTGGCCGCCTGAAGCCGGTTCAGCAGGGTCAGGGCATCGCCAAGGGACGGCAGCGCAACCATGGCGGTGGCATAGGCCGCAGGTTTGGGTTGGAGTTTCAGAACGGCGGCGGTGATGATGCCCAGCGTTCCTTCGGCACCGATGAACAGATCGCGCAGATCAAACCCCGAGTTGTCCTTGCGCAGCTCGCTCATCAGGTTCAGCACCTCGCCCGTGGGCAGAACCACCTCGATGCCCAGCACCTGTTCACGGGTATTGCCAAACCGCACCACGTTCGACCCGCCCGCATTGGTGGACAGGATGCCGCCGATCAGGGCCGATCCCCGCGCGCCCAATGTGACCGGAAAGACCAGCCCGTGGTCGCCCACGGCGTCATGCAGGGCCGACAGGATCACGCCGGATTCAACGATGGCGATGCGGGCCTCGGGGCGGATTTCACGAATGGCGCGCAGCCGGTCAAGCGAGATCACCAACTGTCCCGGCGCATTGGTGCCCCCCACCAGCCCGGTATTGCCCGACGCAGGCACCACCGGCGTGCCGCTATCATGGGCCAGTTTCATGATTGCCGCCACTTCGCCGGTATTGGCGGGGCGCAGAACCGCGAGGGGCTGGCCTTTGTAACTTCCGGTCCAATCGCTGGCCCAGGGGGCGCAATCCGCGCCGGTCAGGCAGTGGGCCGGGCCGGTGATGGCGCGAAATTGTTCGATGATGTCCATTGTATTGCCCTCCGGTTGTTGCGCCGCACTGTTTCCCAAGCGGCGCTGATGATCCAGCCCTATTCCGCGCCGCCGAACCATGGCACATGGGGATATGGCATACGTTGTTCGCTATCTTTCCCACCCGCAGGTCATCATTGACCCGGCCAGGGATATTCCCCTGTGGTCGCTAAGCGATATTGGCCGGGATCGGGTTGGTGCATTGGCGCGCTCTGGGGGATTGGCGGGCACGCGCAGGATTATTTCCAGCAATGAAACCAAGGCCGTTGAAACCGCAGCGCCACTTGCCACGGCCTTGGGTTGCCCGGTCGAAATCCGCGAGCGGATGCACGAGAATGACCGCAGCGCCACCGGGTTTCTGCCCCCTGCCGAATTTGAACCGGTGGCCGATCAGTTTTTCGCCGCGCCCGATCACAGCGTCCGGGGCTGGGAAACGGCACGCGCGGCGCAGGCGCGGATATTGGCCGAGGTCGAAATCTGCCTTGCGGCGCATGGGGGCGGTGACGTTTTGTTTGTCGGGCATGGCGGGGTGGGAACGTTGCTGTATTGCGCGCTGGCGGGGGTGGCGATCAGCCGCATCCACGATCAGGGGACGGGCGGTGGCGGTTGCTTTTTCGAATTCGATGGCAACGATCGCACCCCCTTGTCAGGCTGGCAGCCGATGGAGGCGCTAATTCGTGCCCTCTAGGCCCACCGCGTCGATCAGTTCCAACACTTTCGGCCCAAGATCCTGAACAATCAGGGTCACGCCTGCGGCGTTGGGGTGAATGCCGTCGGGTTGAATGTATTTGGCCAGTGTCGCCTGCCGGTCGTCCATGGATTCGAGGGCGCCAAGGAAATTGGGCGCATAAAGCGCGCCGTGGGCCGTGGCCAATTCCGGGTACATGGCATCGAAATCGCGCTGAAATTCGGGGCCAAAGTTGCCCGGTGCCGCCATGCCGATCAGCAACACAGGCAGGTGATGGGTGTCGATCTTGCTCAGGATCGCGTCAAGGTTGGCGCGGCTGTTGGCCGGGTCGATGCCGCGCAACAGATCGTTGCCGCCAAGGGTGACGATCACCGCCTGAACTTCGGGTGTCAGGGTCCAGTCCACCCGCGACAGGCCGCCTGCCGTGGTGTCGCCCGACACACCGGCGTTCAATACTTTGGCATCTGCCCCCTGTTCGGCCAGCCATGCGTTCAACTGTGGCACAAAGCCCTGACCCGCAGGCAAACCATACCCCTGCGTCAGGCTGTCGCCCAGGGCGGCGATGGTCACGGGGGCGGCCAATGCGGGTGTTGCGCCAATGCTCAGCGTGGCGGCAAGGGCAAGCGCGAACTTGCGTATTCGCCCCGCTGCCCCATATCCCACACAGGCGCCCCCGCCGAACCGAACAAAGGTAGACCTGATGCAAGACCCGATTCTGTCGCTCAGCGACATTACCCTGTCCCTTGATGGCAATGCCGGGCGGGTCGATATCCTGAAAGGGATTTCCCTGGATGTGGCGCGGGGTGAAACACTGGGGTTGATCGGGCCTTCGGGGTCGGGCAAATCGTCTCTCCTGATGTTGATGGGCGGGCTGGACCGCGCCACCGGGGGCCGTGTGCGGGTGCTGGGGCAGGATATCACCGATATGGGTGAAGATGCTCTGGCGCGGTTCCGCCGTGAACATATGGGGGTGGTGTTCCAATCCTTCCACCTTATTCCGACGATGACGGCGTTGGAAAATGTCGCAACGCCGCTGGAACTGGCCGGGGTCGAAGATGCGTTCGAGCGGGCCGAGGCCGAGCTGGCGGCGGTGGGGCTGGGCACACGCAGCGGGCATTACCCGTCGCAGATGTCGGGGGGCGAACAACAGCGGGTGGCGCTGGCCCGTGCGGCGGCGCCGCGCCCGGCGGTGTTGCTTGCGGATGAACCAACAGGCAATCTGGACGGCACCACCGGACAGGCGATCATGGATCTGCTGTTTGGGTTGCGTGACCGGCACGGTGCCACGCTGATCCTTGTCACCCACGCGCCGGAACTGGCCGACCGCTGTGATCGCAGGGTCCACCTGGAAGATGGGCGCATCGCCCCCGAACAGCACAGCGCAGCGGCGGAATAGGGACGTTGCGCCAAAGGGGCATTGCGCCGCAGGCACCTTTACGAACCGTGACACTGTGCCATACTATTGCGCCAACATGAATTGGGCAGGCCCGCAATGCTGATCAGAGTCGGCGATGAGCGCACCACGCATATTGATCTGGTTCTGGCGGGCCTGCTGTCTTCGATTGCGGGGGCGCTGAACGCTGTCGGCTTTTTGATCGCCGGGTCGTTCACGGCAAACATGACGGGGAATATCTCGGCTTTTGCGGATTACCTTGCAAATGGCGCGGTTCTTGTTGCGTTTTCCTTTGCCGGGTTGCTTGCCGCTTTTGTTGGCGGGGCTGGTGTGGCCGCCCTTGCGATACAGGCGGGGGAACGAAAAAGAGTGCGTTCCGTCTATGCCCTTGCGATTGCCAGCGAGGCGGTGATCCTGCTGGTGCTGGGCGCGGTCTTTGCGATGGCGCCCGCCAATTCGCAGGAAACGTTTCTGGTGTTCGTTCTGAGCTTTGTCATGGGGTTGCAGAATGCCGCCACGACGATGATTTCGCGGGCGCGGGTGCGGACGACCCATGTGTCGGGGATGGCAACCGACATCGGGATCGAATTGGCGGCCCTGGTCGCTGGCGACGGGGCGCGGCGCGAGGCCCTGCCGAAACTCGGGCTGCACAGTCTGACCCTCGCCTGCTTTGCGGTCGGGGGTGTTTGTGGGGCGCTGTTGTTCGGGTTCGTCGGGGTTTGGCTGTTTGTGATCGCTGCTGTCGCATTGCTGGTGATCGCCGTGCCCGAGGCCCTGCGCGCGCACCGTGCCTGATCATGCCGGGGTTTGCCGGTTTGGGGGAACGATGCCCAGAAACGACCCGATTGTATACCACGGTCTATTGTCACTGCGCGCCGATCTTTCTAGGTTGCGCTGAATCTAACGTATAGGGGGCCAGAATGGCAGAGCGCAGGGAAATTCACGGTCTGAAGGTTGATGCCGCACTGGCCGATTTCATTGATACCAGGGCGTTGCCCGGCACAGGGGTGGACGGCGATGCCTTCTGGGCGGCGTTTTCGGCGTTGTTGCATGACCTGGGGCCTGAAAATCGTGCCTTGCTGGAAACGCGGGAAACGATCCAGAAACAGATTGATGACTGGCATATCGCGCGGCGCAATCAACCCCACGATCACGCGGCTTATGTCGATTTCCTGCGTGAAATTGGCTATTTGCTGCCCGAGGGTGGTGATTTTCAGATTGATACCGCCAACACCGACCCCGAAATCGCCACGGTTGCGGGGCCGCAGCTGGTGGTGCCGATCACCAACGCCCGCTATGCGCTTAACGCCGCCAATGCCCGCTGGGGCAGTCTTTATGACGGGCTGTATGGCACCGATGCCATGGGCAGCGCGCCGCCAAAAGGGGCCTTTGACAAGGGCCGGGGCGCGCGTGTTGTCGCCCGCGCCCGGGTGTTTCTGGACGAAGCGTTTCCCATTGCCGGGGGCAGCCATGCCAACGCGCGCCGCTATCACGTTGAGGATGGCGCGCTGTTGGTGGATGACATGCCTTTGGCCGCACCTGCCAAATTTGTTGGCTTTCGCGGCGATGCCCGCGCGCCCGAGGCGGTTTTGCTGGTCAACAATGGCCTGCATGTGGAATTGGTGTTTGACCGGACCCACATGATCGGCGCCCGCGATCAGGCCGGACTGGCCGACGTAAAGCTGGAAAGCGCGATGTCGGCGATCATGGATTGCGAAGATTCTGTCGCCTGTGTCGATGCCGAGGACAAGATGCAGGCCTATGGCAACTGGCTCGGCCTGATGAAGGGCGATCTGACCGACGTATTCGAAAAGGGCGGGCGTCAGGTGACACGTCGCCTGGCCGATGACCGCACCTATACCGGGCCAGATGGCAAGGATGTGACGGTAAAGGGCCGTGCTCTGATGCTGGTGCGCAATGTCGGCCACCTGATGACCAACCCGGCCATTCTGGACCGGGACGGAAATGAGGTGTTCGAAGGCATGATGGATGCCATGATCACCACCCTGATCGCCATGCATGATTTGCAGCGTGACGGCGGCAACTCGCTGCACGGATCGGTCTATGTGGTAAAGCCCAAGATGCACGGCCCCGCCGAAGTGGATTTCACGGTTCGCATCTTTGACGCGGTGGAAAAGGCGCTGGGCCTGCCCGCCAACACCGTGAAACTGGGCATCATGGATGAAGAGCGGCGCACGACCGTGAACCTCAAGGAATGTATCCGCGCGGCGAAATCGCGGGTGGCGTTCATCAATACCGGTTTTCTGGATCGTACCGGCGACGAAATTCACACCTCGATGGAGGCCGGACCGTTTTCGCGCAAGGATTTCATCAAGCGCAAGGCGTGGATCGGCGCCTATGAAAACCAGAATGTGGATATCGGTCTGGAATGTGGCCTGTCGGGGCGCGCCCAGATCGGCAAGGGCATGTGGGCCATGCCCGACATGATGGCAGCGATGCTGGAACAAAAGATCGAACACCCCAAGGCCGGTGCGAATTGCGCCTGGGTGCCATCGCCCACCGCTGCCACCCTGCATGCGCTGCATTACCACAAGATTGACGTGTTCGCGGTGCAGGAAACGCTGCTGAAAGGCGGGCGGCGGGCCTATGTGGATACGGTTCTGGATATTCCGCTGGCCACCTATCAGCAGTGGACCGACGCGCAGAAACGGCACGAGGTGGAAAACAACGCCCAGGGCATTCTGGGCTATGTGGTGCGCTGGGTGGATCAGGGGGTTGGCTGTTCCAAGGTTCCCGATCTGAACAACGTCGGCCTGATGGAAGACCGTGCCACCTGCCGCATTTCGGCCCAGCATATCGCCAACTGGATGCATCACGGCGTGGTGTCGCGCGAACAGGTGCAGGCGGCGATGGAGAAAATGGCCGCCGTGGTCGATGGGCAGAACGCCGATGATCCGGCCTATCGCCCGATGGCCCCGGGGTTTGATGGCATCGCCTATCAGGCCGCCTGTGATCTGGTGTTCAAGGGGCGTGAACAACCCTCGGGATATACCGAGCCGGTGCTGCACGCCCGTCGTTTGCAACTGAAGGCGCAATAAGATGGTGGCCGATGTGCTGAAATTGTGCCTCGCACAGATGACATCGGCCAACACCCATGGCCCCAACATCGCCTTTGTCCGCGATGCCGCCGCAAAGGCGGCCGGGGCAGGGTGCGATATGCTGGCCCTGCCCGAAGTGGCGGGGCTGTGCAACCGCGATGGCGACAGCGCGGGCAAACAGGTGGTGGCGGCGGGCGATGATCCGTTCATCGCCGCCTGCCGTGACGTGGCTGCCGCCCATGGGTTGTGGATCAACACCGGATCGACCCCGGTTTTGGGGCCGCAGGGGAAATTCCTGAACCATGGCTGTCTGATCGACAATACGGGTGCCATCCGGGCGGAATATGACAAGATTCATCTGTTTGATGTGTTTCTTGACGGCAAAAAGCCCATAGGCGAATCCGAACGCTTTGCCGCCGGGACGCGGGCGGTCATGCCTGAAACGCCTTGGGGGTTGATGGGGCTGTCGATCTGCTATGATCTGCGGTTTCCCCATCTTTACCGCGGCTATGCCCGGGGCGGGGCCGGGGTCTTGTTTATCCCTGCCGCGTTCACCGTGCCGACAGGGCAGGCCCATTGGCACGTCCTGTTGCGCGCCCGGGCGATTGAAAACGGCGCCTTTGTGATCGCCCCCGCGCAGGTGGGCAGGCACGCGGACGGCAGGCGCACCTATGGCCATTCCCTGGTCGTGTCGCCCTGGGGCGAGGTTCTGTGCGATATGGGCGATGCCGGGCCGGGGCTGGCCATGGTTGATTTGCCGCTGGAACAAGTCACCGCCGCGCGCCGACAGATCCCGTCGTTGCAGAATGAACGCGCCTTCGATCCGGCCCCCCATGATGGCTGAACGTCGCGCCGTCTGGGTGGCGATGGGGGCGTTGGTGGTGGTGTTTCACCTTGGGTTGGTGGCCTATGGCCTTGTGCCCAATCTGGTCAGCCGCCCGTTGCATATGGCGCTGTTGTTGCCTTTTGTATTCATTCGGCCTGCGGTGGGCGGTTGGGCACGGATCAGCGGGGCGGCGATTGCCGGTTTGGGCATTGCCCTGTGCGGCTGGATTGCCCTGAACCATGCCGATCTGCGCAATCAATACGGCTTTCTTGAGGGCAACGCCCAGATCGCCATGGCGCTGGCGCTGATTGCCATCGCGGTTGAGGGGGCGCGGCGGATGATCGGCTGGCCCCTGCCGTTGGTGGCGGTTTGCGCGCTGCTTTATGGGTTGTTCGGGCAGTATATTCCCGGCCAGTTCGGCCATTCCGGCACGCCATTGCCCAGCTTTCTGGGAACACTGACCATTGCCGAAGGCGGCCTTTGGGGCAGCCTGACCGGCGTTTCCGTCAGTGTCGTGGCGATTTTCGTGATCTTTGGCGCGGTGCTGAACGCGGGTGAGGCGGGGCAGGGGTTCATGAATGTGGCTGCTGCCGCTGCGGGGCGGCTGAACGGTGGCGCGGCCAAGGTTTCGGTGCTGTCCTCGGCCTTGTTCGGCTCCATTTCGGGCAGCGCCAGCGCCAATGTGGCCAGCACCGGCGCCATCACCCTGCCCGCAATGACCAGGCTGGGATACCCCAAACGGCTGGCCGGCGCGGTCGAGGCGGTGGCATCCAGCGGCGGGCAGATCATGCCGCCCCTGATGGGGGCCGGCGCATTCGTGATGGTCGAACTGACCGGCGTTCCCTATTCGCAGATCATGCTGGCGGCGATCCTGCCCGCGATCCTGTATTTTCTGGCGGTCTGGATGGGCATCAACGCCTATGCCCAACGGTATGATCTGAAAGGTGTGCCCGAGGATCAGCGCCCGACCCGGCGCGCGGTCTGGATCACCTCGGCGTTTTTTGCGGTGCCGTTCACCGTGCTGCTGGTGGCGATGTTTGCTCTTGGGTTCACGCCGCAATATGCGGCCAGCCTTGCGATCATGGTTGCCGCCTGCGCGCTGTTCTTTGATGTGCGCCCGGGCTTTGATGCGCGGCAGGGGCTGGTGCGGCTGGGGGATGCCTGTATTGCCGTGGGCCGTCAGGTGGCGATGATCGGGTCGATCATCATTTGCGCCTCGATCATTATCGGCGTGCTGGGCATCACCGGGCTGGGGGTGAAACTGACCTCGGTGATCCTGTCCGGGGCGGGGGGATGCTGTGGCCTGCCCTGTTGCTGACGGCGCTGGCCTGCCTGCTGCTGGGCATGGAGGTGCCGACGACCGCCGCCTATGTGATCTGCGTATCCGTCGCAGGCCCGGCCCTGACGCAACTGGGGTTGGAGCCTCTGGCCGCACATCTGTTCGTGTTCTGGTTTGCGCTGCTTTCGACCATCACACCGCCGGTCTGCGGTGCAGTGTTCATTGCCGCCGGGATGGTGGGCGAAAACTGGCTGAAGGTTGCGGTTACGGCGATGGCACTGGGCGTTGGATTGTATCTGATTCCGCTGGGGATGATCGCCAATGAAAACCTGATCCGCCTTGGCAGTGATCCGCTTTGGGCGCTTTGGGCCTTTGTGCGGGTTGGTGTGGGGTTGACGCTGATCTCATACGGATTGATCGGGCGCAGGGGGCGTTGCGCCGCGCCGGATTGATTGGCGCGGGGCTGGTGGCGATTTTCGTTCAGGGTGTGGTTTAGGGCGCTGCCCAGGTCGGAAACGGGGCAGGGTGGCCTGCTCAGACTGTGAATCGGCATGCGAAATTGCCCCACTTAGGTGGGTTATGAGCGAGTAAAATTGACCCACCTGTTTCGTTAACATCGGCGCTTCAAGTGCGGAGGGAAGAGCAGGTGTTATTGATGGAAAGTGTATCGAAGATCCGTCTGTGGGTGCTGGTTGAAGGGCGCAGTATCCGGTCTGTTGCGCGGGCGACGGGATTATCGCGCAACACGATCAAGAAGTATCTGAAGGATGAGAGCCCGCCGAGCTACCAGCGCCAAGCCCCGCCGGTTCGGCACAAACTGTGCAACGGGTTTGATCTTCGGCTTCAGGAGCTGTTCGAGCAGGACCAGAAGCGACCACGCCGGGAACGGCGAACGGCCGTGAGGCTTTACGAGCAGCTTGTCTCGGAAGGTTATCCTGGTTCCTATTCGCCGGTTCAGCGATTTGTCCGCGATCTGAAGCAGGCCGGTGCCGGTTCGGGCGAGGCTTTTATCCCGCTTTATTTTGCGGCAGGTGACGCGCTGCAATTTGACTGGAGCGAGGAACGGGTTGTCCTGGGCGGTGTCGAGCGATCGGTGAAGGTTGCCCACTTCCGCCTGTGCCATAGTCGCAAGCCCTTTGTCGTCGCCTATCCCGGCGAAGCCCAGGAGATGGTGCTGGATGCCTTTGTGCGGGCGTTGTCCTTCTACGGCGGGGTCCCGCGACGGGGTGAACATCGACCCACCGAAGGTGGCAAACCGTCCGGGGGACGGTTTGAGATGTGAACGGGCGGAGCCCCGGGATTATCGACCCACCGAAGGTGGCAAACCGTCCGGGGGACGGTTTGAGATGTGAACGGGCGGAGCCCCGGGATCATCGACAATCCCAAAACGATGGTGACCTATGTCTCCCGCTCGAAGGACCGGATATTCCATCCGCGGTTCCTCGCGTTGATGAACCACTATGTCATGGAGCCGCCGTCCATTGGGCTTGAACCAATGGCGCCCTTCTGGACGGCCCTGCCCCCCGCGTCGGGCTGGGAGAAGGGTCAGGTCGAGAACCAGGTCCAGTTTTTGCGAGGCCGGTTGTTTGCCCCAATGCCAGCCTTCGATGATCTGGATGGGCTGAACGACTGGTTGCGCCTGCGCTGCGAGGAGCTGGCAAATCGCGCTCATCCTGAACATTCGACCCGCACGGTTGCAGAGGTTTTTGAAGATGAACGCGCCGGGCTGCGCCCCCTGGGGCGGGCTTTTGATGGCTATGTGGAGAAGACGGTGCGTGTCCGCTCCACCTGCCTGGTTCAATATGCCAGCAATCGCTACAGCGTGCCGTCCCGGTTTGCAGGCCAGCATGTCTCCTTGCGCGCCTATGCGGGCCGGATCGTGCTGGTGTCAGGCCAGAATGTCATTGCCGAACACAGGCGCCGCTTCACCCGCAACATCAGCTACTTTGAGCCGTGGCATTATGTTCCTCTGCTGGATCGCAAACCCGGTGCCTTGCGCAACGGGGCGCCCTTCGTGGATTGGCAACTGCCAGATGCCATGCATCGGATCAGGGAACATTACATGGCCGGCAAAGGTGGGGATCGGGAGTTTGTCGATCTGCTTCTGCTGGCCCAGGATCACCGGATCGAGGTCGTCGAGATTGCGTGTGATCTGGCGGTGGAGCAAAACACCCTGCGCCTGCCCGCCATCATCAACCTGATTAACCAGCTGGTCGAGCCGGTCATCACCTCCTTGAGCGAAACATACGTCTATCCACAGCTGACCCTGCGCCCGGAGGCCGATTGTAAGCGCTATGAAACGCTGTGCTCGGCAGAGGGGGCCGTCATATGAACGCTCTCATTGATCAACTGACCGCCCTGAGGCTGCATGGAATGGCAGCTTGCGCACATGATTTGCTGTCCGCGCGCAAGCCGCCCAGTCTGACCACAGCGATAAAGCAACTGATCGACGCAGAAACTGTAGAGCGCCGGGTGCGCTCCATCTATTAGCTGACAGGCGATGCTTTGCATCGCCGAGAGGCCAGTATCAAATGCGCATCGCGAAGTTCCCGCATCACAAGGACTTCGCCACCTTCGATTACGGCGCGGCAGCCGTCACCAAGGCCCGGATCGAGCCCTTCTGCTCGGGCCAGTTTACCGAAGAGGCACACAACCTCATCCTGGTGGGTGGAACCGGAACAGGCAAAACCCACATCGCCATCGCGCTTGGAACCGCCTTGATCAACAACGGCAAAAAGGCCCGCTTCTTCAACGCCGTCGATCTGATCAATGCCCTCCCTCTCATGCATGTAAACATGCACTGCCGGGCAGTGGATCAAGGAACAGGCCGATGGCAACGCCGGGAAGATCATCCGGCAACTGTCGGCCCTGGATTGCGCCATCATCGACGAGTTGGGCTACATCCCCTTCCCGAAATCCGGC
This sequence comes from Oceaniglobus sp. K40-3, assembly GCF_055808395.1. Lineage (NCBI taxonomy): Bacteria > Pseudomonadati > Pseudomonadota > Alphaproteobacteria > Rhodobacterales > Paracoccaceae > Oceaniglobus > Oceaniglobus sp. K40-3. The sequence goes on along the minus strand of NZ_CM147868.1, from coordinate 232,398 downwards.
GGCGCACTGCTGTTCCACCTGATCAGCAAGCTCTACGAGAAAACCAGCGTCATCATCACCACCAATCTGGAGTTCGGGGAATGGGTCGCTGTCTTCGGCCCCTCTCATCGCTGCAAGCAGCGACTGCCGGGCAGTGGATGCCAAGATGACAACCGCGCTCTTGGATCGCGTCACGCACCACTGTGCCATCATCGAGACCGGCAACACCTCATACCGCTTCGCGCAGAGCAAAAGCCGCAGAGAAGAATAACCGCACCGCAAGCAAAGCCCACAGACGGACTCGCTATATGAGGGCGGCCCGCCTGAGGGCTTTGCCTCCCAATAGGCGGGTCAAAATCAAATGCTGAAACCGGGTCAGTTTTGAACGCTCATTGACACAAAAGGTGAATGATGCCTTCGCGCAAGGCTATCTGACCACGCCCATCCGCGAATGGGCGACCGCACTTTGCCAGTCCAATGAGGCCGCTTTTGACAATTTCATTGCCACGTCTGTTCCCATGTTCGGCCATTTGACAAAACCATCAGGCTTGCGCGCACAGCCGCCCCACACGCAAAATCACGGGTGGGCATCGTCCGTTGAGGAAACGGCGATCTGCGCACAACTGGGCCTGAAACCCGGTTCGCTTTCAAGTTGAGATCGGCAGGCCGGGGGCGATCATGGCCCGGCTTGCTGCACGTTCCGCAATCCCCCTCTGCGGAACGCACAACACTCCGGCTGGCGGTTTCCTCTGCCCAGCCGGAGTGTTTCCCCCGACCGACAAGGCCCTACCCGACATGCCGCAAGATGATCCGAACTATCCGCTGCCCCCGGCCCAGGTTGACCCATTTGTTGACGTTCTGGGCTATCCCCTTGCGATCCGGTTCCTGCTGGAATTCGGCGGGTCCGAAGTGGCGCTGTCCGCCACGCCGCGCGGTGACGGCATGGTATCCCGCGTGATCGGGGCCGAAAGGGAAACCGCGTTACAGGCCCGGTGCGGCCTGAAAATCTATCGCGTTCCGCTGGCATCGCGCTGGCTGGCGCTCTGCCTCTATGCCGAGGGCGAAACCACCGCCGGTATTGCCCGCCGTCTGCGCACCAGCGACGTGAGCGTCCGCCGGTGGACCCGCGGCACCAACACCCCACGCCCGCCCCGCCATGTGATCGAGAATAGATAATGGATGATATTGACAGAGAATGTGACCGGAACGTGCCGCGCAGCGATTGGCGCAAGGCGCTTCGGGATGCGCGGTCAGAGCTTGCGCAGGCGAAGGCATTGACATCCGGTGTTCTCGCCGCACAGGCCTGTGCACTGGCCGATCTTGAACTGGCCATGGAAGGGGCGTTTAACGAAGGCTTAAAGACCCTGCCCGAACCCACCGTTCCGCCCACCGAACACCGCCGCAATCACCGCCCCGGCAAAATGGCAAAGCGGGACGCCGACCCGGAATTGCGCGCCTTCGTCACCGCACGGCTCGACAGGCTGACATTCCACGAGATCGCCAACGACGTGCGCACCCACTTCCCGCCCGACCGCCGCGTCGGCAAAAGCGCAATCCATGCGTGGTGGCAAAAATCAGGATCACCGGGCGGTCCCGGATAGCCACAGGACTACCGGCTTAGTCCGGTATCAAACCTTGTGAAACTACTGTTCAGAGCATGTGAACACACACAGTGTGTTCGCCTGCCGGCACATCCTCCCCCCAGCATTCAACATAGGACAGGGCGCCGTGTTGTTTGAACAGGGCCGACATCTGGCGCGATATTTCAGTATATTCGGCCTTGCGCGCCGTTTTGACCGGGGCGACCATTGCGTCAATGTACATGTCCGTTCTCCTGTTGGGGCAAGGGCAGGGTCATGTGTGGGGCGGGCGCCGTCAAATCTTTTCTGTGGCGGGGGCGGTTTATCGCGCCTTGCCGGCGATCAGCCCTTGTAACGGCGCAGGGTGTCGCCCGGCTCCAATTTGGGCGTTAGTTCGATGCGCTGACCGCCTTCGGTCACTTGCCCGCTGGCCCGGTCCGCGATGATCTGCGCGGCGGCACGGCCAATCTCGATCCGCCCAGCATCCATGGTGGCGAGCTGTTTTGGCAGGCCGCGCAGGAATTCGACACCGTTGAACCCGGCCATCCCCAGTTTGCCGGGCACGTCGATCCCTTTTTCAAGACAATACAAAAGCCCGCCCGCGCCAATCATATCGTTGGAGAAATAGAGGAAATCGAGATCGGGATCGCGGGCCAGAATCGCCTGCGTCATCTCGCGCCCCTTCAGCAGGGCCGATCCGCCCTCATAGAATTCCTGTTCGACCACCTCCAGCCCGGTCTTGGCCAGCGCTTCGGTAAATCCTTCGAAACGTTTGCGCGCCCGGAAATCCAGCGGCATCTTGGTGCCGAGGAATCCGATCCTTTCAAACCCCTGTTTCACGATGGCCTTGGCCATTTCGCGCCCGGCCCGCCGATGAGAAATGCCCACGACCGCATCCACCGCTTCGCCGTCCACATCCATGATTTCGACCACGGGAATGCCGCTGGCGCGCAGCATGGCCATGCTGGCGTCGGAATGTTCCAGCCCGGCGATGATGATGCCCGAAGGTCGCCAGGACAGCATTTCGTACAGAACATCCTCTTCCCGCTCTGGGTGATAATTCGTAACCCCCACCACCGGCTGAAGCTCGGTATCATCCAGCACGTCGGAAATGCCGGTCATCACCTCGGGGAATACCATGTTGGACAGGCTGGGAATGATCACCGCCACCAGATTGACCTGCGATGAGGCCAGCGCACCGGCAATCTTGTTGGGCACATATCCCATGCGCTTGGCCGTTTCCAAAACTTTGGTGCGTGTCGCCGCGCTGACATCTCCGCGATTGCGCAACACCCGGCTGACGGTCATTTCACTGACCCCGGATTCCTCGGACACATCGCGCAGGGTCAGTTGACGGCGGTGGGGCAACAGTGGGTCTGATGGCACAGGGGCGGTCCTTTGTGAGTATGGGATGTGTTACCTGAAAACCATGGGGCAGGCCAAGCCCTTTGGTGTATGGCCGCGGCAATGGCCACCGGGATTGGCCCCACCTGACAATCCGCTCTGCCAATCCGCCCCGGTTTCGGGATGACACGCCCCGAACGCCATTGTATGAAACCACAGTCAGGCCCGGCCCCGTGGCTCAACTGGATAGAGCAGCCCCCTCCTAAGGGGCAGGTTGCAGGTTCGAATCCTGCCGGGGTCACCAAAAAAACCAATAAAATATGGCGTTTTCTCAAATGCTTTCGAAAGTGGTTGCAGCAACGCCCGTTTGATTTCCCGCGAAATCTGGGGCGGCAGACAGGATTTCTGTACAAAACCTGTACAAGTTGAGGCCGGTTTCGGGCGTGGCGAGGCCCTGCAATGAGCTGGCGCGTCGCGAATGAATGCGCCGACCGCCGCTTTGGCAGCGCCGCGCGCAAGCAGATCATTATGTTTCTGGCCGACAAGGCGAGCGACGATGGTTCCGGCATCTGGTGTTCCAAGGGCACAATCCAGCGGCACACCGAGCTGGGGGAGATCACGGTCAAGCGAACTGTCCGCGAGTTCCTGAAGGAAGGCATCTTGATCGAGACTGGCGCACGGACCTGTAAGAACGGATTCACAGTCGTTTACCGGATCAATCTGGCCAAGGTTGAGGCGCTGGAACCGACCACAGAGCCCGAGATTGAGACGGGGTCCACAGTGGACGGGGTACGGGGTCCACGGTGGACCCCAAACCACCCTAAAACCACCCTAAAACCATCCTTAACCCGTCTGATTCAACGTGCCTCAAAAGCACGCGAACTTGATCAGGGACCTCACCGGCGGATTTCCATCAGGGCCAGCGGCAGAAAGATGTCGCACAAACAGGCCGGGCATATGAAAGCAACCGATCAACGCAACGAGACAAAATCAGCCATTGCCATAGGGGGGCACATATGAATCAGAAATTAGCTGATTTGGGAATCCTGAACGTCAACAGCCCTTAGCATGGGCCAGAGCCTATTGGTCGGGGTAGGGGGCGTTGCTTGTCCTTCAGCCGAGGCGAGCCGGTCACGGCATTTTTCCAGCAGAAAATCTATGAACAGGCGGACCTTGGTGTCTTGCAGCCGCCGATGGGGGTAGAGGCACCCCAGCAGGGACGATTCAGGCGGGGTTTCGGGCAAGACTTCGACCAGCGCGCCGTTCGCCAGATGCTCGGCGATATCAAAGCGCGGCTTGTTGATGATGCCGCGCCCGGCCAGTGCCCAGTTGGTCAGAACATCGCCATCGTCGGAATCATAACTGCCGGTGACATCCAGCCGGAGTGGCCCGTCGGGTGTTTTCAGGGTCCAGAACCATTCCGGTGATCTTGGATAGCGCAGCAGCAGGCAATTGTGCGCGTGCAGATCATCGGGCGTTTTGGGCACGCCGAAGCGCTCCAGATAGGCCGGTGCGGCGCAGAGGGCATGATGGGTGTCCATGATCTTGCGTAATTTGAGGTTCGAATCCGGCGGGCGCCCAACAAAGAACGCGACATCCAGACTGTCTTCGAGGATGTCCACCTTGCGGTCCGACAGGCGCAGTCGCACGGACACATTCGGATAGGCATCGACAAATTCCGGGATCAGCGGCGCGACGATTCGTTTGCCCACGCCCAAGGGTGCCGTGACCCGGACCGTGCCGTGCAGATGTTCGGAATAATCCGAGATGGCGGCCTCGGCATCCTCCAGGGATTGCACCACCAGACGGGCGTGGTCGTAAAATGTCTGACCCACTTCGGTCGGGGTCAGTTTCCGGGTGGTGCGGTTGAACAGCCGCACATCCAGACGTTTCTCCAATTCCTTGATACGATTGCTGGCAACTGCTGGCGTCAACCGCAGATCGCGCCCCCCGCCGTGATACTGCCCAGTTCGACGACACGGACAAAGACGCGCAGACTTTCCAGATAGGGCACGGGCGTCTTCCTTTGATTATCAACGATTCGTTGAAATAGCTTACCACTTTGCCCCGTATTTTCGACCAATCAGAAAAGGTAATTTGCCATTGCCAGCGTCGTTATCGCCAGCAGGCATGGGAGGAAAGATGACCAACAGATCCGAAATTCGGCTGATTCTGAACGACAGAACCATCACCCTGGACCGCGTAGGCGCCAGCGACACGTTGCTGGATTTTCTGCGCATCGAGCAACGCCTGACCGGTGCAAAAGAGGGCTGCGCCGAGGGGGATTGCGGTGCCTGCACGATATTGGTCGGGCGATTGCAGGACGGTGTTCTGCGCTATCAGCCGGTCAACGCCTGTATCCGGTTGCTGGCGTCCCTTGATGGCTGCCATGTGGTTTCGGTTGAGTATCTGTCCGGCCCCGGTGGTCGGTTGCACCCGGTGCAACAGGCGATGGTTGAACATCACGCGAGCCAGTGCGGGTTCTGCACCCCGGGGTTCGTGATGTCGCTGTACGGGTTGTGGATGGAAAACCCCAACCCAAATGAAACCGAGATCGAAACCGCGATTCAGGGCAATCTTTGCCGCTGTACCGGGTATGAACCGATCATTCGCGCCGCCAAGGCCGCGACACGGCTGGGCACCCCGGGAAATGACGTCATAACCCGCGAACGTGAGAATATCACTGCCCGGCTGGCCGCCCTTGGCGATGGCCAGCGGGTTGAGGTGACCAAAGACAACAGCCGATGCATTCTGCCCGCCTCGGTTGATGATCTGGCCGATGTGCTGTTGGAAACCCCCGAAGCCACCATCGTTGCCGGGGCCACGGATGTGGGCCTTTGGGTTACCAAATTCCTGCGTGATATTTCCCCTGTGGTTTTCCTGAGCCACCTGGATGAATTGCGCGCGATCGAGGTTGGCGACGATGCAATCCGGTTCGGCGCCGGGGTCAGTTATACCGACAGCCGCGAAGCGCTGAGCGCCGATTATCCCCACCTTGCAGAGTTCTGGGACCGCATCGCCGGTTGGCAGATCCGCAATATGGGCACGATTGGCGGCAATGTGGCCAACGGGTCGCCCATCGGGGATACGCCGCCGGTTCTGATCGCGTTGGGGGCGTCGATCACCCTGCGCCGGGGGACCGCGCGGCGGACCCTGCCGATCGAGACCTATTTCATCGACTATGGCAAACAGGATCTGGCCGCAGGCGAGTTTCTGGAATCCATATCCGTACCGCGCCCCGCCACCAACACGCGGCACGCAGCATACAAGATTTCCAAGCGCCGTGACGAAGATATCTCGTCGGTCTGTGCTGCTTTCAATCTCACGGTCGAGAACGGCACGATTGCGGCCGCCCGCATCGCCTTTGGCGGTATGGCGGCGACGCCCAAACGTGCCGCAACGGTCGAGGCCGCACTGGTGGGGGCGGCCTGGAGCGAGGCAGCGTTGATTGCCGCCGCCGAGCATCTTGGCGAGGATTTCACCCCAATGAGCGATTGGCGGGCCTCGTCCGATTATCGGTTGCAGGTGTCGAAAAACCTGTTCCGCCGGTTCTGGCTGGAACAACAGGGTGCTGCGGCACCTGTGCGGCTGAGCGCGTGAGGGGGAGAACATGCAAATGAAAACCGACAAAATCGTGCCGGCCGCTGAGGTGATCAAGGGCGGCGTTCACAGTGACCTGCACCACGAAAGCGCGATCAAACACGTCACCGGGCGCGCGGATTATTGTGACGACATCCCAGAGCCAGCCGGCACGCTGCACGCTTATCTTGGGCTGTCCACCCGCGCCCACGCATTGATCCGCGATCTTGATCTGAGTGCGGTGCGCGCCGCGCCGGGCGTTGTTGGCGTTCTGACTGCCGGGGATATTCCCGGGGTCAACGATGTCAGCCCGACGGGGTTGGATGATGAGCCGGTCCTTGCAACCGACAAGGTGGAATTCTGGGGCCAGCCGATGTTCGCGGTCGTTGCCGAAACCCGCGATGCGGCCCGCCGTGCGGCGAAGCTGGCCAAGGTCACTTACGAAGACCTGCCTTTCGCGCTTGACCCGGAAGCGGCGCAAGCGGCCAATATGGGCTATGTGACGCCGCCCCTGACGCTGAAGCGTGGTCAGGCGGAACAGGCCATGGCGAAAGCCAAACACCGGGTCAAGGGCAAGCTGCGCCTTGGCGGCCAGGATCACCTGTATCTTGAGGGGCATATCGCCTTTGCCATCCCCGGTGAAGACGACGATGTGATGGTTCATTCGTCAACCCAGCATCCGTCCGAGGCCCAGCACATGGTCGCCCATGTTCTTGGGGTGCCGTCCAACGCCGTCACCGTGAACGTGCGCCGCATGGGCGGCGGTTTTGGCGGCAAGGAAACCCAGATGAGCCTGTTTTGCGCCGTCGCTGCCATTGGTGCGAAGAAATGGAACCGCGCTGTCAAAATCCGCCCGGACCGCGATGATGATATGACGGCCACGGGAAAACGCCATGATTTCGTGATTGATTACGAAGTGGGCTTTGATGACGATGGCCGGATTGAAGCGGTGTCCGGTGATTTTGCGGCGCGCTGCGGCTTTTCCTCGGATCTGTCCGGCCCGGTCACGGATCGGGCGCTGTTTCACGCGGATAACGCCTATTACTATCCCAACGTTCTTTTGCATTCGCATCCGATGAAGACGAACACCGTGTCCAACACCGCCTTTCGCGGTTTTGGCGGCCCGCAGGGCGTGGTCGCGGCAGAACGGATCATGGAGGAAATCGCCTATCATCGCGGTGTCGATACCCTGGAAATCCGCAAACGCAATTTCTATGGTGACGACGGGCGCAACGTTACGCCCTATCATCAGACCGTCGAAGACAACATCGCGCCCCGGATCGTGCAGGAGCTGGAAGAAAACGCCGACTATCAGGCGCGCCGGCGCGCGGTTCTCGACTGGAACGCCGCTGGTGGGATCATCCGCAAGGGTATTGCGCTTACGCCGGTAAAGTTCGGGATTTCGTTCACGGCCACATGGTATAATCAGGCCGGCGCCTTGCTGCATATCTATTCCGATGGGTCGATCCAGTTGAACCACGGCGGCACCGAAATGGGGCAGGGGCTGAACACCAAGGTCGCGCAGGTGGTCGCGGACGAACTTCAGGTCGATGTGGACAAGATCAAGATCACCAGAACCACGACGGAAAAGGTGCCGAATACCTCGGCCACGGCTGCGTCGTCCGGGTCTGACCTGAACGGCATGGCGGCGCAGGATGCCGCGCTTCAGATCAAGCGGCGCCTTGTCGATTTTGCCGCCGAACGCTGGCAGACCGAGGTGGGCAATGTCCGATTTGTCGCGAATGCGGTGCAGGTGGGGGATGAGGTCATTCCCTTTGCCGACTTTATCAAACAGGCCTATATGGCGCGGATTCAGCTTTCGGCGGCTGGATTTTACAAAACCCCGAAAATTCACTGGGATCGTGCCACGGGCAAGGGGCGGCCGTTTTATTATTATGCCTATGGTGCGGCCTGTTCCGAGGTGTCGGTCGATACCCTGACTGGCGAATACCGGGTGGAACGCACGGATATTCTGCATGACGTCGGGCGTTCGCTGAATCCGATCATCGACAAGGGCCAGATCGAGGGGGCGTTTGTTCAGGGCATGGGATGGCTGACCACGGAAGAGCTGTGGTGGGACAAGCAGGGCCAGTTGCGCACCCATGCGCCCTCGACCTATAAAATCCCGCTTGCCTCGGATCGTCCGCGTGTTTTCAACGTGGCTTTGGCTGATTGGTCGGAAAACCGGGAAAACACTGTCAAACGGTCAAAGGCCGTGGGGGAACCCCGTTCATGCTGGGTATTTCGGTGTTTGAGGCGCTGTCTCATGCCGTGGCCAGCGTCGGGGATTACAAGACATGCCCAAGGCTGGACGCGCCCGCAACGCCGGAACGTGTCTTGCTGGCCATCGAGCGGCTGCGGCAGGCCTGAGCGATGTCGCTTTTCGCGTTTCTGGATACTCAGCCTGCGGTGATTCACGTGCGCCTGACAGTCGTGCGCGGATCATCCCCCGCGAGGCGGGGGCCGAGATGTTCGTCGCGCCCGATGGGTTGCACGGAACAATCGGCGGCGGCCAGTTGGAATATATGGCAATCGACAAGGCGCGGGTGATGCTGCGCTCTGGTGCTGTTTCGGAAGATATGGATGTGCCCCTTGGCCCCGAAATTGGCCAATGTTGCGGCGGGCGCGTTGAATTGCGGCTGATCCGCATGGGCGCCGAGGATCGCACCGCGACCTGCGCCGCTGAACAGGCCCGCATTTCCGCTTTGCCCCATGTTTATGTGCTGGGCGCTGGTCATGTGGGGCGGGCGCTGGCCGTGTTTTTTCAGGCTCTGCCCGTGCGTTGCATTGTGATCGACAGCCGGGCGAATGAACTTGGGTTGGTAGCGGCGGATGTTGAGAAACGCCTGTCCGCGCTGCCCGAGGCCGACATTCGAAACGCGCCGCCGGGCAGTGCGTTCATTGTTCTGACCCACGATCACGCGCTTGATTTCCTGCTGACCGCCGAGGCGCTGGCGCGCAGGGATGCGGCCTATGTCGGGTTGATCGGCTCTGCCACCAAACGTGTGCGGTTTGAGCGGTTCTGCAAAAGCGAGGCGCCAAACGCGGCAATCGCGCAATTGACCTGCCCCATCGGAGCAGGAGGCAGCGCCGACAAGCGGCCCGAGGTGATCGCCGCCTTTGTCGTGGCCGAAGTCATGGCCCGGCTTACCACACCTGCAATTCAGCCAACTGAGCCTGCCGAATAACGGCACACCATCCCGCGCAACCGCCTGAGGAGGGGCGGCGCAGGATGTGACATACCAAGGGAGGGACCCCCAATGTCAGACGCGACCCATAGTTACAAAATGTTCACAAGGAGCGATTTCAGCGCCTTTTGGGCGCTGTTTACCGACAACCTTGTCAATCTGCTGATCCTTTCGGGGGTCTGTCAGTTCGTGTTTCAGATGCCCGCCGAAATCGTGTTTGGCCGCATCGTTCCGGGGGCGGCAATCGCCATTCTCGCCGGGGTGGTCGTTTATACCTATATGGCGAAATGGGCCGCCAAAAAGTATGGCAAGGACGTAACCGCCCTGCCTTACGGTATCTCGACGCCGGTGATGTTCGTTTATCTTTTCGGCGTGATCGGCCCGATCTATTGGGCGACGCAAGACCCGCTTCTGGCCTGGCAGGTTGGCATTGGGGCCGGTTTCATGGGCGGTATCGTCGCGGCCCTTGGTGCGCTCGTCGGTCCCTATCTGAAACGGATCACCCCGCGCGCCGGGATGCTGGGCACCCTTTGCGGTATTGCACTGGTGTTTATCGGCTCGGTGCCCTTGGCCGAGATTTTTGAACATCCGATCATCGGGTTTACCTCGCTGCTGTTCATTCTCTGGGGGCTGATTGGCCGGTTCCGCCTGCCGGGCAATATTCCTGCCGGGTTGGTTGCCATCGGCGCCGGGACAATCATTGCGATTTTTCTGGGCGAATCCACGTTTGACGTCAGTGGCATCGGGTTCTATCCGCCGGTGCCGTATTTCGGTGATATGATCGCGGGCATTCAATACCTGTTCGGCAACCCCGAATTGTTCCTCGTGCTGATCCCCGTGCAAATCTATAACTTCATCGAAACCATGAACAACGTCGAATCCGCCGAAGCGGCGGGCGACAGTTATCCGGTGGGTGTCTGTCAGGTGACCGATGGTGTGGGCACGATGATCGGCGCGCTGTTCGGTTCGCCCTTTCCAACAACGGTTTACATCGGTCACCCGGCTTACAAGCGTCTTGATGCCCATGCGGGATATATCGTTGGCGTGGCTGTCGTCATTGGCGCCGCCGCGTTCCTTGGGTTCCTGTCGTTCCTTGCGGGGCTGATCCCGATTGCCGCCGCTGCGCCGGTTCTCGTGTTCGTTTCCGTCAGCCTGATCACCAATACCGCCTTTGCAGTAAAGCCCGCGCATATGGCCGCCGTTTCCTTTGCGATCCTGCCGCATATTTCGGAATTCCTTATGACAAAGTGGGGGTCATTGATGAATGCCCTGCGCAACACGGGGGTTGAGGGCCTGCCGTCGCTGGGAGATTCCGCTTTGACACAGGCGTTGTTGCAGGAAGGCGCCCATTACGAGGGCCACCTTGCGCTCAGCCAGGGGGCGATTTTGACCGGGCTGATCTGGGGCGCGATCGTGGCCGATGTCATCGACGGGCGGTTCCGCACTGCGGGCGGCTTTGCGGTGGCCGCTGCCGTGATGTCATCGGTGGGGATCATCCATTCGTTTACCCTGCAAATGCCGCAGCTTGACGGCATTACGATCGGTTACCTGATCGTTGGCGCGTTCCTTTACTTTTACCCGATGTTTGCCCCGAAAGAGGATCTGGAGCATCGGATCATTGTTCCCGACGAACCCGATTTCATCGACGACAATACGCCGGCACAAACCGTCTGACGTATCAGCCGGGGCGCCCATCCCGGGCCGCCCCGGCCCCATTCACCAAAGAGGCATACCATGACCGACACGCTGTTGCGGGGGCGTCTTTTGACGTTCCATCACGAACCAACGGATGGGGACGATACCGACGCCTATACCTATCTGGAAGACGGGGCGCTGTTGATCCGGGACGGGATGATCGTTGCCAGCGGTGATTTCGCTGATGTGGTCCCCACGGCCCCCGACGCCCCCGTCACCGATCATCGTCCGCACCTGATGATGGCCGGGTTCATCGACACCCATATTCATTTTCCACAGGTTCAGATCGTGGCAAGCTGGGGCAGCCAGCTTTTGGACTGGCTGAACGGCTATACCTTTCCGGCAGAGGCCGAATATGCCAACGCACAACATGCCCGGGCGATGGCAGGGCGGTTCTGCACCCTGCTCAGCGATCACGGCACCACCACCGCTGTTGCCTATTGTTCGGTTCACAAGGCCTCGGCCGAGGCATTTTTTGCCGAGGCCGAGGCCCGCAACATGCGCATGATCGGCGGCAAGGTGATGATGGATCGCAACGCCCCCGATGGGGTGCTTGACACGGCGCAATCGGGATATGACGACAGCAAGCAATTGATTGCAGATTGGCACGGCAAGGGGCGCGCGTCCTATGCGATTACCCCGCGATTTGCGATCACTTCGACACCGGAGCAGATGGAAATGGCCGGCGCGCTCGCCGCTGAACACCCCGAATGCTATGTTCAGACCCACCTGTCAGAGAACCTCGCCGAGATCGCCTTTACCGCCGAACTGTATCCGGCGGCGCGCGATTACCTTGACGTTTACGAAGGTTTTGGCCTGCTTGGGGCGCGCACTTTGCTGGGGCATGCCATCCATCTCAAGGATCGGGAAATTCAGGCGCTGGCGGATACCGGCTCTCACCCGGTGTTCTGCCCCACGTCGAACCTGTTTCTGGGCAGCGGCCTGTTTGACGATGCCGGATTGCGCGGGCGCGGTGTGACCAGCGGCATTGCCACGGATATCGGGGGCGGAACCAGCTATTCCATGCTCCAGACCTTGAACGAGGGTTACAAGGTTCTGCAACTGCAAGACCAGAAATTGCACGCCCTGCGCGCGTTCCACTGGATCACCCGTGGCAATGCCGAGGTTTTGGGTATGGCTGACAAGATCGGAACGCTGGATGTTGGAAGCGAGGCTGATATTGTTGTTCTGAATTCACATGCTACACCGGCCATGGCCCTGCGGATGGGCCGGGCCGAAACCCTGACAGAAGAATTGTTCGTGCTTCAGATGATGGGCGATGATCGCGCCATCGCACAGACATATGTGGCTGGAACACCCCAGAAAGGACAAATGACATGATGACATTCACCCGGCTTGACGCCGCCGATGCCGACACCCTGATTGCCGGAGCGGCGGCCCATGCGGTTGAAATCGGCGTGCCCATGTGTATCGCGATCACCGATGAAAGCGGCCAGCTCATCGCGTTCCGGCGTATGGATGGCGGCAAGGTGACATCGACAACCATCGCCATAGACAAGGCCTTTACCGCAGCCGGCGCCAAGAAAGCGACCCATGACTATGGCACCGCCAGCCAGCCGGGCGCACCCGCCTATGGCATCGCATCGGCCATTGGCGGGCGGTTGATGGTGGTTGGCGGCGGCTTGCCGGTGATTGTCAACGGCGAGGTCGTCGGCGGTATCGGGGTCAGTTCAGGCACCCCGGATCAGGATCGGGCCGTCGCCCAGGCCGGGATCGACGCCTTTCTCGGCCAAGTCTGAAATTATGGTGTGGTGAATACCCCCGGGCGGCCCCTGTCGCCCGGGGGCCGATTCTATCTGAAACAGCGTGAATGCCGGAAACCGGGATTCGCCGGACGGCGTTTCTGATCAATTTGCAGGAATGTCGCTGGAAACACCTGATTTGGGCTGGCAGGGGCTAGGGGACTCGAACCCATGACCCTCGGTTTTGGAGACCGATGCTCTACCAACTGAGCTAAACCCCTGTGCCGGGGCCGTGGGTAAGGCCATTCGCCAGGGAAATCAAGGCAGGAATTCAAGGAGAACCGAAGGGATTTGAAAAGCCGGTCATTCAGCTCCCTTTGATGACTGGCGACGGGGCCTTTTTCTCTGCGCGAATCGGGGTGGCGCAGATCGACGGGATCAGCGATGGCGGCGTGTTTGCCGCCATCCGCCCCGCCATGGCTCATTGGGGCCGGCCATGCTGTCGCCCCATTGATCGGAATGCCACGGGCTGAGGTTTACAGGGGATATCCCGATCAAATTGGAAGTTGGGGCTTGATTACCCGGGGTCGGATGTGCAAGTCCCACCCATCACGCAAGGAACCCATCTATGGCCACCAAGACCAATCCGCTTCAGTTCATTCAGCAGGTACGTGCCGAAATCGCCAAGGTCGTCTGGCCAAGCCGGCGCGAGGTGGTGCTGACCACCGTGATGGTGTTCATCATGGCGACGCTGACCGCGACGTTTTTCTTTCTTGTGGATCTGTTGATCCGCACCGGGCTTCAGGCTGTATTGGGCATGTTTGGCTGAAAACGCCTTGAACCCTTGGCGCAACGGCGTTAAGCGATGCTGCGATCCCCACTATTGGCGTGCCTCGATTCGCAAGGCGCGCCGATTTTTATTGGGGCAGGGCGGGTAATCGCCTGAAACGAAAGACAGTTCCGGCACGGTCCGGCGATACGGAAGGGCGATGGCAACATGGCGAAGCGTTGGTATTCGGTGAGCGTGCTCTCGAATTTCGAAAAGAAAATCGCCGAACAGATTCGCACTGAGGTGATCGAGAAGGGTCTCGAGGAAGAGATCGAAGAAGTTCTTGTTCCCACCGAAGAAGTGATCGAAGTGCGGCGCGGCAAAAAGGTGCCGACCGAACGGCGGTTCATGCCCGGTTATGTTCTGGTGCGTATGGAAATGTCGGATCAGGGCTATCACCTGATCAACTCGATCAACCGCGTGACGGGGTTTCTTGGCCCCCAGGGGCGCCCGATGCCCATGCGCGACGCCGAGGTGAACCAGATCCTCAACCGTGTTGAGGAAAATGAAAACGCGCCGCGCACCCTGATTTCCTTTGAGATCGGTGAAAAGGTGGCGGTCACCGACGGGCCGTTTGAGGGCTTTGAGGGCATGGTCGACAGTGTCGATGATGAACACCAGCGACTCAAGGTGACGGTGTCGATCTTTGGCCGGGCCACCCCGGTCGAGCTGGAATTTACGCAGGTTTCGAAAGAAATCTGACGTCAACCGTGGAAGGCGCGGGGCCGCGGCCCCTGACCGGACCACGACAACCCAAGATCAAGGGGCGCGCCCTGCGGTCGTTGTTGGACGGGTTTCGATCCGTTCGTGACAAAGGAGAGGCCAGATGGCCAAGAAGAAAGTCGGCAGCCTGAAGCTGCAAATCAAGGCGGGTCAAGCCAACCCAAGCCCACCCGTCGGCCCCGCACTGGGCCAGCGCGGCATCAACATCATGGAATTCTGCAAGGCATTCAACGCCAAGACCCAGGAGATGGAGCCGGGCGCCCCTTGCCCGACGGTCATCACCTATTTTCAGGACAAGTCGTTCACGATGGAGATCAAGACTCCGCCGGCGTCCTACTATCTGAAAAAAGCTGCCGGTCTCAAGCCTGTCGGCAAGCGCGCGCGCCCACAGGGATCGCCCAAGCCGGGCCGTGACATTGTGGCCAGCGTCACTGTCAAGCAGGTGCGCGAGATCGCCGAAGCGAAGATGAAAGATCTGAGCGCAACGGATGTCGAAGCCGCCATGAAGATCATCGTTGGCTCTGCCAACTCCATGGGCATCGAGGTGAAGTAAGATGGCAAAACTCGGAAAACGCATCCGCGCCGCCCGCGAAGCTGTTGCTGGCAAGGCCAATCTGACCGTTGAAGATGCGGTCAAGCTGGTCAAATCCAACGCCACCGCGAAGTTTGATGAAACCATCGAGATTTCCCTGAACCTGGGTGTCGATCCGCGCCACGCCGACCAGATGGTCCGCGGCACGGTGAACCTGCCCAACGGCACCGGCAAGACGGTGCGCGTTGCGGTGTTCGCCCGTGGCGCCAAGGCCGATGAGGCCACGGCAGCCGGGGCCGATATCGTCGGCGCCGAGGATCTGATGGAAGCGATCCAGGGCGGCAAGATCGATTTTGACCGCTGCATCGCCACGCCCGACATGATGCCGGTCGTTGGTCGTCTTGGCAAAATCCTTGGTCCGCGCAACCTGATGCCGAACCCGAAAATCGGGACGGTGACCATGGATGTGAAAGAGGCGGTTGACGCCGCCAAGGGTGGTCAGGTTCAGTTCAAGGCCGAAAAGGCCGGTGTGGTGCACGCCGGTGTCGGCAAGGCATCGTTCGATGAGGCCAAGCTGGTTGAAAACGTGCGCGCCTTTGTCGACGCCGTGAGCAAGGCCAAGCCAACCGGCGCCAAGGGCACCTATATGATGGCGGTGAACCTCACCTCGTCGATGGGCCCCGGCGTAACTGTTGACGTTGCCAACGCAACGGGTAACTAAGCGAGATCTGGCAGAGAAGTCTGCCGATGGCAGGGCCGCAAGGCCCTGTCCTGTCCGAGACGGAGGGTGGGCCGAAGGGCCGTTAAATCCTTCCTGAGATGGGAAGCGAGACGAACTTTCAGAGGGATTTTCCCTCGGGCGGTTTTGGCCTCGGGACCCTGAAACGGACCCGACCCTCGGCATTCGCCGGGGTAAATGAGAGCCGGAGGGGGAGACTCTTCCAAACTTGGAGTGAAACTGTGGATAGAGCCCAGAAAGAGAAAGTGGTCGAGGAACTCGGCCAGATCTTTGAAAGCTCTGGCGTCGTTGTGGTTGCCCACTACGCCGGTCTGACAGTTGCCGAGATGCAGGATCTGCGCGCGCGTATGCGTGAAGCAGGCGGGTCCGTGCGTGTTGCCAAGAACAAGCTCGCCAAGATCGCCCTTGAGGGATCAGATTCGGCCGCAATGGCCGATCTGCTCACGGGCATGACCGTTCTGTCCTATTCCGAAGACCCCGTGGCAGCAGCCAAGGTGGCGGACGAATATGCCAAAGGGAATCAAAAGTTTCAGATTCTCGGCGGTAGCATGGGTGGAACGGCTCTGGATACTGCCGGTGTCAAAGCCGTCGCTGCAATGCCCTCACGTGATGAGCTTATCGCTTCGATCGTGTCGTGCATCGGGGCGCCTGCCAGCAACATCGCCGGGGCCATTGGCGCGCCAGCAAGCAATATCGCAAGCATCCTCTCGACCATCGAGGAGCGCGGCGAAGCCGCGTAAGCAACATGTCAATCGGCGTGGGGTTGTCAAAACGCACGTTGGAACACATCTGAAAGAACGGAAAGCAAAATGGCTGATCTGAAAAAACTGGCTGAAGAGATCGTGGGTCTGACCCTTCTCGAAGCACAAGAACTGAAAACCATCCTCAAGGATGAGTATGGCATCGAGCCTGCCGCAGGCGGCGCTGTGATGATGGCTGGCCCTGCTGATGCGGGCGGCGCGGCTGCCGAAGAGCAGACCGAATTTGACGTGATCCTGAAATCTGCCGGTGCGCAGAAGATCAACGTCATCAAAGAGGTGCGCGGCATCACCGGTCTGGGCCTGAAAGAAGCCAAGGATCTGGTCGAAGCTGGCGGCAAGGCTGTCAAGGAGCAGGTTTCGAAAGCCGAAGCCGAAGAGATCAAGGGCAAGCTGGAAGCAGCTGGCGCCGAAGTCGAACTCAAGTAATCCGGTCGCACCGGATCGCTTATCGGTCCTTGCGTCCCTCTGCGCTGTGGTTACCCGCAGCGAGAAGGGACGCAAGGACCGCCGAGCGCCAGAACAACGGCTGGCTCCGAAGTGTTTTCGGGGCCAGCCGCCCGCGTCTTGGGAAGGGCTGTGCGCCACAGTCTTTCCCAAGCCGCGGTTCAGGATCGGGAGGTCGCCTGTGGGAAGGCGGCCAGGTATTGATCTGAACAAGAGCTTTCGTGAGGGCCATCCGCCGCCGCCCACCGGTGGATTGCCCGCGAAAAGAAAGGTGACGCCACATGGCATCGACATTCCTCGGCCAGAAACGCCTGCGCAAGTACTACGGCAAGATCCGCGAAGTTCTTGAAATGCCGAACCTCATCGAGGTTCAGAAATCTTCTTACGACCTGTTCCTGCGGTCGGGTGATCAACCCGAACCGATGGACGGCGAAGGTATCAAGGGCGTGTTCCAATCGGTTTTCCCGATCAAGGACTTTAACGAAACCGCTGTTCTTGAATTCGTCAAGTACGAGCTGGAAAAGCCCAAGTACGACGTCGAGGAATGCCAGCAGCGCGACATGACCTACAGCGCGCCGCTCAAGGTGACGCTGCGTCTGATCGTGTTCGATGTGGATGAGGATACCGGCGCCAAGTCGGTCAAGGACATCAAGGAACAGGACGTGTTCATGGGCGATATGCCCCTGATGACCCACAACGGCACGTTCATCGTCAACGGCACAGAGCGGGTAATCGTTTCCCAGATGCACCGCTCTCCGGGGGTGTTCTTTGACCACGACAAGGGCAAGACGCACAGCTCGGGCAAATTGCTGTTCGCCTGCCGGATCATTCCCTATCGCGGCTCCTGGCTCGACTTTGAATTCGACGCCAAGGATATCGTATTCTGCCGGATCGACCGTCGCCGCAAATTGCCGGTGACGACCCTGCTCTATGCTCTCGGGCTGGATCAGGAAGCGATCATGGACGCTTACTATGATACCGTTACGTTCAAGCTGGAAAAGAACAAGGGTTGGGTGACCAAGTTCTTCCCCGAGCGCGCACGCGGCACCCGGCCGGGGCACGATCTGGTGGATGCGGCCACCGGCGAGGTTATCGCCGAGGCAGGCAAGAAAATTACACCCCGCGCGGTGAAAAAGCTAATCGATGAAGGTAAAGTTACCGATCTGCTGATCCCCTTCGATCAGATCATTGGCCGCTTTGTCGCCAAGGACATCATCAACGAAGAAACCGGCGCGATCTATGCCGAGGCCGGCGATGAACTGACCTGGGAGCTGGACAAGGCCGGTGAAGTGACCGGCGGCACGCTTTATGAGCTGATTGAGGCCGGGATCACCGAAATTCCCTGCCTTGACATCGACAACATCAACCATGGGCCGTACATGCGCAACACCATGGCGGTCGACAAGAACATGGGCCGCGACACCGCGCTCATGGATATCTATCGCGTCATGCGCCCGGGCGAGCCGCCCACCGTCGAGGCCGCGTCAAACCTGTTCGACACCCTGTTCTTTGATTCCGAGCGTTACGATCTGAGCGCCGTGGGGCGGGTGAAAATGAACATGCGCCTGAATCTTGATGCCGAAGACACCCAGCGCACCCTGCGCCGGGAAGATATCGTCGCCTGTATCAAGGCCCTGAACGACCTGCGCGACGGGCGTGGCGACATCGACGATATCGACCACCTTGGCAACCGCCGGGTGCGCTCGGTTGGTGAGCTGATGGAAAATCAGTATCGCGTTGGCCTGCTGCGTATGGAGCGTGCGATCAAAGAGCGGATGTCATCGGTCGAGATTGACACCGTGATGCCGCAAGACCTGATCAATGCCAAACCTGCCGCCGCCGCCGTGCGCGAATTCTTTGGCAGCTCGCAATTGTCGCAGTTCATGGATCAGACGAACCCCCTGTCCGAAGTGACGCACAAGCGCCGCCTGTCGGCCCTTGGGCCGGGCGGTCTGACCCGCGAACGCGCCGGTTTCGAAGTGCGTGACGTTCACCCTACCCACTATGGCCGGATGTGCCCGATCGAAACACCGGAAGGGCCGAACATTGGTCTTATCAACTCGCTGGCCACCTTTGCCCGCGTGAACAAATACGGCTTTATCGAAACCCCTTACCGGGTGGTCACAGACGGACAGGTGACCGACGAAGTTCATTACATGTCGGCCACCGAGGAAATGCGCCACACTGTGGCCCAGGCCAACGCCAATCTGGACGAAAACGGCAAGTTCGTGAACGAACTGGTCAGCACCCGCCAGTCGGGCGATTACATGCTGGCGCCCAGCGAAAGCGTCGATCTGATCGACGTGTCGCCAAAACAGTTGGTTTCGGTTGCGGCCTCGCTGATTCCGTTCCTTGAAAATGACGATGCGAACCGCGCCCTTATGGGGTCGAACATGCAACGTCAGGCGGTTCCGCTGCTTCAGGCTCAGGCCCCCTTTGTGGGCACCGGCATTGAAGAAGTGGTTGCGCGCGATTCCGGCGCGGCCATCATGGCCCGTCGCGGTGGTGTGATTGACCAGGTGGATGCCACCCGGATCGTCGTGCGTGCCACCGAAGATCTGGAATTGGGCGACGCGGGCGTTGATATTTATCGTCTGCGCAAGTTCCAGCGTTCGAACCAGAACACCTGCATCAACCAGCGTCCGCTGGTGAAGGTGGGCGATCAGGTGCGGGGCGGCGAGGTGCTTGCCGATGGGCCCAGCACCGACATGGGCGAACTGGCCCTTGGCAAGAACGTCATGGTCGCCTTCATGCCGTGGAACGGCTATAACTATGAAGACTCGATCCTGATTTCCGAACGGATCACCCGCGATGACGTGTTTACCTCGATCCACATCGAGGAATTCGAGGTGGCGGCCCGCGATACCAAGCTTGGGCCAGAGGAAATCACCCGCGATATTCCCAACGTGGGCGAAGAGGCGCTGCGCAACCTTGATGAGGCGGGCATCGTCTATATCGGGGCCGAGGTCGGGCCAGCCGACATTCTGGTGGGCAAGATCACGCCAAAAGGCGAAAGCCCGATGACGCCGGAAGAAAAGCTGTTGCGCGCCATCTTTGGTGAAAAGGCTTCGGACGTGCGTGACACATCCCTGCGCCTGCCGCCGGGGGATTTCGGCACGATCGTCGAGGTGCGTGTATTCAACCGCCACGGTGTGGAGAAAGACGAACGCGCGCTTCAAATCGAACGTGAAGAGGTCGAGCGTCTGGCCCGCGACCGGGATGACGAGCTGACGATCCTTGAGCGCAACATCTATGCCCGTTTGCGCAGCATGATCGAAGGCCGCGAAGCGGTGAAAGGCCCCCGGGGCGTAAAGCCGGGCACGATGATCACCGCCGATCTGCTCGATAACGATCTGACCCGCGGTCAGTGGTGGCAGTTGGCCCTGGCGGAAGAGCAGGAAGCGGCGCAGGTCGAGGCGCTGAACGCCCAGTTCGACATTCAGAAAAAGGCGCTGGATGCGCGTTTTGAAGACAAGGTCGAAAAGGTGCGTCGTGGTGACGATCTGCCGCCGGGCGTGATGAAGATGGTCAAGGTGTTCGTCGCGGTGAAGCGCAAGCTGCAACCGGGCGACAAGATGGCCGGTCGTCACGGCAACAAGGGTGTGATTTCGCGCGTTGTTCCGATGGAGGACATGCCGTTCCTCGAAGATGGAACGCCGGTCGATTTCGTGCTGAACCCGCTGGGTGTGCCGTCGCGGATGAACGTCGGTCAGATCCTTGAAACCCACATGGGCTGGGCCGCGCGCGGTCTGGGCCTGAAGGTTGACGAGGCGCTGGACGAATACCGTCGCTCGGGCGATATGACCCCGGTGCGCGACGCGATGAAAATCGCATATGGCCAGAATGTGCATGATGAAGTGCTGCACGACATGGACGAGGCGCAGATGCTTGAGGCGGCGCAAAACGTGCGCCACGGGGTTCCGATTGCCACGCCGGTTTTCGACGGCGCGAAAGAGGCCGATGTGAACGACAGCCTGCGCCGTGCAGGGTTCGACACCTCGGGTCAGTCGCGCCTGTTCGATGGCCGCACAGGCGAGGAATTCGCGCGCAAGGTGACGGTGGGCATGAAATACCTGCTGAAACTGCACCACCTTGTAGATGACAAGATCCACGCACGTTCGACCGGTCCGTACAGCCTCGTCACGCAGCAGCCGCTGGGTGGTAAGGCACAGTTCGGCGGACAGCGTTTCGGTGAGATGGAGGTTTGGGCGCTTGAGGCTTACGGCGCCGCCTATACCTTGCAGGAAATGCTGACGGTCAAATCCGATGACGTTGCCGGGCGCACGAAAGTGTATGAAAGCATCGTCAAGGGCGAGGACAACTTTGAAGCCGGGGTGCCGGAATCCTTCAACGTTCTCGTCAAGGAAGTGCGCGGCCTCGGCCTGAACATGGAACTCCTGGATGCGGAGGAAGATGAGGAGTAGGGGTCAGCCCCCTATTCCCCTTCGCGCCCATTTCCCCTTTTCGTAAGGAAAAAGATGAACCAGGAACTCACAACCAACCCGTTCAACCCGCTTGCGGCCCCCAAGACGTTTGACGAGATCAAGATCTCGCTCGCGTCGCCCGAGCGGATTTTGTCGTGGTCGTTCGGTGAAATCAAAAAGCCGGAAACCATCAATTATCGCACGTTCAAGCCCGAGCGTGACGGTCTGTTCTGTGCCCGTATCTTTGGCCCGATCAAGGATTACGAATGCCTCTGCGGCAAATACAAGCGGATGAAGTATCGCGGCGTCGTCTGCGAAAAATGCGGTGTCGAAGTGACGCTGCAAAAGGTGCGCCGCGAACGCATGGGCCATATCGAACTGGCCTCGCCCGTCGCGCACATCTGGTTTCTCAAGTCGCTGCCCTCGCGCATCGGCCTGATGCTCGACATGACCCTGCGCGATCTTGAGCGGGTTCTGTATTTCGAAAACTATGTGGTGATCGAACCGGGCCTGACCGATCTGACCTATGGTCAGATGTTGAACGAAGAAGAGTTCATGGACGCCCAGGATGTCTATGGCATGGATGCGTTCACCGCCAACATCGGCGCCGAAGCGATCCGCGAAATGCTGTCGATGATCGACCTTGAAGCCGAGGCCGACCGCCTGCGCGAAGAGCTGAAAGAAGCGACGGGCGAATTGAAGCCCAAGAAGATCATCAAGCGCCTGAAGATCGTGGAATCCTTCCTTGAATCCGGCAACCGCCCGGAATGGATGATCCTCACCGTCGTGCCGGTGATCCCGCCCGAGTTGCGCCCGCTGGTGCCGCTGGATGGAGGCCGCTTTGCCACGTCTGACCTCAACGATCTGTATCGCCGGGTCATCAACCGCAACAACCGCCTCAAGCGGCTGATCGAATTGCGCGCGCCCGATATCATCGTGCGCAACGAAAAGCGGATGTTGCAGGAATCGGTCGATGCGCTGTTTGACAACGGCCGTCGTGGCCGGGTGATCACGGGGGCCAACAAACGCCCGCTGAAATCGCTGTCCGACATGCTGAAAGGCAAACAGGGCCGTTTCCGTCAGAACCTTTTGGGCAAGCGGGTCGATTTTTCGGGCCGTTCGGTGATTGTGACCGGGCCGGAACTGAAACTGCACCAGTGTGGTTTGCCGAAAAAGATGGCGCTGGAGCTGTTCAAGCCGTTCATCTATTCGCGGCTTGAGGCAAAGGGCCTGTCCTCCACCGTCAAACAGGCGAAAAAGCTGGTGGAAAAGGAACGCCCCGAGGTGTGGGACATCCTGGATGAGGTGATCCGCGAACACCCCGTCATGCTGAACCGGGCGCCCACGTTGCACCGTCTGGGTATTCAGGCGTTCGAACCCACGCTGATCGAAGGCAAGGCGATTCAGCTTCACCCGCTGGTCTGTTCCGCCTTCAACGCCGACTTTGACGGCGATCAAATGGCCGTTCACGTTCCGCTGAGCCTTGAGGCCCAGTTGGAAGCGCGCGTGCTGATGATGTCGACCAACAACGTGCTGTCGCCTGCCAACGGCGCGCCGATCATTGTGCCGTCACAGGATATGATCCTTGGCCTTTATTACATCACCATGCAGCGTGAGGGGATGAAGGGCGAGAACATGATCTTTTCGAACGTGGACGAGGTGCAGCATGCCCTTGACGCGGGCGAGGTGCATCTGCATGCCAAAATTCAGGCCCGTCTGCCGCAGATCGACGAGGAAGGTAACGAAGTGCTGATGCGCTTTGAAACCACCCCCGGCCGGGTGCGTCTGGGCGCGCTTTTGCCGCTGAATGCCAAGGCGCCGTTTGATCTGGTCAACCGTCTGTTGCGCAAGAAAGAAGTGCAGCAGGTGATTGATACCGTTTACCGGTATTGTGGCCAGAAGGAATCGGTCATCTTCTGCGATCAGATCATGACCATGGGTTTCCGCGAGGCGTTCAAGGCCGGGATTTCGTTCGGCAAGGACGACATGGTGATCCCTGACACCAAATGGCCGCTGGTTGGCGAAACCCGCGATCAGGTGAAGGATTTCGAACAGCAGTACATGGACGGCCTGATCACTCAGGGTGAAAAGTACAACAAGGTTGTCGATGCCTGGTCCAAATGTAACGACAAGGTCACCGAGGCGATGATGTCGACGATTTCGACCTCGGGGCACGACGAGAATGGTGCCGAAAACGAGCCGAACAGCGTTTACATGATGGCCCACTCGGGCGCGCGTGGTTCTGTCACCCAGATGAAGCAGCTGGGCGGGATGCGCGGCCTGATGGCCAAGCCGAACGGCGAAATCATCGAGACGCCGATCATCTCGAACTTCAAGGAAGGTCTGACCGTGTTGGAGTATTTCAACTCTACCCACGGTGCCCGTAAGGGTCTGTCGGATACCGCCTTGAAAACGGCGAACTCGGGGTATCTGACCCGTCGTCTGGTGGATGTTGCGCAGGATTGCATCGTGCGCCAGCACGATTGCGGCACCGAACGTGCTGTCACCGCCAAGGCCGCCGTCAATGATGGTGAGGTCGTGGCGTCTTTGGGCGAACGTGTTCTGGGCCGTGTCGCGGCCGAGGAACTGATCCGTCCGGGCACCGACGAAGTGATGGTCGCCAAAGGCGAGCTGATCGACGAACGTCGCGCCGACATGATCGAAACCTCGGGTCTGGCCACGGCGCGTCTGCGTTCGCCCTTGACCTGCGAGGCGGAAGAGGGCGTTTGCGCCCAGTGTTACGGGCGCGATCTGGCCCGTGGTACGCTGGTCAACCAGGGCGAGGCGGTGGGCATCATCGCCGCGCAATCCATCGGTGAACCCGGTACACAGCTTACAATGCGGACGTTCCACATTGGCGGCGTGGCCCAGGGTGGCCAGCAATCGTTCCAGGAAGCGGGACAGGAAGGCGTGGCCGAATTCCGCAACGCCAACCTGCTGACCAATGAGGCGGGCAATTCCGTTGTCATGGGCCGCAACATGGTTCTGGCGATCATGGATGAAAACGGCATCGAACTTTCCAACTTCAAGCTGGGCTATGGCACCACGGTGCATGTGGCCGAGGGCGCGAAAATCGCCCGCGGTGACAAGCTGTTCGAATGGGATCCTTACACCCTGCCGATCATCGCCGAAAAATCCGGCACGGCGCGGTTTGTCGATCTTATCACGGGCCTGTCGGTGCGTGACGATACCGATGATGCGACCGGCATGACCCAGAAGATCGTGACCGACTGGCGTTCCGCGCCGAAAGGCAATGAACTGAAGCCCGAAATCATCATCGTGGGGGAAGATGGCGAACCGATGCGCAACGATGCGGGCAATCCGGTGACCTATCCGATGTCTGTGGATGCCGTCCTGTCGATCGAGGAAGGCGCCACAGTCAAGGCTGGTGATGTGGTTGCACGTATCCCGCGCGAGGGTGCCAAAACCAAGGACATCACCGGTGGTCTGCCCCGTGTGGCCGAATTGTTCGAGGCGCGCCGCCCCAAGGACAACGCGATCATCGCGGAAATCAATGGTCACGTGAAATTTGGCAAGGACTACAAGAACAAGCGCCGCATCGCGATTGTTCCCGTCGAGGAAGACGGCGTTCCTGTCGAATACATGGTTCCCAAGGGCAAGCACATCCCGGTGGCCGAAGGCGATTTCGTCCAGAAGGGCGATTACATCATGGATGGCAACCCGGCGCCGCACGATATTCTTGCGGTTATGGGGGTCGAGGCTTTGGCCGATTACATGATCGACGAGGTGCAGGATGTGTATCGTCTGCAAGGCGTTAAGATCAACGACAAGCACATCGAGGTGATCGTGCGCCAGATGCTCCAGAAATGGGAAATTCTGGACAGCGGCGAAACCACGCTGCTGAAAGGCGAACATGTGGACAAGGCCGAATTCGACGAGGCCAACGAAAAGGCCGCCAAGAAGGGCGGGCGCGAGGCCAGAGGCGAACCAATCCTGTTGGGCATCACCAAGGCGTCGCTGCAAACCCGCAGCTTCATCTCGGCGGCGTCGTTCCAGGAAACCACCCGCGTGCTGACCGAGGCATCGGTGCAGGGCAAGCGTGACAAACTGGTCGGCCTGAAAGAAAACGTCATCGTCGGGCGTCTGATCCCGGCAGGCACAGGTGGGGCGACACAAAAAGTGCGCCGTATCGCCGCTGAACGTGATCTTAAAGTGCTGAAAGCGGCCCAGGCCGAAGCCGAAGCCGCCGCAGCACTGGCCGCGCCGTCAGAAGATGTCAGCGAGGATGTTTTTGACAGGCTCGCTGGTGATGACACCCGAAAGCCGCGACGAGTAATCATCGCCCGGTCTTCGGACAGGACAGATTGCAAAAAAGGGCCTCGCCAACCGGCGAGGCCCTTTTCCTTTGGCAGCGGGAAATTTCGGGTCAATTTCCTGTCACGTATCGAAAATGCGGACAAACGATAATTCCACGGTAGCGGGCGCGATGCGTATGATGCGTCGTATCGGGCCGTCGGGCCCATTCTTTCCAAAAGGAATTGCCATGTCGACCCGAGAATTTCGTAAACCCGGCTTTGCGCTCGCGCTTTTGCCGATCCTGCTGACGCTGGCCGTTCTTGCGCTTCAGCTTTTTTATTATGGCAAGTTCGTTCCGCATATCCCGCTGGCCATCGGCATCGCAATCACCGCGCTGGTGGGGCTGTATCTGGGCCATGACTGGGAAAGCATCGAAGAAGGCGTGTTCCACGTCATCAAGATTTCGCTGCCATCGGTTTCGGTGCTGATTGTCGTGGGGATGATCGTCGGCGTATGGATCGCCAGCGGCACGGTGCCGACGTTGATCTATTATGGCCTGCTGGTCCTTAGCCCACAGATTTTTCTGGCGGCGGCGATGATTCTTTGTTCGGTGGTTTCGGTATCTCTGGGCACGTCCTGGGGGACGGTCGGCACGGTTGGTCTGGCGCTGATGGGCATTGGCGCCGGGTTCGGCATTCCGGTGTATTGGACAGCCGGCGCGGTTGTTTCCGGTGCGTTTTTCGGTGACAAGATTTCGCCGTTGTCAGACACCACCAACCTTGCCCCGGCGGTGACCGGCACCAACGTGTTTGATCACATCCGCAACATGCTGCCCACCACGGTGCCGTCCATGCTGGCCGCTTTGGCGATCTATATTTTTGCCGGTTACTTTCTGATCGACGGCGGCAACACGTCGTTTGAACAGATTGATGCGATCACGGTCGCGCTGAACGAAACCTTCTGGATTTCGCCCTGGTTGCTGGCGCCTGCGTTGCTGGTTATTGTGCTGGCCATTCTGAAAAACCCGCCGATCCCGGCCCTGTTCGCGGGGGTGGTTGTCGGTGGCGCCATGGCGATGTTTTTTCAGGGTGAGAACCTGCGCGACATTTTCACCTATGCCAACTCGGGGTTCTCGATTGACACCGGCGTGTCCGAAATCGACACGCTGTTGAACCGGGGCGGCGTGCAGTCGATGATGTGGACCATCAGCCTCGTGCTTTTGGCGCTTGGGTTCGGCGGCGCACTGGAGCGGACACGCTGCCTTGAGGCCGTGATCGATCAGATCATCGCGCGGGTCAAATCCTTTGCCGGGATTCAGACATCGGCGATCATGACCTCGATGGCGACCAACGTGGTTGCGGGTGATCCCTATCTGTCGATCGCATTGCCGGGCCGTATGTATGCGCCGGTGTATCGCGGGATGGGATATTCGACCCTGAACCTTGCGCGCGGCGTCGAAGAAGGCGGCACGCTGATTTCACCGTTGATTCCGTGGAACGCGGGCGGGGCCTTTGTGATTACCGCACTGGGGCTGGGGATCAGTGACGGTCACTTTGAAAACCTGCTGTATATCCCGCTGGCCTTTGCGTGCTGGCTGTCACCGCTGATCGGTATCTTCTATGCGTGGAGCGGGCTGTTTTCACCCAAGGCCAGCCCCGAGGAAGAGGCCAAATGGGACGCCGACGGTGAGGACCGGATCGCCCTGACGGGCCAGCCCGCCACCGCCTGAATACTGCCCATGGCGCCGCCCCTGCCAAAGTGGTAATGCGGCGCCATGGGTATGCTGACGGATAACATGCGCGGTGCGCTTTTGATGACGATCTGCATGGTCGCCTTCACCGTCAACGACGCCTTTATGAAATTTGTTCTGGGCGAGTTGCCGCTGTTTCAGGCCTTGTTCCTGCGCGGGCTTATCACCTCGGTGTTGCTTTTGGGTATTGGGTTGGCCATGCGCGGCCTGCATCTGCCCCGGCTTGGACGTGACCGGTGGCTGATTGCGCTGCGGACATTGGCCGAGCTGTTTGGCGCGCTGTTGTTCATGTCCGCGCTCAGGCAGATGCCGCTGGCCAATGTTTCGGCGATTCTTCAGGTGTTGCCGCTGACCGTTACCCTTGCCAGTGCGCTGCTGTTTTCCGAACCACTGGGCTGGCGGCGGCTGACCGCGATTTTCGTGGGATTTTGCGGCGTTCTGCTGATTGTACGTCCGGGGCCGGAGGGGTTCAATATCTATGCCCTTTCCGCCATTGGCGCGGTTGTCGCGGTGACCCTGCGTGATCTGGCTGCGCGGGGATTGTCGCGCGATGTCTCATCGCTCAGCGTGGCGCTGATCACCTCTGTGGGGGTGGGCGCGATGGCAGGTGTCGGCGCGCTGTTCACGCCCTGGGTGGCTGTCGCGCCCCGAGATCTGGGCCTGCTGTGCGGCGCGGGCGTGTTCGTGATCGCGGGGTATTTGTCCAGCGTCATGGCCATGCGGGTGGGCGAGATCGGCTTTATCGCGCCGTTCCGGTATGCCAGCTTGATCGCCGCGCTGATCCTTGGGTTTGTCGTCTTTGGTGACTGGCCATTGCCGCTTACCCTGCTGGGGGCGGGCATCGTTGTGGCAACGGGGGTATTTTCCCTTTACCGCGAACGCAAGCTGCGCCGCAGGCTTCAGCCCACGCCGGTTGCACCACCGGCCTAGGCAGGCTGTCGCACCATGACGCGGCAGGCCCGGGACAGGGCCTTTGCTTCGTAAGGGCGCAGGCAGGGGCGGGCGGTGTGTGTGTGGCTGATGCGGTCACTTTGCCCGGCATCCAGTTCACGCAGGGTGCCCTGCGCCCGCTGTTCGCGCACCCAATTCGCGCCGACATCCCCAAGATAAAGGGATTCAACCCATACACCGGCGGCCTGCACCAGTTCATGTTCGTCGAACAAAAGATGCAGATAGGTCACGCCAGATCCGCCGAGAGGTACGGCAGAACCCGCCAGAAATTTGACCGGAACCAGAAATTCGCCCGATCCGAACATCAGGTCGATCTCGGGGCCGGACACCGCAATCCGGTGATTGGGCGACAGGGAAAGATCAACGGGGTTGCCAAAGGCACCGGCGGGCAATGTCACGGGCCGCAGCATTGGCAACCGCGCAAGAATTGCCGCCGACAGATGGGTTTTCCCGATGGCGCGCAGGGGCCGGGCGGGGCCATCCTTGACCAGAACCTTCTGACCGGGGGACAGGGCTTCGACCGGGATGGCGCCGCCGGGCACCGCGATCAACGTCCCGGCGGTCATGCATACCGTGCTGGCCGTGCCGGGCGTCGGATCGGTTTCTTCAAAGTTGCCGTTGCTGTCACGGGCGAATGCCCGCCCGTTGGGCGCATCGGAATGTATCGATTCGCCGCCTCCCGATTGGGTCGCGCCCGCCGGAAACCCGGGTGGCGGCGTTGCGTCCCGGGGCGGGGCGCCATAGCTCATCGCGATAAAAGTGTTGTTGGCGGGGTCGTAAAGATAGACGGTGTCGAACTTGCCGCTTTCTCCGTCGGGCAGGAAATTTCCGTTGTTGGGAATTCCCGCACTGTAATACCCGGGCGGCGGCGTGCCGCTATATTCCCCCACCAGCGTTGCTGTTTCGCCGGGGGCAAGGGTATCGCCCGGCCCGAAGGTATGCAGCAATCCGTTTTTCTGGGACCAGACCTGCAATCCATCCAGCGCGGCGGTGCTGTTGCTGGTATTGGCGAATTCGATGTATTCGTCGGCCTTGGTGGCCTTGCCGTCGCCATCAGTGTCGATGGCAGTGCCGCCGGCGTTATCCGCCAAAAGCTCGCTGATATAGATCTCGCTTGCGAGAGTGTCCGCCATGCCTGTATTGCCTTCTGCCCGACCCCATGAAAGGGGTGCTGCCACCCCGGTTTGCCCGGGTGCGGCGCATTGTCAGACCTTCGTTAACCAAATGGGCGTGAATGGGGCGGAAACATGGCAATAACAAGGCGGCGCGCGGGGCCGGTGATGCCCACAGTCCTGGCGCGCTGAGTGTTGACACCCTCCGAGACTCGGCCTATACGGCGCGCACCAAGGTGGGTGGACCCTCGAGTCTTGCCCACTTTTTACAGAACTGATGTGGTCACGATCCGGTCTCTCAAGGCTCGATCCTCTGGAAACCCACCGCGTGTTCCCCGCAAGGGCGAGCAGAGCGGTTTTTGTGTTTTGCGGACGCGTGAGGCGCATGAGAATTCACCGGGGCGCGCGCCCCACATGGCCCGGTCGATGCGGGCGAAACATAGTCGCCCCGGTGGGGCGCGCATTTAAATGTGTTGCAACACGGGGATAAGACCGGAATGCCAACGATCCAACAGCTGATCCGCAAGCCGCGGCAGCCGAAAGTAAGAAGCTCAAAATCCATGCACCTGCAGGGATGCCCGCAAAAACGCGGCGTCTGCACGCGTGTTTATACCACCACGCCGAAAAAGCCGAACTCGGCCATGCGTAAGGTTGCCAAGGTGCGCCTGACCAATGGCTTTGAGGTGATCAGCTATATCGGCGGCGAATCGCACAACCTTCAGGAACACTCGGTGGTTCTGATCCGTGGCGGCCGCGTAAAAGACCTTCCCGGTGTGCGCTATCACATCCTGCGCGGTGTTCTGGATACCCAGGGCGTCAAGAATCGTAAACAGCGCCGCTCCAAGTATGGCGCGAAGCGTCCGAAATAAGAGGATTTCAGCATGTCACGCCGCCACGCCGCCGAAAAACGCGAAGTTCTGCCGGACGCCAAATATGGTGACCGCGTTCTGACCAAATTCATGAACAACCTGATGATCGATGGTAAAAAATCGGTCGCCGAGCGTATCGTTTACAACGCGTTCGAACGGGTCGAAGCCAAGCTCAAGAAGTCGCCCGTCGAGGTGTTTCACGAGTGTCTGGACAACATCAAGCCCTCCGTCGAGGTGCGTTCGCGCCGCGTTGGTGGTGCCACCTATCAGGTGCCCGTCGAAGTGCGCCCCGAGCGCCGCGAGGCCCTGGCCATCCGCTGGTTGATCGACGCGTCCAAAAAGCGCAACGAAAACACCATGGAAGAGCGTCTGGCCGGTGAATTGACCGACGCTGTCAATGGTCGTGGGTCCGCCGTGAAAAAGCGGGAAGACACCCACAAGATGGCCGACGCCAACAAAGCATTCAGCCACTACCGCTGGTAATTCAATCTGCGGCGCGCCATCCGGGCGCGCCCGCCGCACAACCTCTCTCCAGGAGCAGCCCCAATGGCACGCGACTATCCCCTCGACCGCTACCGTAACTTCGGGATCATGGCGCATATCGATGCAGGCAAGACCACCTGCTCCGAGCGCATCCTGTTTTACACCGGCAAATCGCACAACCTCGGCGAAGTGCACGATGGCGCTGCCACCATGGACTGGATGGAGCAAGAGCAGGAGCGTGGCATCACGATCACCTCTGCCGCGACCACCACGTTCTGGGAGCGGACGGAAAACGGCGTTGAGCCGGATTCCAAAAAGCACCGTATGAACATCATCGACACCCCCGGCCACGTTGACTTTACCATCGAAGTCGAGCGTTCGCTGGCCGTTCTCGATGGCGCGATCGCCGTTCTGGACGCCAACGCCGGTGTTGAACCACAGACCGAAACCGTTTGGCGCCAGGCCGACCGGTACAAGGTGCCGCGGATCGTGTTCGTCAACAAGATGGACAAGATCGGTGCCGACTTCTTCAACTGCGTCCACATGATCAAGGACCGCACAGGCGCACGTCCGTGCCCTGTTCAGCTTCCGATCGGCTCCGAGACCGAGCTTGAAGGCATCGTCGACCTGGTCACGATGCAGGAATGGGTCTGGGAAGGCGAGGATCTGGGCGCGAGCTGGGAACAGCGCGAGATTCGCCCCGCGTTGGCCGAGAAAGCCGCAGAAATGCGCAACGAAATGGTGGAAATGGCCGTCGAAATGGACGACGCCGCCATGGAGGCCTATCTGGAGGGCGAAGAGCCGGACGTGGACACCCTGCGCAAGCTGATCCGCAAGGGTACGCTCAGCATGACGTTTGTTCCGATCCTTGCCGGCTCCGCGTTCAAGAACAAAGGCATGCAGCCGCTGCTGAACGCCGTGATCGACTATCTGCCCAGCCCGCTGGATGTGGTTGATTACATGGGCTTCAAGCCAGGTGATGAAACGGAAACCCGCAACATCCCCCGTCGCGCCGATGATGACATGCCGTTCTCGGGCCTGGCGTTCAAGATCATGAACGACCCCTACATGGGCACCCTGACATTTACCCGCGTCTATTCGGGCAAGATGGAAAAGGGCGACACGCTCCTGAACTCGACCAAGGGCAACAAGGAACGCATCGGCCGCATGGTGATGATGCACTCGAACAAGCAGGACGAGATTTCCGAAGCCTGGGCGGGCGACATCATTGCGCTGGCGGGCCTGAAAAACACCACGACCGGTGACACGCTTTGTGCTGTCAACGATCCGGTGGTTCTGGAAACCATGACATTCCCCGATCCCGTGATCGAAATTGCCGTGGAACCCAAAACCAAGGCCGACCAGGAAAAGATGTCGTTGGGCCTTCAGCGCCTCGCGGCAGAAGATCCGTCGTTCCGCGTCGAAACCGACATCGAATCGGGTCAGACGATCATGAAGGGCATGGGCGAACTTCACCTCGATATTCTGGTGGATCGTCTCAAGCGCGAATTCAAGGTTGAAGCCAACATCGGCGCACCGCAGGTGGCGTACCGTGAAACGATCTCGCGCGAGACCGAGCATACCTACACCCACAAGAAGCAATCCGGTGGTTCGGGTCAGTTCGCTGAGGTGAAGATGATCATCACTCCGACCGAGCCGGGCGAAGGTTATTCGTTCGAAAGCAAGATCGTCGGCGGTGCGGTTCCGAAAGAATACATCCCGGGCGTCGAAAAGGGCGTAAAGTCGGTCATGGATTCGGGTCCGCTGGCAGGGTTCCCCGTCATCGATTTCAAGGTCCAGTTGATCGACGGCAAATTCCACGACGTTGACTCCTCGGTTCTGGCCTTTGAAATCGCAGCGCGTCAGTGGATGCGTGAAGCGATGAGAAAAGCCGGCGCCAAACTGTTGGAGCCAATCATGAAAGTCGAAGTGGTGACGCCCGATGAATACACCGGCGGTATCATTGGCGATCTGACCTCGCGTCGGGGTCAGGTTCAGGGGCAGGATTCGCGCGGCAACGCCATCGCGATCGATGCTTTCGTGCCGCTGGCCAACATGTTCGGCTATATCAACACGTTGCGTTCCATGTCGTCGGGTCGTGCGAACTTCACCATGCAGTTCGACCACTACGAGCCGGTGCCGCAGAACATCAGCGAAGAGATTCAAAGCAAGTACGCATAAGCGGGGCGGCGGGGTGAACCCCGCCCTACCCACCATCCGTAGGGCAGGGGCCTCCCTGCCGCACCCACACGAAAAGAAGGAGCCACACCATGGCAAAGGCAAAGTTTGAACGTAACAAACCGCATGTGAACATCGGCACGATTGGTCACGTTGACCACGGCAAGACGACATTGACGGCTGCGATCACGAAGTATTTCGGTGATTTTCAGGCCTATGACCAGATCGACGGCGCGCCCGAGGAAAAGGCCCGCGGCATCACGATCTCGACCGCGCACGTGGAATATGAGACCGAGGCACGCCACTATGCCCACGTCGATTGCCCCGGCCACGCCGACTATGTGAAGAACATGATCACCGGTGCGGCACAGATGGATGGCGCGATCCTGGTTGTGAACGCCGCCGATGGCCCGATGCCGCAAACCCGCGAGCATATTCTGCTGGGCCGTCAGGTGGGGATCCCCACCATGGTTGTTTACATGAACAAGGTCGATCAGGTTGACGACGAAGAGCTGCTTGAGCTGGTCGAGATGGAAATCCGCGAGCTTCTGTCGTCCTATGATTACCCCGGCGACGACATTCCGGTCATTCCCGGGTCTGCTCTGGCGGCGATGAACGGCACCGATCCCGAGATCGGCGAAGAATCGATCCGCAAGCTGATGGCGGCTGTGGATGAATTCATCCCGACCCCCGAACGTGCTGTGGATCAGCCGTTCCTGATGCCGGTCGAGGATGTGTTCTCGATTTCCGGTCGCGGCACGGTTGTGACCGGTCGTGTGGAACGCGGCGTGATCAACGTGGGCGACGAGATCGAAATCATCGGTATCCGCGACACCAAGAAAACGACCTGCACCGGTGTGGAAATGTTCCGCAAGCTGCTGGATCGTGGTGAGGCGGGCGACAACATCGGCGCGCTGCTGCGCGGTGTGGATCGTGATGGCGTCGAGCGCGGTCAGGTTCTGGCCAAGCCGGGTTCGGTGACGCCGCACACCAAGTTCGAGGCCGAGGCCTATATCCTGACCAAGGAAGAGGGTGGCCGTCACACGCCGTTCTTTGCCAACTATCGTCCGCAGTTCTATTTCCGCACGACGGATGTGACCGGGACGGTTGTTCTGGCGGAAGGTACGGAAATGGTGATGCCGGGCGATAACGTGTCTTTCGGTGTTGAACTGATCGCACCGATCGCCATGGAGCAGGGCCTGCGTTTTGCCATCCGCGAAGGTGGCCGCACCGTCGGCGCCGGCGTGGTGAGCAAGATCACCGAATAAGCGGCGCGCTCATCGCTCCCTGACGGTCGCTCTTCGCGAAGAGGGACGACAGGACCGATGAGACGCTGGATGAAAGATCAGGGTTCGATGTGGGGGTGCCAATACCGGTTCCTCCACCTCTCAACCTCAATAGCCGCGAAAGGCAATTGCAATGGCCGCTAGCCAAAACATTCGCATTCGGCTCAAGGCGTTCGATTACCGCGTGCTGGATGCCAGCACCCAGGAAATCGTGAACACCGCCAAACGGACGGGCGCCCACGTGCGCGGCCCGATTCCGCTGCCGAACAAGATCGAAAAGTTCACCGTTCTGCGTGGCCCCCACGTCGACAAGAAATCCCGTGATCAGTTCGAGATCCGCACCCACAAACGGTTGCTGGACATCGTCGATCCGACACCCCAGACCGTGGACGCGCTGATGAAGCTCGACCTGGCTGCCGGCGTCGATGTCGAGATCAAGGTATAAGGAGCGATGGATATGTTGCGCTCTGGCGTTATCGCGAAAAAGGTCGGCATGACCCGCCTTTTCATGGACGACGGGAAACAGATTCCCGTAACCGTCCTTCAACTGGACAAGCTGCAGGTTGTGGCGCAGCGCACCATCGAACGTGACGGTTATACCGCCGTTCAACTGGGTGCCGGCACAGCCAAGGCCAAGCGGACAAGCAAGGCCATGCGCGGCCACTTTGCCCTTGCCTCGGTCGAACCGAAGCGGAAGATCGCGGAATTCCGCGTCGCCGCCGAGAACCTGATCGGTGTTGGTGAGGAAATCACCGCAAACCACTACTTTGAAGGTCAGTTCGTCGATGTGGCGGGCACCTCGATCGGTAAGGGTTTCCAAGGGGCCATGAAGCGGCATAACTTTGGTGGTCTGCGGGCGTCGCACGGTGTGTCGATTTCGCACCGGTCGCACGGGTCCACCGGTCAGTGTCAGGATCCGGGCCGTGTGTTTAAAGGCAAGAAGATGGCCGGTCACATGGGGGCTGCCCGTGTCACCACGCAGAATCTTCAGGTTGTGCGCACCGATGCCGACCGTGGCCTGATCATGGTCAAGGGGGCCGTTCCGGGTTCCAAGGGTGGCTGGGTCACGATCAAGGACGCGGTGAAAAAGCCGACGCCCGAGAATGTGATCTATCCCGCTGCGCTCAAGTCTGCCGCTGAGGAAGCCGAACGTCTGGCTGCCGAAGCTGCCGCCACCGCCGAAGCCGAAGCAAAAGCCGCCGAAGAGGCCGCCGCTGCCGAAGCTGCCGCCGCTGAGGATGCCGCGCTGAAGGAAGCAGAGGCACAGATCGCATCCGAGAGTGCCGATACGGACAACTCGGACGCTGAGAAGAAGGAAGGCGACCAATGAAACTCGACGTGATCAAACTGGACGGCGGCAAAGCCGGGTCGGTCGATCTTGGCGACGAGATCTTCGGTCTGGAGCCGCGGGTGGACATCCTGCACCGTGTGGTTCGCTGGCAGCGCAACAATGCGCAGGCCGGCACCCACAAGGTGAAGACCCGCCGCGAAACCTCCTATTCGACCAAGAAGATCTATCGCCAGAAGGGCACCGGCGGCGCACGTCACGGTGACCGGAATGCTCCGATCTTCCGCAAAGGTGGTATCTACAAGGGTCCGACCCCGCGCAGCCACGGTCATGAGCTGACCAAAAAGTTCCGCAAGCTGGGTCTGCGTCATGCGCTCAGCTCGAAGATGGCCACCGGAAATCTGGTGGTGATCGAAGACGCGGCGCTGGCTGAACTGAAAACCGGCGCACTGGCCAAGCAGATTGCATCGCTTGGCTGGAAGCGGGCGCTGGTGATCGACGGGGCCGAAGTGAATGAAAACTTTGCCCGTGCCGCCGCCAACATCGACGGTCTGGATATCCTGCCCACCATGGGCGCGAACGTCTATGACATTCTCAAGCGTGACACGCTAGTCATCACCAAGGCCGGTATCGAGGCGCTGGAAGCGAGGCTGAAATGACCACCAAGGCAGAACTCTATGACGTGATCCGCAAGCCGGTCATCACCGAAAAGGCCACCATGGCCTCGGAAGCCGGAGCTGTTGTGTTCGAGGTGTCGATCGACGCCAACAAACCGCAGATCAAGGAAGCCGTGGAAACCCTGTTCGGTGTCAAGGTGAAGGCGGTCAATACCACCATCACCAAAGGCAAGGTCAAACGGTTCCGTGGTATGCTGGGCAAGCGTAAAGACGTCAAAAAGGCCTATGTGACCCTTGAAGACGGTAACACGATTGACGTTTCCACCGGTCTCTAATACCTGACCTGTTATAGCGCAGCCCCGGATTCGTTCCGGGGCTCGTTTCTTTCGAATTCGGGGACCTGCTCAGGGCCCTATACATCGGGGACCTGCAAAGGGCCCTTTATACCAAGAGACGGGCCAAATCGCCCGCAAAGCAAACGGAAGACACAAGCATGGCACTCAAGTCGTATAAGCCGACGACGCCGGGCCAGCGCGGGCTGGTGCTGATCGACCGCTCGGAGCTTTGGAAAGGACGCCCGGTCAAATCCCTTACCGAGGGTTTGACCAAGAATGGCGGCCGGAACAATACCGGACGGATTACAATGCGTCGCAAGGGCGGTGGGGCCAAGCGCCTGTACCGCATCGTCGATTTCAAGCGCAATAAGCTCGACATCGCCGCGACCGTTATTCGCATTGAATATGACCCGAACCGCACGGCGTTCATCGCGCTGATTTCCTATGACGACGGCGAGCAGGCCTATATCCTGGCCCCCCAGCGTCTGGGCATCGGTGACAAGGTGATCGCAAGCGCCAAGGCCGACATCAAGCCGGGCAACACGATGCCGTTCAGCGGTATGCCGATCGGTACGATTGTTCACAACATCGAGATGAAGCAGGGCAAGGGCGGCCAGATCGCACGCGCCGCCGGCACCTATGCCCAGTTCGTGGGCCGGGATGGCGGTTATGCTCAGATCCGCCTCAGCTCGGGCGAGTTGCGTCTGGTGCGTCAGGAATGCATGGCCACCGTTGGCGCCGTGTCCAACCCGGACAATTCCAACCAGAATATCGGTAAGGCCGGTCGCAACCGTCACAAGGGCATTCGCCCGTCGGTGCGTGGTGTCGTGATGAACCCGATCGATCACCCCCATGGTGGTGGTGAAGGCCGGACATCCGGTGGTCGTCACCCGGTTACCCCCTGGGGCAAGCCGACCAAAGGTGCCAAGACCCGTAACAAGAACAAAGCGTCGCAGCGCCTTATCGTCCGCTCGCGTCACGCCAAGAAGAAGGGGCGCTGATCCATGTCACGTTCTGTCTGGAAAGGCCCGTTTGTCGACTCGTTCGTCCTCAAAAAGGCCGAAGCGACCCGCGAGAGCGGCCGCAAGGAAGTCATCAAGATCTGGTCGCGTCGTTCGACCATTCTGCCCCAGTTCGTGGGCCTCACCTTTGGTGTGTATAATGGCAAGAAACACATCCCGGTAAACGTTTCCGAGGATATGATCGGCCAGAAGTTCGGTGAATATTCGCCGACCCGTACCTATTACGGTCACGCCGCCGACAAGAAGGCGAAGCGCAAATGAGCACGGAAAAGAACCCCCGTCGCGTTGCCGATAACGAAGCTCTGGCCAAGGCCCGCATGTTGCGCACCTCGCCCCAGAAGCTGAACCTGGTTGCCGCCATGATCCGTGGCAAGAAGGTGGAAAAGGCTCTGTCCGATCTGACCTTCAGCAAAAAGCGGATCGCGCAGGACGTGAAGAAATGCCTTCAGTCTGCCATCGCCAACGCCGAGAACAACCATAACCTGGACGTTGACGAGTTGATCGTCGCAGAAGCCTGGGTTGGCAAGAACCTGACCATGAAGCGCGGCAAGCCCCGTGCCCGTGGCCGGTTTGGCAAGATCGTCAAGCCGTTTGCCGAACTCACCATCAAGGTCCGCCAGGTCGAGGAGCAGGCATAATGGGACAAAAAGTAAACCCGATTGGCATGCGTCTTCAGGTCAACCGCACCTGGGACAGCCGCTGGTACGCTGACACCAAGGAATACGGTGATCTTCTGCTGGAAGACATCCGTATGCGCGAATTCATCAAGAAAGAATGCGCGCAGGCCGGCGTCAGCAAGGTGATTATCGAACGCCCGCACAAAAAGTGCCGTGTTACGGTTCACACTGCCCGCCCCGGTGTCATCATTGGCAAAAAAGGCGCCGACATCGAGACGCTGCGCAAGAAACTGGCCGCGATGACGGACAGCGAACTGCACCTGAACATCGTCGAAGTGCGCAAGCCCGAGCTGGACGCCGCCCTTGTGGCCGAAAGCATCGCCCAGCAGCTTGAGCGCCGGGTGTCGTTCCGCCGCGCCATGAAGCGCGCTGTGCAAAACGCCATGCGCATGGGCTCGCTCGGGATTCGCGTCAATCTTGCCGGCCGTCTTGGCGGCGCCGAGATTGCCCGGACCGAATGGTATCGTGAGGGCCGCGTGCCTCTGCACACCCTGCGGGCCGACATTGATTATGCGAACTACGAAGCCAAGACCGCCTATGGCATCATCGGCATCAAGGTTTGGATCTTCAAAGGTGAAATCATGGAGCATGACCCCTCGGGTCACGACCGTCGTCAGGCCGAGCTTCAGGAAGGCCCCACGCCGCGCGGCGCCGGCGGCCGGCGTTAAGGAGTAACGGATATGCTACAACCAAAGCGCACCAAATTCCGCAAGATGCACAAGGGCCGGATTCACGGTGATGCGAAGGGCGGGTCCGACCTGTCGTTCGGCACCTACGGTTTGAAAGCGGTCGAGCCCGAGCGGATCACCGCCCGTCAGATCGAAGCTGCCCGTCGTGCCATGACCCGCCACATGAAGCGTCAGGGCCGTGTCTGGATCCGCATTTTCCCGGATCTGCCCGTTACCTCGAAGCCCGTCGAAGTTCGGATGGGTAAAGGTAAGGGTTCGGTTGATTTCTGGGCTGCCAAGGTCAAGCCGGGCCGGGTCATGTTTGAAATCGACGGCGTGCCGGATGTTATCGCCCGTGAGGCCCTGCGCCTTGCCGCGATGAAGCTTCCGATCAAGACCCGCACGGTCGTTCGCGAAGACTGGTAAGATCGCCGCCTCGCGGTGGAAATTGAAAGCCCTCGCTGATATTCAGCGGGGGCTTTTGCCGTCATAACCTCTGAAACCCGGAGCCGAACTCCCATGTCGAAAACCTCATCTCTGTTTGTCACCCGCCTGTATCACGCCGGTTTGTCGGAATTGGGCAAGCCGGTCGATGTTGCCGAGCTTGAGGTATCCTGTCTGTCGATCGCCGAAGATGACGAGGCGGGACAGGCGTGGTGCGAGGCAAACGACTATGCGGGCTACACCAGTTATGCGTCGCTGACCGACCTGCCCTGGCGGTTTTCGATCTTCAAGGATCTGGTCAAGGTGCTGGACAAACATGTTGCGGTCTTTGCCAGGGATGTCGCTTTTGATCTGGGGGATAAAAAGCTCAAACTCGATAGCCTGTGGGTTAACATTCTGCCCGAAGGTGGCATCCACACGGCCCATATCCACCCCCATTCGGTGATCAGCGGCACCACCTATGTGGCGATGCCGACCGGAACCAGCGCGATCAAATTTGAAGACCCGCGTCTGGCGATGATGATGGCCGCGCCGGGGCGGCGCAGTGATGCGCCGCGCAAGCTGCGCCAGTTCCACTATGTCGCGCCCGAGGTTGGCGATGTGCTGTTGTGGGAAAGCTGGCTGCGCCATGAGGTGCCGATGAACTTGGCCGAGGATGACCGGATCAGCGTCAGTTTCAACTACGCCTGGGGCTGACGCGCCTATCCCGGGAAAATACGCGCCATCTCGGCGTTGTAATGTGCCCAGGTGATTGATGCCTTGTTTCCGGCCAGCCCGTGGTAATGCGATTTGCCCGAGGCGGTGGGCAGTCCCGCCCAGATTTTCGCGAGGTTCACCATAAAGGTTTCGCGCGACATCTGGCCTGACTGCAGGGCTTCCAGGCCCGCTTCGGCCAGCAGGATATCGGCCATTCTGTCCTGTGCTGCTGGCGAAAATCTGTGCTGTTCGCCCAGACCAAGGGTACGGGTGAGGCGCCGCAGGGTCGCCGGGATGAATTGATACCGCCCGATGGCGTGGGGTTGACCGGGGGTGTTTTCGATCCAGCGAAAGATTTCACCGATGGTCATTGTCGTGGGAGGTTTTACCGGCCTGATCCGCGCGCCGTGTTGCACAGCATCATAGCCGTGGCGGCGCGATTCGGCGTGGCCGATCAATTGGCGCAGTTGGTCCACAGGTGTGCCGCGCAGGGCAGGGGCGGCGTTCGTGTTGGGCGGGCGGGTGCCGACCATCGCGCGCGGTTGGACGCGGGCGAACAGGCTGGCGCCGGTCTGCCCTATAAACAGGCTTCCGGCTGCGCGGGTCGTAGTGCCGCCCTCGTGGCGGATCTGCACAAGGGGACCGCGCGCGCGCAGCAACGGGGCATCACGCACCAGCGTCACCACCTCGGCATAGGCGATGAAGGGGACGAAAAGCAGAAGAAGGGTATAGAGCAGGCGGCGCATCAATGCCTCGGTCAGGGATTCGGGGTTCAGCATCGCCCGAATTGGTTTCCAAACCCTTGCGCTGTGGACAACATCAGCGGAATAATCCGCAATCGAGCATTGGGACTTGCGCCCGAGGCCAGCGCGGTGTAGGCGAGCGGTTCATCAAGATCTCCACCGGAATCAGGGTGACCCTCAGCGGGCCCTCCAGTGATGTCGAAAGGATATGGCAATGAATGCCGCAGAACTGCGTGACAAGACCCCGGATGAGCTGAAGGATCAGCTTGCCCAATTGAAGAAGGAGGCCTTCAACCTCCGCTTCCAGCAGGCCACCAGCCAGCTTGAGAACACCTCGCGCGTGCGCGCCGTCCGTCGTGACGTCGCCCGGGTGAATACCATTCTGAACGAAAAAGCCGCTGCTGCGGCGAATGCGGAGGCGTAAGAGATGCCCAAACGTATCCTCACCGGCACCGTTACCTCGGATGCCAACGCCCAGACCGTCACCGTATCAGTTGAACGGCGCTTTACGCACCCCGTTCTGAAAAAGACGATCCGGAAGTCGAAGAAATATCGCGCACATGATGCCGAGAACAGCTTCAAAACCGGCGATCAGGTGCGCATTCAGGAATGTGCCCCGATGAGCAAGACGAAACGCTGGGAAGTGATCGTCGGCTGAGGCGTCGGGCGCTTATCGTTCCCTTCCGGTCACTCTTCGCAAGAAGCGACCGTCAGGGAGCGCCGCGCGCCCCCGTCGCACCGGCGTTCACGCCAGTTTGATCGAAACCATGGGGAGAAGGCCAGAGTAGCCCCCAAAGGTCAGGAGAAACCACATGATCCAGATGCAGACCAATCTGGATGTTGCTGACAACAGCGGCGCCCGCCGTGTTCAGTGCATCAAGGTCCTGGGTGGTTCCAAGCGTAAATACGCCTCCGTCGGCGACATCATTGTCGTCTCGGTGAAGGAAGCCATCCCGCGCGGCCGCGTAAAGAAAGGTGACGTCCGCAAGGCCGTCGTCGTGCGCACCGCCAAAGAGGTTCGTCGTGAAGACGGTACCGCGATTCGTTTTGATCGCAACGCCGCCGTGATCCTCAACAACAACAACGAACCCGTTGGCACCCGTATCTTTGGCCCTGTTGTGCGCGAATTGCGCGCCAAGGCGTTCATGAAGATCATCAGTCTCGCCCCGGAGGTGCTGTAACAATGGCAGCGAAACTGAAAAAAGGCGACACCGTCGTCGTGCTGACCGGCAAGGACAAGGGCAAGCAGGGTGAAATCACCCAGGTGATGCCTGCCCGTGGCAAGGCCGTGGTCGAAGGCGTCAACATTGCCATCCGCCACACCAAGCAATCCCAGAATGCCCAGGGCGGCCGCGTCCCCCAGGCCATGGCGATCGAGCTGTCTAATCTGGCCATCGTCGATGCAAACGGCAAGGCAACCCGGGTCGGCTTTCGCGAGGAAGACGGCAAGAAGGTTCGTTTCGCCAAGACCACGGGAGACGTGATCTGATGCTGGACAGTGCAAATTACACCCCGCGCCTTCGCACGGTTTATGCGGACACCATCCGCGCCGCCATGAAGGAAGAGTTCGGGTACAAGAACGACATGCAGATCCCGCGTCTGGACAAGATCGTTCTGAACATTGGCTGTGGCGCTGAAGCGGTGCGCGACACCAAGAAGGCGAAGTCGGCTCAGGAAGATCTGACCGCCATTGCCGGGCAAAAGGCTCTGACGACCGTTGCCAAGAAATCCATTGCGGGTTTCCGGGTGCGCGAAGACATGCCTTTGGGTGCCAAAGTGACCCTGCGTGCCGACCGGATGTACGAATTCCTTGATCGTCTGATCACCGTGGCAATGCCCCGCATCCGCGATTTCCGCGGCGTTTCGGGCAAGAGCTTTGATGGGCGTGGCAATTATGCCATGGGCATGAAAGAGCACATCGTGTTCCCTGAGATCAACTTCGACAAGGTCGACGAGGTCTGGGGCATGGACATCATCATCTGCACCACCGCTGACAACGATGCAGAAGCCAAGGCGCTGTTGAAGCATTTCAACATGCCGTTCAACAGCTGAGCCTGGGAGAAAACATCATGGCAAAGAAAGCAATGATCGAACGCGAGAAGAAGCGCCAGAAGCTGGTGGATCAGTACGCCACCAAGCGTGCGGCGCTGAAAGAGATCGCGAACGACGAAAGCAAGCCGATGGAAGAGCGTTTCAAAGCGCGCCTCAAGCTTGCCAAACTGCCGCGCAACAGCTCGGCTGTCCGTCTGCACAACCGTTGTCAGTTGACCGGTCGTCCTCACGCTTACTATCGTAAGCTGAAGGTCAGCCGTATCATGCTGCGGGAACTTGGCTCGTTGGGCCAGATCCCCGGTCTCGTGAAATCCAGCTGGTAAGGAGGGCAGACTATGAACGATCCTATCGGCGATATGCTGACCCGTATCCGCAACAGCCAGATGCGTGGCAAGTCCACGGTCATCACACCGGCCTCCAAGCTGCGCGCCTGGGTTCTGGATGTGCTGGTCGACGAGGGCTATATCCGCGGCTATGAAAAGACCACCGGAAAAGACGGCCACCCGGCCATCGAAATCGGCCTGAAGTATTACGAAGGCACCCCGGTGATCCGTGAAATCAAACGTGTTTCGACCCCGGGTCGCCGCGTTTACATGGGGTCCAAGGATCTGCCGAGCGTTCGGCAGGGGCTTGGTGTCTCGATTGTCTCCACGCCCCACGGCGTGATGTCGGATGCAAAAGCACGCAACGCCAATGTCGGCGGCGAAGTGCTCTGCACCGTATTCTGAGGAGCGCGCAGATGTCTCGTATTGGTAAGAAACCTGTTCAGATCCCCAGCGGCGTTACCGTGTCCGTTTCGGGCCAGACGATCGAGTTGAAGGGCCCCAAGGGCACCCGCAGCTTCCGCGCGACAGATGATGTCGACATGATCGTCGAAGACAACGCGATCAACGTCAAGCCGCGCGGCACGTCCAAGCGGGCGCGCCAGCAGTGGGGCATGACCCGCTCCATGGTGGCGAACCTGGCAACCGGCGTCTCTACCGGGTTCAAGCGCGAGCTTGAAATTCAGGGTGTGGGGTATCGTGCCGCGCTTCAAGGCAAGGTTCTGAAGTTGAACCTCGGCTATTCCCACGACGTGGATTTTGAAGTTCCCGATGGTGTGACGGTGACCGTTCCCAAGCCGACTGAAATCACGCTGGAAGGCATTGATGAGCAGCAGCTTGGTCAAGTGGCGGCCAACATCCGTGCATGGCGCAAGCCCGAGCCCTACAAAGGCAAAGGCATCCGCTATAAGGGCGAATTCATCTTCCGCAAGGAAGGCAAGAAGAAGTAAGGACGCGAAAAATGGCAAACAGCAAAAGAACCCTGTTTCTGAAGCGCCGCCTGCGCGTTCGGAACAAACTGCGGAAGATGAACGCCGGGCGTATGCGCCTGTCGGTGCATCGTTCGAACAAGAACATCAGCGTGCAGTTGATCGACGATGTGAACGGCGTGA
The DNA here is from genome assembly GCF_055808395.1 of Oceaniglobus sp. K40-3. Lineage (NCBI taxonomy): Bacteria > Pseudomonadati > Pseudomonadota > Alphaproteobacteria > Rhodobacterales > Paracoccaceae > Oceaniglobus > Oceaniglobus sp. K40-3. The sequence continues at coordinate 188,015 of NZ_CM147868.1, read as the reverse complement.
CCCTCGCCTCGGCCTCTTCCCTGGAAAAGGATCTGGGGATTGTGGGCAAGAACAACGTCGAAGCGGCGGCCAAGATCGGCACCGCGATCGCCGAGCGTGCAAAAGCCGCCGGTGTAGAGGCCTGCTATTTCGATCGTGGCGGTTTCCTGTTCCACGGCAAGGTCAAGGCCCTGGCCGATGCGGCCCGCGAAGGCGGTCTGAAGTTCTGAGTTACGCGGCCCCGGTGCACTCCGGGGCCGTTTCCCTTGCAGGTGGTGCGCCACCTCGATGATCCGGGGGCCGATGGCCCACCTGGATTGTGACAATCGCCCGATCCGGGCACATCCAAGGAGCCTTTCATGGCAAGAGATGACAATCAAAGGGGCGGTCGCCGCAACCAGCGTGACGAAACTCCTGAATTCGCCGACCGTCTGGTCGCGATCAATCGTGTGTCCAAGACCGTCAAGGGTGGTAAGCGTTTCGGCTTTGCCGCACTCGTCGTCGTGGGCGATCAGCGGGGCCGTGTCGGGTTCGGCAAGGGCAAGGCCAAAGAGGTGCCCGAGGCGATCCGCAAGGCCACCGAGCAGGCCAAGCGCCAGATGATCCGCGTGCCCCTGCGCGACGGTCGCACCCTGCACCACGACACCCACGGGCGCCACGGTGCCGGCAAAGTGTTCATGCGCACAGCCTCTCAGGGTACTGGTATCATTGCCGGTGGTCCGATGCGCGCCGTGTTTGAAATGCTGGGCGTGCAGGACGTTGTTGCGAAATCCATCGGGTCGCAGAACCCCTATAACATGATCCGCGCCACCATGAACGGCCTGACCCGCGAATCCAGCCCCCGGTCTGTCGCGCAGCGTCGCGGCAAAAAGGTGGCCGATATCCTGCCCAAGCGCGAAGATGCCACCCACGCATCCGATCAAGTGGCTGAGGAGGCCTGATCCATGGCTAAAACCATCGTTGTCAAGCAGATCGGAAGCCCGATCCGCCGCCCCGCCATCCAGCGTGCAACGCTGAAAGGCCTGGGCCTGAACAAAATGCACCGCACCCGCGAACTTGAGGACACCCCCTCAATCCGTGGCATGGTCGCCAAGGTTTCCCACATGGTGGAAATCATCGAAGAAAAGGGCTGACATGTCGATTCGGTGAAAGCCCGTCCCATGATCAGATCAATCAGCGCCCCGGTCAGAAATGACCGGGGCGTTTTGTGTTTCTTGGCTTTTGCTCTGGCGCGGCCTAGTGTCAGGTCATTCCGCTGCGTCAGGTGGCGGCAAGGGGGGGCATGGCAAATTTGTTGGAAAGCTGGCAGTTCTGGGCGGTGTCGGCGGCGGTTTTCGCCGCGTTGACGGCCATTCTTGCCAAAGTCGGGGTTACGGATGTCGACCCGGACTTCGCGACATTTTTTCGAACGATCGTGGTGGCGCTGGCCTTGGGCACCCTCGTGTTTGCCACTGGGAAAATGCAAAGCCCCGGAGCGATTCCCTCTCGAAGTCTGGTGTTTCTGGTCCTGTCGGGCTTGGCGACGGGGGCGTCCTGGCTGTGTTATTTCCGCGCGCTTGGCCTTGGCAATGCGTCGCGGGTGGCACCGGTGGACAAGCTGAGCATTGTTCTGGTCGCGGTGTTTGCGGCGATTTTCCTGGGTGAAACCCTGTCTGTCACGGCCTGGTGTGGAATTGCCCTGGTCGGGGCGGGGTCATTGTTGGTGGCGATTGGCTGAAACGGGCGGCCTTTTGGCTTGATCTGCCCTATTGGGCGATTTATACGCGCCAGGTGGCCATCCGCGCCACTGATTCACGTAAAGCCGTGGCCGTGCCGCTCCCGTCGCTGGGGGCATGCGTCCGGCATAAGGAGCAAGCGACATGAAATTGAATGAACTGCACGACAATCCCGGTGCCACCAAAAAGCGCAAGCGCGTTGGTCGCGGCCCGGGTTCGGGCACAGGTAAGATGGCTGGCCGTGGTATCAAGGGCCAGAAGTCGCGCTCGGGCGTGGCGATCAAGGGCTATGAGGGCGGCCAGATGCCGCTTTATCAGCGTCTGCCCAAGCGTGGCTTTAACAAGCCGAACCGCAAGGAATTTGCCGTCATCAACCTGGGCATGATCCAGAAATTCGTCGATGCGGGCAAGCTGGGCGCCGAAATCACCGAGGCCGAGCTGGTGGACAGCGGCGTTGTGCGCCGCAAGCTGGACGGTATCCGTGTGTTGGCCAAGGGTGAAATCACCTCTGCCGTCACGCTGACAGTGACCGGCGCGTCCAAGGCCGCCGTTGCGGCGGTTGAAAAGGCGGGCGGCTCGCTTACGGTCACGACAGCGGCAGCCACCGAATAAGCGGTTGTGAGCGGCCGCCGCGCCGCTTACATCTGTTTCAGTATTTTCCTAGCGCCGCGTGATCCGGGAAATCGGTTCCACGCGGCGTTTGCATGAAAGAGACCCGTAATGGCATCAGCAGCAGAGCAGATGGCCGCGAACATGAGCTGGGGCGCCTTCGGCAAGGCAACCGAGCTGCGCGCCCGCATCCTGTTTACCCTCGGCCTTCTCGTCGTTTACCGCCTCGGCACCTATATTCCGGTTCCGGGCATTGACGGTGCGGAATTGCGCCAGTTCATGGAACAGGCCTCCACCGGCATCGGCGGCATCCTGAACATGTTTACGGGCGGTGCGATTTCCCGCATGGGCATTTTTGCCCTGGGGATCATGCCCTATATTTCCGCCAGTATCATCATTCAGTTGATGACCGCCATGGTTCCCCAACTTGAGCAACTCAAGAAAGAGGGCGAACAGGGGCGCAAGAAGATCAACCAATATACCCGCTATGGCACCGTTCTGCTGGCCACGTTTCAGGCCTTTGGTCTGGCCAAAAGCCTTGAGGCTGGCGGCCTGGTGACCGATCCGGGCATCTATTTTCAGGCCGCCTGTGTGATCACCCTGGTGGGTGGCACCATGTTCCTGATGTGGCTGGGCGAACAGATCACCAACCGTGGCATTGGCAACGGTATTTCGCTTATCATCTTTGTCGGTATCGTTGCCGAGGTTCCCGCCGCGCTGGCGCAGTTCTTTGCATCGGGCCGCAGTGGCGCGATCAGCCCGGCGGTGATTGTCGGGGTGATATTGATGATTGTTGCTGTCATCGGGTTCGTCGTGTTCATGGAACGGGCGCTGCGCAAGATCCACATTCAATATCCGCGCCGTCAGGTGGGAATGAAAGTCTATGACGGTGGGTCGTCGCACCTGCCGATCAAGGTGAACCCGGCGGGCGTTATCCCGGCGATCTTTGCCTCTTCGCTGCTGTTGCTGCCCACCACCCTGGCCACCTTCAGCGGTCAGCAGACCGGCCCGGTGATGTCGACCTTGCTGGCCTATTTCGGCCCGGGTCAGCCGCTCTATTTCGCCTTCTTCACCGCGATGATCGTGTTTTTCACCTATTTCTATACTGCCAACGTCGCGTTCAAATCCGATGACGTGGCCGAGAACCTGCAAAACCAGAACGGGTTCATTCCCGGCATTCGCCCCGGCAAGAAAACCGAGGAATACCTCGATTATGTCGTGGCGCGGATTCTGGTGCTTGGGGCAGGATATCTGGCGGCGGTCTGTCTGCTGCCTGAAATCCTCCGCCACCAGCTTGCAATTCCGTTCTACTTTGGGGGTACGTCGGTTCTTATCGTTGTCAGCGTGACCATGGACACGATACAACAGGTCCAGTCCCATATGCTGGCCCACCAGTACGAGGGCCTGATTGAGAAATCTCAGCTGCGCGGTAAACGGCGTGGCAAGAAAGGGACAAGCAGACGATGAACATCATTCTTCTCGGGCCGCCGGGGGCGGGCAAAGGAACTCAGGCCCGGCGTTTGGTGGACACGCGCAACATGACCCAGCTTTCAACCGGCGACATGCTGCGCGAGGCACGCACAAGCGGCACAGAAATGGGCCGCGTCGTGGCCGAGGTGATGGACCGGGGCGATCTGGTGACCGACGAGATCGTAATCGGGTTGATCGAGGAAAAGCTGAACGGCGATCACGGCGGCGGTTTCATCTTTGACGGGTTTCCACGTACCCTGGCCCAGGCAGATGCCTTGGGCGACTTGCTGGCCCGTCATGATACCACTCTGGATGGTGTGATCGAAATGCAGGTGGACGATACTGCATTGGTGCAACGGATCACCGCGCGGTCCACCTGTGGTGATTGTGGTGAGGTTTATAACGACATCACCAAGCCCCAGCCAGCCGATGGAAAATGCACAAACTGCGGTGCGAGCAATTTCGTGCGCCGGGCGGATGACAACGAAGAGTCCCTGAAACAGCGGCTGATGGAATACTACAAGAAAACGTCACCCCTGATCGGCTATTACTATGCCAAGGGTGATTTGCGCACGGTTGATGGGCTGGGTGAAATTGATGCCGTTGCGGCAGAAATCAGCAAGGCACTGGGGTAGGTGGGCAGGGGGTTGACCCTGCCGCGAATCCCTCGTAAGCCGCGCCATCCCACTAGGGAATCGTAAGTTTCGGGGTCGCGCCCTGAACCCTGCAATCAGATAATCGGTGCAGCCCGTGGCAGAAATCGCCTCGGGCTTGCGTTGTGAAAAAAGGGTCTGGCACTACGGACCCGCAACGAAGAAGGAACAAACCACGTGGCACGTATTGCCGGCGTAAACATCCCGACTGCAAAGCGGGTTCCAATCGCCCTGACATATATCACCGGAATCGGCCCCAGCTCGGCCAAATCCATCTGCGAAGCGGTCAACATTGATCTGACCCGTCGCGTCAACGAATTGTCCGATGCCGAAGTGCTGGCGATTCGCGAACATATCGACGCGAATTTCACGGTCGAAGGTGACCTGCGCCGCGAGACGCAGATGAACATCAAGCGCCTGATGGATCTGGGCTGCTACCGTGGCCTGCGCCATCGTCGCAACCTGCCTGTGCGCGGCCAGCGGACCCACACCAATGCGCGCACGCGCAAGGGCCCCGCAAAAGCCATCGCCGGCAAGAAGAAATAAGGGAGGACCTGACAAATGGCACGTGATCGTCGCGTTAAAAAGAAGGTCTCCAAGAACATCGCCGCTGGCGTTGCTCATGTGAATTCTTCGTTCAACAACACCAAGATCCTGATTTCCGATGTGCAGGGCAACGCCATTTCATGGTCGTCAGCCGGCACTTGCGGGTTCAAGGGATCGCGCAAATCCACCCCTATGCCGCGCAGATGGCCGCTGAAGATGCGGGCAAAAAGGCACAGGAACACGGCGTGCGCACGCTGGAAGTGGAAGTTCAGGGGCCGGGTTCGGGCCGCGAAAGCGCCCTGCGCGCCCTGGCTGCCGTCGGGTTCAACATCACGTCGATCCGTGATGTGACGCCCATGGCCCACAACGGGTGTCGCCCGCCAAAGCGCCGCCGGGTCTGATTACATTTCGAAACACGCGCAGGTCATGGTTCCCCGTGGCCTGCGCGCGTCATTTTTACCTCGGGTTGTCGGTCGTCGGGGACATGGGCGGCAGACGTGAATTGAGGAGATACGCATGATCCACAAGAATTGGGCCGAGCTGATCAAGCCGACACAGCTGGTCGTCAAGCCCGGCAATGACCGGATGCGCCAGGCCACCGTGATTGCCGAACCGCTTGAGCGTGGCTTTGGCCTGACTCTCGGCAATGCCCTGCGCCGCATTCTGATGTCGTCGCTGCAAGGCGCGGCCATCACCAGCGTTCAGATCGACAACGTGCTGCACGAGTTTTCGTCGGTGGCTGGTGTGCGCGAAGACGTGACCGATATCGTTCTGAACCTCAAGGGCGTGTCGATCAAGATGGATGTCGAGGGCCCCAAGCGGGTGACGATTTCCGCCCGCGGTCCGCAGATCGTGACAGCCGGTGACATTTCCGAATCCAGCGGCATCGAGGTGCTGAACAAGGAACATGTGATCTGCCACCTCGACGATGGCGCCGATCTGTTCATGGAACTGACCGTGAACACCGGCAAGGGTTACGTATCGGCCGACAGGAACCGCCCCGAAGATGCGCCCATCGGCCTGATGCCGATCGACGCGATCTATTCGCCGGTCAAAAAAGTGTCGTATGATGTGCAGGCGACCCGCGAGGGTCAGGTGCTCGACTATGACAAACTGACGCTGAAACTGGAAACCGATGGGTCGGTCACCCCGGACGATGCCGTGGCCTATGCCGCGCGCATTCTTCAGGATCAACTGTCGATTTTCGTCAACTTTGACGAGCCGGAATCGGCCCGCACCGACAACGACGACGAGGGGCTGGAATTCAATCCGCTGCTGCTCAAGAAAGTTGATGAACTTGAACTGTCGGTCCGTTCGGCCAATTGTCTCAAGAACGACAACATCGTCTATATCGGTGATCTGATCCAGAAAACCGAAGCTGAAATGCTGCGCACACCGAACTTTGGCCGCAAATCCCTGAACGAGATCAAGGAAGTGTTGTCGGGCATGGGCCTGCACCTTGGCATGGACGTGGAAGAATGGCCGCCCGAGAACATCGAGGATCTGGCCAAGAAGTTCGAAGATCAATTCTAGGAACTGACACGCGGGGCAGGGTCTGCCTGCCCCGACGACGACCCTGGGCAATTCCGCCCCAACAGAGCGCCGGACACGCATCTGGCTGCCGTACAAAGTACAAATAGGAGAAACGACAATGCGTCACGCACGGGGCTATCGCCGCCTGAACCGCACCCACGAACACCGCAAGGCGCTGTTCGCCAACATGGCCGGATCGCTGATCGAACACGAACAGATCAAGACGACCCTGCCCAAGGCGAAAGAACTGAAGCGGATCATCGACAAGCTGATCACGCTTGGCAAACGCGGCGATCTTCACGCCCGTCGTCAGGCCGGATCGCAGTTGAAGCAAGATGCCTATGTCGCCAAACTGTTCGACATCCTCGGCCCGCGCTATGCCGAACGTCAGGGCGGGTACTGCCGCGTTCTGAAGGCCGGATTCCGGTATGGTGACATGGCGCCCATGGCCATCATCGAACTGGTTGACCGCGACCCCGACGCCAAAGGCGCCGGCGACCGCGCCCGGTTGGAAGCCGAAGAAAACTGATCTGCACAGCCCTGTGACACAGGCTATGTGATCCGAAAAGGCCCGATGTTGATCGGGCCTTTTTTGCGTTTTGGCGCAGGTTCAGCCGTCGCTGCCGCCTTCGCCCACCAGAACGAAGGGCGCCCAGATGCGGGGGTGGGCAAACCGCGCCTCGGAGGTGTCCTGCATCAGATCCAGCATGGCGCGCTGCAATGCCTCGGCCCGGGGACGGGGATCGGCGCCATACATCCGGTCGAGCATTCCCGTGGTCAGCACCGATGCCGCGTAATCATCGACCGGCCAGTGGGACACAAGGATCGCCCGCGCCCCGGCATAGAGAAACGCCCGCGCCAACCCCGACAGCCCCTCTGCCCCCGGTGTCCCGTCGCTGCCTGCGGTGTTGCAGGCCGACAGGATCACCAGTTCCGCCGACAGTTTCAACTGCGCCGCCTCGCTGGCTGTCAACAGGGCATCGTCGCGTTCGCTGGGCGTGGCTGGTGGGGTAAACACCAGCGCCGGTTCCCTCAGTCCCGGCAGTCCATCGGCCAGCAACCCGTGGGTGGCAAAGGCAACGACACGGGTATGGCTGAAATCGCTGTCCTTTACCTGTGTTTCTGTCGCGCGTTCACCCAGATAAAGCGCGGTGTCATCCGCCCCCATGGTGGCCGCCAACCGGCGCAATTCACGCGCGGTATTGGGCAGGGGGGCGAGATCGGCGACCCGGGCAACATCGTCGTAAACGCCACGGGTGATGATCGTGGGTGCCCCGGTATCGGCCTGCGCCAGATCAAGGCGATACCCCAGCACCGGATCGCCAAAGCCGATGAACGGATCACGCGCGCCCCCGTCGCTGCGCCCCCGCGCAAACCGCAGCACCCGCAGGGCCGAAACATTGGGCAGCGTGGTTAACGCATGGTGACGGATCAGCCAATCCGTGGCACGCAGCGCCGCCGGATCACCGTCGTCACCCTGGGGGGCATCGCGCACCAAAAGGGACAGGGGCAGGCTGGTCAGAGGGCCGTCAAGCACAGTCATCACATGCCGCGCATGGCCAAAGACATGCTCCAGCGGCGCGAAAAGATCGGCATATATGTCATGGGCGGTGTCCCGGTCGAACGGTTGGGCCTTTGGTTTGGCCCGGCCGGGGTTCAGGGCGATCCCGGCCCGTTCACCGCCCTGCGCCGAAAGCTGCTGACGCAGGTGTTTCACCCGCGCGCTGCGATCCTCAAGATAGGTTTCCGAACGATACCAATCGGCGGCAGTGGGGGTGATCGCCCAGATATAGGTCAGCTTGGTGTCGCTCAGGGTGAACAGCAGGGCCTCGTCCGGGTCAAGAATCGCCTGCACCTCGGCCACGCTCAGGGGGGCCGGGCGGGTCAGCTCGCGGAATTCGGGAAACCCGGCGCCGATGTCGGTGTCAAGTTCGCGCAGACGGGCGCGCAGGGCGGTGATTTGGCGGGTCAGGTCGGCCTGCCGCACCTCGCTTGCCGCGCCGTTTATGCCCGCCGCGCGGGTCAGTGCCGTGGTGAGTGTGGCGAGGGTTTCGCCGCCATCCTGCTGTTCGCGCAACAAGGCGGCCAGTTCCGCACTGCCTGACGCGATGCGAGTGGCCGATTGGGCCAGCGCCTGACTGGCGGCTGTGATCGCTGCACGCTGGGCGGTGATGAACACATGATCCATGATTTCGGCCCGCGTCGGTGCGGCGCTGGCCCCGGTGGCGCCAGGCAAAAGCAGGACTGTAAGGTAAAGGCGGAGCAGGATTGCCAACATGGCCCTGATTATTCCACCGCTTTGGGATTCTGGGAAGCCCCGCACGGATGACAAACATGGTCAGCGTTTGACGGCGCCGCGAATGTCGGACAGGGCAAAGGCGCCGATCCGGGTGCCGATCAGGTAATAACTGCCCATCCCGATCAAAACCAGCAGGGCAAGCGCAAGAAATTTCAACCCGGCCATGCCGAACAGCGGGCCTAGCAGAACCGCGCCAAGCCACAGGCACAGGCCCATGCCTGCCGAGGCAAGGGTGATCCGCCAGACCCGGCGGCGCAACCGGTTGTCAAACCGCGCCGCCGCCCCCATCGAACGCCCGCCCCGCGCCAGCAGCCAGACCATGGCCCAGGCGGCCACCGTGGTGCCGATGGCTGCGGCCAGATACCCGATCAGCGGCATAAGCCCGATGGCCAGCACTGCATTGACCACCAGCGACACCAGCGCAAAGCGGAACGGCGATCTTGTGTCTTCGCGGGCGAAAAACAGGGGTTGCAGCACCTTTTGCAGAACGAACGCGGGCAGGCCCAGCCCATAGATGGCCAGCGCCAGCGCGGTTGCGGCGCTGTCGTCGGCCCCGAAGGCGCCGCGCTGAAACAAGGTGGTGACAAGAGGCAGGGGGATCACGACAAAGGCCACCGCCGAGGGCACAGTGAGGGTCAGCGCCATCTCCGCCGCGCGGTTAAAGGCATGTTGCCCGCCTGCCGTGTCGTCGGCGGCCAGACGGCGCGACAATTCGGGTAACAGGACAACGCCAATGGCAATGCCCACCACCCCCAGCGGCAGTTGATACAGCCGGTCAGCATAGTTCAGCCATGCAATGGCACCGTCAAAGAAACTGGCCACTTGCCGCCCCACCAGCAGGTTGATCTGCACCACACCGCCGGCCAATGCGGCGGGGGCGGCGATGATGGCCAGCTTTTTCAATTCGGGTGTCAGGCGGGGGCGGCGCAGGGTCAGCCGGAATCCGGCCCGCGCGGCGGCGACCCAGACCAGCGCAAGCTGGGCGATGCCGCCAACGGGCACCGCCCATGCCAGGGCCAGACCAACCCGGGCGCTGAGCGCTTCGGAGGTTGCAGCTCCGACAATTCCGACACCCAGAAGGGTGGCGATGAACACGACGTTCAGCAGCACCGGCGCGGCGGCAGCGGCCAGAAACCGGCGGTTGGCGTTCAGAACGCCCGACACCAGCGCGGCGAGAGAGATGAACAGGATATAGGCGAAGGCCATCCGCCCATAGGTGACAGCCAGATCAAACCGTTCGTCCCCGATGAATCCGCTGGCCATGGCGGTGACAAGGGCGGGCATGAAGGCGATCCCGACCAAAGTGAACAGCGACAGCACCAGGATCATCCCGGCAAAGGCATCCTGCGCAAACCCACGCGGATCATCGCCGCTTTCCAGTTTCTTGGAAAACAGCGGGATAAAGGCCATGTTGAACGCGCCTTCGGCAAAAAAGCGGCGGAACATGTTGGGCAGGGAAAAGGCGACAAGAAACGCCTCGGCCACCGGCCCGGCGCCCAGATAGGCGGCGATCAGGATGTCGCGCACAAAGCCCATGATCCGGCTGGCCAATGTCCAGGCGCCGACGGTGAAAAAACCACGCAGCATCAGGCGCGCGCCCGCTCCGAGCCTTGGGTGATGGCTTCGCGCAGTTTGCGTTCCAGCCCGCGTTGCTTGCTTTCGGTATAGAATTTCAACCCGAACATATCCTTGACGTAAAAGGTATCGACCACCTGTTCGCCATAGGTGGCGATCACGGCGCTGGCGATGGAAATATTCGCGGCGGCAAGGGTGCGGGTGAGATCATACAAAAGGCCCGGGCGGTCGCGGGTATCGACCTCGATGATGGTATAGATTTCCGAACCGTCATTGTCGAAGGTGATCGAGGTTGGCACACGAAAGCCGCGTTCGCGCTTTTTCATCTTGTCGCGGGGTTCAAGGGCGTCGCGCGCCACCACTTCGCCTTTCAGCGTGCGGTCGATCATCTTGCGCAACCGGCCCAACCGCGATTCCTCATAGGGCGATCCTTCGCCGTCCTGCACCCAGAACACCGCCGTGGCAAAACCATCGTTGCTGGTATAGGTGCGGGCATCCACGACATTTGCACCCACAAGGGCCAGGGCGCCCGCGAGACGTGAGAAAATACCCGGGTGATCGGCCATGGCAAAACAGGCGCGGGTTGCGTCGCGCTCGGGGTCGGGTTTCAGGTCAATCCGAATATCGCCTTCGCCCATATCGCGCAGCAGGCGGGCAAACACCTGATGGGCGCCGGTATCCAGGCCTTGCCAATAGGGCGGGTAATGGCGCTGGGTTTCAACGCGCAGGGCGGATTTATCCCAATCGGCCAACGCCTCGCGCAGGCGTTTGCGCGCTTCGGTGCCGCGGGTTTCACGGTTGAGATCCTCCAAGCCGTTTTCCAGCGCATCGGCCGTTTCCCGGTGCAGGGTGCGGATCAACTGGGCCTTCCAGTTGTTCCAGGTGTTTGGCCCGACCCCGCGAATGTCACAGACCGTCAGCAACGTCAGCAGATCGAGCCGCTTGCGGTTGCGCACCGCCTTGGCGAAATCGCGGATCGTGCGCGGGTCGGACAGATCACGCTTTTGCGCGATGTCGGACATCAGAAGGTGATAACGCACCAGCCATTCAACCGTGTCCACCTCGGCCTGTTTCAACCCCAGACGCGGCGCCACCTTGCGCGCGATCCTGGCCCCCAGAACCGAGTGATCCTCATCGCGGCCCTTGCCGATGTCGTGCAGCAACAGGGCGACATACAAAACCTTGCGGTTCAGCCCGCCGCCTTTGGTGATGCCTGTGGAAATGGGCAGTTCGCTGTCAAGGTCGCCATGTTCGATCTGGGCCAGGGTGCTGATCACCTGGATCGTGTGTTCGTCCACGGTATAATGGTGATACATGTTGAATTGCATCATCGCGACGATGGGTTCGAATTCGGGCAGGAACGCCGCCAGCAGGCCCAGTTCGTTCATCCGCCGCAGGGCGCGTTCGGGGTTGGGGTATTTCAACAGCAGGTCCATGAAAATCCGCACCGCCTCGGGGCTGCGGCGGACCGGATCGTCGATCAGGCGCAGATTGGCGGCGATGGTCCGCATGGCATCGGGGTGCATCAGGTTGCCGGTGCGCATGGCCTCATCGAAGATGCGCAGCAGGTTCAGCGGATCGGCCAGAAACGCCGCGCGATCCTCGTAACAGATCCGGTTGTGGCGGATCGTATAGCCGGGGCGCACCCGTTTGCGGCGGCGTCGCAGCAGCCCGACAAGGCTGGGCGCCTCTTTCTTGTGGTCGGCCTCAAGCGCGGTGAGCAGGATGCGCGTCAATTCACCCACCTTGGTGGCGTGGCGGAAATAGCTCTGCATGAAATGCTCGACCCCGCGCCGCCCGCCCTTGTCCTCATAGCCCATACGTTCCGCCACTTCGACCTGCATGTCGAAGGTCAACTGATCCATGGCGCGCCCGGCGATCAGATGCAAATGGCAGCGCACGGCCAGAAGAAACGTCTCGGCCTTGTTGAAGCTGCGGTATTCATCTTCGGTAAACACGCCCGCCTTGACCAGTTGTCTGGCCTTGGTGACACCGTTCACATATTTGGCGATCCAGAACAGGGTTTGCAGATCACGCAAACCGCCCTTGCCCTCTTTCACGTTCGGTTCGACCACATAGCGCTGACCGCCCTGTTTGCGGTGGCGTTCGGTGCGCTCTGCCAGTTTTGCAGCGATGTATTCGGCGCCGGTGTTTTGGAACAGCTCGGTTTTCAGCTTGCGTTCCAGCAGTTTGGCAAGTTTTTCGTCGCCGCACAGGAACCGGCGTTCCAGCATGGCGGTGCGCACGGTGTAATCTTCGCGGGCCATGGCGATGCAATCGCGGATCGTGCGGCTGGAATGGCCGACCTTCAGGTGCAGATCCCAAAAGACATAGAGCATGGATTCGATCAGGCTCTCGGCCCAAGGGGTGAGCTTGTGAGGCGTGACGAACAGCAGGTCGACATCGGAATAGGGGCACATTTCGGCGCGCCCGTATCCCCCTATGGCCAACAGCGAAATACGTTCCTCTTCTGTGGGGGGCTGGCCGGGTGCAGGTGGCGGCGGGCCGCATCAAACACTGTCGTCACCAGGCAATCGGTCAGAAAGCTATAGGCGCTCACGGTTTCGCGTGCGGCGTGGGAATCGGCAGTAAAGGCCGCATCGATCAATGCGCGGCCATGGTCCATCGCGGCCTTCAGGTGACGAACGATGCAGGCCCGGCGCTCCGAGGCGCCGGAAAACTGTGCGATGTCATCGTCGATTCCCTGCCGGACGGCGGCAATGTCGAAAATCGCATCGCTTGCGCAGATCAATGGCACCGGCCGCACCTGGGACGTTGCCACCAAGGGGCGATCCATGTTGTCCGCCCTAGAAACCGGCACCACCAAAGCTTCTTGGGGCGGGGTCGATGACGACAACCTGATTGTTCTGGATCTGGGCCACGGCCATGCCCCGCTGATTCGTGCCATCGGATTTCAGCCGGAAAACCCCGTTGACCCCTGCAAAACCGGACCCTTGGGTCAGGGCGCGGGCGGTCAGGGCATCCTGTTTTCCGGCCGCGACAAGGGCGCCGATGGCCGCGATGCCATCATAGGCCAGCCCGGCAATGGGGTGCGGCGCGGTGCCATAGGCCTGTTGATACCGGCTGTTGAAACGGGCGCTCAGGTTCGGATCGGGAAGCGCGAACCAACTGCCCTGAATACCCTTGAGCGACAGCGCACTGTTGGGAATATCCAATCGTTGCAGGCCGATATACTGCGCCACCGATGGCGGAAGGCCCGCCGGAGGGAGCCCGTCAACAAGGTACGACAGCGCGCCGGCGGTGCCCGATGTCATGAACACGGCATCCGCCCCTGCGCTTTTTGCCTCAGCGGCGATGCCGGGAATCGCGGCGTTCACACCCTGTTGCGACAGTTCGAAAGAGGCAACACCGGCCAGCTTGACGCCATTGGCCCGAATCGCGCCAAGGATGGCGTCGCGCCCGTGCTCTTCGGCGGTGCTGCGCCCGTGAACCACAAAGATGTTGGATTTGCCCTGACTGCGGGCATAGCCGACCAGCCGGTCCGCCGTGTTCTGAAAGGTGTTGCCCAGCACAAACACGTTGCCCCCGGCAATCGAGGTGTTGTTGGACAGCGTCAACAGGTTGACCCCGCGCGACGCCACGGCAACGCCAGCGGCGTTTGCGGCCTGGGCAAAGACCGGGCCGATGATGATCTTGGCGCCTTCATCCACAGCGCGGGTGGCCACCTGCGCGGCGGTTCCGGCCTGTCCGGCGGTGTCATAGACCCGCAAATCAATTTTCACCCCGTCCAGATCGGCAATCGCCAGGCGGGCGGCATTTTCCAGACTTTGCGCCAGAATTGTCCCGCCATCGGGGGAACTGGCCGGAACCAGCAGCGCCACAGGCACCGGGGCCGCGGTGTTGATCGACGGCCCGCCGCCGCCGCCGGCTCCTATTGCGACTGGGTCGCACCCGCTCAGGGACACGGCGGTTATCGCGACGGCTGCGATCCGGGCAATCGGCTTGCAGGCGGTGGACAAAAAGGCAAACATCGGCGAACTCTCTTGCGGCACAGGTGGATCGGGCCTTTTGACCCTAGGCGCTGTTGGCCACGGTGTAAATCGGAGACAGCCGCGATGACACGGATAGCGCAAATTCGCCCACTCGCGCCGGGGCTGCATCTGGTGGCGACGCCCATCGGAACGGCGCGTGACATCACGCTCCGGGCGCTGGATATTCTGGCGTCCGCCGATGTGATCGCCGCCGAAGACACCCGCACGACGCGGCACCTGATGGATTTGCACGGCATTCCCCTGGGGGATCGCCGCCTTGTGGCCTATCACGATCATAACGGTGCGGCAGTGCGGCCAAGGCTGCTTGACCTGATGGAGGAGGGGCAATCGCTCGCCTATGCCTCGGATGCGGGAACGCCTTTGGTGGCTGATCCGGGGTTTGCCCTGGCCCGTGATGCCATCGCAAGGGGAATCGCGGTGACTGGCGCGCCCGGTCCCTCGGCGGTGATGGCGGCGCTGATGATCGGCGGCTTGCCCACGGACCGGTTTTTGTTCGCCGGGTTCCTGCCAACGGCCAAGGGCGCGCGGCGCCGGGCGCTGGGGGAACTGGGGCCGGTGCCCGCCACATTGGTTTTTTCGAATCGGCCAAGCGGCTTTTGCAAACTCTTAAGGAAATTGGTGCAACACTGGGGCCAGAGCGGCAGATTGCGGTGTGCCGCGAATTGACCAAGAAATTCGAAGAGGTACAGCGCGGCACGGCGGACCAGGTGGCCGAACATTATACGGCCCATCCGCCAAAGGGCGAGGTCGTGATCCTGATTGATCGCAACCGCGCCGGGGCCAGCGCCGAAGATATGGAGACTGCGTTGCGCGATGCGATGGAACGGATGTCACTGAAGGATGCCGCGCGCGCCGTGGCCGAGGATCTGGGTTTGGCCCGGCGCGACGTTTATCAGGCGGCGTTGGCCATGGACGGCGGGGAATGAGCGGGCTTGTGTCCTATTGCGCCGGTCTGGCCGCCGAAGACCGGATCGCGGCGGAGTATGAACGACGCGGTCACCGGGTGTTGCAACGGCGCTGGCGCGGGCAGGGCGGCGAAATCGACCTGATCGTGCAGGGGCCGGGCGGGTTGGTCTTTGTCGAGGTTAAGGCATCCCGCACCCGTGCCCGCGCGGCGCAAAGGGTCAGCCGCCGCCAGATCGAACGTCTGTACAACGCCGCCGCAGAATATCTGGCGGATACGCCCGATGGACAATCCTCAGAGGTTCGGTTCGATGTGGCGCTGATGGATGGCGGCGGGCAGATCGATATCATCGAAAACGCGTTCATGTGATCCCGGCGCCCGATCTGGCCCCCGAAGTCGGATCAGACCATTGTCATGTCCGCAACACCGCGCCATGAAGGGAAAAACACGCACAGGAGAAAACATGCCCCTGAAGGTCGCCATCCAGATGGACCCGATCGGCCCGGTCGATATCGACGCCGACAGCACGTTCCGCATCGCGGAAGAGGCACAGGCGCGGGGGCATTCCCTGTTTTATTACACCCCTGACCGGCTGTCCTGGCAACAGGGCCGGGTCATGGCGCGGGGCTGGCCGCTGACGGTACGGCGTGAACGGGGCAATCATTTTACCCTCGGCGATGAGGTTGAGGTCGATCTTTCCGACTACGATGTCGTTTGGCTGCGTCAGGATCCGCCGTTTGACATGGGCTATATCACCACGACCCATATCCTCGATTTCCTGTCACCCGGCACCTTGGTGGTGAATGATCCGTTCTGGGTGCGCAATTATCCCGAAAAGCTGCTTTGCCTGCGCTTTCCTGATCTGATTCCGCCCACCACCATCGCCCGCGATTTGCCCACCCTGCGGGCGTTCAAGGCGGAACATGGCGATATTATCCTCAAACCGCTTTACGGCAATGGGGGCGCCGGTGTGTTCCGCCTCGGCCCCGATGACCGCAACATCGCCAGCCTGCATGAGCTGTTCGCGGGCATCAATCGCGAACCCCTGATCGTGCAGAAATACCTGCCCGCCGTCACCAAGGGTGACAAGCGGGTGATCCTGATTGATGGCGAACCCGTGGGCGCGATCAACCGCGTTCCCGCTGCCGGCGAAACGCGGTCCAACATGCATGTGGGCGGGCGGCCTGAAAAGGTGGCGCTGACGGAGCGTGACCTTGAAATCTGTGCCGCCATCGGCCCGCTTTTGCGCGAAAAGAACCAGATTTTCGTGGGCATTGATGTGATCGGCGATTGGCTGACCGAAATCAACGTGACCTCGCCCACCGGTATTCAGGAATTGGAACGCTTCGACGGCATCAACATCACCGCCGGGCTGTGGGATGCGATCGAGGCGCGCCGCTGACGGTTTGATTGTTCGGGGTCAACTGCCCGGCGGCAGGCGAAAACTCAGCGCCTCGGCGATATGGGTGGCGCTGACGTTTTCGGTGTCATCAAGATCGGCGATGGTGCGCGCCACCCGCAACACCCGGTGATAGCCCCGCGCCGAAAGGCCGAACCGGTCCGCCGCGCGCAGCATCAGGGCGCGGCCATCGGCGTCTGGCGCGGCGATACGCTCCAACACGCTGCCTTCTGCATCGGCATTCACGCTCACCCCATCGTCCCCGGTGAATCGTGCGGTTTGTCTGTCTCGCGCTGCGGCCACGCGGGCGGCCACCATCTCGGATCGTTCGCCGGTTGCGGGCAGGTCGAGATCGCTGAACGCCACCGGCGGCACATCGACCCGCAGATCGAACCGGTCCATCAGCGGCCCGGAAATGCGCCCCAGGTAATCTTCACCACACACCGGCGCGCGGGCGCAGGCGCGGGCCGGGTCGGCCATATAGCCGCATTTGCAGGGGTTCGCCGCCGCGATCAACAGAAACCGGCAGGGATAGCGCACATGGGCATTGGCCCGGGCGATCACGACCTCGCCGGTTTCGATGGGCTGGCGCAGGGTTTCCAGAACGCTGCGTTCGTATTCGGGGAATTCATCCATGAACAACACACCGTTATGGGCTAGCGAAATCTGCCCCGGCTTTGCGCCTTTCCCGCCCCCCACAATGGCGGCGCGCGATGCGGTGTGGTGCGGTTCCATGAAGGGGCGGTTGCGTGAAATGCCGCCCTCGCTCAGCAATCCGGCAAGCGAGTGGATCATTGACGTATCCAGCGCCTCGCGCGGGGACAGGGGCGGCAAAATGCCGGGCAGGCGCTGTGCCAGCATGGATTTCCCCGACCCCGGCGCACCGATCAACAACAGATGATGGCGCCCGGCGGCGGCGATTTCCAGCGCCCGCTTGGCCCGTTCCTGGCCTTTCACCTCGCTCAGATCGCGCAGGGTGGCCGGGGTGTTCACCTGACCGGCGGTGGCGGGGGGCAGGGCGGCCTGCCCGGTGTAATGGCGGATCGCGGCGGTCAGGTTTGCGGGCGCAATCACCGTGGCGGCGGCAACCCATGCGGCCTCGGCTCCGCAGGCCTTGGGGCAAAGCAGGGTCTTTTCCTCTTCGGCGGCGGTCATGGCGGCGGGCAGGGCGCCAATCACCGGCACAAGGGTGCCATCCAGCGACAATTCCCCAAGGGCCAGTGTGGATTCAACCGAATCCTTGGGCAGGATATCGAGCGCGGCAAGCAGGGCGAGCGCGATGGGCAGGTCGAAATGTGACCCCTCCTTGGGCAGGTCGGCGGGCGACAGATTGATGGTGATCCGTTTGCTGGGCAAAGCGATGGACAGGGCGTTGAGCGAGGCGCGCACCCGTTCGCGGGCCTCGCTGACGGCCTTGTCGGGCAGGCCGACGATGCTGAACGCGGGCAGGCCGGGGGCAACGGCGCATTGCACCTCGACAAGGCGCGCCTCGATCCCCTCAAAGGCCACCGTATAGGCCCGCGTTACCATGAATTCCCCTTTCGCCCTGATGGTTAACGGCTAGGGGGTCATGGTTTAGGAATGGTTAACGACGCATCACGGCGCGATCCGATCTATTCACGCAAGATGATTGATCGGCGCCGCCGTGCCGGGGGGCCATAGGTGATGCGGGTCAGCGACAGGTTATCAATCCTATGGCCCAAAGCCTGTTCCGGGGTCTGCCCGGTGGCGCGGGCGATCTGGGTCAGGATCACACCGATATGGGCCACGGCGATGATGTTTTGCCCTGTATGCAGGCGGTTCATGGCATCCACACAGCCGCCGATGCGGGCCGTGGCCATGTTCCAGCTTTCGCCGCCCGGGGGTAACATCGCCGGGGCGTTCCCAATAGGCGCGCGACAGATCGGGGTCGCGGGCGGCGACGGCATCAAACGTCATGCCATCCCACACCCCGAAATCAAATTCGCGCAGGGCGGGGGCATGGGGCAGGCGGTGGCGCGCGCCGACAATCGCATCGGCGGTGGCGATGGAGCGGATAAGATCGGAGGAAATGACCAGGGCATCACCGGGCAGATAGGTGCTCAATCGCTCAAGCGCGGCGGTGTCTGACAGATCGGCGGGCACATCGCGGTGGCCGGTAAAGGCCTTTTGATGGGTGGGGCCATGGCGCACCCACCACCAGACCGCGCTCATGTCATGGCCTCGGGCAGGGTGCCTTTCAGCACCATGGGCAATCCGGCCATGACGGCAACCACCAGACCGGCGCGCGCCGCCATCTGCCGGTTCAGCCGCCCCTGAGCGTTGCGGAATTGCCGCGCCAGCGCGTTGTCGGGGACGACGCTTTGCCCCACCTCGTTGCTGACCATGACCACCGGGCAGGGGGCGCGCGACAATGCGGCAAGCAGTGCGTCACAGGTGGCGGTGATGTCCGATCCCGCCAGCAGATGATTGCTCAGCCACAGGGTGAGACAATCAATCAGCACGACATCGCCCGGCGCGGCAGCGGCCAGCGGCGTGGCCAGATCAAGGGGCGCCTCGATCGTGTGCCAATCCGGCCCCCGGGCCGTGCGATGGGCCGCGATCTTGTCGCGCATTTCACTGTCAAACGCCTGCGCCGTCGCGATATAGACCCGCCGTAACGGCGCGCAACACACCAGTTTTTCGGCAAAATCCGATTTCCCGGAACTGGCGCCCCCTAGCACGAGGGAAAGTTTAGGCAATGTCATAGGCAACTTTCTTTGATCCGGCGGCGTTCCTGCACTGTATATTGTTTGTAAATGTTCACTACCGCCCGGTGTGCCGGGTCGCAACTGGGGGATATTGCCATGGCCCTTGATGGCTTCAACGATCAGACCTTGCCCCGCCGTGCCATGAAGGCCGAGCTTCTGGATGCCGAAACCGAACTGCGCCTTGCCTATGCGTGGCGCGACCAGCGTGACGAACAGGCGCTGCACCGGTTGATCACAGCATATATGCGGCTGGCGATTTCCATGGCCGCCAAATTCCGCCGCTATGGCGCGCCCATGAATGACCTGATCCAGGAGGCATCTTTGGGCCTGATGAAAGCGGCTGATAAATTCGATCCTGATCGCGGCGTGCGGTTTTCAACCTATGCGGTCTGGTGGATCAAGGCCAGCATTCAGGATTATGTGATGCGCAACTGGTCGATGGTGCGCACCGGGACGACCTCATCGCAGAAATCGCTGTTTTTCAATATGCGCCGGGTTCAGGCCCGGCTGGAGCGCGAAGCCACCGCGCGGGGCGAACAGCCCGACAAGCATCGCCTGCGCGAGATGATTTCAACCGAGGTTGGCGTGCCGCTGCGCGATGTCGAAATGATGGACGGGCGGCTTTCGGGGTCGGATTTTTCGTTGAACGCCACTCAAAGCGCCGAGGATGAAGGGCGCGAATGGATCGACGCCCTTGAGGATGAATCAGAACAGGCCGACGAAGCGGTTGCGCGTGACAAGGATCTGGACACCCTGCGCCAATGGCTTTTGTCGGCGATGGCGCAGTTGAACGCGCGGGAACAGTTTATCGTGCGCGAACGCAAATTGCGCGATGACGGGCGCACGCTGGAATCCCTCGGAAACGAATTGGGCCTGAGCAAGGAACGCGTGCGTCAGCTTGAGGCGGCGGCGTTTGGCAAGATGCGTCAGAGCCTTGAGGGGCATTCGCAGGATGTTCTGGATCTGATCGGGTGAGGGCGGTTGTTCCGCTGGCCCTGCTGTTGTGCGTGGCGGGCGGCTGGCCGGTGACGGTGGCGCCCGGTTCGGTCGCGCTGGGCGGGTATGATGTGGTGATCATGGGCGAGGTCCACGATAACCCCACCCACCACGCCAATCAGGCCGGATGGGTGGCGCGGCTGGCGCCAAGGGCGCTGGTGTTTGAAATGCTGACCCCGGCTTTGGCCGACGCCGCCGCACAATCGGGCGCAACCGATGCGGTGACACAATGGAGCGCGCGTGGCTGGCCCGATTTCACCATGTACGCCCCGATATTTGCAGCCGCCCCCGATGCAGAGATTTTCGGCGGTGACGTGGGGCGTGATCAGTTGCGCCTTGCCGTGGGGCAGGGGGCGGCGGCGGCCATGGGGGATGCGGCGGCAATTTTCGGGCTGGATGTGCCGCTGCCCCGGCTTGAGCAGGAGGCCCGCCAATCGCTTCAGGCTGATGCCCATTGCGGGGCTTTGCCCGATGCCATGCTGCCCGGCATGGTCGAGGCGCAGCGCCTGCGCGATGCTGCCCTGGCCCGCGCGGTTGTGGCCGCTTTGGTGGCGGTCGGCCCGCCCGTTGCGGTGTTCACCGGCAACGGCCACGCACGCACCGATTGGGGCATGCCGGTGGCCTTGCGCGCCGCCATGCCCGATCTGAAAATCCTGTCTATCGGCCAGTTGGAAACCGCCCCGACCGAGGTACAGCCCTATGACGTGCTGACCCTGGCCAATGCGCCCGACCGGGGTGATCCCTGCGACGCGTTCCGCTGAGCGGTGGGGCGATTGCCTGTTTCGGTGCAACGCCCTAGGATCATGCGAAACAGATGGGCGAGAGATGATGCAGGGCAAACATATCCTTTTGATCATCGGCGGCGGAATCGCGGCGTTCAAATCGCTGGATCTGATACGCCGGTTGCGGGAACGCGGGGTGCGCGTCACCCCGGTGATGACCCGCGCCGCCCATGAATTTGTGACCCCCCTGTCGGTGTCGGCATTGGCGGGGGCAAAGGTGTTTACCGAGCTGTTCGATCTGACCGCCGAGTCCGAGATGGGCCATATCGAACTGTCCCGCGCTGCCGATCTGGTGGTGGTGGCCCCGGCCACCGCCGATCTGATGGCCAAGATGGCAGGGGGGCATGCCGATGATCTGGCCTCTACCGTTCTGATGGCGACGGACAAACGGGTGCTGATTGCGCCTGCCATGAATGTGCGGATGTGGAATCATCCGGCAAATCAGCGCAATCTGGCCATTCTGCGGGGCGATGGCATTTTGGTCTGTGGCCCGAACGAGGGCGATATGGCCTGTGGCGAACACGGCCCCGGGCGCATGTCGGAACCGTTGGAGATTGTCGCGGCGATTGAAAATGCCTTTGGTGATGGCCCGTTGAAAGGGCGTCATGTGTTGGTGACATCGGGGCCGACCCACGAACCGATTGATCCGGTGCGCTATATCGCCAACCGTTCGTCCGGCGCGCAGGGCACGGCGCTGGCCCGGGCGCTGTTGGATCTGGGGGCAAGGGTGACATTCGTAACCGGCCCGGCGCAGGTGCCGCCGCCCGTGGGGGCCGATGTGGTGGCGGTGGAAACCGCGCGCCAGATGCGCGATGCGGTGATTGCCGCGCTGCCCGCCGATGCGGCGGTGTTTGCCGCGGCGGTGGCCGATTGGCATGTTGTGGGCGCGTCGGATCAGAAGATCAAGAAAACCAAGGGCGGATTGCCCAGCCTGAGCTTTGGCGAAAACCCCGATATTCTGGCCGAAGTGGCGCAGATGCAAACCGGGCGTCCGGGGGTGGTGGTAGGCTTTGCCGCCGAAACCGAAGATGTGATCGCCCATGCAACCGCCAAAAGGGCGCGCAAGGGGTGTGACTGGATCGTCGCCAATGATGTGTCACCCGCAACCGGCATCATGGGGGGCGGAAAACGCGGTGACCCTGATCAGCGACAGCGGCGCCGAGCCATGGCCCCGGATGAGCAAAGACGCCGTGGCCGCAGGTCTGGCGCGACGGCTGGCCGACGCATTGGGCGACTAAGCGTTTCTCGCAGTTTCCAAAGCATTCACCATCACCCAGCGCGTTGAAATCTCTGATTTCAGGCCGTGTTCGGTGATTCAGGTTTTTGCGAAAGTGTTTTGGCGAAACCGCGCGCCAATGGCGGCAACCGCCCCGAATGCATGGTCGGGCACTTGACGGTTCGCGGTGACATCCTTACATACCGACGGTCGGTTTGTATTCGGGGCGAAAAATGAACACTTCAAAAGATGCCGTGGCGTCGATGCCCAAGCGCCAGCGCTTGGCACCCGAAACGCGTCGGGCGCATATTCTGGACGCGGCGCAAGAGATGTTTTTTGCCCGTGGCTGGGAAGATGTAACGATTGCCGATGTGATTGCCGGGGCGGGTATGTCGAAAGGTGGGTTTTATCACCACTTTGCGGCGAAAGAGGATCTGCTTGACGGTGTGGTCGAACGGTTCACCAATCAGGCCTTGACCGCTGCCGAGACCGCCCGGGCAGGCACCTCAGGTGGCGCGCTTGCGCGGTTCAACGCGTTTCTGGCCGAGACGAGCCGCTGGAAGGCGGCGCAGGCGCCGCAGATGCGGTTCTTTATGGATGTCATGGTGCGCCCGGGAAATGATTTTCTGTTCCATCGCATTTCGCGCGCCGCCAGCGCCGCCGCATTGCCTGTATTGCAGGGGATGATCGCCGAAGGTGTTGCAGACGGCAGTTTCACCGTGACCGACACGGAACTGGTTGCCGAAACGATCACGGCGCTGTCCCAAGGGCGGCGCGGGGTGGCCGAAGCCGCGGTTCAAAGGGCCGAGGCCGGTGATCTGGATGGGGCGACCATGCTGTTGAACACCCGGATGGAGGCCGAAGGCGCGTTGATCGACCGGCTGCTGGGCTTGCCCCAGGGCAGTATCACACTGTCCAACCCCACCGAATACCGTCTCATGCTGCGCGCAATCGCGGGCGACTGAGCCATGGCAGGGCGGGAACCCGCCCGGTTCACCTTACCGAAAGCAGAAAGGAAACATCATGCTGACCGTAAAAGAACTGAAACCAAACGTTTGGGAAGTGACCCTTCAGGGCGTTCTGGAAAAGAGCGACATCGAAACGATGGAGCGCACGCTGACCCCGGCCTTGAAAGGGCAGCACCCGCTGGGCCTGATCATCCGGGCCGAAGGCTGGAAGGACGTTACTGCCGGTGCCATTGCCGAGGATATGAAGTTCGAATTCGGCCTTTTGGCCCAATGGGCGAAAATCGCGAAAATGGCGCTTGTGACGGATCTTCAGGCCTTCGCGGCCGTGCTGAAATGGATAGACCCGATCATGCCGATGATCGACATGAAGACGTTCGGTTCCTCTGATGTTGCCGCCGCCGAGGCATTCGCCGCTGACCTGCCCCCCGCCAAAGACCGGGCCGCTGGCCGTGGCGTGACGCTTTTGGCGGATGGCACGGACGGGGTCATCGCGTTTGAGATCGACGGGATGATCACCACGGACGATCTGCAAAAGGTGATGGAGCCACTGGGGCCGATCCTTGACGGGGACGGGAAAATCAACCTGCTTGCCAAGTTTACCGACTATGGTGGCTTTGATCCTGCTATCCTCATGGACGGGTCGTTCATCGGCTCGAAGATGGGCGCGATCACCCATGTGGGGCGCTATGCCATCGTTGGCGCGCCAACGTGGATAAAGACCATGGTTGCAGGGGTGGCGCCGATGATGCCGTTCGAAATGCGGTTGTTTGATGCGGACGATGAGGCCGAGGCCGGCAAGTGGGTCGGCTTGGCCTAAAGGGAAAAGGGGCGGTTTGACAGCGGACCGCCCTTGTTTCGATGCAGCCGGGCAGGCGCAGCGACAGCCTTTTGCCTGCGCAATTCCACATCTAATTCAAGGAGATCGCCCGTGGCGCGCCGATCCAGCCCAGACACCACCGCGACGCAACCCCCGCCAAGCCCGATTGGGCGATGAGCAAGGGCGAGGCCGAGCGTGCGCGCCGCACCGCTGCGGGCCTGCCGCAAAAGCGGCGCAAGTGGCCGTGGATCATTCTTGGGCTGCTTGTGGTTGCGGGGGCTGGATACGCCTATTTTGCCGCGCAGAAAGGCGCGACCCCGACAGATACAGCGGCACTGCCCGAGGCATCCGCGCCGGTGATGCAGGTGAACACGGTCGAGATGACGACCCTGCAACCGATGACATTGCAGCGTACCGTCAAGGTGATCGGCACGCTTGATCCGGTGCGCCAGGCACAGCTTTCGGCGCAGGTCAGCGGCCGTATCGAAGAGGTAAAGGTGCGGCCCGGTGACAGTGTCGTGGCCGATGATGTGGTGGTGCAGGTCGATATCGAAACGCTGACGCTGGAACTTGACCAGATGAAAAGCAATGCCGCCGCGACCAAGGCGCAACTTGAACTGGCCGAGGCAAAGTTGGAACGCGCGCAGGCGCTGGTTGATCGCGGGATCACCACGACCTCTAACTTTGACGAGGCGAAAAGCAATGTGCGCGGGCTGCGCGCCAGCGTCAGCGCGTTGCAGGATCAGGTTTCGGGGGCAGAACTGCGGCTGCGCAACGCCACGGTCCGCGCGCCTTTCGATGGGGTGATTTCGGCCCGCGCGGTCGAACCGGGGCAATATGTCGGCACTGGCGCGGCATTGGTTACGGTGGTTGATCTTACCTCGGTTGAAATGCAGGCGAATGCGCCGGTCGGGGCCGGATCGTTGTTGCAGCGGGGTCAGAACGTGACCGTCAAGGTTGACGGAATCGCGGGCCGGTCGTTCACCGGCAAGGTGACACGGATCAACCCGGTGGCACAGGAAGGCACGCGGACAATCCCCGTATATGTGTTGATCGACAACGCGGATCACGTTCTGTTGGGCGGTATGTTCGCCACCGGCCAGATCGTTGTGCAAGAGGAGAAAGACGCTTTGGCCGTGCCCACGGGCGCCTTGCGCGAAGATGCGCAGGGCCATCACCTGTTGGTCATTGACGGCGATCATCTGCGCGCGCAGCCGGTTGAAACGGGCGGCGAATGGGCGGGGGGCCTGACCCGGATCATATCAGGGTTAAAGCCCGGTCAAAAGGTTGTCACCGCGCCCCTGCCAGAGCTTGCCGATGGCGACGCTGTTGAGATCGTGGGGAAATAAGCCAATGTTCCTGACCCGTATCAGCGTCAACGCACCCGTCTTTGCCACAATGATCATGGCCGCGCTTTTGGTGATCGGCAGCTATTCTTTCATGCGTCTGCCCATCGAACAATTGCCCGATGTCGATTTCCCGGTGGTCGCTGTGGTGGTCAGCTATCCCGGGGCGGCCCCCGAGGCGGTGGAAAGCGACGTTGTCGAACCCATCGAGGAGGCGGTGAACACGATCAGCGGCATTGATTACATTCAAAGCACATCGCGCGCGGGGCAGGCGATGGTGATCCTGTTCTTTGACATGGACGTGGACAGCTCGATCGCCATGCAGGATGTGCGCGACAAGATGGGCGGGCTTTCCGGCCAGTTTCCCGACAATGCCGATGATCCGTTGCTGTTCAAATTCGACCCTTCGGAACTGCCGGTTATCTCGCTTGCCGTCAGCGCCGACTCCATGTCGTTGCGCGATCTGACCGCCCTGACCGAAGACGTGATCGAGCCTCGGTTTTCGTCCATTCAGGGGGTCGGGCGCGCCAGCGTGGTGGGGGGCATTCCGCGCCAGTTGAATATCTTGATCGACCCCGACCGCCTGACCGCCTTTGGGGTGGGTGTGGCCGAGGTGACAGCGGCCCTCAGGCAGGAAAATCAGGATCTGCCCGCCGGTGCAATCCAGCAAGGCCTTGAGAAACAATCGATTCAGGTCGAAGGCCGGATCATCAACAGCGCCGATTTTCTGGATATCATCGTTGCGCGCCGGGGCGGTCAGCCGGTGCGCCTGCGCGATGTCGCCACATTGGTGGATGGCGAGGCCGAGGCAAACAGTATCGCCCTGTTGAACGGCGAAGCGGCACTGGCGGTGGATGTGGTCAAGACACAGGGCGCCAACACGGTTGAGGTGGCCAAAAAAATCCGCGCGGCGGCGGTTGCGCTGATGAACGATGATCTGCCCGAGGGGGTCAAGGTCGAGGTGGTGCGCGACAACGCCAAACCGGTCGAGGAAAGCTATCACGGGGTGCAGAACATGATGGTTGAAGGCGCGGTTCTGGCCGTGCTGATCGTGTTTCTGTTCCTCAATTCATGGCGTTCGACCGTTATCACTGGCCTGACCCTGCCGATTTCGGTGATCGGCACGATGACGGTGCTGTATTTCCTTGGCTTTACCCTGAACATCATGACGCTTCTGGCGCTGAGCCTTGCCATCGGTCTGTTGATCGACGATGCCATCGTGGTGCGTGAAAACATCATGCGGCATCTGCATATGGGCAAGACGCACCGGCAGGCCGCGCTGGACGGGACCAACGAAATCGGCCTTGCCGTGCTGGCCACCACCCTGTCGATTGTTGCGGTGTTCCTGCCTGTGGCCTTCATGGAAGGGATCATCGGCAAGTTTTTCCTGCAATTTGGCATCACCGTTTCGGTGTCGGTGCTGATTTCGCTGTTTGTCGCCTTCACTCTTGATCCGATGATGTCGGCGGTCTGGTATGACCCGTCGGCGCACCCCGGGGCCAAGCGCGGATTTGTGGGGCGGCAGGTGCAGAAGTTCGGCGATTTCTTTGACCGGCTGGCACTGGGGTATCGTTCGGTTTTGCGGTGGTCCTTGCGGCACCGCGTCACCACGCTGCTGATTGCGTTTCTGGCATTCGTTGGCAGTTTCTTCCTTGTGCCACTGGTTGGGGCCGAATTTGCCCCCGCCGTGGACAATTCCGAATTTCAGGTGGAGGTGGAAACGCCGGTGGGTTCATCGCTGGATTACACAGCGGCCAAGATTCGCCAGATCGACAGTGTGTTGCGCGCTTTCCCCGAAGTCACCGGGACATATGCGACGATCAACGGCGCCTCGTCCAATGGGGGCGAAAATGCCGCCACTGTTGCCGTCACCATGGTTGGCCCGTCCGAACGCACCCGCAGCCCGCAGGATATGACCGCCCCCGTCCGCCAGGCCCTGGCGCGCATCCCCGGGGTGGATGTGACCATCGGCGCGGCGGGCGGTCTGGGGGGTGTTGCCGCGCCGGTTCAGATCAACCTGTATGGTGATAACCTCGACGTGCTGGGGCCGTTGTCAAACCGTCTGGTACGGGCGTTGCAAACCATCGACGGGCTGGAGGATGTGACATCTTCCCTGGATGCCGCGCAGCCGGTGCTGGGGGTTCGGATCAACCGGGATGCCGCCAGCGATCTTGGCGTTTCCCTGCAACAGATCGGCGCCACACTGCGCCCGATGCTGGGCGGCGACGACGTAAGCGACTGGACCTCGCCCGACGGGCGCAGTTTTACCGTTACCGTGCGTCTGCCTGCCGAAATGCGTGACGATCTTGAGGTGTTGCGCGCCCTGCCTGTGGCGCAAAGCGGTGCGACGGGCAGTTCCGGCATGGTGCGGCTGGATCAGGTGGCCGACATCGTGCAATCTTTTGGGCCATCGGAAATCAAGCGGCGCGACCTGTCGCGTCAGGTGCTGGTCAGCGCAAACCTGTCGGGGGTCACTTTGGGCGACGTGATGCCAAAGGTACAGGCGGCGATGGACGATCTTGACGTGCCTATCGGGTATCGCGTGACGACCGGCGGCGATGCCGAGCAGCTGGCCGAAACCGCAACCGCCGCCGCCTCGGCGTTGGCGCTGGCGGTGATTTTCATCTATCTTGTTCTTGCCTCGCAATTCGGCAGTTTCCTGCAACCCGTGGCGATCATGTTTGCCCTGCCTCTGGCGTTGGTCGGGGTCATGCTGGGCCTTCTGGTCGGGGGATCGACGCTCAATATGTTTTCGATGATCGGGTTCATCATGCTGATGGGGCTGGTGGTGAAAAACGCGATCCTGTTGGTGGACAACGCCAATCAGCATGTGCGCGAAGGTGGCATGAACCTTTATGATGCCTTGCTTGAGGCGGGTCAGACGCGGTTTCGCCCGATCATCATGACGACGCTGGCAATGATTTTCGGGATGCTGCCGCTGGCGCTGAACATCCATCAGGGATCGGGGCAGAACGCGCCCATGGCCCATGCGGTGATCGGCGGGCTGATTTCGTCCACCATTCTGACGCTGGTGGTGGTGCCGGTGGTGCTGACCTATGTTGACAGCTTTGGCCGTATGGTGGCGCGGCTGTTTCCGGGGGCGCCGGATGATGCCCATGATCCCGTCGCCAACGAGGTGGCGCAGGATGCCTCTGGCAATTAAGTAATTGAAGGCCCGGCCTTGGTTGAATAGCGCAGGGCAGGCACATATGAATGCGCGTGGGCCGTCGGAGGGTTGGAATGCAGATCAAGGTTTTGGACCCAAGAGTGTTCGATTGGGGGCTACCGCGGTTTCAGACCAAAGGCGCAGCGGCCGTAGACCTGTTTGCCTGCGTCGATGATGTTCAGGCGATCAAGGCCCAGGAGGCGGCTGTTCTGATCAAATCCGGGATTGCGATCTCGTTTGATAATCTTGCGGTGGCTGGTCTTGTGCTGCCAAGATCCGGGTTGGGGCACAAGAAGGGCCTTGTTCTGGGAAATACAATTGGCCTGATTGATCCCGATTATGCGGGCGAGATTTTGATCAGTGTCTGGAACCGCAATCCGGCGGGTGCGCCACCCATCGAAATCCGCCCCGGAGAGCGGATTGGCCAGTTGGTTTTCGTTCCGATCGTGCGCCCCGCGTTCGACGTGGTTGATGAGTTCAGCCAGCAAACAACGCGCGGGGCAGGTGGGTTCGGATCGACCGGAAGCTGAAAAACGATTGCGGTTTGCCTGTCAGGACCGATGCAAGGGATTGGAAAGAATGAACGTCACCCGGTTTCCTGTCCTGCGTAAACCTTGCTGCGGGCCTGCGGGATGGTAATGGTTCTGATTCTTGGGGCCGTGCTGTGGGGCATTGGCGCGTTGGTGAAAATGCCCGTGGCGGCGCGCCAGGGCATGGTTGGGCTGCTGTTTCTTGCCGTCCTCGGGGTGCAGTTCGCGCTGCCCGTCGGGCACCCCTTGCGCGAATCCACGGGCGGATCGGCCGGCGAATGGTTGGTGCTGGCCGGTCTGGTGGCGCTGGTCTGGCTTTATTCCTTCGGGCTGCGGCGGCTCAGGGCGCGGGTGCGCCCTGAAAACCGGCCCGCCCCGGCCCCCACCGGGGCCTTTGGCGAGACCGAGCTTGAACGCTATGCCCGGCACATCATGCTGCGCGAAATTGGCGGGCCGGGGCAACGGGCGCTGAAACAGGCGCGCGTGCTGGTGATCGGCGCTGGCGGGCTTGGCTCGCCCGTGATGCTTTATCTGGCGGCGGCGGGGGTTGGCGCCATCGGGGTGATTGACGACGACGTGGTCGAGGCAAGCAATCTGCAACGGCAGGTCATCCACACCGACGCGCGGATCGGCATGCCCAAGGTGTTTTCCGCCGAGGCCGCGATGAAGGCGCTGAACCCATGGGCCGATCTGCGCCCTTATCACCGGCGCCTGACCGAGGATATCGCGCGGGATTTGTTTGCCGATTACGATCTGATTCTGGATGGCACCGATAATTTCGCCACCCGGTATCTGGCCAATCGCGTTGCCGCCGAACTGGGCCTGCCGCTGATTTCGGGCGCGCTGACCCAATGGGAAGGGCAGGTTTCGACCTTTCATCCGGCCAGTGGCGCGCCCTGTTATCAATGTATCTTTCCCGAAGCGCCGGCGCCCCATCTTGCCCCAAGCTGTGCTGAGGCGGGCGTTTTGGGGCCTTTGCCGGGCATGATCGGCACGATGATGGCGGGCGAGGCGATCAAGGAAATCACCGGCGCGGGGCAGGGATTGCGCGGGCGCATGGTGATCTGGGATGCGCTTTTTGCCGAAAACCGGGTGATCACGCTGACCCGGCGCGCCGATTGTCCTGTCTGCGGCGACGGGCAAGGGGTGGCACGCGGGGCGCCAGCACCCTAGGTAAAGGGAAACACCAACCGGAGCCATGCCCATGACCACCCCTCTTCTTGACGATTGGCAAACACCGTTCGGCCTGCCCCCGTTTGCCGACATCACCGACGATCAGTTCGGCCCCGCCTGCGACGCGGCGCTGGACGAGGCGCGCGCCAATATTGCCAAGATCAGCGGGCACCACGACGAACCGACATTCGCCAACACCATCGAGGCGCTGGAACTGGCAGAGCGCAAGCTGAGCCAAGTTCTGGGCGTATTCTATACCCTTGCCGGGGCCGATTCGAACCCGGCGCGCGAAGCGTTGCAGCGCGATTTTTCGCCCAAGCTGGCCGCTTATGGGTCGGAAATTACCATGAACACCGAATTGTTCGCGCGGATCGAGGCGCTTTGGCTGCAACGCGAATCCCTTGATCTGACCGAGGAACAGCAGCGGGTTCTGATGCTGACCCGGCGCAGTTTCGTGCGCCAGGGCGCCCAGTTGGAGGGGCTTGCCCGTGACCGTCTGGGCGTGGTGAAAGAGCGCCTTGCCGTTTTGGGCACGCAATTCACCCAGAATCTGCTGGCCGATGAACGGTCATGGTTCATGGAACTGAACGAGGGCGATCTCGAAGGCTTGCCCGGTTTCGTGGTGGCCAGTGCCCGGGCGGCAGGGCGTGAAAAGGGCGTGGATGGCCCGGTGATTACCCTGTCACGGTCGCTGATTGTGCCGTTCCTGCAATTTTCACCCCGCCGCGATCTGCGCGAACGCGCCTATGAGGCATGGGTGTCGCGCGGGGCCAACGGGGGTGAGACGGACAATCGCGATATTGCCGGTGAAATCCTTGCCCTGCGGGCCGAACGCGCGGGGCTTTTGGGCTATGACACCTTTGCCGAATACAAGCTGGAAACCGAAATGGCCGGCACACCGCAAGCGGTGCGCGATCTGTTGATGAAGGTCTGGGAACCGGCCCGCGCCGCCGCCGAGGCGGATTCCACGCGCCTGACCGCGATGATGCACAATGACGGGGCGAACGGCGATCTGGAGCCTTGGGACTGGCGCTATTATTCGGAAAAACGCCGGGCCGCCGAACATGATCTGGATGAGGCCGCGCTGAAACCCTATCTGCAACTGGATCGGATGATCGAGGCGGCATTTTCTTGTGCCAACCGATTGTTCGGGCTGGAATTTTCGCGCCTCGATGTGCCGATGTATCACCCCGATGTCCGGGCGTGGGATGTGACGCGCAATGGCGAACATCTGGCCGTGTTCATTGGTGATTATTTTGCCCGAGGGTCGAAACGCTCTGGCGCGTGGTGTTCGGCCATGCGCAGCCAGCAAAAGCTGGCCGGGGATATCCGGCCCCATGTGATCAATGTGTGCAATTTCGCCAAACCGGATGCGGGCGCGCCTGCGCTGTTGTCCTATGACGATGCGCGCACGTTGTTTCACGAGTTCGGCCATGCGCTGCATCAGATGTTGTCGGATGTGACCTATGAATCGATTTCGGGCACATCCGTGGCGCGGGATTTCGTGGAACTGCCCAGCCAGCTTTATGAACACTGGCTGGAGGTGCCAGAGGTTCTGGGTGAATTTGCCACCCATGCCGAAACCGGCGAACCGATGCCCAAGGAATTGCTGGAGCGTCTGCTGGCGGCTTCGACCTATGACATGGGGTTTTCGACCGTCGAATATGTCGCCTCGGCCCTTGTGGATCTGGCGTTTCATGATCTGGAGGATGCGCCGGGCGATCCCATGGCGCTTCAGGCTGAGGTGTTGGAGGATATCCAGATGCCCCGCGCCATTCGGATGCGCCATGCCACGCCGAATTTTGCCCATATCTTTGCGGGGGATGGATATTCGTCGGGATACTACAGCTATATGTGGTCCGAAGTGATGGACGCCGACGCCTTTGATGCCTTTCAGGAAGCAGGTGGCCCGTTCGACCCCGAGATGGCGAAATCGTTGGAAAAACACATCCTGTCGGCGGGCGGATCAAAGGATGCCGCCGCGCTTTATACCGCGTTTCGCGGGCGGATGCCGGGGGTAGAGCCTTTGTTGAAGGGGCGGGGGCTGCTGCCCGCCGGGTAGACGCTCAGTGTCGTCAGACCAGATGCAAAAACGCCCCGGAGATGATCCGGGGCGTTTCGTTTTGTATATGACGGCCGATTTAGTTGCTCATGCCGATCAGGCCCATGCTCTCAAGCTTGAGCAGGATCTTGTGGGCGCAATGGTCAACGTCGATACCGGTGGTTTCCACGCGCAGTTCAGGGTTTTCAGGCACATCATAGGGGTCGGAAATGCCAGTGAATTCCTTGATCTTGCCTTCGCGGGCCAGTTTATACAGCCCCTTGCGATCACGATCTTCGCAATCCTCGATCGAGGTGGCCACGTGGACTTCGACAAAGGCACCGAAGGTTTCGACATCTTCGCGTACCGCGCGGCGTGTCGCGGCATAGGGTGCAATGGGGGCGCAGATGGCGATGCCGCCGTTCTTGGTGATTTCCGAGGCAACATACCCGATGCGCCGGATGTTCAGATCACGGTGCTCTTTCGAGAACCCCAGTTCCGAGCTGAGGTTCTTGCGCACGATATCACCGTCAAGCAGTGTCACCGGACGGCCACCCATTTCCATCAGTTTCACCATCAAGGCGTTGGCGATGGTGGATTTTCCCGATCCTGAAAAACCGGTGAAGAACACGGTGAAACCCTGCTGGCTGCGCGGCGGCTTGGTGCGGCGCAATTCCCTGACGACCTCGGGGAACGAAAACCACTCGGGGATTTCAAGGCCCTCGGACAGACGACGGCGCAATTCGGTGCCCGAGATGTTGAGGATTGTGACATTGTCGCGATCCGCGATTTCATCGTTGGGTTCGTATTGGGCGCGTTCCTGCACATAGACCATGTGTTTGAAATCGACCATTTCGATGCCCATTTCGTCCTGATGCTTGCGGAACAATTCCTGTGCATCATAGGGGCCATAGAAATCAACGCCCTGGCTGTTTTTGCCCGGACCGGCGTGATCGCGGCCAACGATGATGTGCGTGCAGCCGTGGTTCTTGCGGATCAACCCGTGCCACAACGCCTCGCGGGGGCCGCCCATGCGCATGGCCAGGGGCAGCAGGCTCATGGTGGTGGTGGCCGACGGATATTTGTCCAGCACCGCCTCATAGCAGCGGACGCGGGTGAAGTGATCGACGTCGCCCGGCTTGGTCATGCCGACCGAGGGATGGATCAACAGGTTGGCCTGCGCCTCTTTCGCCGCGCGGAACGTCAGTTCCTGGTGGGCGCGGTGCAGCGGGTTGCGGGTTTGAAACGCGACAATGCGGCGCCAACCCATCTTGCGGAAATAGGCGCGCAATTCGTTCGGCGTGTCGCGGCGGGCCTTGAAATCATAGTGCACGGGCGGCTGAATGCCGGTGATCGGGCCGCCCAGATACACATTGCCGGCCTGGTTGTGCAGATAGTTGACGGTGGGGTGGGCGCTGTCGTCGGCGCCAAAGACGCCTTCGGCCTCTTTCGATTTGTTGGGCACCCATTTGTCGGTGATCGTCATGGTTGCCAGAATAACGCCTTCCTGATCGCGCAGGGCGATGTCCTGACCCAATTCAACGGTGTCTGCGTATTTGTCGGACACGTCCAGGGTGATCGGCATCGGCCACAGCGCGCCGTCGGCCAGACGCATATTCGCGACGACACCGTCGTAATCGGCCTCGCTCATGAACCCTTTCAGGGGGTTGAAGCCACCGTTCATCAACAGCTCCAGATCGCAGATCTGGCGTGGGGTCAGATCCCATGACATGAGATCGGCCGCTTCCATTTTGAGTTTTTGCGCACTGTCGAGCGACACGTAAAGCTCTGGGATGGGTGCCAGGTTGTTTTGCATGAATTTGGTCCTGTGTTTGAAAGGGGATAGGCCCGAAGCGGTGCCGGTCAGTTCTGCATGAAGTGCGTCGTATTCGGCAAACTTGCGGGCCAGAAATTGATCGGTGAGGCGGTTCTTTTCCGTCGCCCCGCGCGCGGTGATGGCGTAGGCATAGCGCGCCCGTTTGTCGGGCCCGTCGTGATCCGAGATGCTCACAAGCCTCTGTTCTTTGGCTTGTCGCAACAATGCGTTGAGCCGCCCCAGGGACACGCCGATGGCCTGCGCCATGACGCGCTGGGACGCACCGGGCACAAGATCCAGCTGCCGCAGCAGGCGGAACATCTGATCCTCCTGTTCAGAGGCGATTCTGGTGGGCGAGGTGGTCATTGGGACTCGGAAGTTTGTTCACGAATGAACAAATATATCAAAATCCGGCTGACGCAAGAAAAAACTTTGCCCGCGTGAGGGGAGACCTGGGTGTTGAGAATGGGCAACAGCCGCCCTGCCGTCAAAGACAGCAGAGCGGGCCGTGCCGTTTCGATTCAGCGGTGAGGTATCAGGCGCCTGCCGCCTCGGGGGCGCCGTGGCCCAAAGGCTCGGTCGTGTCCAGGCCGGATTGTTCGCCGTGTTCGGCCAGAAACCGCTCGGCCTCCAGCGCGGCCATACAGCCCATTCCGGCGCTGGTGACCGCCTGACGATAGATGTGATCGGTCAGATCACCGGCGGCAAACACCCCCGGAATCGAGGTGGCGGTGCTGTCGGGTTTCGTCACCACATAGCCGCCGAATTGGGTTTCCAACTGATCTTTCACCAATTCCGACGCCGGGGCGTGACCGATGGCAACAAAGAACCCCTTGCAGGGAATTTCGGTGATCTCGCCGGTTTTTACGTGTTTGGCACGCACCGCTTCGACCCCAAGGGGGGCTTCGGTGCCGGTGACTTCTTCGATCTGGTGATCCCAGAGGATTTCAACCTTGGGATTGTTCATCAGGCGGTGTTGCAAAATCTTTTCGGCCCGCAGTTCATCGCGCCGATGCACCAGCGTGACCTTGCTGGCGAAATTGGTCAGAAACAGCGCCTCTTCCACGGCAGTATTGCCGCCCCCGGCGACCACCACCTCGGCGCCGCGATAAAAGAACCCGTCGCAGGTGGCGCAGGCTGACACGCCAAAGCCCTTGAATTTCTCTTCCGATGGCAGGCCCAGCCATTTGGCCTGAGCGCCGGTGGCAAGGATCAGCGCGTCGGCGGTATAGGTGGTGCCGCTGTCGGTTTGCGCGGTGAAGGGGCGCTTGGACAGGTCAACGGATGACACATAATCCGATACGATCTCGGCGCCCATTTCCTTGGCGTGATGTTCCATCTTGACCATCAGGTCAGGCCCCATGATCGAGGCTTCGCCGGGCCAGTTTTCAACATCGGTGGTGATGGTCAACTGCCCCCCCGGTTGCAGCCCCTGAATAAGAACCGGCGACAGCATCGCGCGTGCGGCATAGACGGCGGCGGTATATCCGGCGGGGCCGGACCCGATGATCAAAACCTTGACGTGTCGCGTATCTGCCATGATGGCCCCCAAATCTGCGTTTCCCGGGCCGATATAGGGGCGCTTGGCGCGCGGGGAAACCCCCCGCCGCCCGGTTTGCCACCACGGCCCGGGCGTGGTGCAGTGGAATTAAGGATGTTGCGCAATGTTGAAACATTGTTGCGCCGTTCGCCTGTCTGGCGTAAGGTTCGGGCAATATTTTCAGAGGAAATCATGGCGTCAACCAAGCTCGACCCGATCGATCGCATGATTCTTGCCGAACTTCAGGCCGATGGCAGGATGACAAACGTGGAATTGGCCCGTCGCGTCGGCATATCCGCGCCGCCCTGTCTGCGCCGGGTGCGCACCCTGGAAGAGGCGGGATATATTCGCGGCTATCACGCCACGGTCAATTCCCGCGCCCTGGGGTTTGAGGTGCAGGTGTTTGCCATGGTCGGCCTGCAAAGTCAGGCCGAGACCGATCTTTCGGCGTTCGAGGCCCGCTGCCGCGACTGGCCGCTGGTGCGCGAATGCCACATGTTGAACGGTGAGGTGGATTTCATTCTGAAATGTGTCGCCCCCGACCTTTCAACCTTTCAGACATTCCTGACCGAACAACTGACCTCGGCCAGCAATGTGGCCAGCGTGAAAACATCGCTGGTGATCCGGGGCGCCAAGGACGACCCGGGTGTACCGTTCGAGGTGCTTGAGGAGCGGCTGAAGAAAGACGCGTAAAGCGCGCCTCAGTCTTCGGTTCGCTCCAGCGCGTCAAGGCGGGCCTTCAGCACATCGTTTTCTTCGCGGGCTTTCTGGGCCATGGCGCGCACGGCGTCGAATTCTTCACGGGTTACAAAATCGCGATCCGCCAGCCAACGGTCCATGACCGATTTCATCGCGGTTTCGGCCTCGGTTCGGGCGCCCTGTGCCACGCCCATGGCGTTGGTCATCAGTTGCGAGATGTCGTCAAATATCTTGTTGCGGGTCTGCATGGTGCTCTCCGGTCTGTGTTCCGGTGTTATATGGTCTGGCGGCGCGCAATTCTCAAGGTTGACTTCGCCCTCACTTGGGGGTGTTTCATGCGCCCATGATGCACGCGATCCCATTCCCCGATATTCACCCCGAGATTTTTTCAATAGATCTGGGCGGTTTTACCTTTGCTTTGCGCTGGTATGCGCTGGCCTATATCGTTGGCATCCTTCTGGGGTGGCGATTGGCGGTGATGGCGGTGCGGCGGCAATATCTGTGGCCCGGCAATCTGGCCCCGATCGAACCCGAGGCGGTGGAAGAACTGATCACCAGCGTGATTCTGGGCATCATCCTTGGGGGGCGGCTGGGCTTTGTCCTGTTTTACGAACCGGCCCATTACCTGAGCAACCCATGGGAAATCCCGATGATCTGGAACGGCGGGATGTCGTTTCACGGCGGGCTTTTGGGGGTGACGCTGGCCGGGCTGTGGTTTGCGTGGCGGCGCGGTATCCGGGTGCTGAGCGTTGGTGACATTATGGCGCTGGGCACGCCGCCGGGGCTGTTGTTGGGGCGGCTGGCGAATTTCATCAACGCCGAACTGTGGGGGCGGCCCACGGATTTGCCCTGGGGGTGATTTTCCCCGGTCAGGCCGCGCAGGATTGCGGGTTGGCTGCGGGCCAGTGCGCGCGCCATCCCTCGCAGCTTTACGAGGCGGGGCTTGAGGGGCTGGTGCTGGGTGCGCTGCTGATTGCGCTGGTGTTCGGGGCGCGGTGGCTGAAAACGCCGGGGGCGGTGATGGGCGTGTTCCTTGTGGGCTATGGCGCCGCGCGGATGTTTATCGAGCTGTTCCGTCAGGCCGATGCCCAGTTTATCACCGCGACCAACCCCATGGGATATGTGGTGCAATTCGGCGGTGCGGGCCTGTCCATGGGGCAGGTTCTGTCGCTGCCGATGATTGTTCTGGGGTTGGCGCTGATTGCCTGGGCACGGGGCCGGGCACGGTGACGCCGCTTGACCAAATCCTGCGGCGCCAGATCGCGATTCAGGGTCCGTTAAGCATTGCCGAGTATATGAATACCTGCCTGCTCCACCCGGAACACGGCTATTACACCACGCGCGATCCGTTTGGCGCGGCGGGCGATTTTATCACCGCGCCTGATATCAGTCAGGTGTTTGGCGAATTGATCGGCCTGTGTCTGGCACAGGCGTGGCTGGATCGCGGATCGCCCGCGCCTTTTGCGCTGGCCGAACTTGGGCCGGGGCGTGGCACGCTGATGGCCGATGCCCTGCGCGCCACGCGCGGGGTGCCGGGGTTTCACGCGGCAATGCAGGTGCATCTGGTCGAGGCATCGCCGGTGCTGCGCGGCCAGCAGGAACAGGCGTTGGCAGGCTATGCGCCCCATTGGCACGATTCGGTTGTTGATCTGCCCGATTTACCGCTTTTTCTGGTGGCCAATGAATTTTTCGACGCCCTGCCGATCCGGCAGTTTTTGCGCAGCGGTGATGCCTGGCGCGAACGGGTGATCGGGGTGCGCGACGATGCGCTGGTCTTTGGCCTGACCGATCCGGTGGCGCCGCCGGTGCTGATCGACCGGCTGACTGATACCGCCGAGGGGGATCTGGTGGAAATCTGCCCCCCGCCGCGGCTTTGGCCGAGCATATCGGCGGGCGGATTTTGGCCCGGGGTGGTGTGGCGCTGATCGTGGATTATGGCGCGGCGCAGTCGTTGGGTGATACATTTCAGGCGGTGCGCGACCATCAAAAGGTGCCCCCCTGAGCGCGCCGGGGCACTGCGATCTGACGGCCCATGTCGCCTTTGGCCCCATGGTGCAGGATGTGCCCTGCCGCGTGGCGCGGTTGACGGAACAGGGGGCCTTTCTTGATCGGTTGGGCAGTGGCCCGCGCCATGGCGCGCTGGCCCGGGGCCGGGACGATGCGGTGATCGAAGCACTGGTCAGGGCGCATCGGCGGTTGACCCACCCGTCAGAAATGGGACAATTGTTCAAGGTGCTGGCGTTGTACTCGGACGATGGGCCAGCCCCCGGAGGGACCGAGGCATGACCATCGAACTGATCACCGCCGAAAGCCTGATGCCGCTGACCCATGGGTTTTTCACCCGGCGCGGCGGTGCGTCGTCTGGGGTGTTTCAGGGGTTGAATTGCGGCAAAGGTTCATCCGATCAGGCCGATGTGGTGCGGATCAACCGCGCCCGGGTGGCCGAAACCATGGGTGTCGCCCCTGAGGCGCTTATCACCCTCAATCAGGTGCATTCTGCCGATGTGGTTCATGTGACCGGCCCTCTTGACGGTGCCGCACTGCCCCGGGCCGATGCCATGGTCACCGCCACGCCGGGTCTTGCCCTGGGTATATTGACCGCCGATTGCCAGCCGGTGTTGTTCGCCGATGCCGAGGCGGGTGTGATCGGCGGTGCCCATGCGGGGTGGAAGGGGGCGATCGGCGGGGTGCTTGAGGCGACGGTTGACGCAATGGTTGCGTTGGGCGCACGCCGCGAGGGGATCGCGGCGGTCATCGGTCCGGCGATCAGCCAGCGCAACTACGAGGTTGGCCTTGAATTTCTTGAAACCTTTTTAGACGAAGACCCCGACCATGCCCGTTTTTTTGCCCAGGGCGAGGGGGACAAGGTGCAGTTTGATCTGCCGGCCTTCGGGCTGTTTTGTCTGCGGCGCGCCGGAATCGCGCGGGCGGAATGGACGCGCCATTGCACCTATGACGAGCCGGACAGGTTTTATTCCTATCGGCGCAGCGTCCATCGCCGAGAGGCGGATTATGGCAGGCTGATTTCGGTTATCCGGCTTTAACAGGGGGAATTGCGGCGCGGCGCTGCCAATTGTGGCGGGATTCCGACGCACCTGCCCAGATGTTACCCCTGATGGCCCTGAAATGAACCAATCGTTAACCTTAATGCGCCTTGGGGCCGCCCGATTCAGAGGCGAAAAAGGATCATCGAATGAAGCAACGGCCCCAACCGGCCACCCGAGCAGAAAGTTAGGAACAGATCATGGCTATCAAGCGTCGTTGGTTGCAGAGTGCCCTGGAAGAAACCAAGAAGCCCCAGCCGAAAATGCCGTGGCAAAGCCGCAAG
This sequence comes from Oceaniglobus sp. K40-3, assembly GCF_055808395.1. NCBI lineage: Bacteria > Pseudomonadati > Pseudomonadota > Alphaproteobacteria > Rhodobacterales > Paracoccaceae > Oceaniglobus > Oceaniglobus sp. K40-3. The sequence continues at coordinate 148,173 of NZ_CM147868.1, read as the reverse complement.
ATGGCAACCGCGATGCCGAAAGTGGCGGCATTGGTTGATACACGCAGCAGCGCCACTGCCTGATCCTCAGATTATTTCGTGATGCAGAGCAAAGGCGCCGATGGGCGCCTTTTGTATGTGATACGGGCCAATCGTTTCGATGCCGCCAACGATGGATCGCACAGCGCCACATTGTGTGCGATCCATGCTAAATACTGATGATGGGCAGGAAACGGTATTGGCCAGAGCCTATGGATTGTTAACCTAAATTTTTGAATTCATACAATTATTTTGACTTTGGAGGTCGATTCTGCCATGACTGACAAACCAACTGCACATTCGGTGGGGGCCGATGCAGTGTGGACAGACCGAAAGGCTGCTCGCATGACATACTCCCGCCACGCGCTTCCGGGCGCGGCTTCTGGTTCGGTCTCTACCCAATGGACAGTTCGCAGGCGCGCAGCGCCCCGTGTCGAACACCGTCCGACGCGCCGGTTTTCGGTGCAATGGATTGATCGCGCTGGTAACTTCGATGACCTGAACAAACTGGCGCCGGCCATGCCCCTGTTTGAAGGTGCGTTCTCTGCATTCGGGCGGGGCGCCCTGATTCCCACCATCGACGGCCCCGTTGCCATCGAAGATCTGTTGCCGGGCACCCTTGTGGAAACCACCACCGGAATTGCGCCGCTGATGTGGGTTGGCGCCATGACCGTGGCGCCGGGCAGCGCCGCACAGGAGGCGTCACCGCTCAGAATGTACCGGGTGGCATCCGATGCTTTTGGCCTTGGGCGGCCAATGCCCGATCTGTTGCTGGGGCAGGGCGCGCGGCTGTTGAACCGGGGGCCTTCGGTGCGCGCACAGCACGGCACCGACGCCGTGCTTGAAACCATTTCCTCGATGGCTGACGGGATGAGCGTGATCGAGATTTACCCCGTATCAACCATTCAGACCTATCATCTGGGGTTCATGTCCCACCGCACCCTTTTGGCAAATGGTGTGGAGGTGGAAAGCATGCACCCCGGGGCGATCAACCCCGGCCGGATTGATCCGGTTCTGATGACGCTTTATCTGTCGATGTTTCCCCATGTCCGCCAGATTGGCGATTTCGGACGATTGTGTTATCCGCGTGTTGGCAACGAATCCGGTGAAGGGGTATACGCCGCCTGACGGCAGGGCGTCTTTGTCCGCGCAATGCAGCAAAGCCACGGTGTGTATCGGTTTCGGCGTCACATCTTGTGGTGTTCGCGGGGTTCAGTCTCTATCAGCCTTGCTTGACAGCCCGCCCCCGGGCCGTGAGATGAAGGACGACAGGTGACGCATACTCCGTTGAACCAACCCGATGACGAGGCGCAGGGCCTTTCTGCCCTGTCTGTCATTCGCAAACATGCGGCGGTTCTTGTGACCGTCGTATTGTTCGCGGCGGGGGCTTACGCCCTTTACCGGCTGTTGTCGCCGCTGAATTTGCACGAGGTGATGGCCAGCCTGCGGGCGGCGTCGTGGCATTCGATCATTGCGGCGATCGGGGCGACGGTTGTGGGATATGTCGCGCTGGTCGGTTATGACTGGTCGGCGCTGCACCATATCGGCAAACGCCTGCCGCTGCCCGCGATCCTCATGGGCGGGTTTCTGGGCTATGCCTTTGGCAATACCATCGGGCTAAGCGCGGTTTCCGGTGGCGCTGTGCGGTACAGGATATATTCGGCGCTGGGGCTGGATGCCTATGACGTTGCGGCCATCGCATCCTTTGCGGCCCTGTCCTATGGGATCGGCGCGACGCTGATCGGGTTGGGTGCGCTGGCCTGGCACCCGGGCGATTTGCGCGACATCGTGGCGATTGCGCCCGAAACGGTCAGGCTGTGGTCACTGGTCATTCTGGTGTTTGCATCGGTGATATTGATTGCGCTGGCCATATGGGGTGGGCGTTTGCGGCTGGGGCGGTTCGTGCTCAAGGCGCCGTCGCTGGGGATACTTGGTGCGCAGCTGGTGTTTACCGGGGTCGAGATATGCATGGGCACGCTTGTGCTTTATGTTCTGCTGCCTGATGGCGCATTGCCGTTTTCCAACCTTGTGATCGTCTATTCCATCGCCACCATGGTCGGGATCGCCAGCCATGTTCCCGGTGGTGTCGGCGTATTTGAAAGCGTGGTGATCGCAGCCTTGCCGGGCCATGTTGCCCTGAACGACGCGGTGACGGCGCTGTTGTTGTTCCGTCTGATCTATTTCTTGCTGCCGTTCATTGTGGCGCTTGCGGGCATGTCGGTGGTCGAGGCGTGGTCGGTCACGGGGCGCCGGCTTCCCCGGGTGGGTGCCCTTGCGCCGGTTCTGGCGGCGGGCATGGGCATTGTGCCGGTCGCCATGGGGTTTCTGGTGCTGGCGTCGGGGTTGTTCATGATGCTGGCGGGGCTGTTGCCCAACCCCGAGGCGACGGCGGAAGATCTTGAATCGATCCTGCCTCTGGCGATGCTGGAGGGCGGCGCGTTGGTGTCCAGCATTCTTGGGGCGTTTCTGGTGGTGCTGTCGGTCAGCCTGTTTCGCAAGTCACGTCAGGCCTTCTGGATTGTTGTCTGGCTCTTGGCTGTCGGGATTCTGACGGCGGCGATCAAGACTCAGGACATGGAGCGGGTTGCGCTGCTCACCTTCATGCTTGTGGTGCTTTTGCCCTATGGCGGCGCGTTCACCCGGACGGCCCGGATTGCCCAGGGGCTGTGGTCGGTGCAATGGGTGGGAATGATCGTGGCGGTCGTTTTTGCGCTCGGCCTGACCTGGCTGCTGGTTCATGCGAATGCGGAGTCGTCCGGTGTTGCATGGTGGCAGTTCGGCAAGGATGTGCCAGCACTTACGGCGGGGCGGGCCGGGTTGGCGGCGGTTGTGGTTCTGGCCCTTGCAGTGCTGTCGTCGGCCCTGCGCACGGCACGCGTACGGATGCGCGCACCCGACCCCGACGCGCTGGACGAGGCGCAGCGGATCATTGCCGTCCATGGGCAAGGGGGTGATATGCTGGCGCTGACCGGCGACAAGATGCTGATGTTTGCCGAAGATGGCGGCGCGGTCCTGTCTTATGGGGTCAAAGGGGCATCCTGGATCGCCCTTGGCGCCCCGACCGGAACCGGCGGCGCCCGGGCCGAACTGGCCTGGGCGTTCCACGATGCCGCCCGGGCCGCCGGGGCGCGCCCGATGTTTTATGAAACCCCGGCCTCGTTCACCCAGACCGCTCTGGATATGGGGCTGTCGCTTCACAAGATGGGCGAAGAGGCGGTCGTGCCCCTCGGTGCCTTTTCGCTGGATGGCCCCGCGCGCAAAAAGCTGCGCACCACCTTTACCCGTGCCGGGCGCGACGGCCTGACCCTTGATATTCTGCGCCCGCCTCATGCCGAGGCGGTGATTGCGCAGCTCAGGGCAATCTCTGACGAATGGCTTGCGCTGCACGCGGCCCGGGAAAAGCGGTTTTCCGTGGGCCGGTTTGATGCAGCCTGGCTGGCGCGGTGCCGCATTGCCGTGGTGCGCGCGGGTGATGAAATCGTCGCCTTTGGCAATATCCTTGAGGCTGGACAATCGCGCACCGCCGCCATCGACCTGATGCGCCACATCGGCGACGCGCCGCCCAACACCATGGAATTCCTGTTTACGGCCCTGATGCTGCGCCTGAAGGATGAAGGCTGTGCCAGTTTCAGCCTCGGGATGGTTCCCTTTGCGGGGCTGGTCACCCACCCGGGCGGGGTGAAACATGGCGATCTGTGGATCCGGTTCGGGACGTTGATCTATGAACGCGGTGGCAAGTTTTACAACTTCGAAGGATTGCGCCGGTTCAAGGCCAAGTTCGACCCGGAATGGCACCCGCGCTATTTGTGTTGTCGCACCGTTTTGCCGCCGGTTGCCCCCCTTGCCGATGCTGCGTTGTTGATTGCCGGGTCGGCACGGGGCATCATCGGCAAATAAGCCGTGGCATCACGGCCCGGTTATTGTTGAAAGTTACGCCATGGTTTTGCGGCCCCGTTTTTTGTTTCTGGCCCTGTTGGCAGGGGCGCTGATTGCGACCGCAGGTGCCCCTGCCGCCGCCGACACCTTTCGTGCGTTGCTGGGGGGCGGGTTCTTGGCACGCTGGAGTTTCAGCCGGGCCTGTTGCGTACCACACTTGATAACACGCCGCTGGGTGTGGGTGACGGTGTGTTTGAGGGGCGTTCGCGCCCCGTAACAACCGAGGCCGGCCAGCGGGTGCTGCAATATACCGGCAACAGCCGCTCCTCCAGTGAAACGCGCCAGATTTCGGTGCTGTTGAAAAAAGGCGGGGTGCTGGGCGTCACGGTGGCCCCGGCAAGCGAACGTACGGCTCTGTCGGATGCCGCCAAGGTGCCTGCCGGCGTGCTTGATCCGGTGGCCGCATTCGCGCGGATGATCGGCGCGGGCGATTGTCCGGCGGTGTTTCGCATTTATGACGGGCGGCGCGTTATTCAGGTATCGCCCAGGGGCGCGGTGGCCGATGGCAGCCGCAAGACCTGCAACATGGCCTATGACGTGATTGCGGGGCCGGGGCATCTTTCGCCATTCCGGTTCAAGTCGCTGAACCTGGATCTGACCTATGATCGTGGTGCGCTGGTGGAAATGGATGTCAGCACCGGCCCCTTTACCTTGCGGCTGGTGCGCTAGGTTAGGGGAAAGGAGGCGCCAATGCCCCATGATCACAACCACGACCTTGACGTACATTCCGGCGACCGCCGGGTTGCGTTGGCGATTTTTGCCAACCTTGCCCTGACCTTTGCGCAACTTGTCGGCGGAATACTGGCGGGCAGTCTGGCCCTGATCGCCGATGCGCTGCACAATTTTTCGGATGTCGCATCGCTTGTTATCGCATTTGGCGCGCGCAAGATCGCCCGCCGCCCCGCTGACGGGCGGATGACCTTTGGCTATGGCCGGGTCGAGGTGGTGGCGGCGCTGATAAATTATACCACGCTGATCATCGTCGGGGTGTATCTGATCTATGAAGGGGGGATGCGGTTTATCGACCCGCCCGAAGTTGCCGGGTGGCTGGTCGTGGTGCTGGGCGCCGTGGCCCTGGCCGTGGATACGGTGACCGCGCTGCTGACCTATTCGATGCAGAAGGGCAGCATGAACATCCGGGCGCTGTTCTTGCACAACCTGTCCGATGCCCTCGCCTCGGTCGCGGTGATTATCGGCGGGACATTGATTTTGCTCTATGATCTGCGCTGGGTCGATCCGGCGATCACGATTTTGATTGCGGCCTATATCCTGTGGCTGGCCTTCAGTGAAATCGGCGGCACCATTCGTCTGCTGATGTTGGGCAGCCCGCCCGACATCGACACCGATGCCGTGATTGATGCGGTCGCCGCGATTGATGGGGTAAGCGAGGTTCATCACGCCCACGTCTGGCAGATGCAGGAACATGCGGCTGCACTTGATGCCCATGTGGTGATTGACCCGGCCCGCTGGTCAGAGGCCGATGACATCAAGGCGACCATCAAGGCCTGTCTGTCGAAACGTTTCGCCATTTCCCATTCCACGCTGGAGTTTGAGCGGGCCGACCACGCCTGCCCCGATCCCGCCCGGATCGGCCGCGGCGCGGTGGGATCGTGACAAAGCCCGGCAGGCTGTAAAATACTGCAAAACCTGCTGTCACGCTACAACAGGCGCAGTTATCCACGCTTTCCCGCTTTTATCCCCAATAAAAAGCTTTACAGGTGATTCCATTGGCCACACCATATCTGGTAAGGACGGCATATAGGCACCGCCGTACTTAGGCAGAACACCCAAGCTGTGGTGGGGGCGACGCTCCGAAATCAGCGATAACAAAACACGAGGCCAACATGTCGCTAGCAGAGCAGTACTTCGAGTCCGAAGATCTTCACCCTATCGATATCGTCGAAACCCTGGCGGAACATCACGCGTGGGAATTTGACCGCGTCGCCGATGACCAGATCGCGATGGCGGTCGAGGGGCAGTGGCGGACATATTCCATCACCCTGGCCTGGTCGGGGTATGACGAAACCCTGCGCCTGATCTGCACCTTCGAGATGGAGCCGCCCGACGACAGGCTGCCACAGCTTTACGAGGTGCTGAACGCCACCAACGATCATTGCTGGTCGGGTGCGTTTACCTTTTGGCCCGCGCAAAAACTGATGGTTTATCGCTATGGTCTGGTGCTGGCGGGTGGTCAGATGGCCGGGCCAGAGCAGATTGACACGCTGATCAAGGCGGCGGTTCTGTCGGCCGAGCGGTTTTACCCGGCGTTTCAACTGACGGCCTGGGGCGACAGCACCCCCGAAGACGCCATGCAGGTTGCCATTGCCGAGGCCTATGGCCGGGCCTGACGCGGCGGATTAACCAAAAGGTTAACAAAAGGTTAACAAAGGCGGCTGTCCGGGTTATTTATAGGGATGCCCTATGAACTCGAACTTGCCGCGATCCTATGCTCTTTCGTCCTTGGGGGCGATGTCGAGGTCAGCCATGGATATTCCGTGGGGTATGATCTGCACCGTATCCGGGTGGATTGCGAAACCGATATGCAGGTGGTCGAGGTGGGGCTTGATAAACGCTCCTCGCTGGATTCCGTGCAGCAGGCGCTGTTTGCCGCGTCCCTGACCGGCAAAACGCCGGTAGTGGCAATGATCGACACCGACGGACGCGAGGGGCCGTTTGAGTTGCGCATTCGCACGGCGGCGCGGATGGCCGGGGTGCGATACGACAGCTATCATATGAATGCGCTGATCCGGTTGCAGATGACATCCTGGATGCGCGCCCGGAATCTGGCTTTGCCGGGGTCGTAGCCCTGTGAAAATCGCGCCTTTACCTCGTGGCGTGGCGCAGTAGGCTGCGGCACGACCAAGGAGGGCAGTGATATGGACATGAACGACGTGCGCGACCGGGGGCTGGTGTTGCTGGGATGCGGCAAGATGGGTTCGGCGATGTTGCAGGGCTGGCTGAAGGGCGGATTGCCTGCGGGATCGGTCTGGGTGATTGATCCGCATCCGTCGGACTGGCTGCGGGGCATCGACGGGCTGAACCTGAACACCGATCTGCCCAAGGCGCCGGCGATCGTTCTGGTGGCGGTCAAACCACAGATGATGGCCGATGCGTTGCCCACATTGGCCGCCATGGGCAATGGCGAAACCCTGTTTCTGTCGGTCGCGGCGGGCACCTCGATTGCCCATTACGAAAGCGTTTTAGGCGACAAAACCCCGGTGATCCGCGCCATGCCCAACACGCCTGCCGCCGTGGGGCGCGGGATCACGGCGATCATCCCCAATGGCCCCGGTGCGGGCGGCATGGATTTGGCCGAGGCGCTGCTTTCGGCGGTGGGGCAGGTGGTTCGTCTGGAAAATGAAGGGCAGATGGACGCGGTAACCGGTGTGTCCGGCTCTGGCCCGGCTTATGTGTTTCACCTGATTGAAACGCTGGCGGCGGGGGGCGTGGCGCAGGGGTTGCCCGAAGATCTGGCCATGCAACTGGCCAAGGCGACGGTGGCGGGCGCGGGGGCGCTGGCCGAGAATTCGCACGAGGATCCGGGGCAGCTGCGCGTCAACGTCACCTCGCCCCAAGGGACCACGGCGGCGGCGCTTGAGGTGCTGATGAACGGCAAAACCGGGTTTCCGGCCCTGTTGCCCCGGGCGGTCAAGGCGGCGGCAGACCGGTCGCGGGAATTGGGCAAATGATCAGTTTCGATGATTTCATGGCGGTGGATATTCGCGTGGGTGTTATCACCCGCGCCGAACCCTTTCCCGAGGCGCGCAAGCCCGCCATCAGGCTTTGGGTCGATTTCGGCGATGATCTGGGGGAAAAGAAAAGTTCGGCCCAGATCACCAGACATTATACCCCCGAGGCACTGGTGGGGCGACAGGTGATGGCCGTGGTCAACTTTCCGCCACGCCAGATCGGGCCGGTGATGTCGGAGGTTCTGGTGCTGGGCGTGCCGGATGAAGACGGTGAAGTGGTGTTGATGCGCCCCGATCTTGACGTGCCCGTGGGCGGGAGGATGTTCTGATGAAAACGCTGTTGATTACCCGCCGCCTGCCCGATCCGGTGCTGGACGCCGCCCGGGCGCGGTTTGAGGTGACCCTGCGCGATGACACCACACCGATGGATGAAACTGCGGTGGCCGATGCGCTGGCCCGGTATGATGCGATTCTGCCGACTTTGGGCGATCAGGTGACGGCGGGGGCCTTTCGGGGTGACATACGTTGTCGGGTATTGGCCAATTTCGGGGTGGGGTATAACCATATTGATGTGGCGGCGGCCAAGGCGGCGGGGGTTGCCGTGTCCAACACGCCGGGGGCCGTGACGGATGCCACGGCTGATATTGCCATGACCCTGATGCTGATGACCTGCCGACGCGCTGGCGAGGGCGAGCGGATGGTGCGGGCCGGGCAATGGGCCGGTTGGCACCCCACGCAACTTTTGGGGCAACACGTCAGCGGCAAGACCGTGGGCATCGTCGGAATGGGCCGGATCGGCAAGGCGATTGCGCGGCGGTGCCATTTCGGCTTTGGCATGGATGTGGTGTTTTACAACCGTTCGCAGGTTGAGGATGCGGGGGGCTGCGCGCCAGCTTGGATCGTTGGCAGAGGTCGCGGCGGCAAGTGATGTGTTGATCGCAGCGGTTCCCGCGACGCCGGAAACGCGGCATCTGATCGATGCTGATGTGTTTGCAGCGATGAAACCCACGGGTGTGTTCGTGAACATCGCACGGGGCGATATCGTGGATGAGACGGCGCTGATCGCGGCCTTGCAAGCGGGGCGGATTGCCGGGGCGGGCCTGGACGTTTACGAGTTCGAACCGCAGGTGCCAGAGGCGCTCAGGACATTGGAGAATGTCACTCTTTTCCCACACCTTGGAACGGCCACCGAAGAGGTGCGCACGGATATGGGGATGATGGCGGTGGCCAATCTGGTGGCATTTTTCGACGGTCACGCCCTGCCCAACCCGGTGTGATCCAAAGGCGGCGCGCAAAGCGCGCCACACGATATTTTGCGTGCGCCCGTTGCCGGTGTCAGTGCGGATCGCCCATCACGGCGAGGGCGGCAAAGGTGGGCGCATCATCGGCGGGCGGGCGTCCATCCATGTGCCGTCGGCTTTGGCCGAGGCCACTGCGGTATGAACCGCCGCCATGCTGCGCAGCCCGTCTTCGGCGCGGGGGTACAGGTTGGCGGCGGGATCAATCGCGCGGCCCGTCTTTTCGGCGCGGATCGCTTCGGCCAGATCGGCATAGATGTTGGCAAAAGCCAGCGGCATGCCTTCGGCGTGGCCGATGGTGACGCGGCTGGTGCGGTCGGCCTCGGGCGACAGGCCCGCTTCGCCGCGTTCAATCACCTGCACCCGGCCATTGGTCGGGGTCCAGAACAATTGATTGGGCTGTTCCTGCGCCCACCGCAGCCCGCCCAATTCACCGAACACCTGAATGCTCAGCCCGTGCATCCGCCCCACGGCCACGGCGCTGGTCCAAAGGCGCCCGACCGCCCCGCCGGTCATGCGGAAATTGACCATGGCGTCGTCTTCCAACTGGCGGGATGGGATGGTCGAGGCGAAATCGGCGCTCAGCCGCTCCACCTCTTGCCCCGTGACGAAACTGGCCATGTGCAGGGCGTGGATGCCGCAATCGGCAAATTGTGCCGATACGCCCATTTGGGCAGGATCATAGCGCCAGCGGATGCGCGGGTTGTCGGCCTGCGCGGCATCGGCGTGGTGGCCATGGGCGAATTCGGCCACCACAACGCGCACCGCCCCCAGATCGCCACGCGCAATCATCGCCCGCATGTGGCGGACAAGCGAATAGCCGGAATAGCCATAGTTCACGGCACAGATTTTCCCGGTGGCGCGGGCGATCTTCACGATGTCTTCGCCTTCCTGGACAGTCATCGTCATCGGTTTTTCGCACAGCACGTGAAAGCCGCCTTCGAGAAATGCCTTGGTGATTTCGAAATGGGTGGCGTTGGGGGTGGCCACTGTCACCAGATCGCAGCGATCCGCGCGGGCGGTTTCCCCGGCCAGCATGTCGTGCCAGTCGCCATAGGCGCGGTCGGGGGCGATGCCCAGTTCCGCCCCATAGGCGCGCCCGGCGTCGGCGTTGTGATCCAGCGCGCCGGCCACCATGGAAAATGCACCGTCCAGCCCCGCACCGAGCCGGTGCGCCGGGCCGATCTGGCTGCCTTTGCCACCGCCAATCATGCCCCAATTCAACTTTGTCATATTACCCTCAAAATCCGATGGATTGCAGATAGTTACGGTTTTCCTTTGCGTCGCTTAGCGGGACGGTTGCGCCTTCGGGGTCGCAATCCTGTTCGACGGTACACCAACCATCAAACCCGGCATCCAGCAGCACCTGCCGCACGGCGGGGAAATCCACATCGCCCTGACCGAGATTGCAGAAAATGCCCTGACCGCAGGCATCGTAAAACCCGGTACGGTTTTCCACGACGCGGGCCTTTACCGCCGGGTCGATGTCTTTGAAATGCATATAGCTGATCCGCCCGATGTTGCGCTTCATGAAGGCCACGGGATCATATCCGGCATAGGAATGATGGCCGGTGTCGAAACAGATTTTCAGATGCGCCTCGTCCACTTCCGACAACAGGCGTTCCAATTCCGGTTCGAAATCCATGAATCCGGCAGCATGAGCGTGGATGCCCACGGTCAGGCCGTATTCCTCGGCACCCAGTTTCGCGACGGTGGCGATCCGGTCGCGAAATGCGGCCCATTCGGCGTTGTCCATCTGTTCGGCTTCATCGGCCCGTCCGGCGGTGGGGGCGCGGCGGGGTGAGATGGAATCAATCAGCACGAGGTGTTTGGCGCCATGGGCGGTAAGGGCGCGGCAGGTGCGCACTGCGCCATCCATCACATCATCCCATTGGGCCGGATCGTGAAAGGCGCGAAACACCACGCCGCCGATCAGGGTCTGACCGTGTTCTGCCAATGCGTCGCCCAGTTCGGCGGGGTCTTCGGGCATGAAACCGACGGGGCCAAGCTCGATTCCCGTGTATCCGGCGGCGGCGTTTTCGCGCAGAACGCGGCGCCAGTCGGGGTTGCGCGGATCGTCTGCGAATTCGACCCCCAGGAGCAGGGGGCATTGCCGATGGTGATCATTGGGGTGTCCTTTCAGAAATCGGCGACCTGCACCCAGGTGCCTGTGTCATTGCTGGCCCAGGCGGCTTCGATCACCCGGTTTACTTCCATGCCCTCGCGGAAATCGGGCCATTTGCTCTGGCCTGCGTGGATCGCTTCGAGAAAATCCTTGGCTTCGATGATGATCTGATCCTGATAGCCGGTGCCGTGGCCCGGCCCCTGACAGAAGGGCAGGTAATCGGGGTGATCGGGACCGGTCAGGATCTTGCGAAAGCCGCGCGTGGCGGTTGGGCCGTCCATCTCATACAGCCACAGGGCGTTCTGATCTTCGCCGTCGAACCGGATCGCGCCTTTTGTGCCGTGGATTTCATAGGCATAGCCCATCTTGCGCCCGGTGGCGACGCGGCTGAACATCAGATGGCCGGTGACGCCCGAATCGAAACGCACCATCATCTGCGCCTGATCGTCATTGTCGACGGTTACACCGCCCCGGTCGCGATGCACGGTTTCGATCTGCGCCGACAGGTTGGTGATCGGTCCCATCAGGGCGCGGGCGGCGTTGATCATATGGGGCGAAAGATCGCCCATACAGCCGTTGGGCCGCCCCTGACAGCGCCATGTGGCGGGGGTGGTGGCGTCAGCCAGAAAATCTTCGGTATGTTCGCCCCGAAACCATGTGGGATCACCGATTGCGCCATCGGCCAACAGGCGGCGGGCGAATTGCGAGGCCGGGGTGCGGATATAGTTGAAGCCGCTCATGTTGACCACTTTGGCGGCCTCGGCGGCGGCGACCATGGCGCGGCTGTCGGCCAGGGATGCGCCCAGAGGTTTTTCGCAAAACACCGGTTTGCCAAGGGCAAAGGCGGCTTCGGCGATGGCGCGGTGGGTGGCTTGGGGGGCGGCGATGACCACGGCCTGAACGTTGGGGTCGTTGATCACCGATTGCCATGTATCTGCCGCCTTTTCAAAGCCATAGGCGGCGGCATATCTTGCGCTGCTCGCTGGCGAAGATCCGGCGATGGCCACCAGACGTGGCCGCAGGGTGGTTTGAAAGATTGCGCCGACGGCGCTGTGGGCCACGGCGTGGGCCTTGCCCATATATCCGCCGCCGATCAACCCGATCCCGATCTGAGCCATGGCGTGATCCTTTTCAAAAACTGTTTGCAACCGGTTGCAAAAGGCGTATCCTTGTCTTGCCCACCGGGTCAATGGCCAATCTGCAATGACGTGTCTGGAGAATGATTTGAGTGACCAACCCGAAACTATCCGGCTGACCACGGCGCAGGCGATCATTCGGTATCTTGCGGCGCAATTCATCGAAATCGACGGCGTGAAAACGCGCCTTTGTGGCGGTGGCTTTGGCATTTTCGGCCATGGAAACGTGACCTGTCTGGGCGAGGCCTTGTATGATGCCCGCGACATCCTGCCGCTGTATCGCGGGCAGAATGAACAGGGGATGGGGTTCGCCGCTGCCGCCTATGCCAAATATCACCTGCGCCAGCGTTTCATGTTCTGCACGGCCAGTGCGGGGCCGGGGACGGCGAACCTGTTGACCGCGTCGGCGCTGGCCCATGCCAACCGATTGCCGATGTTGATGTTGTGCGGTGATACCTTTTTGACGCGGCTGCCTGATCCGGTGCTGCAACAGTTGGAGCATTTCGGAAATCCGGCACTGGGGTTGAATGACGGGTTCAAAGCGGTGACGCGGTATTGGGACCGGATCACCCATCCGGCGCAGGTGGTGCAATCGCTGCCTGCGGCACTGGCCACGATGCTGGACCCGGCGGATTGCGGGCCGGCGTTTTTGGCGCTGCCGCAGGATGTGCAGGGGTGGACGTGGGAGTATCCGGCGGCGTTTTTTGCCGAGAAGGTGCATCGCATTCGCCGTCAGGCCCCTGATGTTGATGAAGTGGCGGAGGCTGTCGCTCTTCTCTTGGGCGCAAAGCGCCCGGCGATCATCGCTGGGGGAGGCGTGCAATATTCACGGGCGGTGGCCGAGTTGACGGCCTTTGCCGAGGCGCGGGGCATTCCGGTGATCGAAACCATCGCCGGGCGTGCCAATCTAATGAATGACCATGCGCTGAACCTTGGCCCCGTTGGCGTGACCGGATCGGATTGCGCCAACTGGGTGGCCGAGCGGGCGGATGTTATACTGTCGGTCGGCTGCCGGTTGCAGGATTTCACCACCGGATCCTGGACCGCCTTTTCCCATGACGCGCGGTTTGTCTCTCTCAATGCGGCGCGCCATGACGCGGGCAAACATATGGCCCTGCCCGTGGTGGGGGATGCGAAACTGGGGTTGGCGGCGCTGGACGATGCGCTGGGCGATTATCGCGCTCCGGGTGGTTGGCTGAAAGAGGCACAGGGCGAGCGGGCCAAGTGGGATACATACGTCGCGGATAATGTGCGTGCCGGGAACGGCCCGAATTCCTATGCCCAGGCGATCGGCGTGGTGAATGCCCTGTGCGACCCGTCTGATCGGGTGGTTGCGGCTGCCGGGGGGCTGCCTGCCGAGGTGACGGCGAACTGGCGCACCCTGAAAACCGGCACGGTGGATGTGGAATTCGGGTTTTCCTGCATGGGATACGAGATTGCCGGCGGCTGGGGCGCGCGGATCGCGCAATCCGAGGCCGAGCCAGAGCAGGACACCATCGTGTTTTGCGGCGATGGCAGTTACCTTTTGATGAATTCCGACATTTATTCCTCGGTTCTGACCGGGAAAAAGATGATCGTTCTGGTGCTGGATAACGGCGGTTTTGCGGTGATCAACAAGTTGCAGAACAACACCGGGCAGGACAGTTTCAACAACCTGATCGCCGACACGCCCACCGCCATTCATCAGGTGGGCGTGGATTTTGCGGCCCACGCCCGCGCCATGGGGGCCAACGCGGAAACCGTGGCCAATCCGGGCGAATTGTCCGAGGCGTTCAGGCGGGCCAAGGGGGCGGATCGCACCAGCGTGATCGTGATGCAGGTTGACCCCTATGAAGGCTGGACAACCGGCGGCCACGCCTGGTGGGAGGTGGGAACACCCCACGTTTCGAACCACGAAAATGTCAACAAGGCCCATCGGGACACGGAAAATGCCCGGGGGCGTCAGCGGAAAGGTGTGTGAATGAAACGCTTTACTCGTGAAACGGCCGATCCGGCGGCGATTGTCGAGGAATTGCTGAACGGCGATGGCGCGGTCCTGATCTCGGGCCTGTTCACGCCCGAGCAGATTGCCGAGGCCCGGGCGATTGTCATGGAGCATTCCGAGCGGGACGTGGACAAGGTGACCCATTTTCAGGGCGCGGCGAAAGAGGCGGGCAAGCTGACCCTGCAACGCCGGGTGTGGAACCTGCTGGCCAAGGGCGATGTGTTTTCGCAGATGGCGACGCAGCCGGTTATCATGGCGATCCTGCGCCGGTTTCTGGGAACCGAGTTCATCATGGGCAGTATTGCGGCCAACCGCATTTTGCCCGGTGGCCCGGGGCAGGAGCCGCATGTGGATTACCCCTATTGGGATTTTCACAAGCCCGAAACGCACCCTATTGGCCTGAACGGCAGTTTCCCGATGAATGCGCAGGTGTCGGTCATTCTTGATGCGTTCACCGAGGAAAGCGGCGCGACGGCCTTTGTTCCCGGCTCGCAAAAGGAGCTGCGCTATCCCACCGAGGCGGATGATTTTCACGGAAAATCGGCGCGGATGCTGGGCGAACCCGGTGATGTGGCGTTGTTTTACGGTGTGGCATGGCATTGCGCGATGCCCAACCGCAGCGATCACGACCGTTCGGCGGTGTTGATCAATTATCTGCCCAAATGGGTGAAACCGCTGGAGGACATGCCCGGCGCGCTGCCCGACGAATTTTTGAACGATGCCAGCCCGGAATTGCGTCAGTTGATGGGGTTTGATTACCGCTATCCCGAGGTGCTCGATTCAGCGCGGCCTGAAAACGCAGCAGGGCGCGTATGAGCGTGATTGACGGCATCCGGCAGAATAATTTTCTGGTCATTGGTCGCGCAGGCATGGATTTTTTCCCCGATCCCCCCGGCACCCGTACCGAAGACGGCGTGACGTTCAAGGCGGGGCTGGGTGGCAGTTCCGCCAATATCGCCGCGGGGATTTGCAAATTCGGTGGCAAGGCGGCGCTGGTCACCCGGGTCAGCGACGATTCGATCGGGCGCTATTGCGTGAACCAGTTGCGCCATTACGGTGTGGATACGACCCATGTGAAACCAGTGGGCGGGGAATACCGCAACTCTCTGGCGGTTTACGAAAGCCGGGTGGAACAGCACCAGACGGTGATCTATCGCAACGGCGCCGCCGATTTTCAGATGGATCGTGCGGATGTCGAGGCGGTGGATTATGGGGCTTATGGCGCCCTGATCACGGCGGGCACCGTCTTTGCCGCAGACCCGTCGCGCAGCGCGGCGTTTCACGCTTTTGATCTGGCGCGCAAGGCGGGCTTGCCGATCATTTTTGATGTGGATTACCGGGCCTATTCCTGGCCGTCGCCCCAGGTGGCCGAAGAGGTGCTGAGCCGGGCCGGGGCGTTGGCGGATGTCATCATCGGCAATGATGAGGAATTTGGTTTCATGGCCGGGGGCATCGACAAGGGGCTGGCCAAGGCGCGGGAACTGGCCACCAGCACGGCCAGCGTCGTGATCTATAAAATGGGCGAAAAGGGCGCGATCACCTTTTTTGAGGGTGAGGAGATCCACACGGGGATCTATCCGGTCACTGCCCTGAAACCCACCGGCGCGGGCGACAGTTTCATGGCCGGGCTGATGACATCACTGGCGGCGGGGCAGGATATGCGCGCGGCTGTCCTGCGCGGCTCGGCCTGTGCGGCGATCACCGTATCGCGCCCCGGCTGCGCCCCTGCCATGCCCGACGCCGCCGAACTGACCGATTTTCTGGGCCGCCATCCAGGCCCCAACGCATAAGGAAGCACACCATGCACATCGCCCCTTTTGATAACCAGAACAAACCGATTGTCGATGTGGATGACGGCTGTGTGCCGTTGAATTATTTCAATATCGTCAAGCTGAAGAAGGGGCAGGCATTTGAATATGCCGTGCCGGGCTATGAAACCTGTATCGTGCCCGCGACGGGTACGGTGGATGTGGATATCGAAGGGTTCAAGGTTGCCGCATTGGGCAAGCGCACCGTCGATGTCTGGGATGGTGAACCAGAGGGGGTTTATGTGCCCACCGGCGCCAAGGCGACCATGGTATGTACCACCGACACCGCCGAAGTGTTCGTGGCGGGCGCGAAATACGACAAGGTGCTTGATCCTTTTGCGGTGCGTGCCGATGAATTGGACAAGGTGCAATATGGCAGCGACGACACAAAAACCCACCGCAAGATCAAACATATCCTTGGCACAAAATACCACGACAAGGTGGGCCGTCTGCTGGTGAGCGAGCTGTTTACGGTGGGGCAGGGCGGTTGGTCGGGGTTTCCCAGCCACAAGCACGACACCGACCGTCTGCCGCTTGAAACGCGCCATGATGAAACCTATAATTTCCGCTTTCGGCCCAACCACGGCAGCGGCGTGCAGATGTTGCAGCGCGAGGATGGCAAACCGGGCGATGCCTATCATCTGGTGGATGGTTCAACGATCTGCATCGACAAGGGATACCACCCCTGTGCCGTGCTGCCGGGGTATGAGATGTATTATTTCACCATCCTTGGCGGGCTGTCCCAGCGCAGTCTGGTGCAGTATTTTCAGCCGTCCCATGCCGATCAGTTGGAAACCATCCCGGGCATCAAAGATATGATCGCCAAGTTCAAATGAATGTTCGGCCCGGCGGCACGCCGGGCTGCGCCGACCCGCCCCCACGGGGCGGCGCAAACGCCACCCCTCGGGTCGGCGCAGCCCTTATCGCACAAGGCCACAACCATGACCCTCGCAACCCTTGCCGATGTTTTGCAACCCGCGCTTGCGGGCCGTTATGCCGTGGCGGGCCTTGTCACCCTTGGATGGGAGGATATGCGCGCCTTTGTCATGGCGGCCGAATCACTGGGCGCGCCAGTGATCCTGCAGGCCGGGCCATCGTGCCGGGCGCATACGCCGCTGCCCGTGTTGGGTGCGATGTTCCGCAACCTGGCCGAAAGCGTTTCGGTGCCCGTGGTGGCGCATCTTGATCATGGATATACGTTTGAGGAATGCCAGCAGGCGTTGGACTCCGGCTTCACCTCGCTGATGTTTGATGGGCTCGCGCAAGCCGCTGACGCAAAACATCGACGAAACCGCCCGGATTGCGGAAATGGCCCATGGTGCGGGCATTTCCTGCGAGGGCGAAATCGGCTTTGTCGGCTATTCCGGTGGCGAAAATTCGGCCGGCACCGACCCGGACGAGGCGGCGCAGTTTGCCCGTGAAACCGGTGTTGACGCCATGGCGATTTCTGTGGGCAACGTGCATTTGCAGCAGGATAAAGAGGGCGGCCTGGACGAACCCCGCATCCGCGCCATCGAGGCCGTGACCGAGGTGCCTTTGGTAATCCATGGCGGGTCGGGTGTGCCGGTGCCACAGCGGCGCAGCCTTGCCACCACTTCCAGCGTTTGCAAGTTCAACATCGGCACCGAATTGCGCATGGCCTTTGGGGCGGCCCTGCGCGATGCTGTCAATTCTGACGCCGCCCGATTCGACCGGGTGCAGATATTGCAGGACACCCATGATCCGGTATTCAACGCCACGCGACGGGTGCTTTGTGCCTTTGGCGCCCCGGATTTGCGGGCCTGAGGGGCGCGTTTCCGCTTTGGCACAGTCTGACGTTGCGCTGTCCATTGAGATTTGCACAATGCGATGCTATGTAACACCCATGCCCGGCGCCGGGGCCCTGACGGCGTGCTTTGAAGGAGGACAATGATCTGTCCCTGTCCCAAGATGCAGCCGCTTGCGTGGCTGCCCCGGCCCGACGCATGACCGCCGAAGGTTCCACGCTGACCTCTGAGCAGCTTCTTGCCGAAATTCTGAAATCCCTGGATGATGACAAGGCCGAAGAGGTGGTCACCGTTGACCTGCGCGGCAAGTCTGAAATGGGCGATTATATGGTGATCTGTTCGGGCCGTTCGTCCCGTCAGGTGACGGCGCTTGCCCAGAATCTGACCGATCACCTCAAGCAGGATCATGATCGCCTGTGCAAGGTCGAAGGCAAGGATGCCGGCGATTGGGTGCTGATCGACACCGGCGATGTGATCGTCCATGTGTTCCGTCCCGAAGTGCGCGAATTCTATCAGCTTGAAAAGATGTGGCTGAATCCGGGCGAAACCGTTCAGGCCCCGGTCTGATCCCCGCCCATGCGGGTGCATATCTGTGCTGTGGGTCGGTTGCGCACCGGCCCCGAGCGCGCCCTGATCGACGATTATCTGACGCGGTTTGACCGCACCGGGCGCGCCTTGTCCCTTGGCCCCGCCAAACTGTCCGAGGTTGAGGACAAGAAGGGCGGCGGCATGGCGGGCGAAGCGGCCCTGTTGACGCGCGCCATTCCCGATGGCGCGCTGATTTGCGTTCTGGACGAACGGGGGCGCACGTTTTCCTCGCCTGAATTTGCCACCCAACTGACCACCTGGCGCGATCAGGGGCGCAGTGATCTGGCCTTTGTCATTGGCGGTGCTGACGGCATTGACCCCGCGCTGCGCGGTGATGCTGACGCGGCGCTGTCATTTGGGGCCATGGTCTGGCCTCATATGCTAGTCCGGGTGATGCTGGCCGAACAACTTTATCGTGCCGCGTCGATCCTTTCGAACGGGCCATATCACCGGGCGTGAGTGTGTCGTTTGATGAAAATGGCCAGATTTTGCCCATAACCATCACGCGCCCGGTTTCGGTTGCGCGGCGTTCGCGCTATCAATCGGGCAAATCAGATGAGGCGCTGAAATGACCACTCCGAAACCTGTTGTGCTGTGCATTCTCGATGGCTGGGGCATCAACCCCGATACATCCGCCAATGCCCCTGTTCTGGCCGATACCCCGACGTTCGACCGGATCATGGCGACCTGCCCCAATGCGACGCTGATCACCTTTGGCCCCGACGTGGGGCTGCCCAAGGGGCAGATGGGCAATTCCGAAGTGGGCCATACCAACATCGGCGCGGGGCGGGTTGTGGCGATGGATCTGGGGCAGATTGATCTGGCGCTTGAGGATGGCACCTATGCCGACAAGAAACCGTTGCAAGATTTCATCGCGACGCTGAAGAAAACCGGCGGCACGGCGCATCTGTTGGCGGTGGTGTCTGATGGCGGGGTGCATGGGCACATCGCGCATCTGATCGAAACGGCGAAATTGTTACATCGGCAGGGCGTGCCGGTTGTCATTCACGCCATAACCGACGGGCGCGATGTGGCGCCTGTTTCGGCAGAGAAATTTGTCGATATGCTTCAGGAACAATCCCCCGATACACCTATCGCCACGGTCACGGGGCGTTATTTCGCCATGGATCGCGACAACCGGTGGGACAGGGTCGAACAGGCCTATCGCGCCATGGTGCAGGGGCAGGGGGCCACGGCCCCCACCGCCGAGGCGGCGTTGAAGCAGGCCTATGACGCGGACAAGACCGATGAATTCATCCCCGCCACGGTGATCGGGGATTACGCCGGCATGCAGGATGGCGACGGGGTGTTCTGCCTTAACTTTCGCGCTGACCGGGCGCGCGAAATTCTGGCCGCCATCGGGTTTGACGATTTTGACGGGTTCGAGCGGGGCACGCGCCCGAAATTGGCGGCGCGGCTGGGCATGGTTGATTATTCCGAGGCCCACAACGCATTCTGGACGGCGGTGTTTCCCAAACAGGTTCTGGTGAACACCATCGGCGAATGGGTGGCCAAGCACCACAAGACCCAGTTCCGCTTGGCTGAAACCGAAAAATACCCCCACGTGACGTTCTTTCTCAACGGGGGCGCGAAACCCCGCAAGAGGGCGAAGATCGCGCGATGCCGAAATCGCCCAAGGTGGCGACCTATGACATGCAGCCGGAAATGTCGTCGGTCGAGGTGACGGACCGCTTTGTCGAGGCGATCGAAAAGGGGTATGATCTGATCGTTTGCAATTACGCCAACCCCGATATGGTGGGCCACACCGGCGATCTGGACGCGGCCAAGGCGGCCTGCGCGGCGGTGGATGCCGGGCTGGCCCGGGTGGTTGCGGCGCTGGAAAAGGCGGGCGGTGCGATGATCGTGACCGCCGATCACGGCAATTGTGAAACCATGGTCGACCCGGTGACAGGCGGCCCGCACACCAGCCACACAACAAATCTGGTGCCCGTGGCGCTGTTTGGTGGGCCGACGGGCGTAACCCTTCGCGATGGGCGGCTGGCCGATCTGGCGCCGACGCTGCTTGATCTCATGGGGATGGAATTGCCCGATGAAATGACCGGGGAAACCCTGATCGTCCGATGATCCGCGCCGCGTTCTTTCTGCTGCTGGCCGCGTTGCCGACGCTGGCCGTGGCACAGGCCGATCCGGCCGCGATTGCGCGGCGGGCGGCGGCGCAACTGGATCAGGCCGCCAAGGATCTGGCCGATGCCGATGGATCGCGCAACCGGATTGCCGCCCTGACCCAGACGATCCGCGCCTATGAGGGGGGCTGGCCGCCCTGCGCGAAGGCCTGCGTCAGGCCAGCACGCGCGAGGCCGATATCCGCGCCCGGTTCGACCGCGAATCAGACCGGCTGGGCAGCCTTCTGGCGGCGCTTCAAACCATGCAAGGCAGCCCCGAAGCATTGCTGTTGCTGCATCCCTCGGGGGCGCTTGGCACTGCGCGTTCGGCGATGATCCTGTCGGATGTGACCCCTGCCATGCTGGGGCAGGTGAACGAGTTGCGCGGTGATCTGTCTGAAATCGCCACCCTGCGCGCCCTACAGGCCAGCGCGGTGAAAACCCTGCAAACCGGCCTTGCCGGGGTGCAAAAGGCGCGCACCCGGCTTTCAACGGCGATTTCGGATCGGGTGGATCTTCCACAGCGGATGACCGAGAATGCCGAACAGATGCAGCACCTGATCGACAGCACCGAAACCCTGGAAGGGTTTGCCAGCGGGCTGACCGACCTGCCCGAAGATGACATCCTGCGCGATTTGCCTGATTTTGCCGAGGCCCGGGGCGATCTGCGGTTGCCGGTACGCGGAAGGATGATTGCGGGGTTCAACGACCCTGACGCCGCCGGGGTGCGCCGCCCCGGTATTTTGCTGGCCACAGCCCCCGGCGCATTGGTCACGGCGCCCTGGCCTGCGACGATCCGCTATCGCGGGCCGCTGCTGGACTACGGAAATGTGATGATCCTTGAGCCTGCGGCAGGCTATCTGATGGTTCTTGCCGGGCTGGAACAGGTCTATGGTGAAACGGGGCAGGTTATTCCGGCAGACACGCCGGTCGGTCTGATGGGTGGCGCAGGAGCGCCGGAACTGGCAGGATTTGAAACTGCGCCCCGGGTTGAGGATGACAAAGAACGGCAAGAAACGCTTTACATCGAAGTGCGAGACGGGTCAGACCCGGTGGATCCCGCCCTGTGGTTCCGAATGGATGAGGAATAATCGACAGATGAGAAAATTTGTAATCGCCGCCGTTGGGGGCACCCTTGCCGGCATTCTGCTGACCACTCAGGTGGCCGGGCCGCTTTTGGCGCAGGAAAACGACAAGGGCGCCAGCGTCTATGAACAGCTTGATCTGTTTGGGGATATTTTCGAGCGGATTCGCGCCCAATATGTCACCGAGGTTGATTCTAAAAAACTGATCGAGGCGGCCATCGACGGCATGCTGACCTCGCTTGATCCCCACTCCAGCTATCTGTCCGCCGATGATGCGGCGGCCATGCGGGTGCAGACCCGGGGCGAATTCGGCGGTCTGGGCATTGAAGTGACCCAAGAGGAAGGCTTCGTCAAAGTCGTGTCGCCCATGGATGGCACCCCGGCCGATGCGGCGGGCGTCAAGGCGGGGGATTTCATCACCCATGTGAACGGCGAATCGGTGTTGGGCCTGACGCTGGATGATGCGGTCGATCTGATGCGTGGCCCGGTGGGCAGCGAGATATTGATCACCGTGGTGCGCGAAGGCACCCCCGACCCGATCGACATTTCGATCATCCGCGACACGATCAAGGTCACCGCCGTGCGCACCCGCACCGAGGGCCATTCGGTGGTTCTGCGGATCACCACCTTCAACGATCAGACCTTTCCCAACCTTGAGGAAGGCCTGGCAAAGCAGGTGAAAGAGGCCGGTGGCATCGACAAGGTGAACGGGTTCATCATTGACCTGCGCAACAACCCGGGCGGTCTGTTGACCCAGGCGATCAAGGTGTCGGATGCGTTTCTTGAAACGGGCGAAATCGTCAGCACCCGTGGCCGCGACCCGGCCAACAGTGACCGCTATAACGCCACCCCCGGCGATCTGGCACAGGGCAAGCCCGTGGTCGTGCTGATCAATGGCGGTTCTGCCTCGGCCTCTGAAATTGTCACTGGCGCGCTTCAGGATCATCGCCGTGCCATTGTCATTGGCACCAAAAGCTTTGGCAAAGGCTCGGTGCAAACGGTGATGCCGCTGCGGGGCGATGGGGCGATGCGCCTGACCACTGCGCGGTACTACACGCCGTCGGGCCGGTCGATCCAGTCGCTGGGCATCTCGCCCGACATCGTTGTGGCCCAGCCGCCCAAGCATGACGTGGACACCGAAGAGGATACCCCCAAGCGGGCCATCCGCTCTGAAGCGGACCTGCGCGGCGCCATCAGCAACGATTCGGTGACAGAGGATGAGCGCAAGATCATCATCGAGGAACAGGAAAAGGCCGCCGAGGCCGCCAAGCTGCGCGATGAAGATTATCAACTGGCCTATGCCATTGATATCCTCAAGGGTCTGTCTGCCCTTGGTCCCAAAGAGTGACCCGTGCCTGCGCCCCGGAATTTTCGGGGCGCAGGACCAAGACCCCGGAGCGGCGCATGACCCCTGACGAGATTTCCAAACTGCCCTATCGCCCCTGTGTCGGGGTGGTTCTGGTCAACCCTGCCGGTCAGGTTTTCGTCGGTCAGCGGATCGACAGCCCTGTGGCCGCATGGCAGATGCCCCAGGGCGGAATCGACAACGGCGAAGACCCGCGCACGGCGGCCCTGCGCGAATTGCGTGAAGAAACCGGCGTGACCCCGGATCTGGTGCGGATCGAGGCGGAAACCGATGGTTGGATCGCCTATGACCTGCCCGCCGATCTGGTGGGCAAGGTGTGGAAAGGCCGGTATCGCGGGCAGGAACAGCGGTGGTTCCTGATGCGGTTTCTGGGCGATGATGACCGGATCGACATCACCCAACCCCCGACCGAGTTTTCCGCGTGGCGCTGGCTGCCCAAGGATCAGCTGGTTGACCAGATCGTGCCGTTCAAACGCGCGGTCTATGCGCAGGTCATGGATGCCTTCGGGGCGCGAATTTGATGCGTGGTCTGGTCTTGGTTCTTGCCCTTGCGGTGTCCGGGACGCAGGCAACCGCGCTGTCCTGTCGCGCCGTCGCACCGCGCGACAGTTTCACCAGCGCGGCAGAGGCGGAAGAAACATTTATCGTGGTCCATGGGCGTTTTGCCTTTGATCCCGGCCAATTGCCCCAGAGCCATAGTGAACCGCCAGCCCAAGACGCCGCGGTTCCGGCGATGTTCAGTGGAACGGGCCTGACCCGCGACGGATTTACAACGTCACTGGATTTTCCTGTGGTGCTGGATGCCGCCTGTCTTGGGCCATGGTGCGGAGGGCTGACCCCGGATGTGCCGTTGCTGGCGTTTCTTGAACGGCACGGCGATGGGTATCACCTTGAGGTCGGCCCTTGCCCCGGGCGCAGCTTTGCCAGCCCCGCTCAGGCAACATTGGACCAGATGACCAAATGCCTGAACGGCGGCTGTGACGCGCCCGGTTAACCGGGTTTTGTCGCCTGCATCGACGGACGCTGGGAAAAGGTTTCGTACCATGCCGCCAGCGCGTCATTTCCGGTGCGCCATTGCCGGATGTCGTGGCGAAAATCCAGATACCCCAGCGCACAGCCCACCGCGATCTGGCCCATGTCCAGCGGGCCGTTCAGGTGGCTCATCCAACGGGTGCCAAGGGCGGTCAGGGCGCGCGATGCCTTGCCCCATTGCGCCTCGATCCACTCGTCGGATTGTTTGCCTTCCGGGCGCAGGCGGCGTTCATAGGTCATGGCCACGGCGGCATCCATGATCGCGTCGCCTGTTGCCTCAAGGGTCAGGGTATCCCAGATCCGGCTTTCGCGGTACAGTTTGCCCCCGGCGCGCGCATCCAGATAGCGGCAGATCACCCGGCTGTCGTACAGCGCAGGGCCATCGGGGCGGCTGAGCGCGGGAATTTTGCCGGTGGGGTTGTGGGGCAGGATTTCGGGCGCCGAATTCATCGGGGTCGTTGCGACGGTGACCAACTCCACATCGCCGGTCTGGTCGGTTTCGTGAAGCGTGACAACCACCTTGCGCACAAAGGGCGAGGCGGGCGATTGAAAGAGTTGCATATGGCGTCTCCGGGGTTGATTTTCCGCACCCTAGGGCTTGGGCGGCGGGCTGTCCATGAGGGCGGCCAGCAGGGCGGTGTCCTGCCCGATGCCCTGAGCGGCCATCCGTGCGGCGGCCCCCTGACGCGCGCTGTCGGGTTTGTTCTGGCCCAGCTTCCATGTGCTGTCGATGCTGGTGATGGTCAGGCGGCACGGCACGATCTGGCGCATCATCCGCTCCATCACGCCGGGGGTCATCTTGTCGCTGTGCCAAGGGGTTTTGGGCGTCAGCATCTGTTCGAAATGCCCCGAAAGCCGGTTCAGCACATCGCGCAGGCTGTCATCGGGCAGACGCTCCAGCGTGCCGCGCAGATGCACCGCCACATAATTCCACGTCGGCACCTGATCGGGCATGTCATACCAATCGGGTGAGACATAACCATCAGGCCCCTGTACCGCGATCACCGCCTGTTGCGGCGTATCCAGCAGGCGCAGTATCGGGTTTGAACGGACCAGATGCAGATCGGCGATCTGGGCGACCTTATCCAGAAGAAACGGCACATGCGCCAGCAACGGCCCGCCTTCGGCGTTCAGCGCCAGCGTGCCGAACCCGCGTTCACGGGCAAAGGCCGCAGATTGCCCGTCCGGGGTGGCGCGAAAGGCAGGATTGGGGTGCATGGCGGTCTCCTCTGGGCGCAGGGTTAACCGGTTTGCGGCGCCTTATAAAGCGGATGCTTGGCCATGATCGCGGCAAAACGCGGGCTGTTCAGGTGACGGTCCAGCCATGCCGCAAGGCGGGGCCAGGGCTGGGCGTCAAACCAGGGCCGGTCGATCATGGCAAACTGGCGGATGAACGGAAACAGCGCCGCATCTATCAGGGTGTCGCGCGGGCCGCACAGAGCGGGATGGCGGGCAAGACGATCATTCAGTACCATCAGGTGTTCCGACGCGGCCTGACGTGCCTTGCGCGCGTCACTTTCGGGAAAGCGGTCGGCATATTTCGTGCGGTCCAGCGCCCGTTTGAAGGGGCCGTCATTTGTGGCGATCAGTGCGTCATCGTCCGGCGAATGGTCAAGCCAATGCTCGGGGTCGTTTTGTGCCAGCGCCCAGTGCATGATGCCAAGGCTTTCGTCGATCACGCCCTGGTCGGTTTGCAAAACAGGCACCGTTCCCTTGGGCGAGGCGTCCAGCATCGCGGCGGGTTTGTCGCGCAGCAGGATTTCGCGGTGTTCAACCGCAACGCCCGCCACATGCAGCGCCAGACGCGCCCGCATGGCAAAGGGGCAGCGGCGGAACGACCACAGGATCGGCGTCACAACGGCGTTGCGCGAAGCTGAGTCGCGTCATGGCCGATGATCCGCGCAGGAACGATGCCGCCGACGGGCTGATCCCTGTCAAACAGGGTTTCGGTGAATTGCGCGGTGCGCCCCATGCGCGGGGTTTCCATCAACACCGCATGATCAGTGCCATTCTGCGCCGCCAGATGGCGCGCCACCTGAGCGGCCCCGGCGGCGCGCAACAGGGCCGCGCGCGCCTTGATCACCCCGCCGTCCACCGCAGGCATCCGTGCGGCCGGGGTGCCCTGGCGGGCGGAATAGGGAAACACATGCAGCCAAGTCAGATCACATTCGCGCACGAGATCAAGCGAGCCCTGGAACATCTCATCTGTTTCCGTCGGAAACCCGGCAATAATATCGGCCCCGAACACCATGTCCGGGCGCAGGCGGCGCGCCTCTTGGCAGAACCGGATGGCATCGTCGCGCAGGTGCCGCCGTTTCATCCGTTTCAGGATCATGTCGTGGCCGTGTTGCAGCGACAGATGCAGATGGGGCATCAGGCGCGGCTGGGTGGCGATCGCCTCTAACAAATCCTCGTCCACCTCGATGGAATCGATGCTGGAAATCCGCAGGCGGGGCAGATCGGGGATCAGCCGTAGAATACGCATCACCAGATTGCCAAGGCGCGGCGTTCCGGGCAGATCGGCGCCCCAGCTTGTCAGATCAACGCCGGTCAGCACCACCTCGTTATAACCGCGCCCGACCAGACGCCTGATCTGTTCCACCACCACCCCGGCGGGCACAGAGCGCGAATTGCCCCGGCCATAGGGGATGATGCAGAAGGTGCAGCGATGATCACAGCCGTTCTGCACCTGCACATAGGCGCGCGAGCGCGTGCCGAACCCGTCAATCAGATGGCCGGCGGTTTCGGTGACAGACATGATGTCGTCGACCTGCACCTTTTCGGTGCCAAGATCGCTTTCCAAATTCTGCCATGTGCCGGGCTGCATCTTTTCGGTGTTGCCGATCACCCGGTCCACCTCGGGCATCTTTGCAAATGTCTCGGGTTCGGTTTGGGCGGCGCAGCCGGTGACGATCAGGGTCGCGTCCGGGTTTTCACGGCGCAGCTTGCGGATTTCCTGCCGCGCCTTGCGCACGGCCTCGGCGGTGACGGCGCAGGTGTTGACGACAACGGTGTTTTCCACCCCGGCGCTTGCGGTCAATTCGCGCATCGCCTCGGTTTCATAGGTGTTGAGCCGACAGCCCAGCGTGGCAAAGATTGGCGCATTCATGTCAGGTTTTCCAGAAACGCGGGCGTCAGTTCGCCGGTGAACACATGGGCGGTGGGCCCGGTCATCCAGACGCCATCATCGCGCCAGTCGATGTGCAGGGTGCCACCGTCCAGATCAATCCGCGCGCGCCGCCCGGTCAGCCCGCGCCGGGCCGCTGCAACCGCCACCGCGCAAGAGGACGACCCCGACGCCAGCGTCAGGCCAGCCCCCGTTCCCACACCCGCATCCGCAGGTGATCGGGGGCCACCAGATGGGCCACTTGTACGTTCGTACGTTCGGGAAACAGCGGGTGATGTTCATGGCCGGGGCCGAAAGAGGACAGATCGACCGATTCGGCATCATCGACAAAGAACGTGCAATGGGGGTTACCCATGCCGGTTGCCACCGGATCGCCCGCAATCGGCAGGTGCAGCGTATCCATGGCGTGGGCCAGCGGCACATCGCCCCAATCCAGCAGGGGTGCGCCCATATTCACCGAGGTCAGCCCACCACCCGCGTCCGTCGCCTGCAACACACCCCGTTCAGTGCGCAGAGTCAGGTTTGTTGCGCCAGTGTCGTTCATCACATGGCGCGCGATGCACCGGGTGGCATTGCCACAGGCCCCGGCGGTGGACCCGTCGGAATTGAAAAATGTAAGGGCGACATCGGCCGTTTCACTCCGGTCGATCAGGGCCAGTTGATCGAATCCCACGCCGCGATGGCGGTCCCCGATGGCCTGCGCCAGCGCGGCCGTCATCTGTAGCCCGCCGGTGCGGCGGTCGATCACGACAAAATCATTGCCCAGCCCGTGAAACTTCATGAACTGCACGGCGTTTCCTGCTCTCGTGTCCTGCATGGCGGGCATATATCCCGCGCTTTGAACATTTGAAAGGGACACCCCCAATTTTGTCCGGTTTTGCTCTTGACCCCCAAAACCACTACGGGTAGCAAGCGCCGCAGTGGGCCTGTAGCTCAGTTGGTAGAGCAACTGACTTTTAATCAGTAGGTCTCGGGTTCGGATCCCGACGGGCTCACCATTTTATCTTTTGATATTGTGATCAGTCAGACCTTTTGGACTCTGGCGTCACGATTCTGTCCTTTTCAGTCAGAGTTTTGTCCTTTGGGCATTTTTCGGGTTCTGAGGGACGGGAAGCGGCCAATTTTCATTGGATGACATGTGTGCGGCATTGTTGCAGAACTCACTCTTGAGGTGTGAGTTTCCCTTTCCCCACTGACGTCATGCCACACGAAGGATCTCGGCGGTTGCCGCCTGACTGTGAATCGGCATGCGAAATTGCCCCACTTAGGTGGGTTATGAGCGAGTAAAATTGACCCACCTGTTTCGTTAACATCGGCGCTTCAAGTGCGGAGGGAAGAGCAGGTGTTATTGATGGAAAGTGTATCGAAGATCCGTCTGTGGGTGCTGGTTGAAGGGCGCAGTATCCGGTCTGTTGCGCGGGCGACGGGATTATCGCGCAACACGATCAAGAAGTATCTGAAGGATGAGAGCCCGCCGAGCTACCAGCGCCAAGCCCCGCCGGTTCGGCACAAACTGTGCAACGGGTTTGATCTTCGGCTTCAGGAGCTGTTCGAGCAGGACCAGAAGCGACCACGCCGGGAACGGCGAACGGCCGTGAGGCTTTACGAGCAGCTTGTCTCGGAAGGTTATCCTGGTTCCTATTCGCCGGTTCAGCGATTTGTCCGCGATCTGAAGCAGGCCGGTGCCGGTTCGGGCGAGGCTTTTATCCCGCTTTATTTTGCGGCAGGTGACGCGCTGCAATTTGACTGGAGCGAGGAACGGGTTGTCCTGGGCGGTGTCGAGCGATCGGTGAAGGTTGCCCACTTCCGCCTGTGCCATAGTCGCAAGCCCTTTGTCGTCGCCTATCCCGGCGAAGCCCAGGAGATGGTGCTGGATGCCTTTGTGCGGGCGTTGTCCTTCTACGGCGGGGTCCCGCGACGGGGTGAACATCGACCCACCGAAGGTGGCAAACCGTCCGGGGGACGGTTTGAGATGTGAACGGGCGGAGCCCCGGGATTATCGACCCACCGAAGGTGGCAAACCGTCCGGGGGACGGTTTGAGATGTGAACGGGCGGAGCCCCGGGATCATCGACAATCCCAAAACGATGGTGACCTATGTCTCCCGCTCGAAGGACCGGATATTCCATCCGCGGTTCCTCGCGTTGATGAACCACTATGTCATGGAGCCGCCGTCCATTGGGCTTGAACCAATGGCGCCCTTCTGGACGGCCCTGCCCCCCGCGTCGGGCTGGGAGAAGGGTCAGGTCGAGAACCAGGTCCAGTTTTTGCGAGGCCGGTTGTTTGCCCCAATGCCAGCCTTCGATGATCTGGATGGGCTGAACGACTGGTTGCGCCTGCGCTGCGAGGAGCTGGCAAATCGCGCTCATCCTGAACATTCGACCCGCACGGTTGCAGAGGTTTTTGAAGATGAACGCGCCGGGCTGCGCCCCCTGGGGCGGGCTTTTGATGGCTATGTGGAGAAGACGGTGCGTGTCCGCTCCACCTGCCTGGTTCAATATGCCAGCAATCGCTACAGCGTGCCGTCCCGGTTTGCAGGCCAGCATGTCTCCTTGCGCGCCTATGCGGGCCGGATCGTGCTGGTGTCAGGCCAGAATGTCATTGCCGAACACAGGCGCCGCTTCACCCGCAACATCAGCTACTTTGAGCCGTGGCATTATGTTCCTCTGCTGGATCGCAAACCCGGTGCCTTGCGCAACGGGGCGCCCTTCGTGGATTGGCAACTGCCAGATGCCATGCATCGGATCAGGGAACATTACATGGCCGGCAAAGGTGGGGATCGGGAGTTTGTCGATCTGCTTCTGCTGGCCCAGGATCACCGGATCGAGGTCGTCGAGATTGCGTGTGATCTGGCGGTGGAGCAAAACACCCTGCGCCTGCCCGCCATCATCAACCTGATTAACCAGCTGGTCGAGCCGGTCATCACCTCCTTGAGCGAAACATACGTCTATCCACAGCTGACCCTGCGCCCGGAGGCCGATTGTAAGCGCTATGAAACGCTGTGCTCGGCAGAGGGGGCCGTCATATGAACGCTCTCATTGATCAACTGACCGCCCTGAGGCTGCATGGAATGGCAGCTTGCGCACATGATTTGCTGTCCGCGCGCAAGCCGCCCAGTCTGACCACAGCGATAAAGCAACTGATCGACGCAGAAACTGTAGAGCGCCGGGTGCGCTCCATCTATTAGCTGACAGGCGATGCTTTGCATCGCCGAGAGGCCAGTATCAAATGCGCATCGCGAAGTTCCCGCATCACAAGGACTTCGCCACCTTCGATTACGGCGCGGCAGCCGTCACCAAGGCCCGGATCGAGCCCTTCTGCTCGGGCCAGTTTACCGAAGAGGCACACAACCTCATCCTGGTGGGTGGAACCGGAACAGGCAAAACCCACATCGCCATCGCGCTTGGAACCGCCTTGATCAACAACGGCAAAAAGGCCCGCTTCTTCAACGCGGTCGATCTGATCAATGCCCTCCCTCTCATGCATGTAAACATGCACTGCCGGGCAGTGGATCAAGGAACAGGCCGATGGCAACGCCGGGAAGATCATCCGGCAACTGTCGGCCCTGGATTGCGCCATCATCGACGAGTTGGGCTACATCCCCTTCCCGAAATCCGGCGGCGCACTGCTGTTCCACCTGATCAGCAAGCTCTACGAGAAAACCAGCGTCATCATCACCACCAATCTGGAGTTCGGGGAATGGGTCGCTGTCTTCGGCCCCTCTCATCGCTGCAAGCAGCGACTGCCGGGCAGTGGATGCCAAGATGACAACCGCGCTCTTGGATCGCGTCACGCACCACTGTGCCATCATCGAGACCGGCAACACCTCATACCGCTTCGCGCAGAGCAAAAGCCGCAGAGAAGAATAACCGCACCGCAAGCAAAGCCCACAGACGGACTCGCTATATGAGGGCGGCCCGCCTGAGGGCTTTGCCTCCCAATAGGCGGGTCAAAATCAAATGCTGAAACCGGGTCAGTTTTGAACGCTCATTGACAGGGGAGTTCGAGCGGAAGCACGCCCTCGCCATACTTGGGCGCATGAGTGAGCGACCTGAGGCGGCAAATAATCTTTTGAAGCGACTGCGTATGCTTCTGAACTATGCAGTGGAAATTGAGATGATTTCCGTAAACCCCATGGCTGGGATAAAAGGCTACAAATCGAAGGGTGAGGGCTATCACACTTGGACGGAAGCTGAAATTGCGCAATTTTCTGCTAGACACCCACCCGGAACCAAAGCGCACCTTGCGTTGATGCTCTTGCTCTGCACGGGGCAACGCAAGTGTGATGTTGCGCGAATGGGATGGAAGGATGTTTCCGACGGCAGAATTTCGGTCATACAGCAAAAGACGAACACCCCGCTAATGATCCCTTTGGCATCAGAACTCAAAGTTGCAATTGAAGGGGTATCAAAGGATGCGCCTGCATTTGTAGCAACAGAGTACGGCAAACCGTTCTCGGTTGCTGGCTTTGGCAACTGGATGCGGAAGCGATGCGATGAGGCTGGTTTGCCTAAGTGTACATCCCATGGCCTACGTAAGGCATGTTCTGTGCGTTTGGCCGAAGCAGGCTGCACATTGCATGAGATTAAATCTATTACCGGCCACAAATCTGATGCGGAAGTGCGGCGCTACACGCAAAAATCCGACCAAATACGGCTTGCTGACAATGCATTGGACAAGCTTCAACAGACGAATGGAAACACGAAATTTGCTAACCACCCTGACAGGGTTAGCAACCACGAGGATTAACCCAATGAAACACAACAATTTTCGAGTGGAAGTGGCAGCCCGTAGGGGAATCGAACCCCTCTTTCCAGGTTGAAAACCTGGCGTCCTAACCGATAGACGAACGGGCCACTGTCGGTGCGGGCTGTCTAGGGAAACTGTGGAGGAAGGGCAAGTGGAATTCTGCGTAAAAGTACGAAAATATTTCGCATGGAACCAACCGGGCGCGTGAGAGGGCCGGATCACGCCGGTGCGGCGTCATCCAGGCGCAATTGCGCGCGGCTGCGACCGCCCCAATGGTTGATTTCCAGCCGCCCTGTCAGGTGAAACCGTGCTCCGCCGTGACGTTCCAGTGCGCCCCCCAGCGGCCCATCATAAGCCCCGAAACATATGGCATCGATTCGCGGCCCCATGCCATCGCCGAAGGTGATCTTGAGATGGCTGTCCCCCACCCGGCGCGCGGCGTGGATCGCACAATCGGGAAAGGCAAAGCGCGGCGCGGGGGCGCCCATTCCGAACGGCCCCGCCTGTTCGATCTGCCCGATCAACTCGGGCGTTGCGGCGCCCGGCATCAGCACAGCATCCAGTCGCAGGTCCTCGCGCCCGCCCATCCCTGCCCCCTGCCGGGCCAGCAATTCGCCCAGTCGCGCCATGGCCGGTTCCAACTGCGCCCCGGCGACGCTCAGCCCCGCCGCCATGCGATGACCGCCCCCTTTCAGCAGCAACCCCTCACTGGCCACCCGTTGCACCGCCGCGCCCAGATCGACGCCTGACACCGACCGCCCCGAGCCTTTGCCCATCCCGGCCTCATCCAGCCCGATCACCACCGCAGGGCGCCCGAAGGCCTCCTTCAGCCGGGCCGCCACGATCCCGACCACGCCCGGATGCCACCCGGCCCCCGCCGCCCAGACCAGAGGCCCGTCCGCGCCCCGTGCCTCGGCCTGTGCCATGGCGGCGGCGCGCACGGCGGCCTCGATCTCGCGGCGTTCCGTGTTCAGTTGGTCAAGCCTTTCGGCCAACGCGCCGGCCTCGGCGGCATCATCGGTGGCCAGCAGGCGCGCCCCCAGATCCGCGGCCCCGATCCGCCCACCGGCGTTCACCCGTGGGCCAAGCAGGAACCCCAGATGATAGGGCGTGGGCGCCACATCCATCCCTGCCACATCGGCAAGAGCCACCAGCCCCGGGCGCTGCCGTCGCGCCATCACCACCAACCCCTGACGCACCAGCGCCCGATTGACCCCGATCAGCGGCGCCACATCGGCCACCGTGGCCAGCGCCACCAGATCAAGCATTGCCATCAGATCGGGGCCGCTAACGCCATCCCCACGCAACCGGCGGTTCACCTCGACCAGCAACAAAAACACTACACCAGCGGCGCAGAGATGCCCCAGATCACCACTTTCGTCCTGTCGGTTCGGGTTCACCACGGCAACGCAATCCGGCAGAGTTTCCCCACCCAGATGGTGATCCAGAACGATCACCTCGGCCCCCACCGCCGCCGCGATCGGCCCATGGGAAAGTGTCCCGCAATCGACGCATACAATCAGATCATGACGCGCAGCCAGATCCGCCATGGCCTCGTCGTTGGGACCATAGCCTTCGTCGATCCGGTCGGGGATGTACAGCGTCGCCTGCCGCCCCATCTGCCGCAACCAGCACAGCAGCAGAGCCGCCGAAGCCCCGCCATCGACGTCGTAATCGGCGAATACCGCAATGCGTTCGCGCCCGTTCACAGCGGCCAGAAACCGCTCTGCCGCCGCGCCCATGTCGCGCAACCCCATGGGATCGGGCAACAGATCGCGCAATGCCGGCGCCATAAAACCCGCCGCATCGGCAGGGGCCACACCGCGCCGGGCCAAAACCGCCGCAAGAGCCGCAGGCAGGCCGGTTTCCTGCGCCATCGCCTCGGCCAGACGCGCTGTGTCCACCGAAGGGCCAACCCAGCGCCGCCCGGTCAGCGAGACCTCAACCCCGAGAAAGGCATCCATATCCTGTGTCATCCCGCACCCCTAGCGGATCACCCCGACAAACAAAAGGCCGCCACATTCCGCAATGCGCCGGCCCCTCTTTTTACTGATAAAAATACTCTCGCGCCGAAGGCGTCCGGCGCCAGCCCCTACCGGGTCGGGTTGCGATAGGTCATCCGCCGCACCGATCCGGTTTTCGACCGCATCAGAATTGTTTCGGTGGTCAGGAACCCCGGCTCGCGCTTGATGCCGGCCACGACTGATCCGTCGGTCACCCCGGTGGCGGCAAAAATGACGTCGCCGCTTACCAGATCGTTCAGGGTATAAACCCGGTCGAAATTGGTGATCCCGGCCTTTTTCGCGCGGCCTCGCTCGTCATCATTGCGGAACAACAGCTTGCCATAGATTTGCCCGCCCATGCATTTGAGCGCGGCGGCAGCCAGCACGCCCTCGGGGGCGCCGCCCGATCCCATATACATGTCGATTCCGGTCTTTTCGGCCTCGGCGCAATGGATGATCCCTGCCACGTCACCATCGGTGATCAGGCGGATCGCCGCCCCGGTGGTGCGCAATTCGGCGATCATGTCCTCGTGGCGTTCACGCTCCAGAACGCAGACGGTGATGTCCTCGGTGCTGCATCCCTTGGCGGCGGCCAGCGCGCTCACCCGCTGACTGGGGCTCATGTCCATGGTGACGACGCCGCGCTTGAACCCGGGGCCGACGGCCAGTTTTTCCATGTAAACGTCGGGCGCGTGCAACATTGATCCCCGTGGCCCCATGGCAATCACGGTCAGGGCATTGGGCATGTCCTTGGCCGTCAGGGTGGTGCCTTCCAGCGGGTCCAGCGCGATGTCAACGGCAGGGCCGCTGCCGGTGCCCACCTCTTCACCGATGAACAGCATCGGCGCCTCGTCGCGTTCGCCTTCACCGATGACGACCACGCCGGCGATGTCCAGTTTGTTCAACTGGTCGCGCATGGCGTTGACCGCCGCCTGATCCGCCGCCTTTTCATCGCCCCGCCCGATCAACCGGGCCGAGGCAAGCGCCGCCGCTTCCGATACCCGGGCCAGGCCAAGAGAAAGCATACGGTCGTGAAATTCGGAGATCTCGGGCATCGGAAATTCCTTGTGTGATGGCAATGAGCGATGCCTAGAGGGCGTAATGTGTGACACCGGGTCTGGCAAGGCGCGTTAGCGCAAACCGTTAAGATCCGACCGGGATGCCGCAATCACACAACCATAATAGGCAAAGCGCGACCTGTCCTCACATGCCGCATCGGTCTGTGCGGCGGCGACATTGGCCGTGCGCAGAAAGGTTTCCAGCGCGCCGCGTTGCGCCCGGCGGGCCTGTTCGCGGCCAAATCCGCTGTCGATGCCGTCGCCAGCTTTGATCGCCGCGCGGCGTCGGGTCAATGACCGGCGGGCATAGTCCAACGCCGCCTGCACGGCGTCGGTGCGGCTGAGGTGGCGGGCCATATCGCCCAGAATCCCCGTTTCATCCAGATTCCCGGTGGCCCGTGCATGGGCCAAAGCGGCCTCGCCAGCCGCAATCAGGGGCGCGGGGTCGGCGCTGTTGTCCGTCAGCAGGGCCGCGAACAATGCAACCTGTGCTGCATAGAAATCGGCCATCACCACGGTGGCGGTTTCGCCTTCGGCCCTGGCGCGGGCGCGGCTGTCGGCGATGATGTCCAGCGCGCGGTCGGTGTTGCCATCGCGACCGGCCAGCACGGCCTGATACAGCATCCCGGTGATTTGCGCGTCCGGGGTGCGCGCGAACGGCGTTGATTGCTTCAGCGCGGCAGTGGCCAGATCGGTGGCGCCCGCCTCGATCGCCAGGCCGGCAAGCCGGTGAAACGCGGTGGCCAGCAGGGCGGCGCCTGTGGGTTCATCCGCTTCGGGCCACCATTCGGGCGCCACGCCGGGCTGCCAGGGCCCGTGGGCCAGTTGTGAAATCGCGCGAACATAGGCGTTGGCCGCATCGTTCCGCCGCCCCAGGGCGCGCAGACTGTCGGCAATCAGCAGTTCGGCCTCGGCGTTGATCGCCCGCACATGGCCAGGTGACAGGCCCCCGCCTTCGGCCAGAATCGCCGCACCCGCCAGTGAAATCGCCTGTCCGTGGGCGCCCAGTGCCGCCTGTTCGCCGGCCTTGGACAGGGCATCCCGGGCCAGATCAAGGGCCGATGTGTTGAATGCGCTCAATTCCCCCTTGGCCCAAAGATCGACATAGCCCTGCAATTCGTCGGCATCCGCATCCCCGAAACTGGCCCGAAACACCGGCAGCGCCAACCGCGCCCGTGCCACCGCCTCGTCCATGCGGCCCAGATCGGCAAGGGCATAGGCCCCGCTGACCCGCAGGGCGGCCGCGAAATCG
This sequence comes from Oceaniglobus sp. K40-3, assembly GCF_055808395.1. Taxonomy (NCBI): domain Bacteria; kingdom Pseudomonadati; phylum Pseudomonadota; class Alphaproteobacteria; order Rhodobacterales; family Paracoccaceae; genus Oceaniglobus; species Oceaniglobus sp. K40-3. Next base: position 112,031 of record NZ_CM147868.1, on the reverse strand, counting down.
GCTTGCGACGGATCACCGGCGATCAGCGCCAGCCCCTCTTCGGTAAGGGCCAGCGCAAAGGCCGGGTTGCCCCGTTGATTGCGTACGAAATCAGCCGCCATGGCAAAAAAGATTGACCAGTCCGGGGTCAGCCGCCCTTCGGCGCGGGCCGTGCGGATGGCACGGTTCAGCACCACAAAGGGCGCGTCAGAATCGCCCGATTGCAGCGCCACGCCGACCGCATCCATCACCGCGTCAAAATCCCGCGGGATGTTATCTGTCTGGGCCGCCGCAGGTGTCAGCGCCAGCATCAGCGCGATGACCAGAAGAAACCGGCGCATCACCATCCCCCTTCACCGACCAGAACAAAGGGCGCCCATGCCGCCGGGTGCGCCAGACTTGGATCGCTTTCATCGTCCAGCATCGCCTGCATGGCCCCTTGCAATGCCTCGGCGCGGCGGTGTGCGCGCCCGTCGGCCAGACGCGCGAAACTGTCGGTGGTCAGGCGGGCGGCGGCATCGTCGCGCACCGGCCAGTGCGACACGATCAGGCTGCGCGCCCCGGCAAACAGAAACGCCCGCGCCAACCCCGAAAGCCCCTCGGCATCGGGGCGGCCATCGCTGCCCGCTGTGTTGCAGGCTGACAGGATCACCCATTCTGCCGGAATATCCAGCGCGGCAATTTCCGAGGCCGTCAACAGCCCGTCATCGCCGGGCTGTGCCGCATCGGGCGGGGTCAGCACCAAAGCCGGTTCCCCAAGGCCGCGCAGATCACCCGACAACAGGCCATGGGTGGCAAAGGCGATCACATCGGTGCTGGCCAGTGGCGCGGCGCGCACGGCGGTTTCCGTGGCCTCGGCCCCCAGCAGCACCCGATCGCGCGGTGCCCCAAGGGTGCGGGCCAGGGCGCGCAATTCAGCGCGGGTGTTGGGCAGGGGGGCAAGGGCGCGAATATCCTCGGCGCCGCCGCCTTCGCGATAGAATGTCACCTCGGTGGGGCTGTCGATGGCACCGCCCAGCTTCGGGTCGCCAAACCCCAGAAAGCTCAGCCGCGCCCCCGGTTCCGCGTGGGGCCGGTTGCGCAACACCTGCAACGCCTCGACACTGGGCAGGGTGGTGAGCGCGTGGCGCTGAAAGAACCACCCGGTGCGGCGCAATTGGGCCGGGTCGTTGTCGGCGCCGGGCAGGCGTTTGTCGGTGATCAGGATTGACAGGGGCAGTGCCGTCAGCGGGCCATCAGTGATGGTGAACAGATGGCGCACGTCTTTCAGGATCGGTTCGAACGGGGCAAGCAGTTCGAAATAAAGCAGTGACGCAGTGGTACGGTCAAACGCGGCCCCACGGGGCGCGGTGGCCGGGCGCAGGCGCGCACCGCTGCGCAGGGTATTGGCCTGAATAAGCGAGGCGCGCAGGCTGGCGACCGCTTGTTCCAGATCACCGCGCGCCGTGCTGATGCGCCGCCAGGCGACCTTTTGCGGGGTGATCGCCCAGGTGAAGGTGTCTTCCTCGCCCACAAAGAACAGCAACAGCCCTTCGTCAGGCTCCAGCAGATCCTGCACCTCGGGGATGGTCAGGGGGCGCTGTTCAGCGGCGGCATCGGGGGTGATCGCGGCAATGGATTTATCAAGTGCGGCCAGTTCCACCCCCAGCGCATCAATCCGGCCCGACAGTTCAATCGCCCCAGCACGCGCAGTGGCCGGCAGCGCGGCAAGATCGCCCTCGGCCCGGGCGCGCCGCTGTGCGGTGATCTGGCGCTGGCGCATCAGCGCGGCAAGGGCGGGGTTGTCTGCCGCCTGCCGTTGGGCCATCTGGTGCATGGCCGCGCCCGCCGACGACAAAAGCGCCCATTGCGCCGCCTCGAAACTTTCAGCGATCAGCGCCGCAGGTTGCGGGGCGGTGTTCCCGGCGCGGATGACGCCGGGACAGCCCAGAAAACAGCACAGGATCAGAACAAATCGCATGGGGAATGGAACCCCCGACCGCCGCACAGGTCAAGTGACAAGCACTGTCAGGCAGGTTCAGACCGCCTCGATCCGCAGGGCCACGGGATCGCCCACCAGAACACCGGTATCGGCCATGGCGGCAATTGCCACATCCAGATCGGCGCGCGTGGTCTTGTGGGTGACGATCAGCACCGGCGCTGTGGTGTCGGCATGGTTGTATTGCCGCATCCGGTGAATCGAAATGCCCGCCCCGCCCAGTGCCGTGGCGATCTTGGCCAAAGCGCCGGGTTTGTCCTGCAAGGTCATGCGCAGGTAATAGGGCGCGGGGGTCGAGGCCACGGCGGGTTGTGCGGTGGTCAGGGTGGCGACAGGCTGGCCAAAGGTTGAAATCCGGCTGCCGCGCGCAATGTCGATCACATCGGACATCACCGCGCTGGCGGTCGGCCCTTCACCGGCCCCCGCGCCGCGCAGCACCGTCTGGCCCACGCTGTCGCCCTCAAGAACCACCATGTTCATGCCGCCCTCAAGCTGCCCAAGGGGCGATTGCGCCGGCACAAGGCAGGGCGTCATCCGCTGTTCCAGCCCCCGGGCCGTCATCTGCGCCACCCCCAAAAGTTTGATCCGATATCCCATGTCAGCCGCCTGACGAATATCGTCGATGGTGATCCGTTCGATCCCCTCAAGAACGACCGAGTTGAAATCAACCTTGACGCCAAAGGCGATGGCGGCCAGCAGCGCCAGCTTGTGCCCCGCGTCGATCCCGCCCACATCAAGGTTGGGGTCGGCTTCGAGATAGCCCAGATCGGCCGCCTCGGCAAAAACGGCGTTATAGCCCAGGCCGTCTTCCTCCATCCGGGTCAGGATGTAATTGCAGGTGCCGTTCATCACCCCCATCACCCGGGTCATTTCATTGCCTGCCAGACCTTCGGTCAGGGCCTTGACCACGGGAATACCCCCGGCAACCGCCGCCTCGAACCGGATCAGGGCGCCCGCCGCCTCGGCAACCTCGGCCAGGGAATGGCCGTGGTGGGCCAGCATCGCCTTGTTTGCCGTGACCACATCCTTGCCCGCCGCAATGGCGGCGCGGGTCGCTGCCAGCGCGGGGCCGCTGTCGCCGCCCATCAGTTCGACAAACACATCCACATCAGGACGGGCGGCCAGTGCAACAGGGTCATCCTCCCATGCGTAATCGCCCAGACGCACGCCGCGATCCTTGTTGCGGTTGCGCGCGCTGATGGCGGTGATCACGATGTCGCGCCCGCTGCGTGCGGCCAAAAGGGCGGCGTGGCGCTGCACAATACGCAGAACACCGACACCGACGGTGCCAAGGCCCGCAATGCCAAGGCGAAGAGGAGTGGTCATGGGCGTGCTCCGTGGCTGAGAATATCCGAGCGGGGCTTAGCCTGTTTGGCCAGCGGCATCAACGTATTGCAGCAGCATTCCCGGGCGATTGCACCCGGTGGCGCACCCGCGCTGGCCCTTTATCCCGAATGGCGCGCCACGGCGGCACGCATCCGGGCGCGATCTTCTGGCGTGACGGCACTGCGGCGCATGGCGGCGGCCCTTGCCCGCAACCGGGTGGCACGGGCCGACAGATCGCGCGACAGGGTCGGGTCGCTCAACTGTCCGGTTTGCGCATTGGCCAACAGCGCGGTGAGCGGAATCAGCCGGGGATAATCGCCCTGCGCCCCCCGCCGCGCGCTGTGGCCCCAGATCGGGATAGCCTGCGCAGCCGGTCAGGACCAACCCCAGCGCGAAAACCGCCGACAATGAAAAACGCACCATGCCTTGCTCCACCTTGCGCGGCCACATTAACGCCATGGCGCACCGGGCGACAAGGCCGGTCAAACCGCCCGCCAGAACACGCGTAATTCCAAAGCACGCCACGCCAGAGATTGATCCCGACGCCATGGCAGTGCATTGACGGGGAAGATTGCCCAGACGAGGAACGCTCAACAATGAAACATCAAGGCCCGATCCAGATCGCCTTTGTGAAATGGGGCACCAAATACGGCCCGGAATATGTGAACGGCCTTGTCGACAATATTCGCAAACACACGAGTGCGGCCGTCGATTTCGTCTGTTTCACCGACGACGCGACCGATCTTTCGCCCCATGTTCAGGTCAAACCCTTTCCCGATTTCGGCGTTCCGGTCACCACGATGACGGGGCGTGGCGGGTCGCTCCTCAAGATGTCGATGTTCCTCAAGGGGCAGCTCAGGACGGGGGTGCCGACGCTTTACATTGATCTCGACAGTTCGGTGGCAGACGACGTGACCCGGCTTGTTGACTGCCTTGAGCAACACCGCGGCGTCTATATGTTGCAGCGCCACGCGATCCCGCACTGGCGGTTTCGCGCGCTGGTGCGGGCCATCGCGCCCGGGCGTTATTATCTGGCCAATACGGCCGTCATGGCCTTTTATGTCGAAGACTGGCACGGGATTGCCGAACGTTTCATGGTCGATTTTCCACAATTTCTGGCAGACCCCGACGCCATGATCCCGGCCACACGGCGCCTTTACGTCGAAGGCAACGAACGGATTATCTCTCACGCCACGCGCGATGTCTCGCGGGTGTTTCCATCGGATGTCGCGATCAAGTTCACGCAGGAATATATGTCGCCCCTGCTGGCCATCGCGTCTCTCAAGGATCGGCTGCCCTGGGTGAAGGCCCGCCGCAAACGCCAGGTGATCGTGTCATATCAGGGCGAATCCCTGAAACCCGCGGAACTTGTCCACGCCAAACCCGGCGATCTGATCCTCTACAAATACTATAAAACCCGCTGGTCCTATCCAGACCTGAGCCAGTACTGGCAACAGGTTCTGGGGGTTTCAAAGAAATGAATTTTTCTGCCATGCCCCCCTTGCGGTCCCCGAGGCTTTGACTTAGACAACCGGAACTTGGCGCGGGATGGAGCAGCCCGGTAGCTCGTCAGGCTCATAACCTGAAGGTCGTAGGTTCAAATCCTACTCCCGCAACCAAAAACCGGCGTAAGATCAACGACTTGCGCCGGTTACCCAAAACACCCAAAAATTAAATCGCATTCCAGTCACGACCCAGTCACGGTCAGAACTCAAAGTGCGAAGGCCCAGCGCGTCGCGCCGCCGGTCAGACGATTTCGAATGATAAATCCTGCACCCGAAGGATGCTTTGATTCGAAAGGTCGTAGAGACCGTCGCCCGCAGCGTTTTGATCGGTCAGGTAGTGGAAAATCTGGCCATCCGTGTCAGACGCCCCGGTTAAATTCAGGCGGAATTTCGCCCACCACCAATCAGGATATGCTGGATTTTCTTGCACCCACGCATCCGACACATGGGATGACGCGCCCGACAGGCGGCTGCCCGGCGGTGTCGAATCAGGCGTCAGATCCAGCGTGAAGTCATAAAGCGGGTCAAAAAACGCCTGACCGGTGGTCAGATACAGCTTCGATGGCCCCAAGGTGTCGACCGTGTACTGGAACCGGACGATCAATTCATTTGCCGCCAGCGGATCATAATGGGCAAGGCGAACCTCCTCCCGGCCCGAACCACTGGACGTGCGCCACAGGCACGCTTTGTCTGACCCATTCCACCCGACGCGCTTTGACCAGAAATCACAGTTGGTGGTCGAGTTTCCAGACGTCGATCCATCAGCCCAGCGCGAAAACGCGAGAGTGCCCGTGGGCGCATCGAACGGATCGGCCCAAGGCCCAGATCCGCCGCCGCCCGCGTTGTCGAGTTTGAATCGCGCCGCGTTGTAATGCGCAGGAAGGATAAGTCTCATGCCACATCCCCAACCGCACCGATCAATAACCAGGCGTCGGTGGCATATTTTCGCACGACCGCGCCTTGCCACTGCGCCGCGATATCCGCGCTGCCCCCAGTTACGCCATTCACATCCACACCCGCCGCACCGGTGATCGACATCACACCCGCGCCCAGCGCGACGACCTCGATCTCGGTCCCGATGGCAAATGCGACCGAGGCGTTCGCAGGCAGGGTAAAGGTGGACGCCGCCGCACCAGTCATGTGAACCGCCGCGCCCTCATCACCGAGGACGGCCGTATAGGATGCCGCCTGGGAATTGATGCTGCGTCGCGCCAAAACCACCGGCCCGGCCCCCAGCGTGCCATAAGCAGACAGATCGGCCTTTTCAGCGACCAGATCCCAACTTGCCGCCCAGGTCGCACCAACACCCGGCTCGGATGCAGCCGCCGCCGTGTGATCAGCGGTGCAGATATAACTCGACCCGGCATGGCCGACAGTGTCGTTCACCAGATAGGACGTTGTCGCGGCCCAGGCACCACGCCAGACAAAGGAGACACCATCCGCCCCGGCATCCCCCTTTGCCCCATCCGCGCCATCCGCCCCCGTATCACCTTTGGCACCGGCTGGGCCTCCAGGCCCAGCCGCGCCCACAAGGGAGGCGAGGAACGCCGTCTCGTCACCGACCCCGCCACCGGTCACCCAGATATCATAGGCGCTGGCCCCGTCGGCACCATCCGCTCCCGCCGGGCCTTCGATTGGCCCTACATTGTTCCAAACCGACCCGTCCCAAACGTGCAGATCACCGGAAATTATGTATCCATCACCTAGGGTATTGCCCGAACTCGGCAGGCTACCGGCGCCCGGCAAAGTGCCCAGGATCGTCACAGACGTGCCATCGGCCCCGTCCGTACCATCAACGCCGTCTAAACCGTCCGCGCCATCCGCACCCACCAGAGAGGCCAGAAACGCCGCCTCATCACCAACCCCGCCGCCGGTCACCCAGATATCGTAGGCGCTGTCACCATCCGCCCCAGACGTGCCGCCGGTGCCACCCAGATCCCCCCAGGCCGCACCATCCCAGCACAGCAGCGCGCCCTCATCCTCAACCCAAGCCCGCCAACCCGTGCGTTTCGGCAGCCGAACCCAGACACCATCCGCCCACAACGTCACATCCTGATCCCATCCCGCCCAGGCGCCGGTGGCAGAATTTCCAACGATGTATCGTTCCCCCTCCGACGGGCCCCTAGGCGGTGCCGTCAGATCCCGGTCGACAACCGACAACTGCACAAGGCCATCCAGAAGGCGCAAAGCCTCGTTGTGGGTGACATGCTTTTGCGCCTGCGCCGCCAACATGAACGGCAACAGGAGATTGGTAGATTGGTCAGACATGAAGCCCTCAAATGGTCAGAATTACAGATTTTGCAGCGCCGCGCCCCACCAGGTCGGATAGCTGAAAGATGCGGATCCAAAGGGTATCACCGGCCACCAGAACAGCGCCGAAATCAGCAATCTGCGCCGCTGCCGGGTAAACCACGTTGGTGGTGAATGACGCCAAGGTACGCACCACCGATGCGCCATCGAGGATATCCACCTCATAGGCTTCGCCAGCCTCGACCAGAGGCACCTCCAACCCGGCCCAATTATCCGCCGCCAACGAGCGTGACCGCCGCACCCACCGGATCGCCAGATCATCACCAGCACGCGGATGGAGATAGGGTTGACGCACATGGCACACCGAAAATGGTCGAAGCCCAGCGCCTTGCGCCGTGAACGCACCGCCGATGAAACTGTCGTCATTGGCCGGTCGGCTCGCAGGCCCGATCCGCCAATTGTACGGGATGCCCAGATCAGCCTCGGCGATGGGCAAGGCAAACACCCGATCATCCAAAACTACGACCCGCGCACCAACCGGCGTCGGATCGCCCATCGCGCCCTCGGTGCCGCGCTGGCCGCGCAACAACCGCGTGACCCGATACCGGCGCGCACCGATCAGCTCGACCGCGCCGCCTTGCAGGATTTCCCAAACGCCCGGCGCAGTTTCAATGGCGAGCATATTTGCACCACCAAACAGCGCAAGATCGGTGACGCTTTGCAGGGCACCCGAATACATATCCACGATCAGCGCATTCGCATGATCAAACCGCGAGGTGACACCCGGCGCGAATTCCGCTGCCACCGCGCCCATTTGCGCACGATTGCCAAACTCGGTGACGGGTTCAAACCCCACATCGGTTGGGCTGCGGAAAACCGCAATCGAACCGGGCCAAGGTGACAAATGCGCGCCAACGAACGGCATGTGGGCAGGCTGCACATCATAAAGCTGCGGCAGATCCATGAGAACCGCGATAGGCGAGCCAAACACCACAGGCCGCGTCGGCACCGCGCCGCGAACCGCCCCTGCAGGCGCATCATAAATCTGTTGGTCCCGCTGAACGGCCTGAACCGACCGCGAATCCGTATCCGCGATTGGCCCAAGATGCAGCGTCATGCCACGGCCATCATGCAGCAACTCGACCACATCCGCCGGATCGAGCGCCAACCGAGATGGTGGCAAGCGGAAAGCAAGCCGTTCACGCCCAACCCACTCTTCGGAAAGGGCGCGCTGACACCGCCGCTCGGCTTCTTCAAGGGACACTGCGAACGGAAAGGATTCCAGATTTACCCGGTGCGACCCGGTGCCAATGCGCCGCGCCTCAACCTGGGCCGGATCATAATCACCATCCGACCGGACCACCTGCCATTTCAGCGCCTGCGAAAGCTCGGTTTCCTGGGCGCGCGTCAGCTCCAACAGATCCCCATCACCCGCTGCAACCAGATCGCCATGATCCAACTGCACCGAAACCGCGCGATTACGCATGACAAACCGGATCACGCCCTCGCTCTCGATGGCATCAAAGCCGAAATGCCGCGCCAAACCAGTGATCGAGCCGCGCGGAGATTCCAATGCGCCAATCACCATCCCCTCAACCGAGCCGGTCAGCCCGCTGACATCAACCAGGCTCTCATCAAGCCCGGCGCGCGTGCAAAGCTCGGCGATCAGCGCAGGAAGCGCGCAAGACCCCAGCCGCCCGGTGATCCAATGCCCGGTCTGCCAATTGGCACTATCGGGCCATTCACCAGGCAGATCAGGGAAATGGGGATAGGGCCGCGCATCCCAGGCCCAGACCGAACTATTCGCAAGGTCGACCATGCCCGCCGGGTTTTTGGCGTCATCACCCCAAAACTGCAAGGATGCCTCAAGATAGGTGCGCTGCATCGTATCATCCCGCCAGCCGCGCGAGAAATGAGGTGTGGCACTATCTGAGGATTTAGGATCGACTACCGCGCCCGGCTGGTTGGTGCCCCGGTCAATGGCGGGACAGCCCAGCGCCGTGAACCGAATAGTTTTGGACCCCGCGATCCAGCCGGTCGGCGTGCCGCTTTCAGTACCGCCGGACCGGTTGAAATGCGAATTACCCCACCAAGACTGAATATCCTTATCCCGGTACACCCACGGTTTGCCCCCAGGATCAGTGATGGCCGTGCGGATCTGCGCCGTCCGATCCGAAGGCGAGGCATAGCGCCAATCAAAACCCTCGCCACCGGCCAGATTCGATTTCAGATAGGCCCGATCATAAATGCTGGACCAACCCGCCTGCGCGTCCAGGTGATCGACGCCATCGCGCCAATCCGACACCGGCATGAAATTCTCAACACCAACAAAATCGACAGCCGCGTCCGACCATAGCGGATCGAGATGGAAGAACACATCACCGCTCAGATCATCCGGCCGATGCCCAGCGTATTCCGACCAATCCGCCGAATAGCTGATATCAACTTCGGCGCCCAGAATGCCGCGCACCTCCGCGACCAAATCCACAAGCTCACTCACCGCCGGATAAGACGACAGCCAACCCCGAACCGTGGTCAGGCCCGCCAACTGCGACCCGATCAAGAAGGTATCGACACCCCCCGCCGCCGCGCAAAGATGCGCATAGTGGAGGATCATCCGGCGATACCCCCATTCACCCGCCGCGCCAGTCCAACTCACCTCTTCGCCGGTCACCGAAAAATCAGACGGATCAGCCATGCCGAAAAAGTTAGAAACCTGGGCCGCTGCTGTGCCGGTTTTATCCGCTGACCCGGCAAAGCCTGCCGCTGGTGAACACGTGATCCGCGACCGGCAAGGGAACGCACCCTGACCAGATCCGCCCGCTGAATCGGAATAGGGATTGGGCAGGCTGTTGTCGGCCGGAATATCCATGACAAGCGACGGATAGAATCCGACCCGCAACCCGCGCGCCTTCAGCTCTTTGATCGCCTCAATCACCGCAAAATCTGCAGGCGTGCCGCCAAAGACCGGCATCCCGTCGTCATCCTGACTGACAACCGGCGCATCGGCCCGTTCAACCCCATTCACCGACCAGGCCACAGGCATGGCAAGCCGCGCTGCCGTTTCGACCGCAGGGCGAATCTGGCACTCACCGGCCCGAAGATCATCACCAAACCACGACACAACCAGATTGACCGCCTCGACGTTGGGCAGTGACGCCGCAAGGTTGTCCAGCGCGATCATGAAATCCGGCCGCTCGATACTGACGTGCAGGTTTTCCGTGACTTCGGAATCCGGCTGGATCGGTGAACGCTCGCCAATAGCAGGAACACCCGGCCGACCAAAAACCGCACCGGCAGCCGGAATTCCGCTGCGAGATCGCTGTGGTGGAATAGGCGAACTCACCAACACCCGGCGCGAGCGATACGCTGCGCACCAAGGTTTCAGCACCGCTTGCAACCGCCAGCGTGCGGAATACCTCAAACGAAAACTGCGGAATCCGGTTGCCGTGATCCTTCAGCGCCATCTCCTCAAAGACCACATAAGCGATGCCGCGATAGGCAGGCGTGGCGTCGGCGCCCATTTTCGATGCGATGAAAGGATCGGCGGTCTGGGTTTCAGATCCGGAATACCAGCGCAGCGTAATGCCAGAGGTGTCGAGCAATTTGCCATCTGCCCAAATGCGACCAAGACCGGTGATTTCACCCTCGCACAGCGCGACCGCAAAACTGGCGTAATACAGATATTCAGTGGAGTTGACCTTGCCACCGCCGCCCTTGCCGCCTTGGGTGGTGGTCTCGGTCTCTTCCCGAAAATCCGTGCCCCAGATCAGCATGCCGCCAAACCGCATCCGGCCGAACAGGCGCGGCACAACCGCCCCCTCGGTTGACGAGGTGATGCGCAGGGTCTCAAGGCGCGGCCCCTCGATCCGCTGATTGGGCTGCAGGGATGCGACAACCCAGGCGTCGATCCCGGACCCGATGGCCGAGCCAACGAACCCGCCAATGGTGACCGCACTGATCCCCAGAATACCACCACCGATACTGGCGCCCAAAGCAGAGCCGACAGCACCAAGAACAAGCGTTGCCATTGTTCAGCCCTTCGGATTTGGAAAGAGGAAGGCAAAGGCGATACGCCGCCGCCAGGATGGATTAAGAGGCTCCTCGATCACGCCGATCCGCTCGTAAGCGTGGATGAAGCGACCCGCGCCCGACAGGATGCCGATGTGCTTGGAAATGGCGCGTGGCATCATGCGAAACACCAACATCGCGCCCGGCCCGGCGTCCGACGGCTTGATCTCTGGCATCACGCCCCGCGCGCTTTCAGCGATGATTTCGCGCTGGCCCATTTCACCCCAATCGCGGCTGTAGGGCGGGATGGGAAACGGCTCATCCCCCACAACCTCACGCCAGACACCGCGCGCCAGACCAAGGCAATCCGTCCCGATGCCCCGCAAACTGGCCTGGTCATGATAGGGCGTTCCCAGCCATCCCCGCGTCGCAGCGATGACCAGATCAGGATCGGCAGCCCTCACAACACGCCCCCATCATGCCCGCCGCTTTTGGTGGCATAGCGGATCAGGCTGTCCTGACCTGGGATGTGCGGGAACCCCTGAAATTCGCCACATTCGAAAATTTGCCAGAACAGGTTGCCATGCGTTTGTTGCAACCGGCGCGGATCACGAACGCATCGCCATCCGCGACAGGGCGAACCGGTGCCGCGCGCAGGCCGATGAAAACACCACCACCCGACAAGCTATGGCTGACCACCTCGGCCAACCGCCCGGCATTGGCCCCGGCGGTCCATTGGATGGTGCCGAGCGAAAACCAGCCATCCTCAAACGCCCCCAGACCCGACGCTACAAAACCTCGATCCCCCGACAGAGATATCACACCACCGAATCCCCTATAGATCGGAAGGTCGGCATTGATACCGCAGCGCGCATCGCCAAAGTCGGCATCGCAACCCGATTGAAATGTGCGCCCGACGACTTGCCCCAAGGCGTGCGCCATTGAGCGAACCTCGGCCACGAATGCCATCCGCCCGCGCCGGATCTCCCCGATGGACCCGCGCCGCAACAGAACACGCTGAGAGGTATCGGCCCAGTTTACCCGCCAAACCTCGACATCTGCATTGTCCCAAAGCCCGTCCAGGATATCGGTCTCGGAAATGCGTTCTGAGCGCAGAACCCCCTCGGCATCCTGCAGATCCACTGACAGATCCGTGCCAGACCGGACCTCGGAGGCGGTCAAACCCGTCTCGGGATCAAAGAGCGTGCCATCAAAGGAAAGCCCCCGATCATGGTCGGTAAACCCAAAAACCACACCATCGGCGCGCGTCAGCCGCCAACACCAGGACAAGGTCGTGGTCCCGGCCAGAAGATGCGCCTCAAATTCAAGCGACAGCGCCTTCATCGGCAGGTACCAGTCATGCGATCATCCATCGACGCAACCCACTGCGCCCAAGGCGCCGGAACCGACGCGACCGTTTGTGCAGGCGGTATAGACAGACGCGCTTCCGAATAGCCGTGGCACCCCGCATCACCACCGCCCATCGTTGTCGCGCAGCCGGTCAGCAGGATCGCGGCCGCGACCATCCCGAACCGCATCACGCCCCGATTCCAACGCATCCAAAACCTGCCCATCAGCCTCGCCTTTCGATTTCAGGCGACCCGCAATCCGGCCGCGCCAATACGCCACAAAAAAGTGGCAGCCGCCAACGCGGCTGCCACCACAAATGCCTTCAGGCGGCCGATCATCACCGGTCCCCCTCCGCCCATTTTTTCAACCGCTCGCGCACGATCCAAAGCAGCGCCACGCCGCCCAAAATCACCGAACCAACCAGCATCAACTGCGCAAGCGGCGTGAGCGATCCGATCACCGAAACAAGACCGCCCGCACCCGCGAGCCGCTGCACCGCCCGCCGCCTGGAGTGTGGTGGATTGCGACCGGCGAACCCGGCCCATACGGCGCACTCCCAAAAGGGTATCGGCCGCATAGGACGTCTCGCTGACCTGATCACGTTGGTTGCCACCAACCACGAAAATCCGAGATCCCTCGCGCCGCACAAAAAACGCGACATGCCCTTGCCAGCCGTTCCTGCTCACACGCCAGAACACCACGACATCGCCCTGCTTGGCATTTTCCAAATCGACGGCCTTGCCCCAATCAAGGTAGGAGCGCGCGGTCAATTTTCCGGTGTGCGGCAGACCAGCCCGCTGCAGGATGGCGCCGACAAAGGCCGCGCACCAGGCCGTGTCATCGTCCAAGGTCGGGAACCCGATCTCGTCAAAATACTTGTCGATTTTCGGGTTGCTACCCTCTGCCCACTCAAACGTGCCGATATCGGCGCGCGCCAACTGATATGCCTTAAGCATTTGTTTCAACTCCCGGTGTTTAAGAAATGGCCCCTCAAATGAGGCCCAAGATCACTCGATCAGCGAAAACGGCTGACTGAGATGGGTGGTCTGGTCCGCGCCCCAATGCCAAGAGGCCAAAAGCCGGAATTCGCGGTCGCCATAATGCGCGCGCAGATATTCAAACGAGCAGGCCTCACTGCCGACCCAGATCGCCAACGGCACATCGAACGCGGCCCGGCCAACCATATATTGCCAGGCACCTTGCCCAGCGCAGCCGGGAACCGGGCGCCGTGATTTCTCAAACACGACCGCCGCATCCCACGCCGCATAGAAGAATTCATTCGACCCTTTGACAGTTCGGTCCTGAACCACGCAGCCTCGATAACTGCGCCCCTCCCAATAGCAGAGCTTATCCACGACAGAGAGTGAGTGGACCACGATGGGCGGTGGCGTGATTACCCGCTGGATATCGGGCAAATTGAACCCGACCATGGCGCTGAAGAACCCCGCGAGCAAAATGGATGGCGACACGACCTGCATTATAACCCCCAAGCAACAGGCGCATGGCGTACCCACTCGCCCCCATTGCAGCCCCAACACCGGAAGCCATGATCCACCAAATCAGTTTCTCTAACTTGTTTTCCGTCCGCTCCAGTCGCCGGAGTGCATCCTCTAGACCTGCCTGCAGCCGCCCGAATTCGATGGCCCGGTCAGGCCAGCGAACATCGTCATCATTGGTCATATGGCACTCCTAGCGTTCGCCGCCTGACACAAGATTCCCGATAGACACAGGGAATCGAACACTGGCCAAACATCCCTAAGTGAAATTATAAGATGACGGCTGGGAGCCCATACTGTCAGAGAACAAGATTTCTATGCAGCTGAACTCGACAGCTTCATCAGCACAATGCCCGCAACGATCAGACAAGCCGCGATCAAACGCATCGGCGTCACAGCTTCTCCAAGCAAGATGACACCCACGACGAACGCGCCAACGGCACCTATACCGGTCCAGACAGTGTATGCGGTGCCGAGTGGGAGCGACCGCATCGCGATAGAGAGCAAGAAGAAACTCGCGATCATGGTTACAATGGTGATCATGCTGGGCACCAGCAGTGTGAAGCCCACAGATTTCTTCATGAAAAACGCCCAAACGATTTCCAGGAATCCAGCAACGACGAGATAGATCCACGGCACGACACACCCCTCCAATTCAAGGTCGGGTCGTCCCGAAATAGATGTAAAAAGCGCGGGTCGTCCCACGCCACCTCACGGTTATCGGCGGATCAGCCGCCAGTCAATGTACGCGTGCTGATGCTGAATCCTCGAACGACAACAAAGTCCGCTTAATTGCCGTCAAAACCCTCGACCGAGCAACCGAGAGTGCACCAAATGCGAACGGGGAATCCTTTATCAGGCAGCGAACACTAGACTTGCGATTGAACCCGAACCCACGACACGGAAACATCGTCCGTCACGCGTCCTCCAAGGTGACAACCAGCGTACCGACCGAAACCTGGGCGCCAGCCCCCTGATCATGGATCACAGTGAGCGAACCCGAACCGCCGCTTTCCTGGCGCACCAGATATGGCGTACCGGCCGTCAACCCGGTGATCTTGGCCGACCCCGAAACATTGGTCACACCGCGCAATTCCAGGCCGCGCTCACCGCCGTCCTGCACGATATCGAGCGTCAGGTTGGTGACATCTTCGAACCAGAACCCGAATTGGTTATCGAGGGTTTCGGTATTCAAAAGCTGCACGTTCTCGACAACCACATCCTCGCAATCCAGAACCCGGATGTTGCGCTGCGATCCGTTCACGACCGACCCGACCCCCGAACTGCCAATGGTCCAGTTTTGCAACGTCAGCCCCCTGCAAACCAGCTTGGACCCCGAATGAGAAACCTCGACCGAGCGATCCGTGATCACGTCAGCAACCACATTGCGCACAATCAGATCCTCGATGAACAGATCAGGATGGCGCGAGTTTGCGCCAAGGTTCAAAATCCGATCCACATCGCTCACCACCAACCCATCGACAGTCACCCGGCGCGATCCGGGCACGATGCTGATCGCATTGCCCCGATAACCGGTGACCGTGTTGTCCAGCACCTGAATGTCCTCATCGAGGAAGAATTTGTTATTGCCGATCCGAATGGCATCGGTCCCACCTCCCACATCAGGCGATGAACCCGCGCCCGCGGTGCGAGACACCACATTGGTGCGGATGATCACGTCAACATTCCAGGAACCGTGGGTATCGATGGAGCTGGACGTATCCTCGGTGCAGACATTATCCTCGACGATGCAGCCACCAGAGGTGGACCACAGCTCGATGGAATGGCGGCATTCGGTGATTTCCGAGGTGCGGATAACGGTGTTGCGCTCACCACGGCGAAGCGAGATGCCATAGGCCTCGCCAGCCGCGATCCCCGCGCCCTTGCCAATATCCGCGTTTGAGATCAGATTCCCATCCCCGGTGTCCAGACGGATCGCCTGACCCATGCGCCGCTGGCTCAGCGAACGGCCAGCGTCGGTATCGGCCCGCAACCCGTCAATCGCGCAGCCCACCATATAGCGGCCCCAGATATACTGGTGTTCCCAAGGCTTCGCATCGGCATGGGCATCACCGCCCACCCAAACACCACCCCGCACGGTCGCACCCTCGATGGGTTCGACTTTGACCGCGCCCGCATTCCAGGCGGTCAGCTTGTTTTTGCCCAGCGTCCCTTTCAAGGTCAAGGTATTGCCAGACACGGCGATGATTTCATGGATTTCCTCGTTGCAGAGAATATCGCCAAAATCCTCCCCCGCATCGAGAGCCAACTCCTCAAGCCCGACCCCATCGGTAAACTGCATCCCTCCAGGCGTCGGCAGCTCGGACGTTGACAGATAGCACCAGTCGCCAGCCGCAAATCCGGCCGCACTAGCCAGCGTGATCGTATTGGCCCCCTTCGCGGCATCGACCGACAGCATGGACCCGGTCAACAGAGTGATCGTGGATGGATCGGACACCTCGCCAGGGTAATCGCCGGTCGGGTTGAATTCAGGAACCGCGATTTCAAGAGGCCGCGAAAAGGTGATGGTTCGCGTGGCAGGATTGACAGCCGAGATGAAAACCGTGGTCCGACTTTCCCATGGGTGATAATTAAGCGCGGTCGCGTTGGTGCGGATTTGGGCAATGGAACCCGCAATCGCCGAGGCAAAAAACGCCACAGTGTCGGCATCATCGCGCAGGGTTAAAGTAAACTCGCCAGCCGAGGCTGAAACCGCGACCGTGGGCGGTGACGCCACCTCATCGATGACCAACTCTCCCCACAACAAAAACGCGCCATGATAGGTGCCATCACGGCCCCGCTCGATAATTGTGTCTTTCAGATCCAGCGTCCAGTATTTCGCCACGGTGCGATCCGGAGGCTGCATCCGCCCCCGAAGATGCATGGTGCCAGTTGGACTGTCCAATTCGATAAGCGCGCCATCGGCCTGAAGGTCAGGCAGCACCGAGCGCATGAAGAATTCCAAAGGCACCTCGGCAGGCTGTTCTTCAGAGGTGCCCCAGCCGGTCCAATCCGCGCCGCCCTCGATCAGAGAATGATCGGCAAAAACATCAGCCCAGACGAACTTGGCCTCCGGCTCGACCGGCGGAATGATGGGCGGGATCACGATCAGGGCCGAGCGTTTGCGCAATTCAACAAGCGGGATCGAGGTGATCGAGCCCAGCCGCTCGATGGACAGGGTCACATCCAGCTCATCGGAATCAAAACGCACCGGCACATCGAACTCGAAACCGGCACTCACCGCGACACCAATGCCCGGCGCCGTTTCAAAGGTCAGCAGGCCGGTCACAGGATTGACCGCCCACTCCGACAAAACATCAAAGCTATCAAGTGCGACCAGGACCGAACCCGCCACCGGCTTTTCAATAACCCGGCCCCAGGATTGGTCACCCGATGAATACAGCTTAAGCAACTGAAACTCGGTCTCGACGCCATCACCGATACCCAGAAGCTGATCCGAAGCCCCGAGCGTTTGCGACGGCAGGCAGGATTTGTAATCGGCCCAATCCTTGAACCGGAACCCATAAAGCCGCCCGTTGCGCGCCTCAAAAAATGCCACGACCGCCGACAGATCATCGGCCCGCCGAATGCCATAGGCCACATCATACCGCCGCCGGGAATCTGCCCAACTGGCGTTGCGCTCCTCGGCACCGGAGGAAAGCTCGACAATCTGCGTGCGGCGCCGAGGCCCGCCCCGCGCGCCACGGCTGATATCGTCCGGAAACCGGATTTCGTGAAACGCCACTTACATATTTCTCCGGCCCAAAGACACAGCCCGCAAGATATCGGACGCGACCTGCGTGCGGCTTTGCCGGAAACTTTCGGCATCGCGGGTGTTGATATTTACGGTAACGCCCTGGCCATAGCCCCCGACCTCATCCCGCGACAAAACCCGCTCACCGCGCTGCAGGATCGCAGGAACCTCGTCGGATTTAAGACCGGCCCAACCGCCGCTGTGCATCCGTGGCGCATGTGCAAATGCAGCGGCAGGCACCATCCGACCAGGCGCGCGGCCGCCAACCATACCGCCCCTGTGGAAAATATCGGCGAACATGCCATCCAACCCGCCCAAAGCCCCCGAAAGCGCACCCGCCAAAGGCCCAAGGATGAACTTCTGCGCGCCGATCTTCGCCAGATCCGCGATGATCGAGGTGGCCAGGCTGGAAAAATCCAACTTGCCGGTTTTGACGAACTCACCGATTGCGTTTTCAGCACTGGTAAATGCGCCGACCAATGCACCGCCAATATTTTTCGCGGTATTTTTCGCAGCCGTCGCATACTCAGCGAGCGAATGAGAAACCGCGTCCCAACCCGTCTTTGCGACTTCTGCCGCCTGCTTGATTTTCTGCCCGGCGCCGCCCGCCGTTTTGCCAGCCTCATCCAACCCCTCGATCACCGCGTCGGTGGTGGTGACCACCTTGTCCAGATCGACATCCTCATCGGCGCTTGAAATCACCTCTTTCAACCGTTCCCAAGCCGCCATGGGCCGAGAGGCCGCGCGCTCCAATATCCGCGATGCCTCGGTATAACCGTCCGAGCGGCCGCGCGCCGCATCCGCCATGCCACCGAACATATCCGGCTTGCCGATGTATTCGGCATCCATAGCCTTCTTGATGGACTCCCCGATGATCGCGCCCGCCTCGGCAGCGGCCCCGGCGTAGGGGTTTGCAATCCCGCCCAAATCGACTGGATCAAGGGCGCCGATCTTCAGGCCATCCTCGCCCTTGGCCCAATCCGGCAGCAGATCCAACGCCGAATTCAAGGCCGTGATCAGCGAATTGACCCGGCGCACCACACCGTTGATCATGGATTCAACACCCTCGATCAAAGCGTTTGCAGCTTGATAGGCGAAATCGCCAATCGCGGTGGGCAAATTCCCCCAAACCGCCTTTACCGCATCATAGGCACCGACAAACGCACCGATTGTGGTGTTGGACCAGCGCACAACCGCCTCTGCCGAGCCCTGCAAGCCATCATAGATGGACGCCTGCATCGACGCCCACGACGCCTCGATGCGCGCCATGGCTGCCCCGGCTTTCAGAGAAATCCGGTCCCAAGCCTCGGCTCCGGCGTCTTTCAACAGCTTCATGGCAGCACCAAAACCACCGGCCGATTTCACCAATTTGCCAAATCGGTAAATCAGCTCGCCCGCGCCAACCACCAGAACGCCGAGGCCGGTGCGCAACAATGCACCGCGCAAAACCACCAACGCTCCCGAAAGGCGCGCGGTGCTCAGAACCGCCAATGCCATGCCCGCCACCCATTTGCCCGCCAAGAACGCGACAAAGGCAGCAGCCGTGGAAGCGACCCGTCCGAGGTTTTCAAAAAGGGTGGTGATCGCACGGCCAACCGGCCCGGTGGTGCGCGCCATTACGGCCATCGCGTCGGCCACTGCCTGAAGTGCCGGTGCAGCCGCGACTGCAAGCTGGTTGGACAGACCACGCCAGATCAGACCAAGGCGCGACAGCGCATCGTTCGTCACCTCAATCTGTTCGGCATCCGCCTCGGAAACCGCAACGCCAAAATCGCGCACATCGGCGGTCGCGGCTTTCAGCGTTGCGCTGTCCAGCCGCTGCATCGCGATGAAAGCCCGATCCCCGAACAACTGGCTGAACAGTGCAGCCTGCTCGGACGCCGAGGCGTTGTTGCGGATCGCCTGGGAAACCACATCGATCCGCTTATCAAGCGGCATATCCAACAGCTCTTTTGCGTTGAGATTGAGCCGCGCAATCGCCTTGGCAGCTGGCCCGCCGCCATTTTCAGCGAACAAAGACAGGCGCCGCGTCAGACGCGCCGCGCCGCCCTCGATAGCAGCAAAGCTCGATCCGCTCAGATCGGCAGCCCGGTCCAGAACCTGAATGCTCTCGACCGTGGTGTTCAAAGACTGGGCCAGCTTGGCCTGGGCATCAATGACCTGCAGACCATTGCGGATCATGGCGCCACCCGCCGCGACCGCCGCCAAAGCCGTCGCTTTTGCCACGGTTGCCGCGCGCCGCCCAAAAGCAGCAAGCCGCGCGTTTGCCAAATCCGCCGATTTCGAAACCCGCTTGAAACCCTTTTCGCCGCTGGCGCCGATCCCCTTCAGATCCGCCTCAACAGCTTTACCCCCTCGCGAGGCCAGCCGAACGAATACCCGCTTTTCAGTCATTCCGATTCCCAATCTGCTCGTTCACCTTGCGAACCATCACGGTCTCGATTTCCGGCAGCATTTCCATAACCACCAATGCATCGACGCCAAGCGCTGCGGCCATGGCCAGCGCCGCGCCCATATCCCAACCCAGAATGGTGGTTTGCGTGGCGCGCAACTGGCCCCCAATCCGCCCGACCAGATCCCAGACCTGAATGCCCTGGATGGTGAGCGGCGCATTCACCCTGGCCGGGCAATCAGGGCACGGCCCCACGCAGGCCGCGCAATAATTATCGCCCCCGCTGAAATGCCAGTCAGCAAGGGCGATCAGTCGTTTTTTCCTGTTCCAGGATCAGCGCATCGGAAACGTACCTTTCCTGAAACGCCTCAAAAACTGGCCACAGATCCATCAAGGCATCGATGGAGTCCGGCGACACCGGCAGGGTTTCACCGGCCTCGTCGCCAACCCCCTCCCATTCGACAATCGCGGCCCGGCCCAGCGCCTGGGCAAAGGCGATCCCGCGATCCTCGTTGGAAACATCCTCCGGCAGATCAGCAACCGCCGGATCGGCGCGCGCCTGAACCATCAGCGCGGTGGTCAGCGACCGCACCTTGATGCGAACGCCCGTGACAAGTTCAAGCCAGCGCGGCTCTTTCGACAGATTGAGTTTAAGCATCAGTAAATCTCCACATCATTTGAAAGGTCGACGGTACACATGACGCCCTCGCTGGCATCTTTCGCCGCCTGCCAATCAAAGGTCGCCTGAACGCCCTGCGGCCCGTTCACCTCGATCCGAGGACGAGGCACATAGACGGCATGAACCGTGAAGGTGAGGGTTTCGCCTGCGCCCATGGTGTAGACAAATTGCAACTCGCAAGGCTCTCCACCGACAGCCTGATCCAGGAGGGTGTTGTCAGCGAAGCGAACCTCCATGCTGCCAGACAGCGCCGCGAGCCGACGGATCGGCGCCGTCGATCATGCCATCGCCGCGAATGACCTCGATCCGGTCAAGGTTGTTATTGTAGGTGATGGAGGACGAAATCACGTTGCCCAGCTCAACCCCGTCCCGCTTGATCGACCCATTGAAATGACCGAACCGCGACAGCGCGACCTGATCCAACGTGCCAGCCTGCGAGGTGATCTCGATATTTTCGCCCTGCGCCACCAAACCGGCCGTCATGGTCAGCAGACCAGAGCGCTGCATTTGCCAGGACAGCTGATCAACCACGACCCCGGTATACATGGCGAAACGCGGGATTTCAGGCATGCCGACCTCAATCGACAGAGACGGCAAAACCCACCCCCCGATGTGAACGTGTGGACATAGGGCGCCGCCACACCCGCCACGGTTGCCTGACCGAACGCGCCTTTCAACCAAAAGCCCAACGCGCGAAGGTCGATAGGAATGACCACATCGCCATCCGCGTTGAAGGCATCCTTGACGGGCGCCAGCGGATCGCGGCCATAGCCCAAAAGCTCGGATGAGAGCAAAGGCTGCTCTGCACTGAGGGTTGAGCTGGCAAAGGGAATTTGCGTGAATCCGGTGATCGGCGCGGTGCCATAGACAGATTCAAAGGCGAGCGCCATTTGCGCCCGCGCACCTTGAGCGCGTGCCATATTCTAAGTTCCTTCAGGTTTCAGAGAAGTGGATCGGTGGTTTCGTAGTGAAGAACGACCGTGATGGTTGCCGCCTTGAGCCCCTCGGCCCCATCGATGGCCAGACTGATCGGCGCAGGCGATTCCGCCTCGCAGAAATCACACAGCCCACCGAACGTCGGATCCGCAGCGAGTGCCGCCGAAACCGACATTTTCAGATCATCAAATACGGCATCCCGCGCGGCCCCGACGCCCTCGACCACAAGGTCGATTTCAGCCCGGTGTTCATAGATATAGACGACCGGCGACATCAGAACCTCTGGCACGCCGGGATTGCCATCCCGCAGGATCAGTACACCTGCCGTGGGCACACGCTCGGGCAATACGGCATTGCGTTCCAACCGGGCACCGGCCGGTTTGGCAACCGCCAACGCCGCCTCAAGCGCAACCAGAACAAGGCTCGCTCTTGCTGGGCATTATGATCCCTCGTTCCAATTGGACACGATCAGCGCCGGGATTGACTCGGCGCGCGCATTTGCATCGCGCGCCAGATCCAACCGTTTGCGCAGATTGACCTGTGGCACCAAAATAAAGATCGGCACGGTTTGCAGGCCGCGCCCGGTTTTGGAGCGTGACGCAACCGCCCGCCCCGATTTTGCGACCCTGCTCTCGGCAACCAAAAGGCTGGGCTGGCCCCGGCGATAGATGAACCGCAGCTTCAGCCCGGTGCGCTTTTCCCAACCCGATGGCGTCACCCGCTGGTTGCCAGCGCCCCGAACACCCGCCGCCGGTGTCGGCACTGCCAGGAACATGCCCGCCTTGGCACGAATGAGCGCGCCTTGGCTGAACGCCTCCAAGATTTCAGGTGCGCGTGTCCAGACCATCGTCGCCGCATTTAGCGAATTGCGCCCCTTGGGATAAACTTCAAACCGAACCGTCCGCGCCAACCGGGTACCCAGACCAGAGGCAACGATTTGACCGCGCCAATCGTCTTTGAGGCCACCGCCTGCCGTTTTCATGGCGCGGGTGACCGCACGCTCCCCATCGCGCCCGACTTCGGCCATCTGCTCGGCCAACGAACCAACCACGGTCGCGTCGATTTTCACGACACCCGACCATCGACCGACCACACCAACCGCTCACGATCCCGCACAGGCTCCGACCGGACCTCATACGACACCCCGTCAATTTCCAGAGTATCGCCCAAGGCCAGGCCGGGCACCTCGGATATGCGCAGATCCAGGATCGTGGTATCGGTGACCAGGCGCCCCGCACCAAAAGAAACGATGTCGTCGGGCGCCTTTCGGATCACGCGCACCGTCGAACCAGCGCCCAAACCGCCGGCGCGATAGAGCGCATCAACCGCAATGTTCTGATCCGAAAACAAGACGTCGATCAGGGCGGCAAAAGCACTCATCCCGACGCCTTAAGCTGCGGTGCCGTTAAGGCGCACGCGCCCCAAAGTTTCGCCAGAGCCCGAGCCGACAGCCGCAGTGGCACATCCGATCAGAATGTTGTCGGTCGTGGTCGTGGTGCATTTGGCCTCGGATTCGTCCCAATAGATCGCAGCACCGACTGCCCAGGCCTCGCTGCCAGTTTTGGGCAGCTCAAAAACGCCAACCAACTGGATGTTGCCCTCGGCGCCGGAGGCGATATCGCCCGCTGCGACACCAAAGATCGACCCGGTCAGAACGCCCTGACCAGAGGTGAGCGTGGAAACAGCGGTGATGGCCAGCATATGGCCCGCAGAGATATAGTTTTTCATGGGAATCCTCGCACATGAAAGATTGAAAGAAAAAACCGGCACCAATGGGCGCCGGTTCGGGTTTCAGATCAGGAAGGCGCCAGGCCTGCGTTTTTCCACAAACCCCGGTGATCGATGGCTTTTGACGCGAAATCATGGCGTGCCTTGATTTCCATACCATCCTGTTCAAAGCCCATGCGCGTCTCGGTATAAACGCCCTCCTGGCCATCGAGATAAGCAAACTCAACGGTATCAATGCGCGCCGGATTGGCCGCGAGGAACCATGGGTCTTGCCCCGAAGAAGGAATCAACCGTGGCTCTTCAATGACCTGCATCCGGTTTGCATAGACATTGACCTCGGCGGTCGAGCCCGGTGTGGTTGCAGTCAATTGCTTGCGCGCCTCAACCGCCCGTGTGCCGGGTGGCACCAGGATTGAACTGGGCAGGATGGACAGCTTGCGCCCCTCAAGGCCGGTCTGCTCGGCAAACCCACGATAGGCCTCGGACAAAGCCGCCTCATCGATGATCGACGCAGTGCCAAGGTTGCCATGATCGCCGTGGAACAAAGCGGTGCCATCGCCCATCACCGGGTTATTCATCAGTATCGAATAGACGATATCCGATTCCAGATCCGCAGCCGAGGCACCGAAGGCAGACGGAACGCGGGTGAACGCGTCCATATCGTCATTGATCAAAGCCTGACGGGTGATCGCCATGATGCGCCCATAGGTGGCCAGCGCATAAACCTCTTTCGCCTCGCCGATGGTGCCATATTGGAATTCACCGGATTCCAGAACCTTCTCAAGATCAGGCGCACCACCAAGCTGTGTGCGTTGCACCGGCTTGAAATCGACAATGGTGGTGCGCCGGGCCCAGGCACCAAAAGTGCGCGGCGTCCGATCATAAGCGGCCCGCAAGGTGTTGTTGGCGACATTGGCAAGGATGGCCGGAAAATCAGAGGTGGAATGATACCCCGCCGCTGCCCGCGCCTGAAAGGCCAGGCCCGCGACCTCCATCCGCGACATGCCGCGCGTATTGCGACCGTTGCGATCCAGAACATGCCGCGCCATTTCCAAAAGGGACATGCCCCGAAAATCACGCGCCGCGTCTGGCAAAGCGTTGTTGCCAGGATCGTGACGATGCATCAGTGCCGATGAAACCGCATCGCGATAGGCGGAATCGTCGGCCCCCCGCACGGTGGCGTGTGACGGCTCTGGCGTGCGCCCGGCCGGATCACTCGCAACCAGCTCATCCAAGACACGCATGCGCGCTTCATTCAGCGACAACCCATCGCGGATCAGACCATCGCGGAAATTAGCCGTCAGCGAATGGCGCGAACACAACACGCCGATCTCAGAAACACGCATGCGCTCTTCTGCAATGGCCGAGCGGATTGCCGCGCCGGAATCGGCAGGCGCCAAGGTTGGTGCGCCGGTGGCAGTCGGCTCATCCCGCGTGGCCGTTTCGCCCGCGCCGATGCCAGCAACAGGCGCCACTTGCGGATTTGCCGGATCAGACCCAACCGCGCGGTCTTGAACGGCAGTGTTGCCATCTACGCCAGCGTTTTGATTTCTATTTGGCATACCTGCCTCCGTTTGAGTGGCCGCATTTGTGACCGGTTGAATGCGCCGCGTCACAGCACATGGAAAAACAATCTGACCATCGGGCTGACCCGACCGAATGACAGCGTCAGCATCAGCCGGGATCATCACGGCCGAAATTTCAAAAGGCTCCCAATCGACAGCCCGCCAGATTTCAGGCTCGTCGCGCCTTTCCGGTTTCGTGATTTCGTATTCATGAACCCGGTAACCGACCGAAACCTTGGTGATGGTGCCATCAAGAATGCGCTGAATTTTCGGCGAGGCATCCTCGGCCGTGGTGAGTTTCACCCGCGCGTAACCCTTGCCACCCTCAACACGAACCGAACCCGGCACCACGGCGCCCAAGGCATTCTGCACGCCGCCCCACGTTGAGTGGCTGTCCAGAAACACGCCGGAATCGTTCAGCCGGTTCAACCGGATCGCGCCCGGCTCCATGTCCAGGGATTCGTCGTACTCGATCCGTGTATCCCAGCCCTCCCAACGCGCCCGGCGAACAACAGCGCCCGCTGCCCAAACGACCTCGATGGTGCGATCCGCGTCGTTGTAAGAACTGGGAACAAGATCGGCATTCCGGCCAATGACCGGGATATTGATATTTTCAGGCATCGCTCGACTCCGTATTTTTCACATCAGCAGTGGCAGCATTCGGATCGAGCTGCTGGGCCAGCCCAGACTTTGCCACCTTGCGCGGATCAGCGTCCGAAACGAGGCCAAGCGCATCCATCTTGTCGGCAAACCCTGCGGTCTCACGCAGCACTTCCTCGGGATCAAAGCCGCGCCGCGCGATCTGCTGTGGCAGGGTGGAAAACCCGGCGCGCACCTCAAGAAGATCAGCCTGCGCATCCTGCAGCGGATTAACCGACTCAAACCGCGCCGGGCCCCATTCAACGAGGATGTCAGCATCGCGCGGCAAAAGGCCCGCGTCCTTGGACGCCTCGATAAACCAGTCCCAGATCCGCTCGCAGAGCATAGGAATGATGGTCAGCCATTGGACCTGCTCGACCATCCGGCGAAACTCATTCAAACCGGCCCGCGTGCTTGAAAAATTCGCCTGCGACATATCCCCGGTGATCAGCGCATAGGGCACGCGAAACCCCGAGGCGATCAGGTGCTGCTGACCGCGCAGCCATTCGGAAACCCCGCCGGTCGATGCGGGCTGGTTGAATTTGATGTCCTTGCCATTTCGCGCATAGGCGATCAGGCCCGGTTCAAACTGTTCGATGGTGTGGCCCTGGGAATCCTCGACCGACGGCGCGATGCCTTGATCTGCCTCTTCGGCCCCGAACACGATCCCGACCAGACAGGCCTCGGTCTTTTTGCGCACCAACTCGGCCCGCTGCCAATCGTCCAGATCACGGATATGGCGCATGGCAGGCGCCCCCCACGGAACACCGCGCGATTGGACCCGCTGCCGCTCAAACAAATGCGCGACCTGCGTCGCCGGAATGCGAACAGAGTCGAACCTGCGCCCAAAGGTGGTCGCGGTGCCCCCAGGATGATCAGGAAACAACCAGAAAGCCGACCGGCGTCCAGCGCGGTCATATTCGATACCCTGATCAATCCGAACACCATCTGCGCGATGATCCATCCGGCCCGCGTCCAGATGATCGGCCTCGCGCAACTCGATCTGCAACCCCGGCAGACCAGGCCGCATAGGGCGCGTCGGCCGGGCCAAGGCAAACACCTCGCCGCCCTCGATCATTTCACGAACCGCCAAAACCAGCAGACCATGAAAATCAGTATGACCGTGGCGGTCGCAGTGTTTCGCCCAACGCTTGAAAAGCGCGTCGGTTTTCTTGTTCAATTCCGGATCGCCAGACACAGCGCGTGGCCGAATGCCGGTGCCCACGAAATTGTTCACCAGAACCTGCACGCCCTGTGCCGCCATCGGGTTGTTGCGCACCAGATCACGCATCCGATCACGCACCGCAGGCCCAGCGCCAGCGATCTCGGTGTCGGCGGAATTGCCAGACGACCGCCACCCATCGGTGCCGCGCCCCTTCGATGCAGCGTCATATTCGCGAATGCGATCCATGGCCCCGCGCGCATAGACGCGCCGCAACGCCGCCTCGGGTGAAAATGCCGCAACAACCCGGTCGACGACCCCCATCCGAGGTGGCAGAGCTTTTGATTTGGCCATCACGATCTCCGAAATGTTGCAAAGCCCGCAACTGGGCGTTTCCGCCCTGCTTGGGCGGCCAGATCGGCCTCGATGGTGGCAATGATTTCTCGCATGGCATTGAGCGAGCGATAGGTGGTCGTCTTGCCATCATAGGACACGCTGGTAACACCGGTGGCATAGGCCGCACGGATCGCATCCAACTGCGATTGGGTATAAGCCATTTTTCTAGAACCACTTTCCGCCCCGCGCGCCCATCCATCTGGAGGCCCGTCGCGGCTGTTTCGTTGATGCCGGGCGGTTGGGCACACCGGCAACCGGCGGATCAACCTCACGAACGTTTAAAACCTGACTTTCCAGACGCTCCCACCGGGCCTCGTCCCATCGGTCGATGCCCATCAGCCAGGCAGCACCCCGCGCGTAAACACGGCAATCGAGCGCCTCGTTGCGGTCCCGCGTTTTCTTCCACTCCAGTTTCAAAAACCCGTTGCGCATCGGGATCGTCATGAGCTGTTCGCCGGTAAGCTGTTTGACCCATTCGGCAGGCGTGCCTTTTGGCACATGGACAAAACCAGATGGCCAAACCGCGCCTGCGTCGAACTCTTCATCGGTTGGCGGATTGAGGCGCAGAAACCGATAGGTCTCGGATTTGAACACCGCGCCCGCGATTTTCCAAAGCTGCACGCCGCGCCGCAACTTGCGCCCCGCCTCGGTGGTTTCAACATAGGTGGGACCATCAACCGGCGTGGTCCGGTCAAACCCACCAACCCCCTTGATCGCCAAGACCTGACCGCGCCCAACCTGACGTACCCAGCGATAGACCATAGCCGTCGTGACCCCATCGCCGGAATCGATGGCCATGCGCGCAAGGCTCATTTCAGCGCTGCTGGCATGTGGCCAGGTGGTGCCGAGGAACTCGGTCAACTCGGCCCAGACTTCCGGCCGCCCGGTATCGCCCTCAATGACCACATGATCGACCAGCCAGGATCGCAGATCACGGCCCCAACCCCACACGTCAATCTCGATTCGATCCCGCTGCACATCGGCCCCGGCGGTCAAAAGCAACACGCCATCCGGTGCATTGCCAAGCTGCCAGTCCTCGCGCCGATCATAAAGCCGCTGCCAATCGGGCGCCTCGCCCCGTTCCTGCCAGGTTTCGCCCAAAACCGTGTTTTTCAGGGTTTTCAGCGCCGCGTCGTTCCCCGCCGCTTGCTCCCATGAGCGCGCGATGTCCTCCCACGACAACCAGCCCAACGGCGAATAAAGGCCCGAAATGTGAAACCCCACAACCGCAGCCGATGCCGCTCGTTCGCTGACTTCAGGGTCAGCCGTGGCCAACCAGCACGCGCCATTTTCCTCGGCCATGAACGCGGTCTTGTACCGCTCCTCGATCAACGCTTCACAATGGATGCACAGATATTGCGCCGTTTCGGGTTTGCCTTTTTCCCATTTCAGTCGCTCAAACTGCAGCCATTGCAACCCGCCGCAATGTGGGCAGGGAATGTGATAGCGTCGCTGGTCGCTCATCGCGAACTCCCGCTCGATCCGCGAAACGCCCTGAACCGTGGGCGTCGAGGCCAGAAAAATCTTGGAGCGATGCCCGAAACTGTTGGTCCGCGCCTCGGCCAGGGCGACAGGATCGCCCTCGCCATCCAGATCGCCGGGATAGGCGTCGACCTCGTCCAGAAACACCCATCGCGCAGGCATTGAGCGAAGCCCAACGGCACTGTTCGCGCCGGTCAGGATCAACTGGCCCCCGGAAACCGCTTGCCCAAAATCGTATTGCCGGAATCGCGCGACCGCGACGGCATCACCAAGGCGCGCAATTCTGGCGATTCATCGATCAGCGGATCAATCCGTTGCTGCGAAAGCCGCTTCGCCAGATCCACGGTCGGCTGCACCGCAAGGAATGGACCCGGCGCGCGATGCATGCAGAACCCGATCCAGTTATTGCCCGCCTCGGTCGCCCCGACTTGGGCAGCCTTCATAAAAATGACCCGCTGGGCCGGATCAGAAGGCGACAGGACGTCCATGATCTCCCGCATAAACGGCGTCCGCGCGGTGCGATACGGACCCGCCTCGGATGCGCCCCGCGATGACAGGATGCGATGCCGGTCGGACCACTGCGAAACAGTAACCGATGGATCAGGAGCCAAACCGGCCAGCCAGGCGTTCCGCAACTCATCCGAGCCATCAAAAACCACGAAAACACCTCACCGAAGGTCAATTTTCACCTCCGCCAACTCGGCAAGGTGTTGCCGGAGAAACTTGTCCAGAACCTGCTCGGCCAGATGCGGTTCACACCCTAGATCAGCCGCCATATTTGCCGCGACGCGCGCGGGCCAGTTTTGCCAGGCGTCACGTTCACGCCGCGCCAGATCGAAAACCATCGCCGTGGCGCGGCTGCGGTCGATCAGCTCCTCCTTCATTTTCGCCAATTTCACCCGTGCGGTTTGGGCCTTGATCACCTCATTCGCCATGCGCGCCCGCAGAAATGACATCTCGCCGGTGGCCGCACCCGCCTCTGGGTCTTCGCCTGCATCGCGCAGGGTTTCGTTGACCGACTCCAGCGCCGCGCGAGGCACCGGTTTACGACCTGCCTCGGCCTGGGCAGCGACGGTCGAGGCAGCCGTGGCAATGCCCAGCGCCGTGGCGTTTGGCCCGCGCCGTTTGGACGGATCAGTCTGCGCCTCCCACTCCGCGTCGGCCTTGACTGGATCGATTGAGCCATCCGCCTCCACCGAGATCCGTCCGGTCTGCACAGCTTTGCCCACCGCCGTGTGACTGACACCCCGCTGCACTGCATATTGACGTCTGGAAATACCCATAAATTCTGTTAAGCCATTGTTTTACTTATATATTTATTGCATTTACGTTGCCTGCGCACCGCAAATTTGCGATACAGGTGTCAGCGAGAAACACCGGCAAGGAGCCAGGATCATGACACACCAGACCACAGCCACCGCCGCCTTCGCCGCGAAAAAGGCCGAAATCGATGCGCTCCTGACCCGCCTTCAAAACGCCAGCGACAATCACTTTGATACTGGCCCCGAGGCGGTAAACTGGGGCGACGTGGGCACGCTGGACCACATCGCCGCCCAGCTGACCGAGATTGCCACTTTCGCCAACGCGTGAGCCCCGGCGCCACCATCGGAACGGAACACATCGGCCAAAAGGCGCTCACCTCAGCCAGGGTCATGGGAACACTCGGAACATCCTGCCGCTTGCGTGGTTGATGCCCCATAGCAAAGAGGAGAGAATTCAATGTCCATTCTCAATATCAAACCATTGGCAGTCGCGGCGATGACCGCCTCTCTTGTGGCGCTTCCGGCCTTTGCAGAAACGCTGGAATACACCGCCGATCTGACTGCTGACGCAGAAGTTCCGGCAAACGACAGTGGCGCGACGGGAACCGCCGAGGTTACGGTCGATACCGATGCCAAAACTGTTTCATGGGTCGTCACCGTGTCCGATCTGACGGGTGATCCAACCGCAGCGCATATCCACGGGCCTGCCAGCGCGGACGAAAACGCACCGCCTGTCATCGACATGTCTGACGCAATCATGGAAGGCAGCGGAGACATCACCGACGCACAGCTCGATGAGCTCAAGTCAGGGATGTATTACGTCAATGTTCACACTGAACAGCATCCCGATGGTGAAATTCGCGGCCAACTCACCCCTGCGGAATAACCCACACTCATAAACGCACGCGCAATGTCACGACGCTGTGCGGTCGGGCGGCCCGAGATTTATCCGGCCGCCCGTTTGCTTTTCTTTGTAGCTTCAGGGATCACCATTTCAGTGGCGAAGGTGCCGCAAAACGATGTCTGCAATCAAAAACACCTAATCCAGCAACCCCGACAGATCAGCAGGACCGAAGGTCACCTCGCTCAACTTAGGTGAGCGCGTCGATTTGCGCCGCCCTGTTTTGGCTTCAGGTTCGGCCTCGCCCCCGCGCCGGTAGCGATCATAGACATTGCGTATAATCGTGCGGTTGTCCTGGGATCGGCCCGATTCATCCCACAGCGCATCGAACCAGCCCTCGTAAAACGCCGCGATCTCAAGATCGACATCGATGTCGAACTGCTCGGTGCGCAGGTTCTTGTTCAGGTTCATGGACGACCGGAAAACCGCAGATCCGCGATCACCGGAAACCACAATCACCTTTGCATGCACCGACAGACACCGAAACGCGCCGGGCCCGAGCGCCTTGATCAACGGCCCGGCGAACTGTGGTGACTTTTCAAAGGTGCCGCGATCCAGCAGCATCCGAATATCGGTGATACGCCCCGACACCTTGATTTGCGCCGCCCGTTGCGCGTCGTAAAGCCCGGTTGTCCAGGTCGAAACCCGCACCACCGCAGGGCCAAGCTGGTCGACCATATGCTCAAGAGCATCGACCGCCGAGAACTGCCCGGCGGTGACTCCGGTCACCCGCACGCCCGGCGTAAGCGCCCCGATGGTTTGCGCCGCTGTCGCGGTGCGATGCGCGACCTTGCGCGTGTTTCCGTTTGAGTATCGAAGCGCGCGGGCCTTCTTTCCTTCAGCCATGGATCACGCCGCCGCCGATAGGTTGCGCAGCTCTTCGAAGGTGCGCCCGTCACCGGCCAAAACCGCCTGCCGCCCGGTCAGCTTTTCCCAACGCGCCACAATCACGTCCGCGAATTTTTCCTCCAACTCCATCAGATACGCCCGGCGCCCGGTCTTTTCGCAGGCGATGAGGGTGGAGCCTGACCCGCCAAAGGGATCAACCACGCTATCGCCCCGCGACGTGCTATTGCCCAGCATTTGCGAAATCAGCGCGACCGGCTTCATCGTGGGGTGTTCGCCGTTTCGGCCCGGTTTGGCGAATCGCAACACCGAACCCTCAACGGATTCGATAGCCAGATTTTCACCCGATACCGACACGACCTGACCGCCGATATCCAACTGAATCGAGCCATCGGGCATAACGCGAACCGCCTCGCCAGCATCATCGAAAACCGTGGTTTTCGCCCGACCGCCATACCAGCGATGGGCAGCCCCGGCTTTCCAACCATAAAGGATCGGTTCATGGCGCCATTGATAGTCGGAACGGCCCAAAACGAGGCTGGGCTTCACCCAAACCAGGCACCCTGACAACTTGAACCCGGCATCGCGAAATGCGCCGCGAAAATTGAAACCCTCGGTGTCGGCATGGGCCACATAGATCGGCCCGCCCTTTTTCATGACCGACGCCGTGGTCAGGAAGGCAGAGGTCAGAAATTTGCGGAAATCGCCATCGCCCATGGAATCGTTCTGGATTTTTCCGGCCGATCCTTCGTAATCGACGTTATAGGGCGGATCGGTCCAGCAGGCGCACATGCAGGCGCCATCGACCAGCGCCTCCATATCGACCCGCTCGGTGCTATCGCCACACATGACCCGGTGCGCACCCAACTCCCAGATCCAGCCGCGCTGCGAGACAGGGCGCACCGGCAGATCAGGAATGAAATCAGGATCGCCCGGTGCGGCCGGTGAATCGCCCGGCTCTTCGCCATCCAGGCCCGAAAGAACCTGGGCTAATTCGTCCTCACCGAAGCCGGTCAGCGACAGGTCGAAATCCATATCCTGAAGCGAGGCCAGCTCGCGCCGCAGCAAATCCTCATCCCAGCCCGCATTTTCGGCGATCTTGTTATCGGCAATGACGAGTGCCCGACGCTGGGCTTGCGACAAATGCGCCAGCTCGATTGCAGGCACCTCATCCAAGCCGAGGCTTTGGGCCGCCAACAACCGGCCATGGCCTGCGATGATGACATCGTCAGAGCCGACCAAGATCGGATTGGTGAAACCAAATTCGGAGATCGAAGCTGCAATCTGAGCGATTTGCCATTCGGGATGGGTCCGCGCATTTCGAACGTAAGGGACCAGGCGCGCGGTCGGGATCATCACGATTTGCAAAGGGAAGCTCCGAAAAAAATGCCCAACTGCCGAAGCAGCCGAGCATCTGTGAGGTGGTTTGAGACAGTGAGCGAAGGAACGGGCAGTAGAAAAATCAGGTGGCAACCCGGCAACCCAAAGGTGGCAACCCAACTGGAAACCCAAGGTGGAAACCCAACTGGAAACCCAAGGTGGAAACCCAGAAAAAACATTTGACACTAGCGGTTTAGCGCGCAATGCCACCCGTATACGTTTGCACCCCAGGGGGGAACCAAGGCCAGGGGGAGTGGAGTTTGCCACCCTCACCATGCGCCGATGATATCGTCTTTATGGGCTGAACCGGCCCTTTATGTCGCGCCAAAAGTTCAACGGCTTCTGACAGATGAACCACGGATCGACGCGCGCCTTACATTTCAATGCAGAGATCGATGTCAACCCCAACACTACAGGATCGCGTCTGAGCCATGGTAGTTTTCAGTTTCATACCAACGGCTTAGGATGGACTGCAAACTGAATAGGCGCACAGCTCTCCCTCGTCGCGCACCTCACGAACAAACCGACAAAAAAATTCGCGCCGCTGTTCGCGGCTGGCCCGGCACCGCTATTGTTCCGTGCGCCGCGCCGACAGACCGGTGCCCAATCAGGGCGCATCGACGTCACCTTCAAGCGGCAACTGCCCGGCGCGCATCGCACCCTCGACTGAGTGACCCGCATTCTTGGCCGACCTGACTGCCTTGGCACGCGCACCAGGCTTGGAGCGATTGAGATGGTTGGAAATCGTGTGCAGCGACGCGACCCAGCGGCGCCATGCGGTCTGGCGCACCACGCCCACAGCGATGCCAACCTGACGCCACCGGCGTCCCTCGGCCCGCAACCAGACGATCTTTGCATCATCAGGGCTGAGAAAACGTAACCATTCAAGTGCTTCCTCCATGCGCTGGATCTCGGCCGCGTTGGGCACCACCCGCATCCGAGCCTCGCCATAGCCATAGGCGTGCTTTGCCTCATACACATACTCTGGCCAGGATGACCCATAGCCCTTTGGCCCCGATCCAGGTGGATTGGGCATGCGCCGCAAGGTCAGCGCCGCCTCCTCAAGCCGATCTTCGATGGTTTCAACAGATAGCTTCATTTCAGGACTCCTCAGTAAACGCCGATCCTGCGCAGCTGTTCAGCCGTCACAAGGTTTCGACCGATCAGCTCATCCCGCTGGGTGTTCGTCACCGCGCTGGATGGCAGGTACAAATTCCGGTTGATCCGATCCGCCAAGATTTCGAGGGCTGAGCCCCCGGCACGCGCAGCTTTCTCAGCAGACGGTCCAGCGCCGGATCCGAGCCGCAGCCGTCGATGATGTGCCTCGCGGATCGCAGCGGTAAAATAATCCCAGGTTCGCAAACGTGTCGTTCGCACCCGCGCCGTTTTTTTCCGGATCACCGGTAGCACATCAAGGTCAAGGTCATACCCCGCCTCAAGCCAGCCTTTCACCACGTCCCGAGATTTGCGGATCTCCATCCGCGACGCTTCCGCCAGACCTGGCCCCGCAACAGCGAGACACGCCGCTTCCGAATGGCGATCTTCGCGCGCAGCAGTAATTACAGGTTGGCTTACAGGGTTAGTGTGCCAATCTGACACAAGGTCTGTGCCACCCTTGTCACAAGCCCTTGTGCCAGCCGTGTCACTAGCCCCTTGTGCCAAATTGGCACAGGGCATTTGCGCAAAGCCATTCTCGAACCCCAGGAAATAGCGTGTCGAAAGATTGCTTTTGGTGTGCGGGCAATACCGCCGCTGACGCCGGATCAGGCCCAACCTTTCCAATTCGTCCAAGTGCCGGTTTACCGACCGCCGCGACAATTCCGCGTCCAAGGCCAGCTGACCTTGCGAAGGGAAACAGCCGTAATCCGGATTGTGGCGATCCGCCAGAATGACCAGCACACGCCACACCGGAGGCGACAGGCCGCGCTGCTCAAACGCCCAGTTTGTCGCCTTATGGCTCATGCGAAACCGCCTCTCTCGACCACATCACAAACCCCTGACATTGCGGCATGGTATGCCGTGCAACTTCAGCGCCGCATGGGCATCGTCAATCGAGCGCACCAGCGCCCAACCAAAGCCCTGAGCGATCACCAAATCCGCGAACGTTTGTTGTGACGCAGACAGCCGCCCGGTTCGCGATTTCACCTCGATGAACAGCACCCGCCCACCGGAAATCACCACCAGATCGGCAAAGCCAGGATGCACGCCCATGCCGACCAGGATCGCCTGACGCTGCTTTGCCTTCGCGCTATCCCCGGTCACTTCATTTGCAGAGTGATGCACGATTGAACCGGCTGGCAGGACCAACCGCAAAAACCGAACCACCTCGCGCTGGATGTCCGCTTCTGGAACACCGCGCTTGTGCCGCGATGCGCTGGGCTTGACCTGAACCGCCATCA
Source organism: Oceaniglobus sp. K40-3 (assembly GCF_055808395.1). Classification (NCBI taxonomy): domain Bacteria; kingdom Pseudomonadati; phylum Pseudomonadota; class Alphaproteobacteria; order Rhodobacterales; family Paracoccaceae; genus Oceaniglobus; species Oceaniglobus sp. K40-3. Next base: position 76,615 of record NZ_CM147868.1, on the reverse strand, counting down.
GACCGTTTCCTTCCTGAGGATCTGCAGTGGATACAGAGACTCCAGCCTCGGACAATCTGACCGGCCCAGAAATGGACACCAAGACCGATGCCCAGCGCCGTCAGCCGCGATAGGCTGGTGGCAATCCGCACACCTCGACGAAATATGAGGCGCTGGGCACACCAACAGATACCGGCGACGCTCCAACTTGTGCGCTGATTTCAGCAGCATCACATCTCGCACAACTCCCATTACAGCCGCGCAGTGCGCGTCAGGCGGGACACGATGGCCTCCATCATGTCGATGCGCCGATCCGCTTCCTGCTGTGTCATGCGCCCTGACCGCACCCATTTAGGATAGGTCCGCCGTCGCAAAAACGACTCGCGCTGTGCCTCCTTAATCAGTTCCTGAATTGCGAACCGTGGCGCCCCAATTTGACGATCAGACATCCGACACCTCCCCGAATGATTTCGACAGGGCCGTGAGCAAAGACTTTCGACTTTCTTTGGAGAACCCCCGTGGGCCCCACTCATGGGTCAGTGACCGACCACCCGGCATGTCCAACCTGAGGCGATGTGACGGCAAGAACCTATGCGACAGGTCATCGCTGGGCATGCTGATCGGCAGCCAAGGCCGCCCCCGGTAGAAATCGGCCTCTGCCGACAGTTCAGCGCATGGCCCAGCCTGCTCAAAAAACCGGACCATGATCGTCTCGTCCGGATCATCACCGGCCCAAACCTGTACGAACCACCACCGGTCACGGCCGGAAATATCCGCTCGAAGGAAACCAAACGGGCTCGCCAGTCTCCTCAGGGTGAAATGGCAAGAGATAGGTGTTCGACAAATCCATCATGCGCCCACCCGCCCGACCTTGCGCCGTGGGCGTTCAGGATTGCGCGTTCTGGATGCATGTTGTTCACGATCCCGAAGCCAATCGGCGACCGTGCCGCGCCGATACATGACCTTGCGCCCCAGGCGGACGCAGGCCGGGCCGGTTCGGTTGCTTTCCCACCGTGCCAAAGTGTCCACCGATACGCCCAACTGCGCCGCTAAATCAGCACGCGAAACCCAGTCAGCCAGAACGCCTGCTGCGCCATCCCCCGAGCCCGAATCTTGTCCACCCATTGCGAAACACCTCCATCAACGTGAAATCGTTGATCGAGACTTGCATGCTCAGGAGCCAGGCGCCGAGGCGCAAAGAGGCGCAACCTGCCGGTAGGTTTTGCCTCCAAAAATATGCTGATCCGAATCGTATTTCAGCGCGTCAAGCCGGTTCTTTATTTTTTTAACGCGGTATGTATAGGCCATATCAGATCGCAGAACGGCCAAACTCATTTTATTTTAATGGGTTAACTTTGGGCGCTGCGAAATTCTGAAGTTTCAAGACTCAACCGGGCTCAACGTGACCAATATCGCCCGAACCAAAAGAAAGACACGCCAGAGCAGAGTAGTGGAAAAAATGCCTCCTCCAAATCAAAAGGCATGAACCGCACGGAACAGGAATGACACATGATACAGACCGCGACCTCGTTTTTCACCATCACCGAGCTGAGCGCCAGGTGGCGGCTTAACATTTCTGAACTTGCAGGACTCGCCATTGATGACAAAATTTCAATCATCACCGGGATCGGACGGATCGAGACCGACAAGGGCTACCTGCAAGGGATGGTGGAACTTTACATCCCCGAGCTGTTGCCGATGTTCAGGAATGACAAAAGCGGGCCAACCAGGATGCCAGTGACCACGATCAGGCTTCCGCAATCCAGCGAATGGTGCCTCATCAACGATGAAAAGCAAAGTCTCGCGGTCGATTTTCAAGACCTCGTGGTAGAAGGCCACCAGGTGCGATCCGTGGAGGCAAAGCAAAGCATGCACCCGCCAGCACCGCTCCGAAATCTCGGAGGAAGGCCGACAGGCTATGACTGGGACTCATTCTGGCGCGCGATCACGATTCACGTCCATAAGGACGGCGCCCCTGCCACGCTGCGAGAATTCACCGACGTCGGTGCGAACTGGTTCGAAGGCCAGGGCAGCGCCGTCCCGAGCGACAGCGTCATCCGCAAAAGGCTCTCGCCGCTCTGGCATCAGTTGCGTGAGTGATCCGCAAGAGGGCGAAGTCGATGATCGAACACCGGGCCCGCATCAGGAAGAACCTGTCAGATGATGGGCCTAAACGCCCGACTTCTGACGCCTGAAGGTTGGAATCTCTTCGGTTTTACAAAAGCTCCCTGCGCGATAGCGGTCCATCGGCTTCGTTCTTGAGCAACATGTAAACCGGCTGCTCGTGACCCAAACCGCGCATATTTAGCGCAACTTGCTCTCAGAGTGTGACCATTCACGTAGGGCGGGGAGCGGACTTTCGCCGCGGGCGCGAACGGTAATCAATCTATTGGTCGAAAGCTGACATTCATGATAGCCAGACGCCTACAAATTTCAGATACAAGGGCTTATGCGTCATTCTAAGCATTTTACTCGTTGTAAACTGATAGCAGTAGATGAGTGCCTACCGAAAAATCCTTAGAATTTGTTCGCCAAAGCTGCAATCTCGGGCCCTGTAGCTTTTTTTGTAGACGATCCGACCCGATAGAACGCGTGATCGCCCACAAAGCTCATAGTTTTCTGAGCGGGAATTCGAATGCGCATAATCTCGAGCTCCTTGTAGGTCACCGTGTCGATGCAAGTGGAAACATCGTTTTTCAACGGCTCTGAAAGGTCAGAGTTAGATATGAAGTCTTCAAATTTTTTCTGGTAGGCGTCCATCTCGATGCCAAGCAATTTCGCTTCACGCTCGACACCGACGACGTTCACGTGGCGCACCCTCAACGGCTCCACGGCATCGAGAGCCGTGATCCGCTTTGCATGCTCGTCTCTATCCGCAATACCAACGTAGAGATAGCCATCGGCAGCCGGACCCAAATTTGCGATGCCACAAATCGTCTCAAGCATTACCTTGAAAATATTTGGGTCTTCACCTCGCTCATCGTCCAAGCGCAAGATACCTTGCTTGAACTCATAACGAGACGTTTCAGTTTTCGATCTTGCGATTGAATTTTCGAACTCAAGAATGAGCCCTGGGCCATGTGAAAAAGACGCCACATCGGATGCGACGAACCGATCGCGTATAAGCCCTTTGACGTGGTTTACATTGGTTTTGCGGTCTTTTGCCTTGGTCTGCTTCTGACCTACAGAGATTTTCTGAGCAATATTTGCAAGGTCATCCATTAACTCCACGTATAAATCAGGGTATTTTCCCTCTTTGACGATGAGATCGAAAAACGCCATGAATACCGCATAGAATGGTGATTTTTGCGAGTTTGATGTTGGAGTGGCATAAACCGTCGTTCGGAAGTGGTTTGCGGCTTCGCTACTGCCCTCGACGACAGCACGGAGCGCTGAAAATACGAGCTTCACCTCGGTTTGGAGCTTTTCTGTTCCGTAGGCATATAGTTTCTTGTTAATTTCTTTCGCGCTATCGCTCCCTGCAGCATACAATCCGTCCCGATATGCTCGTGAACCGTCGACCGGACTCCCATTAAGTATTGATGCACAGACGTCGATCATCATTTCCTCATCGTCGCTATCGCGCAATTCATTTGTGCGCATAATTCCTTGCCGACACCAGAAAATATCTTCAGCTTTCAATTTGTAGCCATGCGGATTTTTTTGAGTTTCGATGCTAATTTCGGGCATCTCGTACAGGGTCAGTTGCTCCTTAGAGACATCCCCCCTCAGCTCCGCCGATACTTCGCGAACCATATTTGCAAAAGGCGTGAGAACACCCGCTTGACGCCGCTCTTGGTCGCTCAGCTGCTTCCCTCCGGAATTGATCCGACCGAAAATATCTGTGATCCGAGCTTCATCTTCCCCGGAGAAAGCAGTGACGGCTAATTGATAGTCCAAAAAATCAGCGCATGCTTCGGGTGATATTCTTTCGATATCTTCGCCAAACGACAGAAAAAGACCTTGTTCGCAAGCTTGGCGAGTCATGTGGTAGTTCGTCCAAGTCGAAACATTTCCCATCGACTTCAAAGCCGTGCTCAATGAAGCTAAAAATGGCGTTTAGTCGCTGCATTCCGTCAATGATCTCAAGCGTAGGCGCTGTCGCACCATCAACGGTTGTTTTCTCCGCAAGTAGTATCAGTGGGATGGGGTAGTTGAGCATAATGCTGTCGATCAGCTTCACTTTCTCAGAGACAGTCCACACCAGTTTTCTTTGATATTGCCTGTTCACAATCAAGCGACCGTCACGATAGTCACGGTACATCGTCTGAATACTTAGACCTTTAGGTGATACTCCCAAGTTCGCCTCCATCACACCTGCTTGGCCGGACGATGAGGTGAACTACTCGGAAGTTCAACGCATTAATTGTAGGTGAAGTCGGATTCCCGAAATTGGAGCACAAATCATACAACACCCTATCGGTGCGGATGCCTGCTGTGCGGGCTGCGACCGCAGCATCTTGGTCAACTGACCCAAGGTCGGCTCTGGGCCGAAAGCCGCAATTACGACCTAGCTCATCGCTGCGTTGCAGCCAACTCAGACTTGAAAACTGAGAGCGGCGCAGAAAACTTGATCGCCAAACCGCCGTGCTGAGGAACTCGCGTGGTCGCTTGGACCATCTTCAAGCCGCGACCGACGCATTCAGGGTTCGTACAATCTGAATTATTTCGCGCGCCTGATTTCGGTCAAACACACCAGCAATCCCCAAGTCATCCATGTCTGTGAAAGGACTCTCGTAAAACGTTTCTGGCGCAATAAACCCACTTTCTGCAAGGCTGTCGATCACAAGGTCTAAGAATTCCGTTTGATCGCCGGTCAATTGATGCTGGACCACAAAATCGCTAAACGCGTCTTTCGCCGTTGATTTGTCCAACCCAGTCAGTGATCTTAAAAATAACCCAAGACCACCATCTTGCTTTAGTTGATTGAGCTGCCCTTCATCAGCTACCCTCTGGTCGCGCAAAATCGCCTCAAGTTCGCCGAGATCCTGTTTGGTGAGAGGCTCTCCACGTCGGACCTTAATCAGGGTGATATGATCGCGGTATTCTTCGACAAAGCGGCGCATCTTCATTTTAAAGCGCGCTTTATCTACGCCGCTACCAACGTCTGGCATTTTCACTTCGTCGCCAGCACCAATTTCGTCCTCAAAATCGGTAATAACAATGTTCCGCTCCTTGGGCTTGATCAGACCAACCAGGTCGCGCAGTCGTCGTCGTACGTTTTCCAGAATTTCAGGCGTAATTTCCGCCCAGAATTCATCTGTTTGAATGTCGAGGATCAGCTCCATTTCCTTCCCCACTAACGGGACGTTGGGCAACAGTTCAAGAGCTGAGGCGAACTGAATAATCCGCAGCTGAAGCCTGCCAAAGCCGCCTTCTTGCTTCAAGAGTTGCAACTGAGCATTCAGGATCAGCAGGTCAAATTGTTTGGCGGGCAACGCGCCGTCATCAAAGGCAGATGGAAGGCCAGCCACGTCCTCAATCAATGCCAGGCGTGCTTCGAGATCTAGGTCGTTCCAGTTGTCCCCTTTCTGAAATCTCTCGACGCTTCTGCGCTTTGCGCGAACAATGAAATTCTCAATGGGCATACCCAGAACCTCATCATGTAAACGCTTCTTTGTTTCTAGAATCAGGTCTGCATGTGTGTCGTCACTGTCTTGAAGAGCGTCGATCAGGTCGACGCGGGTAATGAACAATCGCTCACCGATTGGCTTGGCAGCTTGTCCGTCGGTGACGTTGGGGTTCTCCTTGAAGAATTCCAAGTTCTGACAGAAGTCAAAAATGATAAACTCCTGCTTGTCCTCGTTTGGACCGAACAGATCAGGGCGCAATCGCGTTCCCCGCCCGACCATCTGCCAAAATTTAGTTTTCGACCTGACAATCTTGAAAAAGACGAGGTTCACGACTTCGGGGATATCGATTCCGGTGTCCAACATGTCCACAGAAACCGCAATTTGCGGCATCTTTTCAGATTCCGAAAAGTCATCGATCAGCGACTGAGCATAGGAAACGGAATAGTCAATCAGGCGGCAAAAATCCAGCAAATAGGGATAGTTGACGTTGAAGCGATCAACGATGAATTGCGCATGTTTGCTATTCTTCGCAAATACAATCGTTTTCCCCAGGCGGTCGCCACCCGCAACTTTTATGCCGTTCCGCATCAGGTGCTCGAGCACCTTGTCGACGGTGTTCTTGTTGAACAGCCATTTGTTCAGCTCAGCGCTCTCAACGCGGTCGGGCACGTTGCCGTCCTCGTCCCACTCAAGTGCGTCCCATTCTTCCTTCTCTTCTTCCGTCAACTGATCATAATCAATCCCGTCTCTTTGAAACTTCAAAGGAACTGAGATCGTGGTCGGCGGAACAAGAAACCCGTCCGACACAGCATCGTCCAGATCGTAGGAATCGGTGGGAACACCCTTTTCCAACCCAAACAATGAATAGGTGTCCTTGTCGATTTCGTCCCGAGGCGTGGCTGTCAGACCAACAAGCAGGCAATCAAAGTATTCGAAGATCGCGCGGTATTTTCTGTAAACCGAACGGTGAGCTTCATCGATGACGATCAAATCGAAATGCCCAGGGCCAAAGCGTTTTACGCCGCCCTTCATCTCTTCGATCAGGCCCATCATGGTCGGGTAGGTCGACAAATAGACACGCGCGCCAGCGTGGTCGTTCTTCTTGGGATCATGCCGCTCGAGCAGGTTCGCACTCGGCGTAGCGCCCATTTGCGCCTTGAACACGCCGTGCGCTTGTTTGACCAACGCAATCCGATCCGCAAGGAACAGAACGCGCTTCACACGGTTGGCCCGCATCAGCTGGTCGATCAGTGCAATAACGGTCCGGGTCTTGCCGCTGCCAGTCGCCATGACCAGCAAGGCTTTGCGTTGCCGGTATTTTTCGAATGCCTCGCCCACCCGACGGATGGCGCGCTGTTGGTAATATCGGCCTGCTATTTCCGGATCCAGATCAACCTTGGCCAACGGCCGGACGTTGAGACGCCGCTGATGCAACAACTGCAACTCGTCTTTTTTCAAGAAGCCCGATATTTTGCGCGGCGGATAGGCGACGTCGTCCCAGATCCAATGCTCATAGCCGTTGGTTGTGAATATGACAGGCCGTCGTCCATAGACCTTCTCAAGGCAATCGGCATAAAGCTTGGCCTGCTGTTGGCCGGTGCGGCTGTCTTTTCTCGTGCGTTTGGCCTCGACCAGCGCCAGGGGTTTGCCGTCATCGCCCCAGAGCACGTAATCGACAAAGCCCTCACCGCTCTGGTTCGGCATTCCCTTCACCGGAAACTCGCGGTCGCGGGGGTGGTCCAGCGGCCAGCCTGCCTCGGTCAGCAGCAGGTCGATGAAACTGTCGCGGGTCTCGGCCTCGGAATAATCGTGATCGTCGGGGATCTTCTGGTTGGCCTTGCGGATCGCTGCGATTTCGGCGCGGGCGGCGGCAAGCTCGGTCTCGACGGCCTTCAACCCGTCCTCGGTGGTGCGGCGTGCGGCTTCGGCCTCATCGGCGCGTTTGTTGGCGGCTTTGACCTCGCCCTCGATCTTTTGGATTTGTGCGACCGTGCTGGCGCTGATGGTCAGGGATTTTTCCAGCTTGCCGATGTCAAAGGACAGCGCCGGGTCCGGCTTGGTATCGGTCGCATAGGTGCGGGCGATCCAATAACAGACGTGGAACAGCTCGCGCACCGTGGCGGCGGCATCTTGCGGTGTCAGGGGCTTGCCGCTGTCGTGGGCGGCGCGGTTGCCCTGATCCTTGATATAGCGCGCCTTGGTGGTGATGGCGGGGCCGGTCAGCGCCTCAAGGCTGGGTTCGGCAATCAGCGCGGCCAGCGTACGCTCATAGGGGTGGCGCAGGGCTGGGTCGCGGCGATAGAGCCATTTGAGTGCTGTTTCAAGCGTGAGGCGCGACCAGAAGCACGCCCCGCGCGGATCGGACAGGGCCAGCTTTTCCGCCTTTTCGGCGTGTTGTTTCAGATCGGCGAAATCAGCGGCGAGAAAGGCGAATTGGGTCATTGCGAAATTCCTGAGCTTGCAGGAGGTTAGGCCGGGGTATTCGTTTTCTCAACCTCTGAGTGAAGCGAGGTCAAAGTTCCCCGCGAAAGGCGCGGTGTTGGAGGGAGGCGAAGAGAGTTTCACAAGCTTGAAGGTGTGTTTTGGAAGCAAGTCGTGATTTCTGATGTGCCGCTATTCTGGCACCATATTCAAATTGCTGATGCTTAGACGGAATTACAACGGGCAGCTCACCAACTTGCTTTGCTGTTAATTGTTTAACTGCGGAACCTGATTGACCCTTATTCAACTCATGTTGGGTGCTATCCAGAGAAAGGAAATCCAACAAATATTGGGATGATATACCGTCTTTCGGTCGTATAATCATCATCTGAGCATTGATGAATCCAGTCTCGAATTCACAGTCAAAGATCGCAGCTTGACCCAGAGTTCCCCGAAGGGTGATGACAAGATCGCCGCGCTGCAATTTACCGCGAGAAAGCGAGGCGAACTTTTCCTCTGTGATGTGCAAAACTTTGTCCAACACAAGCCGCCAGTCGCGAATATTCTTAGTGCTTAGGAACAAAACACCACTGTCCTTCAAGTCATCCCCGCTTGGGTAATTTGAGGAGCGGTCTCCGTTGATTAGTTCAGCTACATCTGCCAGCTTTTTAACGCTTTCGTCAGGCACATCCCCAAACATCTCATGAAAGATCGCCTGTCCGAGGGTGTTGAGTTTGGCGAGGGCGCGGGTGCGGAGGCGGCGGAGCGCGTCCGCCTGATCCAATATCCCCGCAATCCGCTTCTGCTCCTCCAGCGGCGGGAGGGGGATTGTGTATGTGAGCAGCGGTGCTCGTGTGATCTGTGGCTGCGCCGCGCCGTTTATGACAGAGGTGAAGCCTTTATGTTCCAAGGCATATCTAAGGAAACGGAGATCGACTTTATCCTCATTCAGATCGTCCAGCGCCATCGCGTTTCCGGTTATATAGGACCGGGGTGGAACGACATTTATGGTTCCACACGTCGCACCGCGACACGTCACTGCAATCGTCGTTCTATCGTGTGTAAAATCCGAATAAAAGCCGATGGGGCCATTCGCACCATATACCACAAATCCCTCCTCAAGCAGTTCGCTTGAAGGGATAGTTTTGTGCTGTTTTGGCTTGCAGATGTCACCAAGCGCAACGGTTGGCCAAATCATCCCAACATCCCCTCCAACCGATTCAGCCCCTCGGCAATCTCGCCCTCCAGCGCGCGCAGTTCTGCGATGATCTCGGCGGGGGATTGGTGCTCTACCTCTTCATGCTCGATCTCTTTGTAGCGGTTCAGCGACAGATCCCATGATCCGGTGGCGATAATCTCAGACGCTGGCACCATAAAGCTTTGCGCGGTGCGGGGGCGGTCGGTTTCCCCCTCCAGTGCCTGCCAGCGGGTCAGGATATCGGGCAGGTTGTTCCTGGCGTGCTCGTCCCCGGTCAGCGGCATCTCGGGCACTGGGCCGAGCTTGGCCTCGTCCAACAGCGGCGTGCGCTTGTCATCAAGGCTCATGCCGTCGGCGGTCATGTCATAGAACCACACATCGCCGGTGCCGCCCACGCCGGTCTTGGTGAACACCACGATGGCGCAGGACACACCGGCATAGGGGCGGAACACGCCCGAGGGCATTTTGATGATCGCATCCAGCTTGTGATCCTCGACCAGCATCTTGCGGATGTCTTTATGCGCCTTGGAGGAGCCAAACAGCACCCCATCGGGCACAACCACCGCCGCCCGCCCACCGGTGCGCATGAGGCGCAGGAACAGCGCCATAAACAGCAGTTCGGTCTTTTTGGTTTTGACGATCTTCAGCAGGTCTTTGGACGTGGTGTCATAATCCAGCGATCCGGCAAAGGGCGGGTTGGCAAGGATCAGGGAATAGCGGCCTTCATCCGCGCCGTGTTCCTCGGCGAGGCTGTCGCGGTAGGAGACATCAGGGTTTTCCACGCCGTGCAGCGTCATGTTCATCGCGCCGATCCGCAGCATGGTGCTGTCGAAGTCAAAGCCGTGGAACATGTCGTTGTGGAAATGGTCGCGCTGTTCCTTGTCGCGCAGCATCTTCGGGTGATGATCACGCAGGTATTCGCCCGCAGCCACAAGGAAGCCGCAGGTGCCCACGGCCGGATCGCAGATGGTATCTTGCGGGGTCGGCGCCATGAGGTTGACCATCAGCTTGATGATATGGCGCGGCGTGCGGAACTGGCCATTCTGGCCCGCGCTGGCGATCTTGCCCAACATGTATTCAAACACATCGCCCTTGGTGTCGCGGCCCTCCATTGGGATGTCGTCGAGCATCTGCACAACCTTGGCGAGCAGGTTCGGGTTTGAAAACCCCAGCCGCGCGTCCTTCATATGGGTGCCATAAGACGATCCTTCTTCGCCCATCTGGCGCAGAAAGGGGAAGACATGCTCATCCACGATGCGCATCATCTCGCGCGCCTCGAAGTTCTTGAAGCGGGACCAGCGCAGGTTGTCGTAGGGCTCGCCCTTGTCGTCCGCGCCATCAGGCAAAATGCGGCGCTGCATCGGAATGCCAAGGTCTTCGGATTTGCGTTCCTCAACCGTATGCAGGTCATCCAGGCGCTTGATGAACAGCAAAAAGGTGAGCTGTTCGATAACCGAAAGCGGGTTTGAGACGCCGCCAGACCAAAATGCATTCCAGATTTGGTCGATTTGCGAACGGATGGAGCCTGTTATCATGGGTAAACGCCTGTTTTTTCATTCGCAAATGATAGTCTGGGTTCCCGAGGAAAGGCAATGCGCGGGGGGTGTTTTGAATTGGGCTTATCTGGCTATCATGCTGCGCCCTATTGCCAATGTCTCTCTCGGTGGCCCGCACTGCTGCATCCCGATGATAAGGTCAAGGTCTGCAATGAGCTGATCGTGTCGTTCAATTTGTAATCGGCCACATTGTACCCGTGGTACCAGGTCAGTTATCGCTGCCACCAACAACGCGCGGCCGAACCCGCATCGCAGCAGCCACCGCATCCACACCGGCCCGCAAGGGATTGTCTGCTAAATGGGCATACCGCTGTGTCGTTCGCATTTGCGTGTGTCCAAGCAGCTTGCCAATCATTTCGAGAGACGCGCCGCCGCTAACCAACAGGGAAGCGAAGGTGTGCCGCAGATCGTGGACGCGAACGTTGCGCAGCCCGGCCTCGTTCTGGATGGTTGACCAGAACCGGCGAATGTCTTGGACCGGCTGATCCTTTAGTGTGCCGTCCGGATTTTCGGCATCGCCAGGAAACAGCCAGACCGAGCCGCGCGGCACCGCCGCCCGTCGCTGCCGCACAAGCACCGCGACGTCGCCGGAAATTGGCACGCGGTGGATCCGGCGCTGTTTGGTGTTGGCCGCAGGCTTTGACCACACAAGCCTTTCGAGATCGAACTGATCGAACTGGGCGGTCCGAACCTCACCAAGCCGCGCGCCGGTCAACATGCACAGACGGATCACACCTGCGGAACGTTGATCTTCAGCGGCAAGCAAGGCATCACCCAGCCGCGATATTTCGCTGGCTGAAAGAAAACGTTCACGTTCAGTTTCCATGCGGCGCCGAAACCCCTCGGCGGGGTTGTCAGTGCGCATTTTCCAGACAACCGACAGATTGAACATCTTGCGCAACACCTCACCAACCCGGTTGGCACGGATCGGCGTCGGCTTGGCTGGCTTCAGGGCGCCACGCCGGGTTTTGGGCCGTTCTTTGGCGGGGCGAGCGCGACCTTCGGCAATCAGCGTCAACAGCCGATCAACGTCAAAAGGCTCAATCTCGGTGACAAGCCGCTTTGACCAATGAGGCAAAATCAGCTTGCGCATCATCGATTCTTGGTCTGCGGTATTGCGCGGTGCAAGATGCGCCGCATGTTCCTCCAGATATCGAGCGGCAAGATCGGCGATCCGTGGTGCCGTTCGCGCCTCATCCCGCTCCAGCGCAGGATCGACACCGACCTCAACCAGGCGCCGGAACTCGCGCGCCCGTTCCCGCGCCTGCTTTACCGACCATTCAGGCCAGCGACCTATGGTCAGCCGCCGCCGCCGTCCAGACACGAAGTAATCCATGGCAAAAGACTTGGCGCCGGATGCCTGCACCTTCAAACACAGGCCGACCACCTGCTCGTCAAACACATGAAAGACCCGGCCAATCGAATCGGCCCCCCGCACCACTTTTTCAGTTAACAGAACACGCTGTGCCAAACCGCTCTCCTTTTCAACACCACCATGCTTCATTGGTTTGAAGCCGGTTCAAGTCGGTAATCCGACGTTGCGGTGAGGATGCAGCCAGGCATGATGCGGCGCCAAGTCAGGGAACGCCCGAACACGGCGCAATCGTTTCGATGGGTTACGCCGCACGATATGGCCACAGACGAGTGAAGATGGGGAGATGCGCGGCCAGAATCCCAGTCACGACCCAGTCACGGTCAGCGCGCCATTTCAACGCATATTCACCCGGCGCGGTGCAATCCTGTGCGGTTGAGTGCAGACAAGTCAGCTTTTACAATCAAGAGGTTGGGAGGAAAGCCATATGTTTTCAATATCTTAGGGAATCCCATTTCTTAGGCTCATAACCTGAAGGTCGTAGGTTCAAATCCTACTCCCGCAACCAAAAAACTACGCCAAATCAAATGCTTAAAGCCCGACCTAATCAGTCGGGCTTTTGCTTGCGCAAAACGTGTCAACGCCATGTCAACGTTTGGCGAGTCGCACGCGCAGAGGATGCGAAAACGACCCTTCCGCCAGCGTTGAAGCCATCGCCTGTAACTGGTATATGACTCAGTCATACCATGGAGGCGTAGATGACCGTCAAAACCACTCTCAGCTTTACCGACCGACATCACCACTTCCTCGCGGAAAAGGTGGGTCAGGGCGTGTTCGCCACACAGAGTGCTGCAGTCGCGGCCGCGCTTGAACAGATGATGCAGGATGAGCAGGAACGTGACGTGGCCCTCGCTGCCCTCACGCAGGAAATCCGCGCCCGGATGGAAACGCCGCGTTCGGCGTTCATCGACCAGGACGATGCGTTTGCAGCTGCCCGTGCCACCATCGGGACAGCGCAGGGCGCGTGAATTACCGCATCCGGTTCCATCCACTTGTCGCGCGTGACCTTGATGCCATCGCGCACTGGATCCTCGACTATGTGGGGCCCGATGCGGCCGCCCGAAAGCTGGGCGAGATTGAGGCGGCCATCGCCACGTTGAAGGCCACGCCGCACAAGGGGAGCCTGCGTGATGAGATCGCCCCTGGTCTGCGGGCCATTCCGGCAGGCCGTGATTGCCTTTGTAGTTGATGATGACCAAAGGCAGGTTCTGATTTACGCTGTCACCTATGGCGGTGCCGATTGGGCCATGCATAGCAGCGCGCGCGTCCGTTGACAGTCTTGGCCTAGACCGGACTCTCGTGGACGGCGCAGCTAACGGCAGCAGCGAGCGCAGAGTGACGGATGCTGCGCTGTCGACGAATGCCTGGTCTCCTGGTCTGGCAAAAAGTGCCGGAGGTTCGTCAACTTTGGCCCGATGTTTTGGGCAAGGGTCAGGAAGGCGCTTGCAGTCATGCTGCGGCTGGCCGACCTTTTGGCTTTCCTCGACTTATTGGCCCGGAGGTGAAGGCATTGCCGCACGCAGCGCGTCTTCGTCGACGCCAAGGATTTCTGCGACTTCGGCCAAGTCGGCGGTGCGCCCGCCCGCATCATTCAACGTCTGTATCAACGTTTCCACGCTGATGCCCAACGTCTCGGCGGTGGCGTCGAAGTTCGGTTGCATCCCGCCACCACCCTGCCGGTCAGCTCCTATGCCCGTCGCAGCGGTGGTGGCAAAGTTGTCCTGCGCCACCACGCCAACAAGGCACTTGGGCAGATTCGGGAAACCTTCGGAGGCGTGGTAGTGATAGGTTTCGACCCCGTCGATCATGCCGATATGACCGCCACAAGCGTCAAGTCCTTCGGGGGCGGTGCCGTCCGCCTCAAGACTGCCGAACATGGCAAAGCCGTCGAAGGCATAACCGAACTGCGCGCTTGCGTCTTGCGTCAGGGCGCAATCGGCGGCGACACCGGCGGCTTCAAGCGGCGTGTCGATGTCGGTGGCTGTGGCGTGCCAGTGATACCAACCGCCCGGGTCGATATGACCGCCGCAGACGTCCAGCGCGGGCATTTGCCCGGTCACCAGAACCGAAGGCGCATCTGCGAAGATCGGGACGCCGTCCAGCGCGACACCGACCGTTGCCACGGTGCCAAGATCGGTCGGCCTCTCCGCCATCACCGGATCAACAGGCAGGCGCATCGTGATGACGACGCTGTCGTCCTGCGAGGCCATCAGGCAGGTGTGGTCCGCATCGGGGCGCTGGCCCGAACCGGGATCGCTGATGGCGATATCGCCATTCTCGTCGTAGAACTGGTAGCCCTGCGCGGCCAGCATCTCGAAGAACGCACGATCAAGCTGGTAAACCCCGGCATTCTCGCCGTCCCAGTCCCAGATGCCACCAGTCTCGTCGAGGTTGGTCGGGCAGAACGGACCAATCTCCAGCGTCTCGGGCTTGTAGGCAACGGCAAACTCATAGCATTGCGCTTCGGTGCCGTCCTGGAGTGTGCATTCGACCGTTGCGGGCTCTTGCAGAAATGCTGTCTGCTCAAATTGCGTAACGTCCGGGTGAGCCAGAGCCAGACTCGGAACGAGTAGCATTGGGGTTGCGAGGATCATTCGGGAAAGTTTCATGTGCCGGTTTCCAGTTCTGAAGGTGTCTTGGGTGCAGCCGTGCCGGGCACATGCCCGCCGAGGCGGTCGCGCAAGGCGCGGGTAAGATCGGCAAGGTGAGCCGCGTTTTCAGCGCCGATGCGCTCTTCAATGAATTGGTCGATGTCGCGCCATGCGGCGTGAATGTCTGCCAACAGCCCACGTCCGCGATCTGTGAGCCGCAAAACATGGGCGCGGGCTTCCTTGGGGTCGGTTTCGCGCGTGATGAACCCGGCCTCGATCAGGCGGGCGGTCATTGTGCTCATGCTGGACGGAGCGACACCAAACTCTTGGGCGAGGCGGACCTGAGAGGCCGGTTCCATCCGCGCAAGAGCATCAAGCGTTCGTGCCTGACGCGGCAGAACGTCTATCCTGGCCAAACGCTGACGCAATTCATCTTCCACAAGGGCAGCGGAATGAAGAAGGAGATGAAGTTTGAATTTGTGAGTTGTCATGCGAACAGTTCGTATGCTAACTAATGACTGAACGCAAGGACCTTTTGCGGGTCGATGAAACGCGGGAGGGTACGCCATGACACATTCCAGCCAGGCGATCGAGAAACGGGTCGGATTGCCCAGGTCACGATATACCGAAGTCGCCGTGATCTCGGCGACCGTCGCAATCCTGTGGATCGCATCGAGCTGGTGCTACTACGCGCTGGTGGACGCCTTGTCGCTGAATAGCGGCTACAACGATGCCCCGATCCTCTTTGCAGTCTTTTACCTCGTTTGGAGCGGTATCGCCCTGGGCCTCTTTCGCTCGGTGCTGGATCTCCACGCAACCCCGAGGCGGATCGTGGGTCATGTAGTCGCGCTTGCGCCGATCATGCTGATCTACGCCTTTTACGTCACCGTTCTCTTGCCGCTTCTCCCCGACGTCTCAATCGTTCGTGCGCCCGCGAACCCACCGGAGTTCATGTTCGCGTCCGTGTGGTATTACGTGCCTAAATCCATAGACATTCTGTTCCAGCAGATACTTATTGCGGCCATGATCCTCGGTGCCCACCGTGCCGGTATGCCCCTGCGCGTGATGTCTGTCGGGTTGGCGGTCCTTTTCGGCAGCTTGCATCTGTTGCTGATCTTCGATGGCATGACTGCGCTTTACGTCACCCGGTTCACCATCGCGGCCACGACGTTCGGTCTGTTGCTGCCCTATCTCTACCTGCGCACTCGCAACGGCTTCCGCTGGGCCTACGGGTTACATTGGTCATTCTATGCCGTAGATGCGACAGTGACGCATCTATTGCTGGCCGTGCCGCCATGGATGATGTGAATCACACTGCAATCTGGCTGCCTTCCCAATTGACTGGGTTCACGAAAAAGCGCTTAGAGCGGTCCTTGGCGCAGATATAGCGAACGCCCGCAAAGTCCGCTCTTTTTCAGTTAGACCAAGACGCAGCGAAGTGCAGCTATTCGAGCCGTAGAAATCTGATGCACGTATATTCCGACCGGGCAGAGTTTGGCCCAATCCTCATACGCACGCTCGAGCCTGATCGCGCATCACGGCATAATCGCCGAGCATCCGGATAACGACCGCATCTTGTGGCAGCGCCTCGATCTCGGTTGCTGTGCGGGCCTGATCTCTGTTGCTGTATTGCACAATGGCCGGACAAAGAGCCCGTGCGTCAGAACTGCCCATCGCGCAGCCGCTCAGCCAGAGCATCGCGATCAGCAGGACGACGGCTGGCAGCGTCCAGCATCCGGCGTTGGATTTCATGGTTTTTCTCCGATGACGAAAGGCGCTCGGCCAGCCGCCCCGCGCGTTCACTTGCACGGCGAAGGTTGAGCAAGAACAGGAAGATAGTAACCGCCGCCAGCAAGATGCCCAGCGCATTGCGGGCCACACCGCGGGCAAGGATTGTAGCGATCCAGCCGATCATCGCTGGCCCCGTTTCCAATCATCGATCTTGGCATGGATGGCGACGGCGATGCCTATCAGCGCCACGGCGATGAACACCCAGCGCGGGGTGTCGAGATAGGGCACCAGCGGCAGGATTGCGGATTGGGTTTCGGCCAGGACCTCTTGCGCCAATTCGACACCGGCCGCTCCGATGGTCGCCACGCCCGCAGCGCCACTGCCCTTCATGGTGCGGCTTTCGGCCAGCACTTCGCGCGCGGGCGGCGTTTCGGCCGCGAAGGGTAACGCGCGCGCCGGGAAACGTGCGCCCCACTGCCGGGGCGGTCCAAGATCGACATGGATAAATTCAGAGTGCGGGTAGAAGCCAAACCCGAGGAAGCCGACAGCGCGAGCAGCCGCTTTGAAAGCTACAGGGTCGTGGTTTGACATGGCGATATCAAAGGCTGCCCCCTCCATGTGCTTTGATCTGACCGCGCCGCCCACAGCGCGATTGTGTTCCGGGCTGCGATAGGCCGAGCGCAGGATCAGTGGCTTTCCAAGCCGGTCGCGCAGGGCCTGCAGTTTGTCGAGGGCGGAGGCATTGATCAACAGCTTGCCGGTGCCGCGGCAGGCGATCTCGGCCGGGGAAAAGTTGCGCCAGCGCCAGGCATCCTTGGGCACATCGCGCCAATGGCGGTAAAGTTTCGTGGTCATCTTGTTCTCCAAAAATGAAAAACCCGCCACTTGGGCGGGTTCCAAGGTCAGGACCCATTGATTTCGACGTGGCGGCATGATTCACAGTTTCGAAAAACGAGCGGTGAACATGTCTGATCTTTTCTGGCTAACTGATGCGCAGATGGCGCGTCTTGAGCCCTTCTTCCCCAAGTCCCACGGCAAGCCACGCGTTGATGATAGGCGTGTCCTGAGTGGTATTATCTTCATTAATCGTAACGGCTTACGATGGCGTGATGCACCCAGAGAATACGGGCCTCATAAGACCCTCTACAACCGTTGGAAGCGGTGGAGCGACAAGGGCATTTTCGCTCGGATGATGGTCGGCCTAGCCGCCAAACATCGTGAAGAGAAGACCGTGATGATCGACGCGACCTACCTGAAGGCACACCGCACGGCGACCAGTTTGGGCGTCAAAAAAGGGGCGCGGACGCCTGATTGGCCGGACCAAAGGCGGTATGAACACGAAGCTGCACGCCATCTGCGACAGCCAAGGCCGACCGCTCAACCTGTTCGTCACCGCCGGTCAGGTCAGCGATTACATCGGCGCACGGGCGCTCGTGAGCAGCCTGCCTAGGGTCGACTGGCTGCTCGGCGACCGTGGTTATGACGCGGATTGGTTCAGAGAAGCGTTGAAAGACAAAGGGATACGCGCATGCATCCCTGGTCGGAAACAGCGGAAGAAAACGGTGACGGACAGGTGCGACGCTACAAACGCCGAAACCGGATCGAGATCATGTTCGGCAGGCTGAAAGATTGGCGACGCGTTGCGACCAGATACGACAGATGCCCAAAGGTATTCTTGTCTGCAATCGCCCTCGCGGCACTCGTCATTTACTGGCTATGAGGCCTGACCCTAAGGGAAAATAGTCGCGCTTTCTATGACTGCACCAATGCCAATATGCGTACCGCAGCGAATGTTCACATTGCCCTCTTGCCACATGTGCCCAAGGTGCCGCAAAGCCGTGACAGGTTGGCTTGATTGCGGGCTATTCCAGAACACGGGCAATCATCAGCCCTGCCCAGGCCGAAACCCCGGTCAATGCGCCCCCCCACAGCACATCCGTGGCAAGTTGGCTTATCGACCAGTCGCGCAAGGTTGCATAGTTGGTGAATTCATAGGTGCCATAAGCCATCAGCCCCAGCAGCACGCCGCCGATCAGGGCCGCCATCGGATCATTCTTTTGCAACGCCGGAACCGAGACAAACCACAACACCCCGGCGACATATCCGAGATAGAACAGCCCTGCGGGGATCACGCGGAACGGTTCGGCATAGAGGTGGGCGATATGGCGGTCGAACACCGGTTTGATCAGCAGGCGCAATCCGATGGCATCCAGGACAAAGAAAATCACCGTGGTTGCAGCATATAGGACCAGTATTTTCACAACGCGGTTCCTTTCAGGGCAAAGCGGGCGGCACGCAGCGAAAGCACCACGGCGCCAACGGCCGCCAGAACGATCACCGGCCAGTTCGCGCCAGACAGATTGCCAACGATCACACCGATCAGCGCCCAGACGATAGCGGCAGGATACCCCCATTCCCGGGGGCGGGCTGTTTGCACCCACAGCGCCACCACCAGCACGCCAAGAAGGCAGAAAATCGCGGCGGATTGTTCCGACAGGATTGCATAGCCGCCCAGCACGACACCAATCGCCACCCCCGTCGCCGCCGTGAGCCACCCTGCATAGACCGCCACCGGCCTCACCTGTAGCCAGGGATGTTTTTGGCCGGCCCGCAGCATGGCGACAATCGCGGTGGCAGTCATTATCACGATCATGATCGTGGCCCAGATCTGTGCCACGTTTGCGACGGCAATCCAGAACGTGCCGATACTCAGGCTGATCAAAAGCGGCAGGCGCATCGCGTGCGAGTCAGAATCGCTCGCCGCCCGCCACAGCCCGAAAACCGCACCGGCAATCATCCAAAGGTAAATCAGCCCCCAGATTGCAAAGGCATAGCCCGCAGGCTGTACCGGTGGGTCGACCTGCGGGACGGGAAACTGATCTGGTGTGAAACCGTTGAAACCGGGTGTGGCCAGCGGCGACAGGGCGAATGTCAGTGTGGCAATCAGCACTGCTATGGCAAGGGATCTGGAATGCATGACGGTCCTTTCAGCGCACAAAACGGCGAATGAGTGGCAGCGCCGCCCAATAGGGCAGCGCGCTCAGCAGCTTGAGCAAGCAGGTCAGGCGGCGCGGAAAATGCACCTCGAAACGGCGCGAATTCAGCCCCTTGATGATCGCGCGGGCCGCCGATTGCGGTGTCACCATCGCCGGCATGTTGAAATCGTTGGCCCGGGTCAGTTGGGTATCGACAAAACCGGGGCAGATCAGCCGCACATCGACACGCCCTGTCAGTTCGGCGCGCAGGGTTTCGGCAAGATTGATGACCCCCGCCTTGGTGGCCGAATAGATCTGCCCTTGCGGCAGTCCGATATAGCCCGCAACAGACCCGCAAAACGCCAGTTGACCACCCGGGCGCAACAGCGGCGGTGCGATCTGTGCCATGTGAAAACTGCCTGTGAGGTTGACCGTGACGATCTGCGCGGCGCGATCCGGGTCGGCATCGGCAATGCGCCCGGGATCATAAAGCGCGGCCAGATGCACGATCCGGTCCAGCAGGCCGAGGGTGGCAATCTTTTCGGCCGCCGCCCCGATGCTTTTTCGATCCGCAACATCAAGGGGCAGCGCGATGTGGTCCGGGCCAAGGCTTTCGGCCAATGCGGCAAGCCGATCGGCTGACCGCGCCGAAAGGATCAGCCGCGCGCCGCGCGCCGCCCATTCGCGGGCCAGGGCCGCGCCAATCCCTTCGCTGGCGCCGATGATCCAGATGGTTTCCGGGTCAGGCATGAGCCAGTTCCACCTGCACCACATCGGTCTGACCCACGGCAAAGCAGGCCGCGCTGGATTCAAGGTAGAACCGCCAGTTGCGCAGAAACCCTTCGTCATGGCCAAGGTTGCGAATCCGGTGTGATTGATCTTTCAGACGCGCGGCCCAGATGGCGCAGGTCCGGGCATAATCGCGCCCAAAGGCATGGCTGCCCTGCACCTTAAGGCCCGCTTGCCGGGCCTGATCCGCGATCATTGCATCTGACAAAAGCATCCCGCCGGGAAAAGTGTATTGACGGATGTAATCGGAACTGCGGCGATAGATGTCGAAATCGGCGTCCGATACGGTGATCGCCTGAATCATCGCAACCCCGGTTTCGGCCAGCCGCGCCTTGAGGGTGGCAAAATAGGTGGGCCAATACCGCTGCCCGACGGCCTCGACCATTTCAATGGAAACGATATTGTCAAACCGTCCCGCGCTTTTGCGATAATCCTCAAGCCGGATATCGGCCCGCCCGTCCAACAGCGCGTCGGCATAGCCCTTTTGGCTGGGCGAGATGGTCAAACCGGTTACCTGGCGCCCGCTTTCGGCGGCGCGTGCGGCAAAGCCACCCCAGCCACAACCGATCTCCAACACACGTTCGCCGCTGGTCAGACGGTCCAGAATCCGGTCGTATTTCCGGTTCTGGCCACGGGCAAGATCACCGTCCCCCGCCGTGAACATGGCCGATGAATAGGTCATGCTTTCATCCAGCCAGAGTTGATAAAACTCGTTGCCCACGTCGTAATGCGCCCGGATATTGCGCGACGCCCCGCGCAGGGAATTGGCGCGTGTCAGACGGTTTATCAGGCGGAACTGAAGGTTGTTCCAAAAGCTCGCATAATCATAATCCTGGAACAGATCGAGGTTCAGCAACCCGACCTTCATCAGGTCTTCGACCGAGGGCGTATCCCAAAGGCCGGCAACATAGGTTTCGCCAAGCCCGATATTGCCCCGCGCAGCGATTGCCTGAACCGCGGCCCAATCGTTGATCTGCATTTCCGCAGCAGGATCGCCCCGACCAAAATCATGAACCGCCCCGTCAGGCAGGCGCAACCGCAGGCTGCCGTTCCCAATGCGACCGCAGGTTTCCAGAAGCTTGCTTTTCATACGTTTTTCAAGGAACGACATCAGGTAATCTCCGAATCCGGGGGTGGGATGGGCGCGGTAACGCGCACCTTTCAGTTTCAGCCGCAGGGCTTGCCAATAGATCAGGATGATACCGCGCAAGGCCCCCAGCGGGCGGCGGATGCTGGCCCAAAGCAGAGCCGCGTTTGTCATCGGCCTGCGCGGGCCGGCGAGGGTGGCAATCACGCCTTCAGGGCCATTGCGATGCAGGATGCTGATGAAAATGCGTTCGGGCGATATTTCAAAGCTGAACTCATAGTCGCCCGCAACATCCTGAAACGGCGAGACATGCAGCGATTTCGGCGTTTTGATCCGTGTTTCCCTGGTGATTGGCGCAAAATCCGGGGTGCGGCAGAGATATGAATGGCGATCTCCGAAGGGGTCGACACCTCGGCGATCACGGCGACAAGGGCCGTGTCCCGCATCACCAGCCAAAAGCTGACCGGGTTGAAGACATAGCCCAGAAACCTTGGCTGGGTCAGCAACAGCAGGCGCAGGTTGCTGTTGCAAAGACCATTCGCAGCCAAAGCTTCGCGCGCCCAGATGGCGCCGCGCCCATGCCCGAGAGGGCCGCCATGATCGCCATCGTGAACGGCCATCAGATTGAACCGGTTGCGCGAAAACAAAAGCGGGCCAGCGCTGTCGGCCTCTGGGTCGATCAGCACATAATCCACCCCATAGCGAAAGCCGTGCCTGACACTTCCCCGCCGTTTATGGCTGGTGATGGCCGCGATATGTTCCGCCCGGGGGGTCATGCAAAGTGCCGCTTCATCAGGCGATCAATACGCACAGCACTGGCAAAGCCGTCTTCATGAAAACCATGGCGCATCCATGCCCCGGCAAACCAGGTGTTGTTCTGCCCCTGAAGGTGCGCAATCTGATCCTGCGCCGCCAGCGCGCCGGCATCGAACACCGGGTGGCGGAATGTCGTCTGGTCGTAAATCAGATGTTCTGGAACCGTCCGCGCGGGGTTGAGCGACACAAAGAGCGGGTCGTGGTCCGGGATGTTTTGCAGGCGGTTCATCCAATAGGTCACACCGATTGCCGTTTCCGGGCCGCGGGTGTCGGCGTTGTAAACCCAACTTGACCAGACTGCCCGGCGCTTTGGCATCATTGCGGCGTCGCGATGCAGAACCATCTGGTTGTCCTGAAATCTGACGGCTGAAAGGGCGGCGTGTTCTTGCGCTGTTGGCTGCGCCAGCAGGCGTAATGCCTGATCGGGATGGCAGGCAAAGATGACATGGTCAAAAGGCGCATATTCCCCCTCGCGGCTGTTCACGATGCTTTGTGATCCGGTGCGATGGACGGATTGCACCGGCGTGCCCGTGTGAATTGCCACACCGTATCCGCGCAGATGATGTTCCAGCCGGGTCAGATATTGCGTGCTGCCGCCATCCACCGTCCACCACTGATGTTGCGCCGTCGCGCTGAGCAGGGCGTGATTGCGGAAAAACCGGATGATGGCGCGGGCGGGAAAGCTGCGGATCTGTTTGGGCGGGGTTGACCAGATCGCGCCGCACAGGGGCATCAGATAATACTCCTGAAACCAGCGGCCAAGGCGCATTTCATCCATCAATTCACCGATGGTGGTGTCGGCGCCCCGGTCCATTGCCTCAACCCCTGTGTTGAACCGCTGGATATCGCGCAGCATACGGACAAAGCCGGGGCGCAACAGATTGCGCCGTTGCGCCGTCAGGGCGCGCAGGTTGCGCAGGGCGTATTCGATCTGCCCGTCGTTGATGGAAACGCCAAAGCTCATGTCACTTTTGGCGACCGGCACATCCAGATTTTGAAACATCCGGGTCAGATGGGGGTAATTGGCATAATTGAACACGATGAACCCGGTATCGACCGGCTGATCGCCCTTCTGACCGGCCATGACGGTACGGGCATGGCCCCCAAGGCGCGATGCCGCCTCGAACAGGGTGACAGAGTGCTGTGGCGCCATCAGGTGGGCCGCAGCAAGCCCGGATATGCCACCGCCGATAATGGCAATGCGTTGCGGGCTGTTGGGGGCGGCATCAAAAGACATCATGGCTCCGGCGTGTTGCTTTGATGAATTTACGGGCGGGCGGGTGATCTGGATCAAAAATGATCCAGATCACATGCACCCGCGTAGAACCGATATGTTTGCAGCAAGCCTTCATATGGAACATACCAACAAGAGCGGCCTGAAAATGCTGCCGTGCGACGTATTGCCGAAGGACAGGAAAAAGGTGTCAGTTCCACCCATTGCTGAAATTTCAGAGCAAACCGCATGGATGCTGGCGGTTCGTGATCACCGTGATCGCGCGGCCTTTGGGCGGCTTTACGACCATTTTGCGCCGCGCCTCAAAGGGTTCGTCATGCGTTCCGGCCTGTCGGCGGCCCAGGCCGAGGACGTGGTGCAGGATGTCATGCTGACCATCTGGCACAAGGCTGCGCTTTTTGATCCGCACCGCGCACAGGTCTCTGCCTGGGTTTACCAGATCACCCGCAATCGAAATATCGACATGATCCGCAAAGAGCGCCGCCCGGTTCCCGACGAACTTGGACAGGACATGGAAACCGAGCCTGATGCAGGCCAGATCATCGCCATTGACCAAGAGGCCAGGCAGTTGGCGCAGGCCCTTGCGGCGCTCAAACCCGACCAGCGGCAAGCAATTGAAATGGCCTATCTGGGCGAACTGACGCACCAGGAACTCAGCGCGCAAACCGGATTGCCACTGGGCACCATCAAATCACGCATCAGACTGGGGTTGGAAAAGTTGCGGCACGGATTGAAGGGGATGCGCTAGGATGTCCGCCATTACCCACCATATTCCAGATACAATGCTGGCGGCCTATGTGAGCGGCACCCTTGAGCATTCTTTTGCGCTGGTGGTTGCCACCCATGTTTCGCTGTGTCTCGATTGCCGCGCGACGATGGAGGCCCACCACGCCCTTGGCGGCGCGGTTCTGGACGGGGCCATCCCGGCGGACCTGTCCGATGGTTTGAAATCAACCATCATGAACCGGCTTGACGACCCGGGTTCGATGGCGCCCGGTTTCGCCCGCTCGGGCATTTTTCCCGGCCCGGTGATGATGGCGCTGAACGGCAAGCCGCCCCGCTGGAAGATGTTGGGCGGCGGGATCAGGCAAAGCATCCTGTGCGCGGGTCGAGATGGTTCTGCGCGCCTGCTGTATATTCCGCCGGGGCGGGCGGTGCCCGAGCACAGCCATAACGGGCTGGAACTGACGCTGGTGCTGCAAGGCAGCTTCAGCGACAAGGCGGGCCGCTTTGGTGTGGGCGATCTGGAAGTTGCCGATGCCGATATCGACCATCAGCCAACCGCCGATTCCGGCGCCCCCTGTATCTGCATCGCCGCGACGGATGCGCCATTGCGGTTCAGTTCCCTTGTGCCGCGTCTGTTGCAGCCGCTGTTTCGGATTTGACGGCCTGCACCATAGATCTGAGCAGACCTTTGCATCCCGTCAAAGGACACAGCTATGAGGTAAAATATGCCACATAAAACGAAAATCACCGTCAATGACCGCATGCAAACGGGTTACGAATATGACCTGACGGCCCCGACCGGCGCGCAGTTCGCCGCCGGTTTCACCCCGCATCTTTCGCCCCGGGAAATGCTTGAAATGGGCGTTTTTGAGGGGCGCTATATCAACGATTGCACCGATGAATTTCCTGCCGACTGGTTCGAGAACGCGAAAATCAGCCAGAAACCGGACCCTGCGCTGAACTATTTCGGCGTCAAAAGCCGCCAACCGTTAAGCGTCTGGCAACAGAAAGGGTGGATCTATGGGCCTGACCCGCGCGGTTGGTTTCAATGGTATTGCCGCTATTACCTTGGGCGGCGTCTGGACGACACCGACAAGAAACAGATCGCAAGGTGGCGTGGCTTTGCACGACATGCCGGGCAAATCCGCGCGAATTGCTATCCCGGTGACGTGTTTTGCAGGCCCCGCCAACGACAGGCGCTTTTGCAATGGGCGCATGACCCTCTCATATGATCGCGACAGAGGTGTCTCCGCAGATCTGAACAGGCGTTGATGTGCTGCAGGATCGAACCGAGGTGGCCCTTTGGGCCCTGTGCCACGCGCCGGAACGCTGGTTCGTGGATCACATGGTAATCCCCCCATTTTTAGTGGTGTGCATCCGTAGAATTTACGCGGCCATTTTCAGTTTTATGGCAGGTGTTATACCGCCGATGCCCATGTTCGGTCGGTCGTTGTTGTAAGTCCAGAGCCATTGCGTGGCGTGATCCTGAGCCTCCTCGATGGTTTCGATGATGTATTGGTCGAGCCACTCATGCCGGACAGTGCGGTTGTAGCGCTCGATATAGGCGTTCTGCTGGGGCTGGCCGGGTTGGATATGTTGGTTTGTGAATCGGCATGCGAAATTGCCCCACTTAGGTGGGTTATGAGCGAGTAAAATTGACCCACCTGTTTCGTTAACATCGGCGCTTCAAGTGCGGAGGGAAGAGCAGGTGTTATTGATGGAAAGTGTATCGAAGATCCGTCTGTGGGTGCTGGTTGAAGGGCGCAGTATCCGGTCTGTTGCGCGGGCGACGGGATTATCGCGCAACACGATCAAGAAGTATCTGAAGGATGAGAGCCCGCCGAGCTACCAGCGCCAAGCCCCGCCGGTTCGGCACAAACTGTGCAACGGGTTTGATCTTCGGCTTCAGGAGCTGTTCGAGCAGGACCAGAAGCGACCACGCCGGGAACGGCGAACGGCCGTGAGGCTTTACGAGCAGCTTGTCTCGGAAGGTTATCCTGGTTCCTATTCGCCGGTTCAGCGATTTGTCCGCGATCTGAAGCAGGCCGGTGCCGGTTCGGGCGAGGCTTTTATCCCGCTTTATTTTGCGGCAGGTGACGCGCTGCAATTTGACTGGAGCGAGGAACGGGTTGTCCTGGGCGGTGTCGAGCGATCGGTGAAGGTTGCCCACTTCCGCCTGTGCCATAGTCGCAAGCCCTTTGTCGTCGCCTATCCCGGCGAAGCCCAGGAGATGGTGCTGGATGCCTTTGTGCGGGCGTTGTCCTTCTACGGCGGGGTCCCGCGACGGGGTGAACATCGACCCACCGAAGGTGGCAAACCGTCCGGGGGACGGTTTGAGATGTGAACGGGCGGAGCCCCGGGATCATCGACAATCCCAAAACGATGGTGACCTATGTCTCCCGCTCGAAGGATCGGATATTCCATCCGCGGTTCCTCGCGTTGATGAACCACTATGTCATGGAGCCGCCGTCCATTGGGCTTGAACCAATGGCGCCCTTCTGGACGGCCCTGCCCCCCGCGTCGGGCTGGGAGAAGGGTCAGGTCGAGAACCAGGTCCAGTTTTTGCGAGGCCGGTTGTTTGCCCCAATGCCAGCCTTCGATGATCTGGATGGGCTGAACGACTGGTTGCGCCTGCGCTGCGAGGAGCTGGCAAATCGCGCTCATCCTGAACATTCGACCCGCACGGTTGCAGAGGTTTTTGAAGATGAACGCGCCGGGCTGCGCCCCCTGGGGCGGGCTTTTGATGGCTATGTGGAGAAGACGGTGCGTGTCCGCTCCACCTGCCTGGTTCAATATGCCAGCAATCGCTACAGCGTGCCGTCCCGGTTTGCAGGCCAGCATGTCTCCTTGCGCGCCTATGCGGGCCGGATCGTGCTGGTGTCAGGCCAGAATGTCATTGCCGAACACAGGCGCCGCTTCACCCGCAACATCAGCTACTTTGAGCCGTGGCATTATGTTCCTCTGCTGGACCGCAAACCCGGTGCCTTGCGCAACGGGGCGCCCTTCGTGGATTGGCAACTGCCAGATGCCATGCATCGGATCAGGGAACATTACATGGCCGGCAAAGGTGGGGATCGGGAGTTTGTCGATCTGCTCCTGCTGGCTCAGGACCACGGGATCGAGGTGGTCGAGACGGCTTGCGAATTGGCAGTGGAACAAAACACGCTGCGCCTGCCCGCCATCATCAACCTGATTAACCAGCTGGTCGAGCCAGTCATCACCTCCTTGAGCGAAACATACGTCTATCCACAGCTGACCCTGCGCCCGGAGGCCGATTGTAAGCGCTATGAAACGCTGTGCTCGGCAGAGGGGGCCGTCATATGAACGCTCTCATTGATCAACTGACCGCCCTGAGGCTGCATGGAATGGCAGCTTGCGCACATGATTTGCTGTCCGCGCGCAAGCCGCCCAGTCTGACCACAGCGATAAAGCAACTGATCGACGCAGAAACTGTAGAGCGCCGGGTGCGCTCCATCTATTAGCTGACAGGCGATGCTTTGCATCGCCGAGAGGCCAGTATCAAATGCGCATCGCGAAGTTCCCGCATCACAAGGACTTCGCCACCTTCGATTACGGCGCGGCAGCCGTCACCAAGGCCCGGATCGAGCCCTTCTGCTCGGGCCAGTTTACCGAAGAGGCACACAACCTCATCCTGGTGGGTGGAACCGGAACAGGCAAAACCCACATCGCCATCGCGCTTGGAACCGCCTTGATCAACAACGGCAAAAAGGCCCGCTTCTTCAACGCCGTCGATCTGATCAATGCCCTCCCTCTCATGCATGTAAACATGCACTGCCGGGCAGTGGATCAAGGAACAGGCCGATGGCAACGCCGGGAAGATCATCCGGCAACTGTCGGCCCTGGATTGCGCCATCATCGACGAGTTGGGCTACATCCCCTTCCCGAAATCCGGCGGCGCACTGCTGTTCCACCTGATCAGCAAGCTCTACGAGAAAACCAGCGTCATCATCACCACCAATCTGGAGTTCGGGGAATGGGTCGCTGTCTTCGGCCCCTCTCATCGCTGCAAGCAGCGACTGCCGGGCAGTGGATGCCAAGATGACAACCGCGCTGCTGGACCGCGTCACGCACCACTGCGCCATCATCGAGACCGGCAATACCTCATACCGCTTCGCTCAGAGCAAAAGCCGCAGAGAAGAATAACCGCACCGCAAGCAAAGCCCACAGACGGACTCGCTATATGAGGGCGGCCCGCCTGAGGGCTTTGCCTCCCAATAGGCGGGTCAAAATCAAATGCTGAAACCGGGTCAGTTTTGAACGCTCATTGACAGCATCGTATGTTTCCCCACCGAGGCGAATTTCTGCCTTACCAATTTCCAGTGAGACCTTCTGATTCTTGAATATCTTGTCCAAGTTGCGCCGAACAATGGCCTCGAACAAGGTGCCTTTGATTGCGCGGCGGCTCCCCTCAAGGCGGTCAATGACGACCTCGGAAACTGCTGTCCAATCCCAACGCAGTGCTTCTGGGAATATCTCGCCTGCGAAAGCGCGTAGTTGGTTCAGGAGATGTGCTTGCTTCTCGGCTGCGTTACGACCAGGCATGGACGCCACCATCGGGCGCAATCGTTGTTCCGGTGCGTCGCGGAAGACCCAGCCCAAAAGGAGCCACTTTGCTTTTTGCTGTTTATAGGGGCGCGCGATTCCGTCGAACAATTCGAGGCCGTCTGGCAACGGTGTTTGAATAAAGCGAAGAATCGTTTCTTCTGCTTTCTCGGAATTGTTGTCGAGGACGAAGGCCTGCAACGAGGGGTATCCCGCGGCAATCAGAAACTCGACGAAATAGTCAAATACGGGTTTGTTTTGCTCGGCAACAATTGCCAGTTCTTTCAATCTCAAATTTTCGACTATGAATGCCACGGCTATTATTCTCTTACTGTTGCCTGTCTTCGACAGGTTCTCACTTCTACACGGCAGGAGCAAGGTTCCACTTCGGCGAAAGAAACAGTATAAGTGACTTAGAATGGTGAGGTTCACGCATGAAACGACGCAAGACATTGGTAAACTTGGCTGACTACCCAGCCGCTTTAGAACTTGCGCGTGCCTTGTACCGCAGTGAAGGCCATCTGCGCCAGAATTGCGAGTGCCAAGAGATAGGCGAACTCATCGGAATGTCGTATATGGGGGTCTGGCACGCATACCAACGCGGCGACTTGGGTGTGCCCGCTCCTAACCCAGAGCGCGCGCGGGCATGGGCAAAACGCGAGTCCTTCTATCTCGCGAAAGACAAGCCGTGTCGCCGCTGTGATGGCGTTCGTCGTCAACCGGGGGATGATTTCTGCTTTGACTGTGAACATGCAAGGCGGAAGGAAACCAAGCGTCCAGTGGAGCGGGATCGCCTTGCCTAAATTGACTGCGGCGTTTAAACATGCGGTGCGCACCGCAGGCTCCTTAGCTCAGCTGGATAGAGCATCCGCCTTCTAAGCGGACGGCCGAGGGTTCGAGTCCTTCAGGGGCCGCGCGGTGCGCCAATTGCATCGCAATTGCATAGTGACGAAAATCCCGGTCCAAACTACTTACTTTGCAAGCGTTTAGGGACGTAGAACAGTGACCTTCTAATCAGGATGTTGGGGTTCGAGTCCTCCCGGGATCGCCATTTTCAAGGACGATGTAGATGTTGTTCGACATCCAAAGACCGTTTTTTCGACAAAAGCCGGTTTTTGCGCTCGGCGGTCATTTTGCTTCGATTTCGTTGGGCCTGACTGTAGGTTTCTTCATAAAGAATAATTCCTTTGCCCGAGGCAAGGATCCGTTCAAGATTTTGATTGACGCAAAACGGCCTCCACTGCCTCGCGTTCGTAAAGTTTGCCAAAATCCTGTCCGCCGGGCGCGAATGGCCGAACACCGGGAGCACTCAACCGGGCTACAGTGCCGATCGGTTCGCCCTCCGGGATCTGGTCGAGCAGGTCTGGCATCACTGGGCTGTCGCCGTCGCGGCTGGGAGTGAATTCGACGGCGCGGATGTCGGACGTGGCAGTATCCATGGCCAGATGGACCTTGCGCCGCTTGCCATCGTCGCTCGGACCGATGGCGCGACATGGCTCGCCGTCGGCCCTGCACCCCGTGCTTGCGAACCTGCCACTCACCATCGCCGAGGAACTTGATCCCGGTGCTGTCCACTGCCCGGCAGTGCATCACGCAGTGATGTCGCGAGAGGGGACGAGCAGGTTGAGCGGCCCGTCGGCACGGCGGTAGGGGATTTGGACGGCCAAGGTCTTCTGCCTCCGGCACAAGGTAGAATAGTCAGGGACTGGCCAGTCCAGCCCGGCCAGTCGCAAGAGGCTGGCGACCATTCCCGCGGTCTGTCTCAGCGGCAGCTTGAACAGCACCTTGATCGACAGGCAGACTTGGATCGCCGCGTTCGAAAAGACCGGCGGGCGCCCGAGGCGCCCCTCATGCGGTGCGAGCCAGGCCATCTCCTTGTCCACCCAGATCAGCAGCGATCCGCGCTTTCTGAGCGCAGCGTTGTAGTCAGACCAGTTCGTGGTGCGGTAGCGGGCGGGTGTTGGCTTGTTCATCCACCCCGTCTAACGGTAATCCTCCCGTTTTTAACGGGCCGAGGTCGTAGAACTTACGCAGCCATTTTCAGTTTCATTGCGGGTGTGATGCCGCCGATGCCCATGTTCGGTCGGTCATTGTTGTAAGTCCAGAGCCACTGTGTGGCAAAGTGTTGGGCCTCCTCGATGCTGTTGATGATGTATTGGTCCAGCCATTCGTGCCTGACCGTGCGATTGTAGCGCTCGATGTAGGCGTTCTGTTGCGGCTGAATGTGCGCGAGGGCGATGCCGTGTTTCTCAGCCCATTCCTGCAGCGCATGGCTGATGTATTCAGGGCCGTTATCCACGCGGATGGTCCTGGGCTTGCCGCGCCATTCGATGATGTTGTTGAGGCTCCGGATGACCCGCTCGGCGGGCAGGGAAAAGTCCACCTCAATGCCCAAGCCTTCCCGGTTGAAGTCATCTAGGACGTTCAGCAGCCGGAAGGCACGACCGTCAGCCAGTCGATCTGCCATGAAATCCATCGACCAAGTCACATTCGGCCTCTCCGGCACAGCCAGAGCGTCCGGCACCTCCCGCTTCAGCCTTTTGCGCGGCTTAATCCGCAGGTTCAGTTCCAAGGCACAGTAGATGCGATAGACACGTTTCTGATTCCACGGGTGCCCTTTGACATTGCGCAGATGCAGGAAACACAGCCCAAATCCCCACGTCTTGCGGGCGTCGGTCAGGCCGACCAGCAGGTCAGCGATCAGCTCGTTCTCGTCGCTGAGCAACGGGCTGTAGCGATAGCACGTCTCGCTCACCCCGAACGCCCGACAGGCGAGTGCGATGCTGACCCCTCGATGTTCCACGGCCTTGGCGGCCATCTCGCGACGCTGAGACGGCCGATCTACTTTTTCCAAGAGCTTCCTTCAGCAGATCGGCCTGCATGCTCAGGTCCGCAAACATGCGCTTCAATCGCCTGTTCTCGTCCTCCAGGCTCTTCATCTGGCTGATCATGGACGTATCCATACCGCCATACTTTGCCCGCCATTTGTAGAAGGACGCTGAGCTCATGCCGTGCTCGCGGCACAGCTCAGCCACCGGCACACCGCCCTCGGCCTGGCGTAGGATCGCAAGGATCTGGGGTTCGCTAAATCTCGTCATCTTCATCAGATTCTCCTCAGTCATCTTGCTGAGAAAATTCTACGTCCGCATCCCCTTAGTTTTGGGGAGGATTACCTAACCGCATGGATTCACGTTGTGAATCCTTGGCAGTCTGAGTTCTGCAACAACGCCGATGTAGGGTCCAAAACTTTGCCCCGCACCTCAGATTTTGATGCGTAAAGGGTGTGTAAGGAGAAGGTCCGTGTCTAAAGCGGGTTTGCAGTCCATAACTAGCCCGGAAAAGCGTTGGTAGTTGCGGCTTGACGAAGCGATTTTTGGCGGGCATTCTGAAAGCTCAGAAACCGCAGGTCGAGCCGTTAACAAGTTCGATAGAGCACCACATGAGAACGCAGGCTACGGCCTGCGTTTCTATTTGGTAATGCATTTATTGAAGCCGTCTGAGTTTGGTTTACTGATATACTAGGCGTTAACGCATTGCCTAAACTGTCGACACTGAAGTGGTCCGCAAAACTGGACAGCGTGCTAAGATGTATCCAGCCTTGAAGAAAGGATACAGAAATGACGAAGAGACGCAGTTTTTCAGATATGTTTAAGGCCACGGTAGCGCTGAAGCTCTTTGCGGAGACAAGACGGCGCAAGAGCTTGTAGCCAAGCGGCGTTGTTGCAGAATTCAGACTGCCAAGGATTCACAACGTGAATCCATGCGGTTAGACGGGGTGGATGAACAAGCCAACACCCGCCCGCTACCGCACCACGAACTGGTCTGACTACAACGCTGCGCTCAGAAAGCGCGGATCGCTGCTGATCTGGGTGGACAAGGAGATGGCCTGGCTCGCACTGCATGAGGGGCGCCTCGGGCGCCCGCCGGTCTTTTCGAACGCGGCGATCCAAGTCTGCCTGTCGATCAAGGTGCTGTTCAAGCTGCCGCTGAGACAGACCGCGGGAAGAGAGTGTCCGATTTTCTGTGTAACTGGGATCTGGTCCATGCTTCCTGAGAGGAGCAAGGACGATGACGATTTCCAAGGAACTGCTGGACGAACTACTGAAGGGCTGCGAGCGGCCTGAAGACCTGCTTGGCGATGCCGGGCTAATGAAAGAGCTCAAGATCAAGCTGATGGAGCGAATGCTCGGTGCTGAGCTGACGGCACATCTGGGCTATGAAGACGGCAAGGATGCCCCGCCTTATCAGGCCAACCGTCGCAACGGGTCATCTGCCAAGAGATTGAAGGGGCAAGACGGCGAACTGCCTATCGCAGTGCCGCGGGACCGGGACGGCAGCTTCGAGCCTGAACTGGTGAAGAAGGGCCAGACCCGCATTGATGGGATGGATGACAAGATTATCGGGCTTTACGCCGCCGGTCTGACGGTCCGTGACATCCGTGCTCATCTTGAGGACGTCTATGGCCTTCAGGTATCGCCAGATCTGATCAGCCGCGTGACCGACGCGGTGCTGGATGAGGTCCGGGAATGGCAGTCCCGGGCGCTGGACCGGATGTATCCCATCGTCATTTTCGATGCTCTGCGGGTCAAGATCCGTGACGCCCCCTCTCAGGCATTGCTGCGCAATACCCTGCCGGGCAATGGATAGTCGCATGGTCAAGAACAAGGCTGTCTATGTCGCTCTCGGCGTCAACAGGGATGGCATGCGCGAGGTTCTCGGACTTTGGATCGCCGACAACGAGGGCGCCAAATTTTGGCTCTCCGTGATGACAGAGCTGAAGAACCGTGGGCTGCAAGATATCCTGATTGCGGTCGTAGACGGTCTCAAGGGCTTCCCTGACGCCATCACGGCCGCCTTTCCGGACACGGCCGTGAGACCTGCATCGTTCACCTCGTGCGTCATTCGCTGAACTTCTGCGCCTGGAAAGATCGCAAGGAGGTGGCGGCTGACCTGCGGCGGATTTACAGTGCCCCTACAGCCGAGCAAGCCGGCGACGCGTTGGATGCCTTCGAGGAAAAGTGGGCCAGCAAATACGCCTCCATTGCACCGGCCTGGCGCAGGGCCTGGCAGGAGGTGATCCCGTTCTTCGCCTTTGATCCGTTCGGCGCTACAAACGATCCCCCGGATCGTTTGCTTCACGCTTGAACTCCGGAAAATCATCTACACCACCAACGCAATTGAAAGCTTGAACCGGGTAATCCGCAAATCGATCAAGACGCGAGGATCGTTCCCGACCGAAGACGCAGCCACGAAGCTGATCTACTTGGCGATCCGCAACTTTGAGAAAGGCGGCCGGAATGTTCGAGAATGGTTTGCCGCCCGCAACCATTTCGCCATAATGTTCGAGGATCGCTTCAATGCGTGACTGTATCTAAAACCCGCACGGGCCAGGCCAGATACACAAAGTTCATGACACTCCCGTTCCTACTTTCCCTCTTTCCTGGAGCCTCGACGGGCCGCGGAGAAGGCGCTGACGGCCGTTATTCAAGAAGCCTATGTCCATGGCGTATCGACCAGAGCCATGGACGATCTCGTGCAGGCCATGGGCGGGACCGGAATCTCCAAGAGCCAGGTCAGTCGGCTTTGCGAGGAAATTGATGAACGGGTCGATGCCTTTCTGACCCGACCGATCAACGGCGAATGGCCATACCTCTGGATCGATGCCACCTACCTCAAGGTTCGCCAGGGCGGCCGGATCGTCAGTGTCGCGGTTACCCTCGCAGTCGGCGTGAACACCGACGGGCGACGCGAGGTTCTGGGCATGGCGATCGGCGCTTCGGAGGCCGAGCCTTTCTGGACCGAATTCCTCCGTGACCTTGTCCGCCGCGGGCTGAGTGGCGTGAAGCTCGTTATCTCGGATGCGCACGAAGGCATCAAGGCCGCGACGGCCCGCGTGCTGTCCACAACCTGGCAGCGCTGTCGCGTCCACTTCCAGCGCAATGCCCTGGCCCATGCCGGCAAGAACAGCCGACGTGTCGTGTCCGCCTTCATCGCCACCGCCTTCGCCCACCCAGATCACACGGCCGCCAAGGTGCAGTGGCGTCTGGTGGCCGATCAGATGCGGCCCAAGCTGCCGAAGCTCGCAACGCTCATGGATGGAGCCGAGGAGGACGTTCTGGCCTGCATGGGGCTCAGCCCGTTCTTGCCTCAACCCGTCCCCCGGACGGTTTGCCGCCTTCGGCGGACCGGCGCGAACTCCCCAGCAACATCGCACCAAGCTGCACTCCACCAACCCCATCGAACGACTGAACGGCGAGATCAAGCGGCGCACCGATGTCGTCGGGATCTTTCCGAACGAGCCCTCAATACGACGTCTCGTCGGCGCGATCCTGATGGAACAGACCGAGGAATGGACCGTCCAGCGTGGTCGCTACATGACACTGGAAACGCTCGCACCAGTCTGCGATGATGCCATCGTCAGCTTGCCTGCCGCGCAGTGCGACTGACCAACTCCGCCCGCCCGGAAGCGCAAGGTCCATCGGGAGCTACACCACGACATGGGACACCATCCGGGGTTTTCGCGACTGTCGTGCCGGGTTTGGGCTGATCCCTACGTTTGCAGTGCGCCAAGTTGGTCAAGAACGGCGGCGCCGGTGCGGATGCCGTCGATGAATCGAACAATTTCAAGGTTTTCGTTCGGGGCGTGGTTGGCTTCGTCCGCATTGGCATAGGGGATGACAAAAGCCGGTTTTCCCAGAATCTTGGTAAAAACATAGTCCGGCAGGCTGCCACCGACCACCGGATAGACCAGCGGTTCAACCCCGCGGGACCGAACGATTGCCGCGCGCAACGGGGCGATAAAGGGCGACTCCATCGGTGTTTTGCTGGGCAGCATCCCGTTCAGCGGCACAAATTCAACATCGGGGGCATAACGTTCCACATGGGCGCGAATACGGTCAAAAACATAGTCCGGCGTCAGGGGTTCAACCAGCCTGACATCACATTTCACCAGGGCCTCGCAGGGCAGCACCGTTTTTGACCCGGCGCCACCATACCCCCCGTGAAAGCCGTTGATCGTCAGGGTCGGATGGAACATCAGCCGGTCCCAATAGGCGCGGTCCTTTGGTGCATCCAGTTCGGCAAGGCCAAGGCCGGTCTTGATCGCTTCAACGTCCAGGGGCAGGCGTTCAACCGCTTCGCGTTCCAGATTGGTGGGGGGAATGACCGGCTCGGTCAATCCCTCGATGGTGATGGTGCCGTCGGGATCTTTCATCGTGGCCAGAAGATTGACCAGCTTCCAGATTGCGTTGGGCATCACCCCGCCAAAATTGCCTGAATGGGTGTCACGGCTGGCGGTTTTGCTGCGCAGCTCGAACGAGGCCATGCCCCGCACCCCGCAGACAATCACCGGCGCGCCGCTGTCATGCAACGGGCCGTCTGACGTGACCACAAGATCGGCATTCAGCCGGTCGGCGTGCGTGGCGACAAAACTGGCAATCTGCGGGCTGCCGATTTCTTCTTCGCCTTCCAGCAGAAAAATCACATTGCAGGGCAAGGTGCCGGTCACCGCCAGATGGGATTCAATCGCCAAAAGCTGGGCAAAATGCTGTCCCTTGTTGTCGCCCACCCCACGGGCAAACACCTTGCCGTCGCGGATTACCGGTTCAAACGGCGGGCTGAGCCATTCTTCCAGCGGTTCGGGCGGCTGCACGTCATAGTGGCCATAAAGCAGAACCGTGGGTTTGGCCGGGTCGACATCGCGCCGGCCCAGCACAAAGGGGTGGCCATCGGTTTCGATCAACTCGGCCTCCATCCCCAACCCGGCAAGGTGGCTGACAAGCATATCGGCCACCTCGCGGATGCCGATGTTCTGGGCGCTGATGCTGGGATGGGCGACATATTCCATCATCCGCGACAGGAACGTGTCGGCGTTCGCCTCGATATGGTCGAATACTTTGTTCAGTGTCTCGGTCATGGGGTCTGCTCTTTACGGGTCAGGATCAACGCGCCGGTCGGGTGGACGTGGCCGGACCATCCGGGCGGGATAACGGTGGTGGCATCAAGCTGTGTCAAAATCATCGGCCCTTTCAGTTCAGCCCCCTCGGCAAGGGTGGCGCGGGCGATGATCGGCGTGTCCATGCTGCCTGCCTCAAAGTGAACCATCTGGCTTTGCCTTGGGCCGGGGGCTTCTGGCACCAATGCGGGGCGCTCTGATGATAGGGTGCGGCCAGCCGCCTCGACCCGCAGGGTAACCAGCTCAATCCTGGCATTCAGAACAAAGCCATAAAGGGCGCGGTGCGCCTCGCGGAAGGCCTCTTCGGTTTGCTGCGCCGTATCGCCCCACGGCACGGCGATTTCGCCGCCCTGACCGTGAAACCGCAACAAGGCCACGGCGCGCAGGTCGCGCAGGGGGGCTGGCACATTTTCACGGTCTAGCCAGGTTTCCGCCTGTGTGTTGAGCGCCGCACAGATGGCATCGCCTGCGGCCTGATCCACGGGGCCGGCCTCGGGCATTGCCTGACTGAATTCGGATTTCAGGTCAGCCACCAACAGGCCATCGGCGCAGAGCAGCCCCGGCGCGGGGGGACCATGACCCGACGCATCCCCAAAAGCTCGGCCAGGGCGCAGCCGTGCAGGGGGCCGGCGCCGCCAAAGGGCACCAGCGTGAAATCGCGGGGGTCGTGGCCACGTTCCACCGAAACCAGGCGGATCGCGCCCACCATATGGTTGTTGGCAATCGCCAGAATGCCGCGCGCCGCCTCGTGCAGGGGCAGGTTCAGCGGATCACAGACATCGGCCCTGATTGCCGCTTCGGCGGCGGCGGAATCCAGCGTCATTGCCCCGTTGAGCAAGGCAAGGGGCAGATGGCCCAAGGCGACATGGGCGTCGGTGACGGTGGGTTTTTTACCGCCTTTGCCATAGGCTGCGGGGCCGGGGGTGGCACCGGCGCTGTTAGGGCCAACGGTCAGCGGCCCATCGGATACGGCGGCAATTGAACCGCCCCCGGCCCCGATGGTGACCATATCAACCATGGGCAAGGGCAGGGGCCATTCTCCGATGCTGCCTTTTTGGGTCAACCCGATTTCGCCGTTCTTGATCAGGCAAATGTCGGCGCTGGTGCCGCCTATATCCACGGTGATCAGATCGGAAATGCCACATTCACCGGCAATGGCACGTGCCCCCACCACCCCGGCGGCAGGGCCGGACAGGGCGGTCAGTGCGGGGGCCGTGCGGATGGCCGCCGTGCCCGCAACACCGCCATTGGATTGCATCAACAAAAGGGGTGAAACCACCTGTGCATCTTTCAACCGGTTTTCCAGCCGCTGAACATAATTGCTGACGCCGGGCATGACGCCGGCGTTCAGCACCGTCGCCAGCGAGCGTTCGTATTCGCGCACCACGGGCAGGATGTCGGTGGAACAGGTGACGGCCATTTCCGGCAGCTCCCGGCGGATAATCTCGGCCACGCGCTGTTCATGGGCGGTATTCGCATAGGCATGCAGCAGGCAGATGCCCACCGCATCGACATCCATCTGGCGCAGATCATTGATGGCGGCGTAAACGCTGGATTCTTCCAGTGCGGTCAGAACGGCCCCGC
This sequence comes from Oceaniglobus sp. K40-3, assembly GCF_055808395.1. Classification (NCBI taxonomy): domain Bacteria; kingdom Pseudomonadati; phylum Pseudomonadota; class Alphaproteobacteria; order Rhodobacterales; family Paracoccaceae; genus Oceaniglobus; species Oceaniglobus sp. K40-3. Next base: position 38,466 of record NZ_CM147868.1, on the reverse strand, counting down.
CTGCCGCCACCCGTTCGTCAATTTCCAGAATCCGGCTGGCGGGCACCGGGCGCGGCGGTTTGACCCATGAATACAGGTTTGCCTTGCGCGGAATATCCTGCCGCCCGATGGCCAGAACATGCCTGAAACCCCGGGTGGTTATCAATGCGGTGCGCGCGCCCTTGGCCTCGAGGATCATGTTGGTTGCAACAGTGGTGCCATGCAAAACTTGGCTCAGGCTGGAGGCCTGCACGCCGCTGTCGGCCAGAACCGCATCGACCCCGTTCATGAACGCCTTGGACGGGTCCGCCGGCAGAGAGGGTGTTTTGGTGCGCCAGACATGGCCCGATACACGGTCCATCAGCGAAATATCGGTGAATGTCCCGCCAATATCCACGGCAAGGCTGTATGAGGTATCGGGGTGGTTAAACGAGTTCATCAAGGTACTCCAGCCGGTGAAAGCGACGTGTATCAGGGCGATTTGCGCGCAGGGTGGCGGTTGCGTCCACGTCAACCCTGCGCCCGTGAACAACCACGCCATAAAGATCGCGCGCCTGTTCGGGGCTGACGAAACCGCCCAGAACATCCTCAAGCACCGCATCGGGGGCGCGATCGAACGGATGGCCGTGGCCGCCGCCGCCGCCGGTTTCGATCCGCAGAATATCGCCTTTGATCAGGCGGTTGCCGTCGGACAGGGGGTTCATCTGCCATTCACCCTTGGTGCCGGGGTTGACGATGGCGCGCCCGTGGCCGCCGCTCATCCCGCCATCAATGCCCCAGGGCGGGTTTTTCACGCTGTCGATGCGGATCGCCACATTGGCGTCTTCGGCCAGAATTTCATATTCGCGCAGAATGCCGCATCCACCGCGAAACTTTCCGGCCCCCCTGAATCCGGGATCACGCCATAGCTGCGCATGCGCACGGGATAGCCCGCTTCGAGAAACTCGACCGGGTAATTTTCCTGCGCCACGAAATAGACCGCATCAATCCCGTCGGCATGGGGCCGCGCGCCATACCCGACGCCGATTCCGTCGGCCAGCAGATAGGGTTCCAATTCGCCTGCCTTGTTACGGAAATTGCCGCGCATGATGTTGACGACATAGGCCGAGTTGGCCGCAGGGGCGGGGGTGTTTCCGGCGTTGATCAGCCCGCTCATGGTGGAAATCACGCGCATCGCCGTCAGGCCCCGCATTCCAAGGGGGCCGGGAATTTCGGCTTGAGGAACGACCCTTCGCGCAGGCGGACCTCGTCAATCGCGTTCGGGCCGCCCGCATTACACACCTGCGCGGGATCGCCCCCAAGATAGAACAGCCCCAGCGCCATGCCCGGCACGCCCGGGTTCATGATGTAATTGACCGGGCCGGGGGCCTGATCGTCGCTTTGGGTGGCGTCGAACAGGTAATGATCTTCGCCATTGTCGCCCTTTGAGCGGGTCAGCGAAAAACGCATCTTGAACGGGCCGTTGCCATGGCCATCGCCGTCAATCGCATCGGTGATTTTGTAAGTGCCATAATCGAAGGTGGCGGCAAGCCGGTCGCGCACCAACCGGCGGGTGCGCTCCAACAGTTGGGTCAGCGCGTCGGCGACAACCGGAATGCTGAAGCGTTCGAATATATCGCCAACCCGGCGCGTGCCCAGATCGATGCTGGCCATCAAGGCCTGCATGTCACCGATGCTTTGATCGGGAAAGCGCGAATTGCGGTGGAAAATCGCCAGCGTCGCCTCATTTGTCACGCCCTGATCAACCAGTTTGGTCACGGGCACCATGATACCTTCCTGATAGATGTCGGTGGCATCCGGGCTGATCGAACCGGGGCGCAGCCCGCCGATGTCGGCAAAATGCGCCCAGCTCATGACAAAGGCGACGCGGGTGCCGTTGTGAAACACCGGGGCCAGCAAGACCTGATCGTTGGAGTGGGACACCGCCCCGTTTGATCCGTAACAATCGTTGTACCAAAACACATCGCCCGGCTTCATATCTTCGGGGGCGAATTTTTCGAACACCGGGGTGGTCATATCGCCAAAGATCGGCACCATTGATCCCACGGCCATGATGCCATCGGCATCAAACAGGGCGGTGTAGAAATCCTTTTTCTCGCGGATGAATGCCGAAATGGCGGTCCGTTCGATCAGCGCCTCCATCTCGGCCTGCACGGCGGCAATCGCGCCGCGAATGATTTCCAGCGCGACAGGGTTACAGGGGCGCGCCGCCCCGGTATCGCTTTGGGGGGCGTGGGGATTGCTGGTTCATATTCTGGTTCCTCTCGTCAAGGTCGCACCACGGTATTGCCCAGCCCACCCTGTTCGACCCGAACATGGGCGGCGGCGATGTGGGAAAGATCGAATTCGGCCCCGATGGGCAGGGCAAGCCGGCCCGCGCTGGCCAGTTCGGCAAGGGCCGCTTGCCCCGCCAGACGGGCCTGTGGCGGCAACTGAAACCCCTGCACGAAATGGATATGCGCCCCGAGGTTGGCAAAATCGTAATACCGCAGGGGCGGCATCGGATCGGATGAACAGGAATAGGATGCAATGGTGCCGTGAATGGCCAGACAGGCCGCATCGCACGCCATGTTCGCCGCAAGATCGACCTCGATAATCCTGTCGGCCCCCGCGCCCGCTGTCAGATCCCTGACCCGCGCGGCCACATCTTCGGACTTGCGGTTGATCAGGGGAATATCGGCGTGGGCCTGCACATGATCTGCGCCCGCGCGGTGGCTGATGGTGCCCAGAACCCGCGCGCCGCCCGCCTGTGCGATTTGCACCGCGCAAAGGCCAACGGCGCCCGCCGCCCCTTGGATCAATACCGTTTTCCCGGCAATCGGCCCGTTGCTGTAAAGCGCCCACCATGCGGTCATGGCAGGCACACCAAGACAGGCTCCGGCGGCAAAGCTGAGCGGTTCGGGCAGATCGACGGCCTGCGCGTCGGGCAGGGCGACATATTCCGCCGCTGTGCCAAAGGCCCGCCCGTCTTCGCCGTATCCGCCCTGGGCATTCCAGAGCCAGACCCGCGCCCCGATACGCGCCGGACTGACGCCATCGCCCACTGCCTCGATCACCCCGGCGCCGTCGCAATGGGGGATCACCAGAGGGTGGGACATGGCCGCGCCGTTCCACCCGCCCCGCCGCTTTACATCTGCCGGGTTGATGCCAGAAGCGTGGATGCGCACCAATACCTCACCTGCGCCGGGGGCAGGGCGGGCGTGTGAACCGACCCGCAGCACATCGCTTGCGGGGCCAGTCTGTGTATATGTCGCCGCCTGCATCATGGGGTGTCGAACAGATGGCAGGCCAAGCGCCGGTCATTCACCTGCCGGACTTGCGGCACCTCGGTGGCACAGCGGTCAAACGCCTTGGGGCAGCGATCCCGGAACACGCAGCCCGATGGCGGATTGCGCGGGTCGGGTGCGCCGCGCCCGATGGGCAGGGCATCGTGGCTCTGATCGGGGTCGGGAACCGGCACTGCGGCCACCAACGCCTGAGAATAGGGGTGCCGCGGGTCGCGCACGATGGCTTCGGTCGGGCCGTCCTCCATGATGCGGCCCAGATACATCACGATGGTCCGTTCACAGACATAGCGCACCAGCGCCAGATCGTGGCTGATGTAAATCGCCGTCAGGCCCAGCCGGTCGCGCACATCGCGAAAGACATTCAACACGCCCGCGCGCACGGAAACATCCAGCATCGAAACCGGCTCATCCGCGACAACGAAATCAGGTTGCAGGATCAATGCCCGCGCCATGACCACCCGCTGCAACTGCCCACCGGAAAGCTGATGAGGATAGCGATCAAGGTATTGCTGGGGTTCGGCCAGACGGACCAGTTCCAGCGCGGCAATGATCCGGTTGTCCCACTCCGATTGCGGAATTTTGGCATTTCCCAAAGGCTCGGCCATGGATTGGCGGATCGTATAGCGGGGGTTGAAACTGTCAAAAGGGTTCTGAAAGATCAGCTGCGCCCGGGCGCGGAACCGGCGCAATTCCTCGCCCTTGAGATCGGTGATCGAGGCGCCGTCAAACAACAATTCGCCGCCGGTCGCCTCTTCCAGTTTGACCAGAAGCCGCCCCATCGAGGTTTTACCGCAGCCGGATTCCCCCAACAGGCCCACGCTTTCACCGCGCCTGAGGGTAAAGCTGACACCATCCACCGCCTTGACGGTGCCGCCCCCGCCCACCATGGCCGAAAGCGCGCCCCCCACACGAAAATGCAGGCGCGCATCAGTGACCGAGATCAGCGGGGCCTTGTCGGCATTGCGGGTATCGTCAAACACTAGGCGTCCTCCTGCCATGTCTCGTATTTCATGGCCTGCTGGCGCAAAACCGTGGCCTCGGATGCCCGATGACAGGCCACGGCATGATGGTTGTCGCCGTCAAACAGGGCCGGGTCGGTTGCGCGGCATACGTCGATGGCAAAAGGACAGCGCGGCGCGAAACGGCAGCCCTTGGGCGGGTCCATCAACGACGGCGGCGCGCCGGCAATCGGGGTCAACAACCCTTGTTCGGCGCCTTTCAGATCGGGAAAGGCGTTTTTCAGCCCCATGGTATAAGGATGAACCGGCGCGCGCAGCAGATCGGTGGTGCGCCCGCTTTCCACCACCTTGCCGGCATACATGACGACGGTGATGTCACAGACATAGGCCACGACCGAGATGTCATGTGTGACCATGATCACCGAGATGCCCAACTGTTGTTGCAGGCTGCGCAGCTGGTCCAGAATCTGGCGCTGAACGATCACATCAAGGGCGGTGACGGGTTCATCCGCGATGATCAGTTTCGGATCCAGGGCAAGGGCCAGCGCGATGGCCACCCGTTGCCGCATCCCGCCGGAAAACTGGTGCGGAAAATCGCTCAGCCGCCCCACCTCGATGCCGACCATTTCAAACAGTTCCTCGGCCCGGGCGCGGGCCGCGCGCCGTGACAGCCCGCCGCGACCGCGCAACACCTCGTTCAACTGGTATTCAACGGTATAGACGGGATCGAGAGAGTTCATCGCGCTTTGCGGAATAAAGGCAATGTCGCGCCAGCGCAGGCGGTTCATCTGCCGTTCGGACAGGGACACCAGATCGGTGCCGTCAAAAACCATTTTCCCGCCTGAAATCCGGGCGTTGTCGGAAATGATCCGCGTGACCGCGCTGGCCATTGTGGTTTTGCCACAGCCGCTTTCCCCGACCAGCCCGACGATACTGCCGTGCGGCACATCAAAGCTGGCCCCGTCCACGGCGCCCACGACCTTGGGGCCGACGTGGTAATCCACCTTGAGGGTCTGGACGGAAAGAAGTGTCTCTTGATTGTTCATCGGTTCAACTTTGGGAAAAGGATGTTTTCATAGCCGCGCGAGATGAAAAAGCCCGCGCTGACCACCAGAATGATCGCAACGCCGGGCGGGACGAACCAGTAATAGGCCTGACGCGACAATGCCTGACTGGCAAAGGCATCTTGCAGCATATAGCCCCAGCTGATCGTCTGCGGATCGCCAAACCCAAGAAAGCTGATCGAGGCTTCGGTCAGGATGGCCCAGCCGATGGCGATAGAGCCGTAAAGAAAACTCATGGGAAGGACATTGGGCGCCACATGGCGGACGATGATCTTGAAATCGGACGATCCTGAAATGCGCGCCGCTTCGACATAGCCACGGTTGCGCAGGGTCAACACCTGCGACCGGATCACCCGCGCGGTATCGCGCCACAACACCAGCGCCATGGCGATCACCACGTTCCAGATCGACGGTTCAAGAAACGCGGCCAGAACGATGACAAAGGGCAGAAACGGGATGCCAAAGGCGATATCGGCAAGCCGCATCAGCACGGTTTCAACCCAACCGCCGAAATAGCCCGCTGTCACCCCGACAATCGTGCCGATCAGGGCAACCATCACCGCCGCCGTCGACCCGACCAGCAGGGCCGAGCGGGTGCCGAAAATGATCTGCGAAAAAATATCGCGGCCCAGACTGGTGGTTCCCAGAATATGGCCCTGAACCCCGGGGCGAAAATCGGCCGCCAATTCGTAACTTTCGGAATACAGAATCTCGGTCGGGTCATAGGGGGCGATCTGATGGGCAAAGATCGCGGTCAGCAGGAATACCGCATAGATCAGCAAACCGGCAATCGCGAACGGATCGTTCATCGGCAGGCGGATTGCGCCAAATGTCCGGCGAAACAGGCCCGGCTTGGCGAGAGAGGCGGCATTATCAGGCATGGGAAATCCGCGGATCAAGGAAGGCATAGAGCAGGTCAGCGACAAGGTTCATCAGGATCACAACAACCGCGATCATCAGGAAGGCGCCCTGCGCCAGAGGATAATCAGAGGCCGACACAGCCAGCACCAGTTCACGGCCCAGCCCGGGCCACGAGAACACCGATTCGACCACCACGTTGCCCTGCAACTGATACCCCACGGAAATCGCAAAGGAGGTCATGACCGGCAACAGCGCGTTGCGCGCGGCATGTTTGACCACCACCGTCCATTTCGACAGGCCCTTGACCCGCGCCATGGTGACGAAATCTTCTTTCATCACGTCCAGCATGTTTGAACGCATCAGCAACAGTGGCAAACCTTGGGAATAGATCGCCAGTGTTGCGGCGGGCAGGGCCAGATGGGACAGGAAATCAGCCGAGGTGTAGAACGCCCAAAAGCCGCTGTATTCAACGCCCGGGGACCGGGTTCCGCCCGCCGGAAACCAGCCCAGCCAAAAGGAAAACACCGCAAGAAGCACCATGCCAAGCCAGAATTCCGGCATCGCCCGGGTGGTCAGAACCGCCGTGAGAGATGCCTTTTCAACCACCGATCCGCGCCGCCAGGCCAACCATGCGCCGGCAAGGATGCCGAAAACATAGGCCACGATCAGCGATGAAAATGTAAGGATCAGGGTGTTGGGCAGCAACGCCCAGATACGTTCGCCCACCGGGGTGCGATAGCGGAAGGAATAGCCCAGCTCGCCCTGAAGCAGGTTGCCGAGATAGGTGAAATATTGCGACCAAAGGGGTTTGTCCAAACCGAATTGGGCCATCAGCGCCTCTTGCTGTTCGGCGGTGAATGTCGGGTCGATATAGGCGGCCATCGGGTTGCCGGGCATCAGCCGGAACAACAGAAAAAGAATGGTGACAACGGCCCAAAGCACCAGCAGCAATTGCAGCAGTCGTGAGATGATCGCTCTTGCCTGTGACATTATTTGTTCCCGTGGGGGCGTTTATTATCGTTGCAGGGCGCAACATGCGGCCCGGTTTCTTATGGCGCGGACAGGCGGGCGCGATTGATGCGCCCGCCTGCCAGGCTGGTTACTCGGCCAGCGTTTCCTTTTCGTCGCCCGGATAATGCAGGCGCCCGCCTTCCAGCGTATAACCGGCATCTTTCAGGGTTTTCGCCGCCAGATCATGCCCGGCCTTGAAATTGTCCACGAGGGCCGTGTCGCTCCAGAACGCGAGGGCGGGGGACACCACCGAGTTTGACGGGATGGCAAAGCCCTTGAACGCCGCATTCACGATCAGGCGGCGGTCCACGGCGGTGGACAATGCCTTGCGGAATGCCGGGTCGTCAAACGGCGGGCGGCGGTTGTTGAAGGCGATATAACGAAAGCCAATCGCGATGGTTGAAACAACGGCCAGATCGCCATCAGCCGCGGCTGCTTCCTCCAGCACCTTGGGGTCGCCGCTGAATTCGGCCAGAAAGTTGATCTCGCCCGAGCGAAGCATGCCAAGCGCGGCTTCGGTGTTGGGTACGATCCGCAGGATCCACCGCTCTGCCTTCGGGGCGTGGAAATGATCCTTGTTGGCGCTCAGCACGATTTCCTCGTTCACCAGCCAGCGGTCGAATTTATAGGGGCCAGAGCCGATGGGCATCTGTTCCTGATAGCTTTCGGCGTTTTCATCCTTGCCTTTGAGATCTTCGATAATCGGTTCCCAGATGTGTTTGGGGATCAGGTTGATCTTGGCCAGGCTGGACGTCAGGAACGAGGCCGACGCATCCTTCAGCTTGAAGATCAGCGTGCTGTCATCGACAATTTCGATACTGTCGATGTTGCTGGCAAAGGGTTTGTACATCGGCGCTTCGCCCGACATCGGCACCTCAAAGGAAAATTTCACATCCTCTACGGTGACAGGTTCGCCGTCGTGCCATTTCATGCCATCGCGCAGCTTGACCTCAAGTGTCTTGCCGTCTTTCCAGTTATAGCTTTCGGCGGCCCAGGGTTGGGGCAACCCATCAGGACCAACGCGCATGAGGCGGTCATAGATCAGTTCGAAAATCCAGCTATCCACCCCGCCCGAGATGTAAAGCGGGTTGATCGCGATGACGTTATCGCCCGAATTCAGAACGAAATCCTTGTTGTCGCCAATGGGTTGGCCATCGATGAACGTCCAGGTGTTGCGAATGCCGATACCGCTCTGCTCGACGATGGTGCTTTCGTCAAACTTGGTCTTGTCGAAGGCAAAGGCGTTTTTCGGATGCACCAGCATCATGTTCGGCTGATCTTCGGCAAGAATTTCCTGCGCCTCGAACAACAGTTCTTTCCGTTTGTCCGGGTCAATCGCGACGCGCTGTTCTTCGACGATCTTGTCATAGGCGGGGTTTTTGTACCCGATGAAATTGTAACCCTTTTCGGCGGTCGATGAATGAAACAGGTTATAGACGATTTCGTCAGGGTCCGAACGTTCGGGGCGCCCCACCATCTGCCATGCGGTGGTGTCCCATTTGTCACGCTGATACCAGACAATATCGGAAAGCTGCTCCCAGGGCATGACCTTGACTTCAACATCAAGCCCCAGTTTTTCCCACTCCTGTGCGATCAACTGCATTGATTGAAATTCGGCAGGCTGCGAGGCTTGTGGGCGCGAAAACAGTTCGATCGTTCTGATTTCGTCTCCGGCAAAACCTGGACTTGCCAATAGTGCGACGCCGACCGCGGCCGCAAAACTTTGTCCTATATTCTTCATGGTTTCTCCCCTGGGTTTTATTATTCAGGCAATCCGCATGTCCTTGAATGTTGTTCCCGTCGCCATTTTTGACGGGAGCGGATAGGCCTTCTTGGAATGTGACAGCCCCATCGACACCCAGCTTTCTGCTTGCTTGAGCGCGGCCTTGGCTGCATTCACCGCAGGCACCCCTACGGCGGTGGAAATATCATCGGCCATATCGAGGAAAGACATCGTCATGCAGCCAAACATCAGCGCATCGGCGCGGTCCTGCTGCACGCATTGGGTGGCCACCTCGATCAACCTCTTGCGGGTGTCGTCGGGGGCGGTCATCAGTTCAAGCACCGGAATATCGGTTGCGCGCACCGACGCCAGTTTGGCCAGAACGCCGGTGCGATAGGCCAAAAGTTCTTGCCCTGCCACCATGCTGTCATAGATCGTCAGGATCGAAAACTTGTGGCCCAGACCGGCACTCAGCAACATGGATGCCTCGCAGGGGCCGATCACCGGGATCGTTGCAATTTCGCGCGCGGCTTCCAGGCCGGGGTCGCCAAAGCAACCGATGATGCAGGCGTCGTATCCGTCTGCCTCGCATTGGGCGATCAGTTCAACCGTGGTGGGAACGCAAAGCGCCTCTTCATAGGCGGATTCAATCGACGCCGGGCCGCTGGCCACGTCGACCACTTTTACAGTGGTTCCCTCAAAAGCCCAGCGGTTCAACAGGTTCTCGCGGCGTGTCATTTCCGTCTGGCCCATTTTCGTTTTCGACATCGGACCGGGTACTACATACGCAATTCTCATGCTCCCCCCTTGTTTTACTCTGTAAAACGCTGTTTCTAGATATGACAGTAACTTAGATTCGAAATTTTGCAACAGTTCTGTAAAAGACCTGAATGGAATGTCTGGAGGCCCCGGTGAGCGAGAAAAAAGCCTATACGATCGAAGCAGTTGGGCGGGCCTTATCCGTCATGGAGGCCTTGGCCGAGAGGCCGGGCCAAGGTGTTACAGAGCTTTCAAAAACGCTGGATCTGACGAAATCCATCGTTTTTCGGCTGCTGTTTACCCTTGAAGAGCGCGGTTTCGTTTTTCGCGATCCCGAAAGGGCGACCTATTCGCTGGGCTATCGGGTTGCCGTGTTGGGCGAACGTGTGGGGCGCGAAGGCACGCTTATGCACGCGGCCCCGTCGGAAATGGACAAGCTGCGTGATAAAACAGGTGAAAACGTCAATCTGGTGATGCGCGAAGGGTTGCGCAGCTTTGTTCTGGCCACCCGGCAAGGGACATACCCCATCCGCATCTTTGCACAGGCAGGGCGTTTCGGGCCGCTTCACGCCGGGGGCGCATCATTGCTGATATTGGCCTATGCGGGGGACGATGTGATCGAGCGCGTGCTGAGCGGCACGCTTGATCGTTACTCGCACCATACGGAAACGGACCCCGAAAAATTGCGCGATACACTAAAGAGAATTCGCGATTCCGGCTATAACGTCGCGGTGAACGATCTTGACGACGGCGCCTTCAGCATTGCCGCGCCCATCCGCGATGGGGCAGGCAAGGTGATTGCCGGCATATCCGTCGCCGGTGCCATGCCCCGTTTCAACGAAACGACCCGCGCGCAATATCTGGAGGCGGTGCTTGCCGCTGCGGCAGGGGTGAGTGCCAAACTTTCTCATGCGCCGGCCTGACAACCACTTGTGAGAACGGGAACTCTTTGCTAGCGTTTTATTTGTTGAATAACCGTTTCGGTGAGCAAAACGCTTCGGGAGGAAGTTATGAACGACACAGAACAATCCGTATTGGACAGCGTATCCCTGGATGAACCCTGGGCCCTGGTAGAATCCTTTGCCGGGTTCAAACGTGAACACCCCACGGATGTGAACCGCGGCATGGATGAGGTGGCCAGCCGGTTGGCAAAACATGGCGTGCCGGTGACAATGCACAGCCCGGAACTGTATCTCAGCCTGCCGGGCGTCGCGCGGGTTGAAGCGGGCGGAAAAACCTTTCGCGCAAAACCGCCAGCCTATAGCACCGACGCCCGCGCGGGCCTGAGCGGGCCGTTGGTTTACATGCCGACACTTGCCACCGATGAAGACGGCGAAGATCAGGATTTCTTTGAATTCAACTTTGAACGCAGCCCCGAAATGACCAAAGCCGTCACCGGCAAGATTGTCATCTCTGAAGGGTTCGCAAGCCCTGCCATCGTATCCCTGATGGCCGATTCCGGGGCGATCGGCGTCATCGCAATCAACCCGGGCGTTGATATTCACTGGGGTATCTGCACCACGATCTGGGGCGTGCCCGGATTGGACGACGTGGGCCGCATTCCTTCGATCCCGGCGCTGGCGGTGAACAACCCTGATGGTCAGGCCCTGATCGAGATGGCAAAAGCCGGCAAGGACGTGACGATCTTTACCGAGATGGAGCAAGGCTGGTTCACCTCGAAATTGCCCGAAGTCTTTATCGAAGGCAGTGAAGAACCTGAAAAATACGTCCTGCTGCATGGCCACCTTGATAGCTGGGATGTGGGGGTTGGCGACAATGCCACTGGCGATGCCTCGATGCTGGAAATGGCGCGGGTGCTGTGGAAACATCGCGACAAACTGAAACGCTCGGTGCGCATCTGCTGGTGGCCGGGGCATTCAACGGGGCGCTATGCCGGCTCGACCTGGTTTTCCGATGAATTCGCCCTTGATCTGGACCAGAACTGTGTGTCGCAGGTTAATTGTGACAGCCCGGGTTGCCGCTGGGCGACGGAATTCACCGATGTATCGTTGATGAGCGAAACATCGGAGTTTCTGGCCGAAGTGGTGCAGGAGGTTGCAGGCAAGACGTTGCAGGGCGAACGGCCCCACCGGGCCGGGGATTATTCGTTCAACGGTATCGGGTTAAGCAGCTATTTCATGCTGTCCTCGGCCATGACATCGGCGGACCGCGAAGAAAAAGGGTATTACCCTGTTGGCGGATGCGGCATGAATATCGCCTGGCACACCGAAAACGATACGTTGGAAATCGCCGACAAAGATATCTTGCTGCGTGACATCAAGGTGTATCTTCTGGCGGTGCTGCGCAATGCCAATGCGACGATCCTGCCCTTTGACTGGCGCGCCACCGCGCGCGAATTTCAGGCAACAATCGACGGGTATCAGAAGGACGCAGGCCAGCACTTTGACCTGTCACCGGCGCGCAAGGCGGCCGACAGCCTGCTGTCTACGCTTGAAACATTCTATAAGGATGTGGAGGCCGGAAAAATCCCGGCTGACAAGGCCAATACGGTGATTCAAGATCTGGCGCGGATGCTGGTGCCGCTCAACTTTAACCGTGGCCCGCGGTTTCGCCATGACCCGGCGCTAACCATTCCACCCCTGCCGGCCCTGGATGTTGCGGGCAAGATGTCTGGTTGTGATGACCGGACACTGGGCTTTGCCAAAACGCAGCTTCAGCGCGGACAAAACGCGGTGATCTCTGGGATGCGTGACGCCGAACGGCATATTGCTCTGATCACTGGCTGATCGTCATACACCCACCCTGCGGGACTGTTTCACATGGTCCGGCAGGGTGGGATATGCGCGCTGGATGCTTGTCTTTACACACAGCATTTGGCGCGCACATCTGTTCTGGCCCGTTCCACGTCGGGCGCTTGGCACTAGCCTTGGTTGTGTGGGGTGCGATATTTCGCATCGTATGGTTGCGAAAGCATTGATTTTTCCTGCGCGAACAGTGCAGATGTTGCCAATGTTTGAGCAACGAAATTTTGACGACGAACTGGCCAAGCTCGACGCCTTCGCGCTGGCGGGCTATTTTCTTGCTTTGCACATCCGGTTCACGTCGCCGGTGATGATGTTTCAGACTTACGATGCCGCCTGGATCGACCATTATACAGAAAACGGCTATGTGCTGCGCGATCCGATGACGGCGTGGTCGTTCAGCACCAATGGCGCAACCCGGTGGAGCAACCGGCGGATTCCCGATCCTTTCGGGATTTTCAAGAAGGCGCGCGAGTTCGGGTTGAACTATGGGGCGACCATTTCGCACGGGCCGATAAAATCGCGCACCGTGTGCAGCATGGCGCGGGCGGATCGCGAATTCACCGACGACGAAATCGTACAAATTGCCGAGCTGGTCGGCGTACTTCACGACATGAGCGACCCGCATCAGCGGCTTACGAAGGCACAGAATCAGGCGCTCAAGTGTATCGCCGATGGTATGCGTCACGCGGCTGCTGCTGAAAAATTAGGCATTTCCGAAAGCGCATTGAAGCTTCGATTGTCATCCGCCCGGGATCGACTTTTGGCCCGGACGACAGCCGAGGCAATTCAGAGAGCAAAAGATAATAATCTACTTTAGGTGTGTTAAACTTGTAAGCAATTCGCCCTTAGATGGAGGATGGGGATGTTCCCAAGATTCTGTTTTGGAGGCTCAAATGCAGACCACCACTCTTTCGTTCGCCAATATCCATGCTCATGGTGAACTTTTCGCTAATATGTTTCGCGCCCGTCGTGAGCTGTTCATCGAACACAACAAATGGGACCTGCCACAGGCCATGGGCATGGAATACGATCAATATGATACGCCTGCCAGCCGTTGGGTCGTTGTCCACGATGAGCTGGGGCAGGTGATGGCGGGAAATCGCCTGACGCCAACCACAGCAAAGTGCGGGATTTATTCCTATATGATTCGTGATGCACAGCGCGGCCTGCTTGATACGATTCCGTCCTGCCTGCTTTATGAAGAGGCGCCGGTGGGCGAAAATGTATGGGAAAGCAGCCGGTTGTTTGTGTCGCACAATGTTCCGGCCAATCGCCGGCGGTCGGTTCATGCGCGGTTGGTGTTCGAACTGGCCAAGGCCGCCCGCGATCTGGGCGCGACCAGTTGCCTGACCCTGCTGAACGCGAACTGGCCCCGTTGGGCCGGGCGGGTTGGTGTCGACATGACGGCCATGGGGCCGGTGATGGAGATCGAAGGCGTGAACAATCAGGTTGTGTCGATGAACTTTGCCGATCAGTTGCACTAGGCCGGATGTCATCTCCTGCGGGGCGGTCGGCTGCCGCATGATCGCCCTGTAAGTATAATCGCGGCGCGGCCCGGATAAGGGGCGCGCCGTGTTCATTGTGCTGGTGACCGTTGTTTCCTCTGGTGTCTGACCTCAAGCTGCAAACCATTCTTATGAGTGACCTCTTCATCGCAATGGCACCTGTGCATCCGGCCTGGCGCCACGCTCCTTGTTCACCTGTCGCCCGGCCTGGGGCGCCGTTGTCATTTCCGTTCAGGCGGGCTGACATCGCGGCCTGTTGCCGGAGGGGGTGGTTTTCATGGGGTTCGCGGGCTGCGCAAGGCATTCGATGGGTAAAGCTGCGATGCGCGAACGGCAAAGGGAAGGTGCAGTTCGCGGACGAGGTTCACCGCATCAACAAAGAGCAGCAAGACGGCATTCTGCCGCCTGAACAGAATGGCACGATTCGCCCGATTGCCGCCACACCTGAAAACCAATCATTTGATTTGAATGCCGCTTATCTGCCTGGCCGAGAGATCAGCCGTGGTGCGACAGGACGTTGAGCAACTTTCCAGCAGGGTCACGCAGGAAAAAACGGCGCACGCCCCAGGGTTCGTTGGTGAGCGCATAGGCAATGTCGTGGCCGCGCGCCCGGGCACGTTCATGGATGGCATCGACATCATCGACCTCGATCGAAATGTCGGGCACCGGCGTGCCTGACCCGCCTTCGCTGGCAAAGGCGACCTGCACCCGGGCAGTTTCGGGCGAGGCAAGCGTCACGATCCATCCATGATCCATCACAACGTCCAGGCCGAAAAGATCGGTATAGAATGCCTGAACTGTCGGGATAGACGTGGTTGCGATATTCGTGACGATGCGTTTGACGGTCATTGTATGTCATCTCATTTGGTCGGGGTTTTGCCCAGATTGCCATGAAACGGCGCGCGGTGCATTGTCAGCGTACCGCGCGTGGGTATAGTGCGCGTTTCTGGCGAACCGTGGAGGCAGTATGGGCATAGACGTGGGCATCATCATGGGGAGCCAGTCGGATTGGCCCACCCTGCGCGGCGCGGCAGAGATATTGGATGAACTGGGGGTGGCCTATGAAACTCGGATCGTCTCGGCCCACCGCACGCCGGACCGGTTGTGGGATTACGGCAAGGGCGCTGTCGGGCGCGGCCTGAGCGTGATCATCGCGGGGGCCGGTGGGGCGGCGCATCTGCCCGGGATGATGGCCAGCAAAACGCGGCTGCCGGTGATCGGGGTGCCAATCCAGACAAAGGCGCTGAACGGTGTCGATTCGCTTTATTCCATCGTGCAGATGCCACGGGGCTTTCCGGTGGCGACCATGGCGATCGGCGCGGCGGGCGCGGCGAATGCCGGGCTGATGGCGGCGGGAATTCTGGCGCTGGGCGATCCGGCTCTGGGCGAGCGGCTGGAGGCATGGCGCGCGGCGCTGTCGGCCTCGATCCCCGAGGAGCCTGTCGATGAATGAGCCATTGCGCCCGGGGGCGGTGATCGGAATTCTGGGTGGTGGGCAACTGGGCCGGATGCTGGCGCTGGCGGCGGCCCGGCTGGGCCTGCGCTGCCATGTGTATGAACCGGGGGCAGGGGCGCCTGCCGCAGAGGTGTGCGGCGCGCTGACCACGGCGGGATATGACGACGAAGCGGCCTTGCGGGCCTTTGCAGGCGCCGTGGATGTGATCACCTATGAGTTTGAAAACATCCCGACCTCGGCGCTGGATCTGCTGGAAACCCTGCGCCCGATCCGCCCCGGCCGCGAGGCGCTGCGCGTGTCACAGGACCGGTTGATCGAAAAGCGGTTTCTTGAGGGGCTGGGTTTGCGCACCGCGCCCTTTGCCGATGTAACAGATCGTGCCGGGCTGGATGCGGCATTGGCGCAGATCGGTGCGCCTGCGATCTTGAAAACCCGGCGGCTGGGGTATGATGGCAAGGGGCAGGCGCGGATCATGGCGGCTGGCGATGCGGACGGGGCCTTTGCGGCCATGGCCGGGGCCGATGCCATTCTGGAAGGGTTTGTCGATTTCAGTCACGAAGTTTCAGTGATTGGCGCACGCGGCGCCGACGGTCAGGTGGCCTGTTACGATCCGGGTCAGAACGTGCATCGCGACGGCATTTTGCACACCACCACCCTGCCGGCCGAGCTGAGCCGGGGGCAGTTGACCGATGCGGTGATCCTGACCGGGCAGATCCTGAATGCGCTTGATTATGTGGGCGTCATGGGGGTGGAGCTGTTTGTCACCAAGGGCGGGCTGATCGTGAATGAAATCGCGCCAAGGGTGCATAATTCGGGTCATTGGACGCAGGATGGCTGTGTCGTGGATCAGTTCGAACAGCATATCCGTGCCGTGGCGGGCTGGCCCTTGGGCGATGGGCAGCGCCATTCGGATATCGTGATGACCAACCTCTTGGGCGATGAGATTGACGGTGTGCCGGAACTGGCCCGCGATCCTGCCAACGCGATTCACCTCTATGGCAAGGCCGAGGCGCGGGCGGGGCGCAAGATGGCCCATGTGAATCGGCGGGTGGGGGCGGCATAACGGAACTGAATACGGACGAGATCAGCTATCGATTCTATCAAATTTACCTTGGATCGAATCTCGAAATAATATTGTCAATTTTCGCTCTTCGGCGTCTCAATTGGAAGAATGCCACCAAAAGAACGACGCCACCAAGAATAGCAGATATCACACAGACCCAGAAAATGGGTGAAAATGGCCGATCGGGTGGCCGTTCGAAAAATTTCTGGATTCCCAACCAAATAGAACCTGCAAGAAAGAATTCTGCAACGGAGAACATTATGAAGCTCTCAAATGAAGAATCTCTAATGTCCTCAAGTTGGTCCTTAGTTACCGGGATAGCTTCTTGTTTTACCGTGCCGTAAGTTGTTTCAACAGTTGAACCACCTACCGCCGAGCTATTGCCTTCAAAGACGTTCTCACTATTCATGATCGTTTAATCCGAGTGACGCAAGAACAAGCCCTTTTCCACCACCGTCGATGAGCCCCTTAAGGAAGGCAAGGGTGTTCTCTGCTTCATTCTCGAAAATCCACTCACATCTAATAAACTCATTGCCGATTAGAGTCGGCGGGCGTCCACCCTTGTAGATGATTTTGCATTCTTCAAAACGTATATTGCTGTAGTTTCCATAGTCTAAAACAATGCTCTGGCCTGTAATGGTTTTTCTTTCAGACATGTCACTTTTCTCCCTGGCACTTTCATACTAAACGATGCGACTCCACACTTGTCAAACAGTGATCCAATTACAGTCCGATGCTATTCGGCGTGGATGAACCGCCCGGTGCGCAGAAAGGCCACCACCTGTGATATCACCAGAGGGCGTAGCATCATGAATGTGTGGGTGACGGGCATCACGATGTGATCGTCCATCCCGCGCAGGTTGGTCGAGGCGACCGACACCTTGCCGTCGTCCGGCCCCGGGATCAGGGTGGAATAGACCGGGTTCAGCGACCGGTTGCCGGCAATCACCCCCAGTTCAAACCGGGGCAGGCCCAGCCGGTTGGGCAAGGCATCGGCGCCCGTCCCCAGTTGCAACCCCGCAGGCCCGTTCAGCCATTGGAAAGGCCCGAGATCGCCAAACACATCCACCAATTCAGACCCGTGGTTGGGCGGCGCCATCATCACCACCCGCCCCATATGCGCGGGGCGGTTGTTTTCAAGCCAGACACGCACCAGAATCCCCCCATGGAGTGGGTGACGAAATGCACCGTTTGATCACCACACCGGGCCACGGCCTGTGGCACGGTCTGTTCGACCAGCGTGGCGATGGGGGCTTTGGTTGAGGGATACCCGGCGTTGACGGTATCGAACCCTTCATATTCCAGCGCTTCGGCCATCACCAGCATTGAGGTTGGCCCGCGCGCCAGCCCGTGCATCAGCACAACACAATCTGCCCGGGCCAGACCGGGCAACAGACAGAGGAAAAGGATCAGCAGCGCGCGCATCTGGAGCATATAGGGCGGGGCGCGGACGGTGCCAGCCCGGCCGGCCCGGCGAAATCACGTTCGCCACTATTGTGTCTGTTCGACGCGGGCGACCTATGGCGCAGGGCCGAACACTCGGAGTTTGCAGGGGACCAGGATCGGGGTGGTCGGCGCGGTGGGTTTTCCGATAAGTTCGAATGCCTTGATCAGCATGGTGGTGACATCCTGTTCGACCATTCCGACGTTGCCGGGAAGGAATGATCCGAACGGATCCCAGTCGAAACAACCGTATCTTACCTGTTCGCCGCCATGGGCAAGTTCGCTGTGCCACCGCACGACCCCTTCAAGCGAAATGGTTGAATTTACAAAAAGACCGGCCGGGCCATCGGGCCGGAACCCGACCAGCGTGTTGGCGGCCTTGTCGGCGGAATAGCCTGTTGCCATGACATAGGAATCGGGCACGGGGATTGAACGTTCGGTGTGAGCGGCCAGAAACCCTTTGAGGCGCGCGGCGGTGTTGTGATCGGCAAGGCGCCCGCCAACAAAGCGCAGTGGCCCGCCCCAGCCAAGATCCGTTTCGCACCGGTCAAGAACCAGCATCGTGAGATCCCGCGCCGCAGAGTAATTGTCCGAAATCACCGACGGCGCGCTTTTGCCCGGCAGGTCCAGGTTGATCGATTGCACGCCGGATGCGCCGCAAAAGGCCGAAATGCGATCCGGGTCCGTTGCCCCGGTCGAGATCAGGCATTCGGCCTGATAGGAAATCAGCTCTTTCGCGGCCTCGAATTCCAGTTCAGGATCGCGCTGGGTGCAGGTGACAACGGGGAACAGCCCCTGTGCGCGCGCCATGGTTTCGAATTGCTCGGCGATTTTGCCGAAGTATCGGTTGTCGTATTTGGGAACAATCATCCCGACGATGTTAGAGCGTTCGCGCCGCAGCAGACTGGCCTGAACGTTGACCGAATATCCTTGTTCCTCTGCGAGCTTCATCACCCGTCCGGCCAGTTTCTTGCTGATTCGGCGCTTTTCCCAGGTTCCGTTGAGGACGGAACTCACCGCACTTGGCGAGGCATCGGCAAGTTTGGCAAGATCGTAGATCGTTGTTCTTTTTGAGTCTTTTTCCATAATCCCGTCGTCATCTTAGAGGATGCAAACAAATTTGTCTAAATCACATTGACGCAGAACAATCGATGGAGCAAGAATGCTCAATCGATGGTGCATCTGAAGCCGTCGGTTGCGCATTCTTTGTGGTGCGTTGGGAGGAGTTCAGTGCCGGTCAACCACCATGCCAAGGGGCGGGTGGTTTGCGGTGCAATGCCTGCTCCCTACGCGCCACTCTCCGCATGAGCGGGCGCGAATTTGTTTTGGAGGAGCAAAAAATGATCAAGACCACATCTCTTGCGGCGGCATCCACGCTGATCGCAGCCCTGTTCGCCACGGCGGCCACCGCCCAGACCGTCGCCTTTCTGATGCCCGATCAGGCATCCACCCGGTACGAAGAACACGATTGGCCCGGCTTTCAGGCTGCGATGGATGATCTTTGCGCTGACTGCACGCTCATCTATCAAAACGGCAATGGCGATGTCGCCTTGCAGCAACAACAGTTCAACTCGGTTATTGCGCAGGGCGCCACGGTTGTTGTTCTTGATCCCGTCGATTCCGCCGCCGCCGCCGGGTTGGTTGAAATTGCCCATGCGCAGGGCGTAAAGGTTATTGCCTATGACCGGCCGATCCCGGATTCGCCCGCTGATTTCTATGTGTCGTTCGACAACGAAGGTATCGGCTATGCCATCGCACAGTCTTTGGTTGAACATCTTCAGGCTGGCGGTGTCCCGGATGGTGCCGGTGTTCTTCAGATCAACGGGTCGCCCACCGATGCGGCGGCGGGGCTGATCCGGGATGGTATCGACCGCGCGCTTGATGCCTCGCCCTATGTCACGCTGTCGGAATTCGACACCCCTGACTGGGCACCACCCAAGGCACAGGAATGGGCGGCAGGCCAGATCACCCGTTTTGGCGGTGACATCAAGGGGATCGTGGCCGCCAATGACGGCACCGGCGGTGGTGCGATTGCAGCACTGAAAGCCGCAGGCGCAGATCCGCTTCCGCCCGTGACCGGCAATGATGCGACGATTGCCGCGCTGCAACTGATCATCGCGGGGGATCAATACAACACGATTTCCAAGCCCTCTGAAATTGTCGCCGCCGCCGCCGCCGATGTCACCATGAAGCTGATCAACGGTGAGGCGCCCGAAGCCACCACGACGCTTTACAACACGCCGTCGCAATTGTTTGTGCCGGCCGTCGTGACCCAGGAAAACATCAAGGCAGAAATCTTTGATGCCGGTATCCAGACCGCGGACGAGGTTTGCACCGCCGAATACGCCGAGGCCTGCACCGCCCTCGGGATCGAGTAAACAAAGCATGTGCGCGGCGCCGGAAATACGGCGCCGCGTTCCTTGTCAGGGGAGAAGACCGTCATGACACACGAAAGCGCCGTGCCTGAAAAGGGCGAACCGATCCTGCGGTTGCGAGGGGTCAAGAAACAATTTGGTGCCGTGACGGCCTTGGAGGACATCGAACTGGACGTTCATGCCGGCGAGGTTGTCGCGCTGGTTGGCGACAACGGCGCGGGCAAATCCACGCTGGTCAAGGTTTTGGCCGGGGTGCATCAACCAACCGCTGGCACCATCGAATATTGTGGCAAACAGGTATCGCTGGACACCCCTTCTGCCGCGTTGGAGATGGGGATCGCGACGGTTTTTCAGGATCTGGCCCTGTGTGAAAACCTTGATGTGGTTGCCAATCTGTTTCTGGGCCACGAGATTGCCCCCTGGCGCATGGATGAAGTGCAGATGGAAGTCCGCGCCTGGACCCTTTTGCAGGAATTGGCGGCGCGCATCCCGTCGGTGCGCGAACCGATTGCATCCCTTTCCGGTGGTCAGCGACAAACGGTCGCCATTGCGCGCTCGCTGTTGCTGGACCCGCGCATCATCATGCTGGACGAACCAACCGCCGCGCTGGGCGTCGCGCAAACGGCCGAAGTACTTAACCTGATCGAGCGTGTCCGCGACCGTGGACACGGGGTCATCCTGATTTCGCACAATATGGAAGATGTGCGCGCCGTTGCCGATCGCATTGTCGTGCTGCGCCTTGGCAAGAACAATGGCGTCTTTACCGCCGACACATCGCATCAGGATCTTGTTTCGGCGATCACCGGGGCGAACGAGAATTCCGTATCGCGCCGCGCGGCGCGAAAACTCGAAGAGGTGGGGAAATCCAATGACACAGAACATGCAAAGCCGCACACCGCCCCCCAACTTGACCGCGCCGATACGCGGGTGCGTCACGATGCAGGTCTTGCGGGGGCATTGCGTGGGTTTATCGATCAGATCCGCTCGGGCGATCTCGGGATGTTGCCGGTTGTTCTTGGCCTGCTTTTGATTTCGGTGGTGTTCAGTGCCCTGAACCCCGTTTTCCTTGCGCCCAACAATCTGGTGAACCTGTTGTTTGATGCCGCTGCCGTGGGGTTGATTGCCCTTGGCGTGGTCTGCGTGCTGCTGTTGGGTGAAATCGACCTGTCCATCGGATCGATGAGCGGCCTTGGTTCGGCGCTGACCGGGGTGCTTTGGGTCAATTCCGGTGTTCCGCTGCCCATCGCCATCATCGCCGTCATGCTGACCGGCGCGCTTGTGGGGCTTTTGTTCGGCTTTCTGCGCAACAAGTTCGAAATGCCCAGCTTTGTTGCGACCCTGGCGGGGCTTCTCGCCCTTCTGGGGTTGCAGCTTTATATCCTTGGGCCAACCGGATCGATCAACATGCCGTTTACGTCGCCGCTTGTGCGTTTCGGGCAGATCCTGATCATGCCGGCGTGGCTTTCTTATATTGTCGCGGTCATTCCCGGCGCGTTGATCGTGTATGGCAGCATCCGCACGAACCAGCAGCGAACGGCGGCAAATCTGTCGTCCGGCGGCATGAGCGTTGCCGTTGCCAAGGCCGCGATCCTGACGATTGCCCTGCTTTTCGCCGTGTTTTATCTTCAGCAGGGCAGGGGGGTGCCGTGGATGTTCGGTGTGTTTGTCCTGTTCGTGGTGATCCTGAATTATGGCCTGACCCGCACGAAATGGGGCCGCTCCATGTTTGCGGTTGGCGGAAATGCCGAGGCGGCGCGCCGTTCGGGCATCAACGTACAGCGTATTCGCCTGTCGGCATTCGTGGTGTGTTCCACCCTTGCGGCGCTGGGGGGCGTATTTGCCGCGGCCCGCCTTGCCTCGGCCAGCCAGCAGGCCGGCACGGGTGATGTGAACCTTAACGCCATCGCGGCGGCGGTGATCGGGGGAACGTCGCTGTTCGGGGGGCGCGGGTCGGCATGGTCGGCGTTGCTGGGGGTTCTTGTGATCATGGCAATCTCGAACGGGCTGACGTTGCTCAACCTCAGTTCGTCCCTGCGCTACATGATCACCGGCGCCGTTCTTGCCATAGCTGTTATCGTCGATTCGCTGGCCCGCCGTTCGCGTGCAAGCCACGGTCGTGCCTGAACCATCAAAGGAAATGAAATGACAAAAGCGATGGAAAACAAGACTGCGGCGATCACCGGGGCTGCATCGGGGATCGGGCTGGAATGCGCCCGTATCCTGATCGAAGAGGGCGCCCGGGTGGTGTTGATCGACCGCGCCGAGGACAGGTTGAACGCGATTTGCAAAGACTTGGGCGACAACGCCAAACCCCTTGTGATCGACCTTCTGGATGGGCCGCAGGTGTCGGCGATGGTGCCAAGGATCGAAGCCCTTGTTGGCCCGCTGGATATATTTCACGCCAACGCGGGGGCCTATGTGGGGGCGCCGCCGCCGAAGGAAACCCGGATGAATGGGACCGGGTGCTGAACCTGAACATCAACGCAGCGTTTCGGTGTGTTCAGGCCGTCCTGCCCGCAATGATCAAGCGTAAAACAGGCGATATCATATTTACCAGCTCGGTTGCCGGGGTCGTGCCCGTGGTGTGGGAGCCGATATACACCGCGTCGAAATTCGCGGTTCAGGCGTTTTTGCACACCACCCGCCGGCAGGTTTCGGAACACGGCATCCGCATGGGCGCCGTTCTCCCGGGGCCGGTGGTTACGGCATTGCTGGATGATTGGCCCAAGGAAAAGATGCAAGAGGCGCTTGCCAATGGATCGCTGATGCAACCGCGCGAGGTGGCCGAGGCGGTTCTTTTCATGCTGACCCGTCCGCGAGGTGTGGTGATCCGGGATATGGTGATTTTGCCGAACAGCGTCGATCTTTGAGCGGCGGGAAGGGAGAAACAGCATGACCGGATCTGACGCAACCGAATGCTATGTTCTGGGCATTGATGTGGGAACAGGCAGTGCCCGCGCCGGTGTGTTCACCTCTGATGGCCGGATGGTGGGGGCCGATACCTGCCCGACCACGATTCACCGCGACGGCGGCACCATCGTCGAACAATCCAGCGATGACATCTGGCAGGCCGTCATCAAATCCGTGCGCGGCGCTTTGGCGGCGTCGGGTGTGCGGGCCGAAAACATCAAAGGGATCGGCTTTGATGCGACATGTTCGCTTGTCGTTCTTGGGCCGGATGGCGCACCTTTGCCGGTGGGCGATCCGCAGCATTCCGAACGCAATATCATGGTGTGGATGGATCACCGCGCGCTGGATCAATCGGAACGGATCAACGCCAGCGGTCACCGGGTTCTTGACTATGTGGGCGGGCGCATTTCCCCCGAAATGGAGACGCCCAAGCTGCTCTGGCTCAAGGAAAACCGGCCAGAGGTGTTTGCCGATGCGTGGCAGTTCATGGACCTTACAGATTTTCTGACATGGCGCGCATCGGGCGATCTTGCACGTTCCATCTGCACCGTTACCTGCAAATGGACATATATGGCGCAAGAGGGCAGTTGGGATGCCGATTACTTCAAAACCGTGGGATTGGGCGACCTGGCCGACGAAGGATTTGCGCGGATCGGCACCAATATCGTTGCCGCAGGATCGGCCCTTGGTGACGGGCTGACCGCGCAGGCCGCAGCGGATTTCGGCCTTGTTGCTGGCACGCCGGTCGCCGCCGGACTGATTGATGCCCACGCAGGGGGTATCGGGTCGGTGGGGGCGCGGGGCGGCGGTGGGGCGCAGGCGAGATCTGGCCTATGTCTTTGGCACCTCGTCCTGCACCATGACCTCGACCAAGGAACCGGTCTTTGTTCCCGGGGTCTGGGGGCCGTATTATTCGGCGATGGTGCCGGGGCTGTGGCTGAACGAAGGGGGGCAATCGGCGGCGGGCGCGGCTATTGATCAGCTTCTTGAATTTCACCCCCATGCGCCTCAGGCCCGGGCACAGGCCGCGCGGGACGGGCAGCCCTTGCCTGTCTGGCTTGCCGGGCACGCCGAAATGCGTCTGGGCGGTGGTATCGATGCGGGTGCGTTGGCGGGCGGCATTCATGTGGTGCCGGAATTTCTTGGCAATCGCGCGCCCCACGCCGACCCCCATACCCGTGCTGTGATTGCAGGGTTGGGGATGGAGCGCGATCTCGATAGCCTGATCGCGCTTTATATCGCGGGGCTGTGTGGGATTGGCTATGGGTTGCGTCAGATTATAGAGGCGCAGGCCGCCGCAGGGGCGCGGACCGAACGGATTGTCATCAGCGGCGGTGCCGGGCGCAGTGCCATGATCCGGCAATTGTTGGCAGATTCAACGGGCATCGAAATCGCGGCCCCCGCAGCCGAGGAACCCGTCCTTTTGGGCGCTGGAATTCTGGGGAGCGTCGCCGGTGGGATTCACGGCAATATCCATCAAGCCATGGAAAAGATGTCGTCTTTTGACACCCGCTATGGACCACAGGCTGGACAGACGCGGGCGCTGCACGATTCCCGTTTCAGGATATTCGAACAGCTTCAAACTGTTGCCAGACATGCGGCACGCAATTGACGGTGCAAGACCGCGCCGCCCAACGCAGCCGATGCAATGATGGGCGTGCCCCCTTTGCCCGGATCAATCGGATATTTCACATTCGAGAATCCAGAAAAGATAGGCTAGACAGGGAAAACACGTCGGGAAAATCGGGATCAACATGACGCAAAACCGCCTTTTCAACCTCTGCGCGCGTGATCCTGACGAAACCCACCGTGCGTCAACACCGCTGGAGCTGATGTTCGACTTGGCGACGGTGATTGCGATTGCCGCCGCCGCGCACGGGCTGGCCCATGGGGTGGAAGAGGCCCACATCATGCAGGGTGTGATCGGGTTCATGTGCAGCTTTTTCATGATCTGGTGGGCCTGGATGAACTATACGTGGTTTGCCTCGGCTTATGATGACGGTTCGTCGGTCTTTCGCATTCTCACCATGGTCATCATGTTTGGGGCGCTGATGCTGGCGGCAGGTATCGGTGCGGTTTTCGCCCATGAACGGATCTGGCTGGCCCTTTTGGGGTTTATCGTCATGCAGAATCGGAATGGTGGTGCTTTGGCTGGGCGCGGCCAGAGGTGATCGAGGCCACCGTCCGACCGCCTTGCGGTATGCCGGGGGCATCACCGTGATGCAGATCTATTGGATCGGTCTGGTCGCGCTTGTTTTACCAACCTCGGCCATCTATCTGCCGCTGTTCGTTGTCGGGGTCGTTGGCGAACTGACCGTCCCGGCCTTTGCCGAACGTCACGGCGTCACCACATGGCATCGCCATCACATGATCGAACGCTATGGCCTGTTGAACATCATCGTTCTGGGCGAGACGTTCATCGCCATCACCTCGATGATCCAGCTTGAAAACGGCTCGGCGTTGCCTGATGCTGCCTTCCTCTGGCTGGCGGTCTTTTCGGCCATTATCGCATTCTCGCTCTGGGGTGTTTATTTTACCGAAGAAGAGCATCTGGCCAACGGCAGGCTTGGGCACGCGCTGCTTTGGGGGTACGGCCATGTCGCGCTTTTTGCGGCGGGTGCTGCGTCGGGGGCGGGCATGCTGGTCATGCTGAAAGTTCTTGACCATTCCGCCCATGTTGAACCGCGGGCCGGTCTTCTTGCCATTGCGATACCTGTTGCGATCTATCTGACGACGTTGTGGCTGATACGTGATCGGTTCTGTCTTGACGGTGCGGCGCGTTGGTTGTTGTTGGGCGTTGCGCTTTTGATCCTGATCGTGGGATTGACCGCACCGATGGGGTTGGAACTTATCGCCGCGATTCTGGTGCTGACCGTCTTGGTGCGCCGCGCGTTGAGCCAGCGAAAATCAGGTGATCCGGTCGTAAAGGCAGACCAACTCTAGGCGACATGATAGTGCACGGTCAGTCAGGCGCGAACCGGCCCTGATCCAAACGCCTGCGTTTCGCGTCTTGCACATCCTCGGGCGTCACGCGTTTCCCCGGCAGAACAGAAAATGCCGGTCGGGCCGACTTGTTCAGACTCGGGGTTTGACCGATTTCGCCATCAGACCTTTCCAGCGCCGCAATCATCAACGCGCCGCTCATTTGTCGTCGCACGTCTATTTTATCTCGGCTCGGTCAGCATCTTGATGTATCTATGGCCGTTGCAGGGGGCCTTTGAACAGGGCCGCGGACGGCGGCGCGTTTGTCCATGCTCTCTGACGTTCGCTTGGGCTGAGCAAGGCGCTGGTTCGGGTGCGCCCAGCGTAGCGGTGTCAATGACCGATGACCTGTTCCCGCGGCCTTCAGTGCAACCGCGCACGCACCTCATAGCCCACGATACTCTCCTCGCCCAATGCCCGCAGCGCCTCGAGCCGGTGATAGCCTTCGATGAGGACATACCCCTGCTTTCCCGCACGTACCGAGATCGGCGTGGTCTGGCCGTTTTCCAGCATGTCCTCGGCCAAAGCTGTCACCTTGGCCGGATCCAGGGTCTTTTTGCGTTTGACCGGCACTTGTATGTCGGCGATGGGAAGGGAATGTTTGACGGGCATGGCGCGATCCTGCACCGCATCGGTGCAATACACCACCCCCAAATGCCGAAAAGCGGTTGACAGCGCCCGCCACCTGACTAAAAGCCGGGGTTCAGGAATTCCATCGGGTCGCGCCCCTGCGTCGGCCTGTTGTTGAGGAGAGACCAAATGGCCAAGCCAACCACCATCAAGATCCGTCTCAACTCGACGGCTGACACCGGCCACTTTTACGTGACCAAGAAAAACGCGCGGACCATGACCGAAAAGATGGTCGTAAACAAATACGACCCCGTCGCGCGCAAGCATGTCGAGTACAAGGAAGGCAAGATCAAGTAAGCCTTTCGACAGTTCGATGAAAAAGCCGTGTGGGACATCCCGCACGGCTTTTTCGTTTCGGTTTACGCGATTGCGATTCTGGGGGTGTCAGCAGGGGATCCGCAGGGCGTCGGCTCGCCATGCATGGTCATTGATCAATGTCATATAGACCCCGATCTGGCGACTCTCCGGCCGTTCCGTGGGGCATTGTGCGTTTTGCGGAACGCGAAATGACCTGTCAAACCAAAAACATCAGCCGGTCGTCGTTCAGGAGCGCGATTTTTCTCCAAACCCCTATGGACACCCCGCCCGCGCCCGACTAGAACGCAACAGCCCCGGCGGGGCAGATGGAAACATCTGAAACCGCCTTTCCGTGCCCGGGTAGCTCAGGGGTAGAGCAGTGGATTGAAAATCCTCGTGTCGGTGGTTCGATTCCGCCCCCGGGCACCACTTCAAAGCTAACTTCAAGCAAAAAAGTTATTGATTTGAAGGGGTTATTCCCTTGATTTTCGGTTGCGGACAGGGCGTCGTTTTCGCCTTAAAGTTGCGTGTTCCTCGTGTTTTCGGAAAAGGAACACTTTAGGCATGGCAAAAACATGGCAAAAACTGCTTCGCGCGGGTGCTGGTTTACATCAAGAGAATAAGGGCGTGGTGGCGTTCGCGTCATGAGGCTGACGAACCGGGAAGATTTTTTGCCACGTTTTGCCATGTCTTGCTTAGTTCGGCTGACGCCGACAGGCCACCAAGTAGACATTTCACGCACAACGGATTCGATGTTCCACTTTGGTTCTCATGGGTGTATTTGCTGACCTAGGGTGAGGAACAGGACAAGGAGTCGAGGGATGGCATTAGAACAGATTGGCGAGATATTGGCTTAGCGTCCACCGCGTTGGGCCTCACGGGGCAAGCGGCATCGCTGACAGAACAAATTCAGGGGCAGTTGGCGAAGAAAGGTGGGCCGGACAATGAGAAGGTCGCGTCCCTTCTGAATGGTCTTGCCGTCGAGTTGACTTCCGCGAATGTGATGAACGCAAAGCTAAGTGAAGCCGTCCGTGGTCTAAGCCAACAGTTGCAGCGCGAAGACGACTTTGAAAAAGAGAAGGCCAGATACGAATTGTTTGAAACAGGCGAAGGGGCGCTGGTCTATCGTCTTCGGGAAGACATGACGGAAGGACAGCCGATGCACTACGTTTGTCCGGTATGTCTCAATCGGGATAAGCTGTTTAGCTTCATCACCGGCGATAAGGGGATTAAGTATTGTCAGGCAGATAGCCACCATATGTTTCTCTTCAACCATACCCTCGCGCAGCAACCCCAGCGGCGCAGGGGGATTGTTGTTTAGAGCGGATTCAGGCGCTTCTGTCTGGCGAGACTATGAAGAGGGTCCACACGTCCCGGTCGATCACATAGCCAGGGGCGCGGCCCATGAACGGGAAGTCGATACCTTGTTTGCGCGCTCTATCAGCCATTGTGGAAAAAGCTATGTAGGTGTGGTTGCCGTCCACTATCTCAGCCGCATTGTCGCCAAAGTTTTCGCAAACCAAGATCGGCTTGACGTTTCCGGTTTCGAGGATCGTTTCAATATGGCGCAAGTCCACGCGTTTGTGCGCTAGCATGTCGGCCACCTTGCTAGCGTCAATCTCAACAGCGACGATTTCCTTGTTCGCTTCCGCCCATTTTCGGAGAGAAGCAACGTCAAGCTGCCGTTTGACGCCATTTTCATCGTGGTAGCTGAACACTTGTGATTTCACGCGGCGTGTCTGCTTTGCAGCCTTTCGTGCGGAGTGATTGCGTTGTTGTCGTGTGGACATATCGCCGCCCCCGCTACACCGGCAACGTGGCGATGTATGCTTCGGCTTCCCCGCGCGTCCCGAATGGATGGTCGCTGTCCACATGCTCTTTCACGGTCCCGCCGACTTCGTGGATCGTGACCACTTGCCAGAAGGTGGTGGTTTCGCCGTCAGGCGTCTTCTTTTCTATGCGGCGGGCTTCATAGTAGGTCATTGCGCGTCCTTCGGTTGCCTGGTTGGTTAGGTTAGCTAATGCCCCGTGAGACTGGGCAATGCCTCTTCCGGTGGCAGTGTGTCGAGGTCGTCAGCGATTGTCCTTAGCAGTTCCGCGACGTATGCGAAACTATAGCCTTCCGCGACAAGGCGATGGGCCAGGGCAGCAATGCGCGTTAGCGAATGGTCGTCTATGTGGTCAATGTCGGGAAGCATTGCGACTCCATCAAGTGAGTTTTATCATGAAGATAATAAGTATTGCGAATCAATGGTTTATGGGAATTTTGATACAGCTTTTTTGGTTTTGGAATCAAGGTAGGCTGACATGCCTGCCGGTCGGTGTGGCGGGTTCTTACAGCTACTGTGGCACTGTTTCCAGATTGGGGGTAATCCCCCTTGGAGCCTCATATTTTTTCTAATCAAGGGGTTGGTCGAGGGTAAGCCATAGGCTGTCAGAGGCGCTAGGAAGCCCGCTGACGCGGGCCTTCGCTGTCTGGGCGTGTGGGTGTGTCGGGTGCGCCCCTACACGCCCCGGCGCGTCAGCGCCTTCCCTACCGCGACGTGAGACACCTTGAACCCGTGGCGCGCTTCGACGGTGGCAGCAATCGCCCGGAGTGAATGACCTTCGGCCTTGAGCGTGACCATGGTATCTATCGCCTCTTGTTCGGCGGCAATGGGTGTCAGCATGGCACCACGGCCTTCCCCTTCCTTTTTGTATCCGAATGGTGCGGTGCCGCCGATGTGTCCGCCCTTGGCGCGCTTGGCGGCGCGACCTTCGGTCATGCGTTCGCGTATCAGGTCGCGTTCAAATTCCGCCACCATGGACAGGATTCCCATAAGCAGCTTGGACGTTCCGTTTGCGGTTACAGGGTCAGCCCCGAAGGCCACGATGATAAGGTCTATCCCTTGATCCTGCCATTCTTTCACGGTGTTGAGCGCGTCAGCGGCGGAACGGAATAGGCGGTCAATCTTGGCGGCGATCACGGTATCCCCGGCCTTGAGCGCAGCGACCATTTCCCGGCCCGCTGGACGGCTGGCAAGGGGGATGGCCCCGGAGATACCAGCGTCGGTGTAGATGCGGTCTACCGTCAGCCCAGCGATTGTGGCGACGGCTTCGATCTTCCGGGCTTGTTCGTCCAGTGACGTGTTGTCCGCCTGGTCCGCTGTGGACACTCGGGTGATACCATAGACCGCCATTTTCAACTCCGATCATTACCGATTTGTTACCCTCTTTCGATACAAGAGACTTACAGATTCTGGAAGCCTCTTATAAGGGGTTTACAGATTGGCGGTGAAAATAGATTCCTTGACTGGTGCGGCGATCTGGACCCAGGCGGAACAGGTCGATTCGGGTCATAAGTGCTGATCTAAATTCCCGATTTACGGGGTTCTTCCAGGGGCGCGTCAGTGCCGGATGGATTGTTACAGTTCTGTAACATTTCGTGAGGTTTTGGTTGATAAGGTATTTTGATACCGTCCCGCGTTCCACGGCCACCAGAATGGATCAGAACGGCGGATCGTCAAGCGTTCGTAGTCGCCGGGAATGGTGCGTGCATTGGCGAAAGTTGAGGGTCGATTGACAATGAAAGCGCGGCGATTCGTCCGCGTTTCTATGAAAGGCCCGAACCATGGCTGAAGACGAAGATTTCACCCCTGAAGAATGGAAGACGTTGCGTCGAATGTTGAAAGAGTTTGATCGGAACAATCTCAAAACGGCGCAGGAAAGGGCGGCGCGTTTGACGAAAGACCTAATGCGGTATGGTTCCCCCGGACGGCAATAAGACGGGGTGTTCAAGAGGGGGCGACATGCAACGTGCGCTCCCCCGCCAGCCCACAACGCCCCGTGGGCTGGAACGCCGCTAAACGCCCTTATTTCATTGGTTCGCAGCGCCAGCCCACACAACCCACACGTTTTTGACCCCCTCTTCTTTATGGCCGGGGGACACACACACCCTCTCCTTGGCCTGTTTCGGTGGTGTGTGTCCCTTCATAGATTCTTCTATACCCCTAAAATGTTGTGGGTTGTGTGGGCTAGAGTAATAGAGTGAGTAAAACAAGGGGCTTGAGGCCATTTCTAGCCCACAAGCGCCTTGTGGGTTGGTGTGGGCAAATGCTGCTGACGCAGCCCTCAACCATCAACAACCCGCCCGTAACGTCGTTCGATCTCACCCACCACCATCACGCGCGGCGGAAATTCAATCCATCGTTCGTTCCGGTTGTCTTTGGCAACAATCGTCCCCTGTCCGGTGGACACCGAAGCCCAACCGCCGATCTCTTCCCCGAACAGCGAGTGCATGATTTTCACCGGGTCGCTGTCGTCCGCGTTCCGGCTGTCGTCCTTGTGTGTGAGATACGCCCGCAGACCCGCTTTCGGCAGACGCATCGGCCCGTCCTCAAGGTCGAAGGTTACAAGTTCATCTTCCACGCTCAATGTAACCTGTCCATTCTCGAAAATGTTCATCAACGCCCGTTGTGCGGGGCGAAGCGACTGATAGCCCATGGCGTCACGTTCCGGCGTCGAAGGTGCAAGGCGAACGTCATTCCACGTCAGCCCCAGACGTTCCGGGGTCAGTTCAAGAAGCCAATTCAACATCCCCGACATTTCATCCCCCGCAATCGCGGCGTGAACCTCGTTCCAGTAGGTCGAATCCCCCCGGCGCGCTTCGGATACCTTCAACACACACCACCGGCGTTCCGACCCGTTCCCTTCGATGTTCACGACGAAGTTGGAATTGGAGTCGAAGAACAGGCGCACATAGCTGGGAACCTGTTCGACCGACAATCCCTTGGACTCGGCGGCGATGGTTTCGGACGTGACCAGCGATTTCAACTCACGGGCCACGCGCGGATCACCGGCAAATGCGGCTTCCGTGCAGACGGCGCAGATGGTCGTCGCAAGATGTTCCCCGGCAAAACGCCCTGTGACGTGTTCGCTCTTTTCCAATGTCCGGCAATGGGGTGCGGTCAAGCGGTCCAGGATCAGCCCCATGGTTGATTTCCCGGACCCTCCGGCACCATGCAGGACAAGGGCCGTCCCCGGCTTTTCACCGGGTCGCTGGACCATATGCGCCAGCCAAAGCAGCAACCAACGCCACACCTTCACGCGTCCGCCGCACACGATCTGAAACAGGAAACGTGCGATCAGCGGACAATCCACGTCCAACGGTTCCAGCGTCCGCCCGTAATACATATTGAAATCGTTCGGTCCTGCTGACGCAGGCCACGGCGCGAAGACGATCCCGCTCTTCCTTTTCGCCGTCTCGATAAATTCCTTCGCAGGGTTCACCAGACTCGCCCCTTCACCGGACCCCACGACAACCTTCCGGTCCTCGTGAAACATCCTGAAATCCTCAAGCGACTGCACCACGATCACGCTTTTCAAAGTCTGGCCACGGTCCCGCAATGCCTCAAGGTCCGGCTTCCGCACCACCTTGAATTTCCCGTTCACGTCCGCCAGGACGTAGCGGTGGCCAAGGGTGGCTAATGC
The DNA here is from genome assembly GCF_055808395.1 of Oceaniglobus sp. K40-3. Taxonomy (NCBI): domain Bacteria; kingdom Pseudomonadati; phylum Pseudomonadota; class Alphaproteobacteria; order Rhodobacterales; family Paracoccaceae; genus Oceaniglobus; species Oceaniglobus sp. K40-3. The sequence continues at coordinate 5,928 of NZ_CM147868.1, read as the reverse complement.
CTCTTGCATGGTGTCCCCAAGCGGTTCCGCAATGTCCATGCTCGTGTTGAACGGGGTGCCGGATTCAATCAGTTCCTGCGCCTCGTGACGGCGTTCCGACTCGGCGGTGGCCGCGTGAGCGGCGCGCATCGCCCGCAGACGGTCGGCCCCTGCTTTCTTCAACCGCTTCGCCGTATTCCCGTCGAAGTGGCCCTTCACCAGTCCATCCAGCATGTCCACGGCCTTCGTGCGGTTCCCGGCCCACTCAACGCCCGCATAGAGCGCGGCTGTGAATCGGCATGCGAAATTGCCCCACTTAGGTGGGTTATGAGCGAGTAAAATTGACCCACCTGTTTCGTTAACATCGGCGCTTCAAGTGCGGAGGGAAGAGCAGGTGTTATTGATGGAAAGTGTATCGAAGATCCGTCTGTGGGTGCTGGTTGAAGGGCGCAGTATCCGGTCTGTTGCGCGGGCGACGGGATTATCGCGCAACACGATCAAGAAGTATCTGAAGGATGAGAGCCCGCCGAGCTACCAGCGCCAAGCCCCGCCGGTTCGGCACAAACTGTGCAACGGGTTTGATCTTCGGCTTCAGGAGCTGTTCGAGCAGGACCAGAAGCGACCACGCCGGGAACGGCGAACGGCCGTGAGGCTTTACGAGCAGCTTGTCTCGGAAGGTTATCCTGGTTCCTATTCGCCGGTTCAGCGATTTGTCCGCGATCTGAAGCAGGCCGGTGCCGGTTCGGGCGAGGCTTTTATCCCGCTTTATTTTGCGGCAGGTGACGCGCTGCAATTTGACTGGAGCGAGGAACGGGTTGTCCTGGGCGGTGTCGAGCGATCGGTGAAGGTTGCCCACTTCCGCCTGTGCCATAGTCGCAAGCCCTTTGTCGTCGCCTATCCCGGCGAAGCCCAGGAGATGGTGCTGGATGCCTTTGTGCGGGCGTTGTCCTTCTACGGCGGGGTCCCGCGACGGGGTGAACATCGACCCACCGAAGGTGGCAAACCGTCCGGGGGACGGTTTGAGATGTGAACGGGCGGAGCCCCGGGATCATCGACAATCCCAAAACGATGGTGACCTATGTCTCCCGCTCGAAGGATCGGATATTCCATCCGCGGTTCCTCGCGTTGATGAACCACTATGTCATGGAGCCGCCGTCCATTGGGCTTGAACCAATGGCGCCCTTCTGGACGGCCCTGCCCCCCGCGTCGGGCTGGGAGAAGGGTCAGGTCGAGAACCAGGTCCAGTTTTTGCGAGGCCGGTTGTTTGCCCCAATGCCAGCCTTCGATGATCTGGATGGGCTGAACGACTGGTTGCGCCTGCGCTGCGAGGAGCTGGCAAATCGCGCTCATCCTGAACATTCGACCCGCACGGTTGCAGAGGTTTTTGAAGATGAACGCGCCGGGCTGCGCCCCCTGGGGCGGGCTTTTGATGGCTATGTGGAGAAGACGGTGCGTGTCCGTTCCACCTGCCTGGTTCAATATGCCAGCAATCGCTACAGCGTGCCGTCCCGGTTTGCAGGCCAGCATGTCTCCTTGCGCGCCTATGCGGGCCGGATCGTGCTGGTGTCAGGCCAGGATGTCATTGCCGAACACAGGCGCCGCTTTACCCGCAACGTCAGCTACTTTGAACCGTGGCATTACGTTCCTCTGCTGGACCGCAAACCCGGCGCCTTGCGCAACGGGGCACCCTTCGTGGACTGGCAACTGCCCGATGCCATGCATCGGATCAGGGAACATTACATGGCCGGCAAAGGTGGGGATCGGGAGTTTGTCGATCTGCTTCTGCTGGCCCAGGATCACCGGATCGAGGTCGTCGAGATTGCGTGTGATCTGGCGGTGGAGCAAAACACCCTGCGCCTGCCCGCCATCATCAACCTGATTAACCAGCTGGTCGAGCCGGTCATCACCTCCTTGAGCGAAACATACGTCTATCCACAGCTGACCCTGCGCCCGGAGGCCGATTGTAAGCGCTATGAAACGCTGTGCTCGGCAGAGGGGGCCGTCATATGAACGCTCTCATTGATCAACTGACCGCCCTGAGGCTGCATGGAATGGCAGCTTGCGCACATGATTTGCTGTCCGCGCGCAAGCCGCCCAGTCTGACCACAGCGATAAAGCAACTGATCGACGCAGAAACTGTAGAGCGCCGGGTGCGCTCCATCTATTAGCTGACAGGCGATGCTTTGCATCGCCGAGAGGCCAGTATCAAATGCGCATCGCGAAGTTCCCGCATCACAAGGACTTCGCCACCTTCGATTACGGCGCGGCAGCCGTCACCAAGGCCCGGATCGAGCCCTTCTGCTCGGGCCAGTTTACCGAAGAGGCACACAACCTCATCCTGGTGGGTGGAACCGGAACAGGCAAAACCCACATCGCCATCGCGCTTGGAACCGCCTTGATCAACAACGGCAAAAAGGCCCGCTTCTTCAACGCGGTCGATCTGATCAATGCCCTCCCTCTCATGCATGTAAACATGCACTGCCGGGCAGTGGATCAAGGAACAGGCCGATGGCAACGCCGGGAAGATCATCCGGCAACTGTCGGCCCTGGATTGCGCCATCATCGACGAGTTGGGCTACATCCCCTTCCCGAAATCCGGCGGCGCACTGCTGTTCCACCTGATCAGCAAGCTCTACGAGAAAACCAGCGTCATCATCACCACCAATCTGGAGTTCGGGGAATGGGTCGCTGTCTTCGGCCCCTCTCATCGCTGCAAGCAGCGACTGCCGGGCAGTGGATGCCAAGATGACAACCGCGCTGCTGGACCGCGTCACGCACTGACCTGCCCCCCGGTCGTCCCTCATTCATAACGAGAGTCCTTGGGTTTGATAGTCGTCGATTTCGGGTGTGGCAAGCGCGCCGGGCGCGGTGCCATCATGTAGGTCAAGCGCCCGGCGCGCTTCTGCTGGGGTCTTGTTGCCGAGCGATGAGTGTGGCCTGACGTTGTTGTAATCGTAGCGCCAGAGGGCCAGCGTTCGGCGGGCATCTGCCAAGGTGTCGAAGATCTCTTCGTTCAGGCATTCATCGCGGAGGCTGCCGTTGAATGACTCGATGTAGCCGTTCTGCTGCGGCTTGCCGGGATCGATGTAATGCCACTCGACCTTGTTGTCGTTTGCCCATTTCAGGATCGCTTTGCTGGTAAACTCGGTGCCATTGTCCGAGACAATGCAGGCGGGCCTCCCATAGATCCGGACCAGCGCATCCAACTCCCGTGCGACCCTGGCCCCGGAGATGCTCGTGTCCGGGACCAGGCATAGGTTTTCGCGGCAGCAATCGTCGTTCACAGCCAGGATGCGGAATTTGCGACAGGCTCCGAAGGTGTCGGACAGGAAGTCCAAGGACCAGCGCTGGTTCGGGCGCAATGGCACTGGCATCGGTGTGCGGCTGCCTCGCGCCCGTTTCCGGCCTCTACGGCGGCGCACTGACAGACCCTCTTCCCGGTAAATTCGGTAAAGTTTCTTTTCGTTCATAATCATGCCCACGCGCTCCAGCAGGACGCCAATGCGCCGGTAACCGAACCGGCGCCGTTTCTCAGCAATCTTGTTCATTTCCAGGCGGACCTCCGGATTATCGGGCGATCTTTCGCGCCGCACGGTCTTGGGATCGACACCGATCAGGACGCAGACCCGGCGTTGAGAGATCGGATGATCCCGCATCGCCCGCAGCGCTGCGTCCCGCCGTTGCATCGGCGTCGTCAGGGCTTTCCCAGGAGATCCTTCAGCACAACATTGTCCAGCATGACATCTGCCACTAGGCGTTTCAGCTTCGCGTTCTCATCCTCGAGCTGCTTCAGCCGCTTAGCATCGGACAAATCCATCCCGCCATACTTGGCCTTCAGCTTGTAGAACGTCGCAGGGCTCAGGCCATGCTTCCGGCACAGATCAGCGGTTGGCAAACCAGCCTCCTGCTCTTTGATCATCCCGATTATCTGCGCATCGGTAAAACGGCTTTTCCTCATCTCGTCTGCTCCTTCAGGTTGGGCAGACTCTACATCAGATTGAGGGAACTTCCGGGGGGCAGGTCAGCACCACTGCGCCATCATCGAGACCGGCAATACGTCATACCGCTTCGCGCAGAGCAAAAGCCGCAGAGAAGAATAACCGCACCGCAAGCAAAGCCCACAGACGGACTCGCTATATGAGGGCGGCCCGCCTGAGGGCTTTGCCTCCCAATAGGCGGGTCAAAATCAAATGCTGAAACCGGGTCAGTTTTGAACGCTCATTGACAACAGAGCTGAAGAACCGTGGGCTGCAAGATATCCTGATTGCGGTCGTAGACGGTCTCAAGGGCTTCCCTGATGCCATCACCGCAGCCTTTCCGGACACAGCCGTGCAAACGTGCATTGTCCATCTCGTGCGCCACTCGCTGAACTTCTGTGCCTGGAAAGATCGCAAGGAGGTGGCGGCTGACCTGCGGCGGATTTACAGTGCCCCTACAGCCGAGCAAGCCGGCGACGCGTTGGATGCCTTCGAGGAAAAGTGGGCCAGCAAATATGCGTCGATCGCCCCCGCCTGGTGCAGGGCTTGGCAAGAGGTAATACCGTTCTTTGCCTTTGATCCGTTCGGCGCTACAAACGATCCCCCGGATCGTTTGCTTCACGCTTGAACTCCGGAAAATCATCTACACCACCAACGCAATTGAAAGCTTGAACCGGGTAATCCGCAAATCGATCAAGACGCGAGGATCGTTCCCAACCGAAGACGCAGCCACGAAGCTGATCTACTTGGCGATCCGCAACTTTGAGAAAGGCGGCCGGAATGTTCGAGAATGGTTTGCGGCTCGCAATCATTTCGCCATAATGTTCGAGGATCGCTTCAATGCGTGACTGTATCTGAAACCCGCATGGGCCAGGCCAGATACACAAAGTTCATGACACTCCCCTACCGCACCACGAACTGGTCTGACTACAACGCTGCGCTCAGAAAGCGCGGATCGCTGCTGATCCGGGTGGACAAGGAGATGGCCTGGGCTCGCACCGCATGAGGGGCGCCTCGGGCGCCCGCCGGTCTTTTCGAACGCTGCGATCCAAGTCTGCCTGTCGATCAAGGTGCTGTTCAAGCTGCCGCTGAGACAAACCGCGGGAATGGTCGCCAGCCTCTTGCGACTGGCCGGGCTGGACTGGCCAGTCCCTGACTATTCTACCTTGTGCCGGAGGCAGAAGACCTTGGCCGTCCAAATCCCCTACCGCCGTGCCGACGGGCCGCTCAACCTGCTCGTCCCCTCTCGCGACATCACTGCGTGATGCACTGCCGGGCAGTGGACAGCACCGGGATCAAGTTCCTCGGCGATGGTGAGTGGCAGGTTCGCAAGCACGGGGTGCAGGGCCGACGGCGAGCCATGTCGCGCCATCGGTCCGAGCGACGATGGCGAGCGGCGCAAGGTCCATCTGGCCATGGATACTGCCACGTCCGACATCCGCGCCGTCGAATTCACTCCCAGCCGCGACGGCGACAGCCCAGTGCTGCCAGACCTGCTCGACCAGATCCCGGAGGGCGAACCGATCGGCACTGTAGCCGCCCCTCTCGGCCGATTGCTCCGCAATCGCCTGCCGGGCAATGGACGGGGCATATGACACGCGCCGTTGCCATTCCGCCATCATCGAGCGAGATGCCGTTCCGATCATTCCGATCCGCAAGAACGGGCGGGAGTGGAAAGAAGACTGCCCGGCAGCAAGGTCTCGAAACGAGACCCCGCGAGCCCACCCGGCACTATGGCAGGGCGTTCTGGAAACGCTGGACTGGATACCACGCCCGCAGCCGGATCGAGGCAAAGATGCGCTGCCTCAAGGCATTCGGCGAACGCATCGCCGCACGAGATCCCGACCGACAGACCGCCGAAATCCACATCCGCATCGCCCTCATGACCCGCTTCAACGCCCTCGGTACCGCCGAGATCGTTCGCGTCGCATGACGTCAGTGGGGAAAGGGGGAGGTCACGCCTCAAGCGTGA